>NZ_JBNFVY010000001.1:0-785629 GCF_049943335.1 Aliiroseovarius sp. PTFE2010
GCCGTGGCCATGGCCCGGCACGCGCCCGACGACCCCTTTGCGGGGCTGGCCGATCCATCTCAGCTTGCGCAGGATCGGGATGTCGCAAAGCTGGAATTGCACGACCCGGCGCCGGAACCGGATGTCGCGGTCTTGCAGGAAGACGCGCGGCGCGCCGAAGCGGCCGCCATGGCGCAGACAGGGATTTCCGCCGTGCAATCGGCCAGCGCGGGCTATGCGCTGCGCCGGATCCACCTTGCGGCCAGCAACGGCTTTGACGGCGGCTATACGCGCAGCGAACGGGGCATGTCCTGCGTTGCCATCACCGGCACGGGCACCGGGATGGAACGTGATCACTATGGCGAAAGCCGAACCTTTCAGTCCGATCTGCCAACGCCTGAATTTGTCGGGACAACCGCCGCCCAGCGCACCCTGGCACGATCGGGCGCGCGCCAACCGCCCACCGGAACCTATCCGGTGCTGTTTGACGAACGGATATCCAGCAGCCTGATCGACCACCTGTTGCAGGCCATCAACGGCACGAAAATCGTGCGCGGCACCAGTTGGCTGCGCGGCGCCGTGGGCGAGGTGGTGCTGCCGCCTGCCCTGTCGCTGACCGAAGACCCGTTTCGCCCGCGCATCGCATCCTCGCGTCTGTTCGACGCCGAAGGCCTGCCCAAGCGCAAACGGGCCATCGTGCAGGACGGCGTGCTGCAAGGGTACACGCTGGATCTTGCCACAGCGCGCAAGTTGGGCATGGACAGCACGGCCAACGCCGTGCGCGGGCCGGGCGCTCCGCCTTCGCCCGCGGCGGGGAACGTGGCGCTGACACAGGGCGATGTGACCAAGGACGCGCTGATTGCGCAGATGGGCACCGGGCTGGTGGTCACGTCGCTGATCGGGTCGACCATCAATGACAACACGGGCGATTATTCGCGCGGCGCCATCGGCTATTGGGTGGAAAACGGCGAAATCCAGTATGCGGTCAACGAATGCACCATCGCGGGCAACCTGCGCGACATGCTGGGCAGCATCGTTGCGGCCAATGACGCGCGCACCCATCTGTCGCGCGTGGTGCCATCGCTTCTGGTGGAAAGGATGACCCTTGCCGGCGCATGATCTGGACCTTCTGATCGACGCGGCCCGTGCGGCTGGCGAAATCGCCATGAGCTACTGGCAGGACGATCCCGACGTGTGGGAAAAGCCCGACGGCGCCGGCCCCGTGACCGAAGCGGATCTGGCCGTGGACACCGACCTGCGCAAGGGTCTTTTGCGGGCGCGCCCGGACTATGGCTGGCTGTCCGAAGAAACCGAAGACAGCGACGCACGGCTGAGCAACCAGCGGGTGTTCATTGTCGATCCGATCGACGGGACACGCGCCTTTATCGCGGGCGAAAACCACTGGGCGCATTCTTTGGCCGTGGTCGACAACGGGCAAATCACCGCGGCGGTGGTGTATCTGCCCGTTCTCAAGCGGTTGTTTTCAGCGTCGGCAGGCGGCGGGGCGTTCTTGAACGGCGAACCGATCACTGCGGCCCAAAACCCCACGGCAGATGGCGCGGCGGTTCTGGGGGCCAAGACGAACTTTGATCCGGTGCACTGGCCGGGCGGGATTCCGGCCATGAACCGGCATTTCCGCCCGTCGCTGGCCTATCGGCTGGCCCTGGTCGCACAGGGGCGCTTTGATGCGATGATCACCTTTCGCGACACCTGGGAATGGGACGTGGCCGCCGGCGCGCTGCTGGTCGAAGAGGCCGGCGCCGTGGTGCGCGACCGGCTGGGCCACCGCGTGGCGTTCAACAATCCCCACCCCGCCCTGCCCGGCATGTTGGCCGGCAGCGCTGGTCTGGTCGGCGACATGAGCGCCCGCTTGCGAACGCCGTAACCGTCAGGCGTATTGTTCGTGGTCGGCCGCCACGCCTTCGACCATGGCGCGCATGATGTCGGGATCGGCGGCGTGCACGCGGCTCCAGTTCGGGATAAAGGGCGTTTCCATCGGGTTGTCCAGAAACACCGCTCCGGATTTCATGATGTTGGCCGCGAACAGTTCGACCGTGGCTTCTTCGGTGTGGCGATCGACGTGCAGCCCGTTCATCTTGGCATCGTTGTAATAGGTTTCGATCATATCCAGCGCGGTGCGGAAATAGGTGGCCTTGATGCTGCGGAAAATCTCTTCGGAAAACACCGTGCCATCCGCGGCCAGCTTGCGATAGATCGCCTTGCAGATATCGACCGACATACGCGACAGCCCGGTGCTGGCATCGTCGGCGGACAGGGTCTGGTGCTTGTGGTCGTACCGGTCCGATATATCAACCTGGCACACCGAGCGCGGCGACAGGTTGCGCCATGCTTCGGACAACAGCCCGATTTCCAGCCCCCAATCCGACGGGATCCGCATATCGGGCAGGATCGACGTGCGCATGGCAAATTCCCCCGCCAGCGGGTAGCGGAATTCGGACAGGAAATCGAGATAGTCGCGCGGCCCAAGCACCCGCTTCATCGCCTGCAGCAACGGCGACACCAACAGCCGCGACGCGCGCCCGTTCAGCTTGCCGTCTGCGACACGCGGATAGAACCCCTTGGACATCTGATAGGGGAAGTTGGGGTTGGCGACCGGATAGACCAGCCGGGCCAGCATTTCCGAGTCATAGGTGAGCACGTCACAGTCGTGCACGGCAACGACCGCCGTATCGGCGCGTGCCAGAACATAGCCCATGCAGAACCACACGTTGCGGCCCTTGCCCGGCTCGGACGGCGACAGTTCCAGTTCCTTGAGCCGCTTGTCCACCGCCTGCAGGCGCGGCCCGTCATTCCACAAAACCACGTGATCTTGCGGAAGGCGCGAAAAGAAGGATTTGGCGTGGCGGAATTGGGCTTCGTCGGCGCGATCCAGACCGATCACGATCCGGTGCAGATAGGGCACATTGGACAGGTGGTCCAGAATGGCGGGCAGCGCGTCGCCTTCCAGTTCGGAAAAGAGCGATGGCAGGATCAAAGTGATCGGGCGCGTTGCGCTCATACTGGCCAGTTCGCGGTTCAGATCGTCAACCGATGAGGTCCGCAGGTTATGCAACGTCGCGACAGATCCGCTCTGGTGGAAATCAGCCAAGGTCTACTCCTTCAATTGCCCCGCGCGCGTTACGAGGCTTCCGTTTGGTTAACTACTTGCAGTACGGCTTGGTTCCAACCGGAAGGTCCCGCACGTGTCGTTCGGCGCACAGTGCCGGCCGCATCGCCCAGAAGATCGGTGAAATCCGGCGCCGTTGGGTTTGCCACGACCACACCGATATCGGCCGCGGCGATCATTTCAGCGTCATTTGGTGCATCGCCCAGCGCCATCATGCGCGCGCCCGGCGCGATTGCATCGCGGATGGCGGTCATCTGCCCGGCCTTGGTGGCCCCGAACGACAAGGTCAGGAACCGCCCGCCGCGCCGGGCCGCCACGCCGTGCCTGGCCAGTTCGGCGATGAAACGGTCTTCGTCGGCGCGCGCCCCGTGCCAGATGCCCGGTTCGGAAAATTGCCGTTGCCCGGCCTTGGCGGCCTGATCGGGCGACAAGCCGGTCTTTTCGGCGATCCCGTCAGGGCCCCAATCGGTAAACCCCGCAAAGCCGGCCCGCAGCGCATCGGGGATTTGATCCAGGACCGCGATCAGGCGCGCGTGGTCATCCGCACTGGCATCTGTCGCAGCCTTTGTGGCCCCGGCCGGCAACACACCTGCGCCGTTTTCGACGATCGCAGGATAGTCAGCAAAGCCCATGTCAGCGCGCAGATCGACAACTTCGGCCGCCGTTTTCGACGTGGCCAGCACCAGCGGGATCGCCTGTGCACGCAGCCGGTCCAGGGCCGGTTGGGCCGGCGCGTAGGAATAGGTTTCGTGATCCAGAAGTGTGCCATCAAGATCCGAAAACACGATCAATCTGGTCACCTGGTTGCCCGCCTTTGCATTGTTTACCCAACTTTGCCGCGTTGCGGAAAGATTAGCAAACGGCTTTCGCGACTTGCTTGACCCACCGGGTCCATGGTCTACGCTGCGCAGCATCCAACCAGTTTTCGGAGGTCCCATGTCCCAGCGTCTGCACCTTGTGTTCGGGGGTGAACTGACCGACCCGTCCGGCACGCAATTCAAGGACCCCGAAGCGATTGATCTGGTCGGGATCTTCCCAAGTTACGAGGCCGCCTACGACGCCTGGAAAAGTCAGGCACAGCGCACGGTCGACAATGCGCACATGCGGTATTTCATCGCCAACATCCACCGTTTGCTGGACGAGGAAAAAGACACCTCGGCAGACACTGAACCAACCTGATCGCTGCCCAAGCCATGGCGCAATCTATGTTCCTGAAAACCTATCGGGCCCTGACCCGTGGGCGCGTGCCCGGCCTTGGCCCGCAAGCGCTTGGGGTGCCTTCCGCGCGCGCGCAGATTGCCGCGCGGGCACAGGCCGCGCAGGCCCAAGACAAGATTGAGCAGGGCATCGATGATCAGCATCTTGGCAGTTATGACAGCTGCGTGCGCCCCAGGGGGGCGTTGATCTGGGTCCACGTGCCATCGGCGAATGCGGCGCTGGCCCTTGTCGATATGACGCTGAAACTAGAGGAAGCGCACGGCACACTCAGCTTTGTGGTCACCACCGCCGATCTGACAATCGCCGAGCTGCCCTTTGATGCCGACGTTCAGGTCATTGTGGTGCCCGATGACACCCCCGCCGCAGTCAGCGCCTTTCTTGATTTCTGGCGGCCCGATCTTGGGCTATTCATCGGCTATGACCTGCGCCCGAACCTGATCGATCTGGCCGATGCGCGTTCGATCCCGATTTTTGCCGCCGACGGGCCCGAAGAACGCAGACCCCGTATTCCGTGGCGCTTTGCCCCACAGTTGCGGCGCGATCTGATGGGGCGGTTCGAAAAGATCTTTGTCGGCGACCGCAAATACGACGAGCGTGTGCGCATGGGCGCGCGGTCCTGGACGGTGGAAGAAATCGGCTTTCTGGAACCCAACGCGGACCCGCCCGATTGCGAAACTGGCGCGCGCGAAGCGATGGCCGCATTGGTCGGGGTGCGGCCCCGGTTCCTGGCGATGTCGGTTTCGGCGCAGGAAGAAGACCTGCTACTCGATGCTTTCCGGTATTCGCTGCGCCGGGCGCACCGGCTTGTGATGTTCGTCGTTCCGGCCAACACCGGCGCCGTGGACCGTATCCTGGAAAAGGTGACCGCGATGGGGCTGATCGGGGTTGAGGCAAGCCAGTTCGACAACAGCCCCGACGCGCAGGTCGTGGTCGCATCCGATCACGATCAGGACGGCATGTGGTATCGGCTTGCCCCGGTCAGCTTCCTGGGCACGTCTTTTCAAGGCGGCGGCGGTATCAGCCCCTTGGCCGCCGCGGCGCTCGGATCGGCGATCATTCACGGGCCCGATGTGCAATGTCACAAGGCCGCCTACCAGTTGCTGCGCAATGCCAATGCGTCAGTCGAAGTGCACAGCGCTGACGATCTGGCCCAGGTGATCGAAAGCCTGCAAGCCCCTGATCGCGTCGCATCCATCGCCCATGCCGCCTGGACCGTCGCATCCGCCGGCGCCGAGGTGCGGGAACGCATTTGCGCGGTGTTGCTGGATGCGCTGGCACGAAAAGGAGCCATGTGATGCAGCCCCCCCGATTCTGGTTCAACAGCCCCGATGCCCCCGGTTGGCAGGCGCGTCTGCTGGCCCCCTTAGCCGCGCTGTACGCTGGCGAAACCGCGCGCCGTCAGACCAATCAGGGCTACCGGGCGGGTGTGCCGGTGATCTGTATCGGCAACCTGAACGCAGGGGGCACGGGCAAGACGCCCACCGCAATCGCCATGGCGCAGCATCTGATGGGTCGCGGGCGCGCTGTCCATATCGTCACGCGCGGTTACAAGGGGCGGCTTGAAGGCCCGGTCCGGGTGGATGAAACGCGCCACACGGCTGATCAGACCGGGGATGAGCCACTGCTACTTGCCGCCTTTACCGCGACCTGGGTCGCCAAGGACCGGGCCGCCGGCGTCCGGGCCGCCGAAGATGCGGGCGCCGATGTCATTCTGCTGGACGACGGGTTTCAGAACCCCGGCGTGCACAAGGATCTCAGCCTGCTGGTGATTGATGCCGGCCAGGCGTTCGGCAACGAACGGGTGATGCCCGCTGGCCCCCTGCGCGAACCGATCGAGGCGGGCGCGCAGCGCGCGCATGCTGGCGTGGTCATCGGGCCGCCGGCGCAACGGCAGGCCTTTGCCGCGCGCTATGGCGACCGGCTGGGCCTGCCCCTTGTCGACGGGCATCTGGCGCCGTTGCAGACCGGCATGGACTGGGACGGGCTGCGGGTGCTGGCCTTTGCCGGGATCGGGCGCCCGGCCAAGTTCTTTGCAACCCTGCGCGAGGCCGGCGCGGAACTGGTGCATGGCGAATCACTGGACGATCACCAGCCCCTGACCCCCGCGCTGATGGCACGGCTGGAACAGCATGCCGCCAGCCTGGGCGCACAGCTGGTCACCACGGAAAAGGATGCGGTGCGCTTGCCAGCCAGCTTCCGCGCCAAGGTCATCACCTTGCCGGTTCGCCTGGACATCCAGGACTGGTCCGCCATCGACGCCTTGCTTGCGCGTTTGCTGCCCTAATCCGCCACGCTTTCTGCCTTGGTCCTGGCCAGCCCGGCGCGGATGTCATCGCCATGTTCGTCCAGCTTGGGCGCGGTCCGTTCGATCACCATGTCGGCATCGGAAAACCGGAACGGCGCGGCAATCGACGGCACGCCGTCCAGTTCGCGCTGCATGCCGCGGGCTTTCACTTGCGGGTCGTCGAACACTTCGGCAAAGTCGTTGATCGGCCCGGCGGGAACGCCCTGTGCCTCGCAGGCGGCCAGCAGATCGTCCTTGGCAAAGCGCAAGGTGGCCTCGGTCAGACGACGGGTCAGTTCGGCGCGATTGGCGATTCGGTCGGCGTTGGTCAGGAAATCAGGATCGCGCGCCATATCGTCGACACCAAGCAGCGCGCACAGGCGCTGGTACTGCGCGTCGTTGCCCGTCGCGATGATGATCCAGCCGTCGGCGCAATCGAACACCTGATAGGGCGTCAGGTTCTGGTGTGCGTTGCCCATCCGCCCCGGCGGCGTGCCTGTCGCCAGATAGTTCATGCCCTGATTGGCGGTCACCGCCACGGCCGTATCCAGCAGCGACATATCAATATGCTGGCCCTTGCCGGAGCTGTCGCGCTGATGCAGCGCCGCAAGGATCGCGGTCGTGGCATAGAGACCGGTAAAGAGATCGGTCACCGCCACGCCGACCTTTTGCGGCTGCCCCTCGGGCGCGCCGGTCACCGACATCAGCCCCGACATGCCCTGGATGATAAAATCATACCCGGCGCGATGGGCGTAGGGCCCGGTCTGACCAAATCCGGTGATCGAACAATAGATAAGCCGTGGGTTCACCTTGGACAGGCTGTCATAGTCCAGCCCGTATTTTGCCAGCCCGCCCAGCTTGTAATTTTCGATCAGGATATCGGCATCGGCGACCAGATCGCGCACGGTTTTCTGACCCTCGGGCGTGGAAAAATCCACCGCGATGGACCGCTTGCCCCGGTTGCACGAATAAAAATAACTGGCCGACACATCGTCATCACGGGTGACAAAGGGCGGACCCCAGCGGCGGGTGTCATCGCCTGCCGGGCTTTCGATCTTGATCACATCCGCGCCCAGATCGGCCAGTGTCTGACCCGACCAGGGACCGGCCAGAATTCGTGCCATTTCAATGACTTTGACACCCGCGAGCGGACCAGTCATTCCGCCAACTTCTCGTCAAGGACAGCAGCGAATTTGGCGTAATCCATGTTCGAATACTTTTCGCCGTTTATGATGAAGCTGGGGGTGCCGGTGATATCGTGTTCTTCTGCGTTCTTTTGAAACAGCGCATAGAGCGCGCGCGCCTTGTCACCATCGTTCAGGCATTGGTCCAACTGGTCGTCCGTCAGGCCGGCGGTCTTGCCGATTTTCTGCAAGGCCTGGCTGATCGGCAGCGGATCGCCCGCGCCCAGCCAGTCTTTTTGCTGTTCGAAAATCATGTCCGCGATCCCGAAATAGCGCATTTCACCGCCACAGCGCGCGACCATCCCGGCCCACAGACCGTAGCGGTCGAAATACACCTCGCGGTAGATGAAATGCACCTTGTCGGTGTCGATGTAGCTTTCTTTGATCTGCTGAAACTGGTCCTGGTGGAAATCGGCGCAATGGGGGCAGGTGAAGGACGCGTATTCGATCACGGTGACCGGCGCGTCGGGGTTGCCCAGGCTCATTTCCACGATGCCCGAGGTGTCGATTTCTGCCGCGTCTTCGCCGGCCGCAGGAACGATCTGTGACATGGTCGGGGCGGCGCTCTGGCGGGTATAAATCGCAGCGCCGCCCGCAAAGATGACAGCGGCGATGGCCGCAAGGATGATTTTCTTGTTCATGTTCTACTCCGATGACTTGGCGCGAGAGAGCACATTCGCGGCAAGTATTTCAAGGGCGCTCCGCAATTTGTCATCGCGGGTGTCGGCGCTGAGCTCGCGCGCGGCCTGTGTGATTTCCGGGGATTTGTCCACCGATGGCTTGCGCGCGTGTTCAAAGCTGGCGCGCCCTTCGTGAAAACCGGTGGGGGCGGTCTGGGTGATACGGATGCGGGCAATGGCGGCATAGCCATAGCAGGCGTTCACCTTGTCGCGGATCTTGGGCAGTTCGGCCTGCAGCATCGGGGCGTTTGCGCCTGTCGTCAGCACCGTCAGCGTGGCCCCGAAACCGCCCTTGGAATAGCTGACATTGACCGGGCGGGCGATCGACGCGGTCTGTTCGCCCACGATCTCGGGCCAGTGGGTCAGCAACCGGGTCACGGCAAAGCCGCGTGTTTCCCCGGCTTTGCGGATGCGCGTTTGCAACAGCGACGAGGCGCGTTGAAAGCCGCGCTTCTTTCTGTTCCGATTGTGATCCTTTGCATCGCCGGTCATGGGTGGCCTATCCAGTTTCCGGGCCTATTTTAGGCGGCGCAGGGCCCGGGGCCAGCATAAAGCACAGGGCAGAGGTATAAAGATTGCGTGAAACAGACATGAGCGACGCCTTGCTGGCGTGGTACGACCAATATGCGCGCGATCTGCCATGGCGGGTATCGCCGCAGGATCGTGCGCAGGGCGTGGTGCCCGATCCCTACCGGGTCTGGCTGTCCGAGGTGATGCTGCAGCAGACGACAGTGCCCGCGGTGCGCGACTATTTCCACCGGTTTACCGCGCGCTGGCCAAGGGTCACCGATCTGGCCGCAGCCGAAGATGCCGATGTGATGGCGCAATGGGCCGGGCTGGGGTACTATGCACGGGCGCGCAACCTTTTGAAATGCGCGCGCGCGGTGGTTCAGGATCACGGCGGGCGGTTCCCCGACACGCGCGACGGGCTCATCGCTTTGCCCGGCATTGGCCCTTACACGGCGGCGGCCATTTCCGCGATTGCCTTTGAGCAGCCCGAAACGGTGGTGGATGGCAACGTCGAGCGCGTGATGGCACGCGTCTTTGCCGTGCGCGATCCCCTGCCCGGCGCCAAACGCAAGCTGAGCGATCTGGCCGCCCGGCTGACGCCGCAACACCGGGCGGGCGACTATGCTCAGGCGGTCATGGACCTTGGGGCGACGGTCTGCACCCCGCGCAGCCCGTCATGCGGGATCTGCCCGTGGCAGGCGCCTTGCGCGGCCCGCGCCAAGGGCATCGCCGCCGAGCTGCCGAAAAAGACCGCCAAAAAGCCCAAGCCGGTGCGCAGGGGCTATGTCTATTTGGCCCACCGTGGCCCGGGCTGGCTGGTTGAAACACGGCCCGGTTCGGGCCTGCTGGGCGGCATGCTGGGCTTTCCGGGAACCGACTGGACCGACGATCCCGCACATGCGCCACCCTTCGATGCAGACTGGCGGAATATCGGCGGCGTTAAGCATACCTTCACCCATTTCCACTTGGAATTGACCGTGATGGCGGCCCCGGCGCCGGATCACGCGGACGGACGGTTCGAACCTGTGACCGCTTCGTCCCTTCCGACCGTGATGAAAAAGGCATACGTTCTGGCCCAGACCCAAGACTGACCCGATCACATGAGCACAACCATTTCCTATCGTCCGTCCCCGGCCCTGCCGTTTTGGCTGTCATTGGGCATGGTGCCCATGGCCGTGATCGGGGCGTGGTACGGCGGCTGGACGGTGGTCTTGCTGCCCGCATACGGCTGGTGGCTGTTTACCTTGCTCGATGCGATCCTGGGGTTGGATGCGGGCAACGCCGACCCCCACACCCCGCAAAGCGATCTGTTTTGGCACCGCGCGATCACGATCCTGTGGTTCCCGGTGCAGGTGGCGTTGATTTACGGGATGATCTGGTGGGTCACGCGATCGGACCATCTGGGGCTGGTGGAAACGATCGTGCTGTTCTTTGGCGTGGGTGTCGCGTCGGGGTCGATCGGGATCGTCTATGCCCATGAACTGCTCCACCAGAAAAACCCGCTGGAACGCTGGTTGGGTGATTTGCTGCTGGCGACTGTGCTCTATTCGCACTTTCGATCTGAACATCTGTTGGTCCACCACGTGCACGTCGCAACACCGCGCGACGCGGTAAGCGCGCGCTACAACGAAGGGTTTCACAGATATTTCCTGCGTGTCCTGAGAGAGTGTCCGCGATCAGCCTGGCGGGCGGAAACGGCGATGCTGGCGCGCCGAAAACTGGGGCCGCTGCACCGGCGCAATCCGTTCTGGCGCTATGGCGCGCTGCAATTGCTGGCCTTGGCGCTGGCCTATGTCATCGGCGGTTGGACCGGCTTGGCACTGTTCCTGTTCCAGGCGTTGGTGGCGGTGTGGCAGCTGGAATTGACCAACTATGTCGAACACTACGGGCTGACGCGCGAATATCTTGAAAATGGCCGCTACGAACACGTCAAGCCGCGCCATTCGTGGAATGCAGCGCACAAGGCGACGAACTGGTTGCTGATCAATCTGCAGCGCCATTCCGATCACCACTACAAGCCGGATCGGCGCTTTCCGCTGCTTCAGAACCACGCCCCCGACGACGCGCCCCAGCTGCCCTTTGGCTATCCGCTGATGGGCAGTATCGCGATGATCCCGCCGATCTGGCGGCGCGTGATGAACCCCAGAGTGCGCGCCTGGCGCAAGCAGCACTACCCCCATATCGATGATTGGTCGCCCTATAAGGCCGGGACCAATCCGATGCCCACGGGCAGCTAAAAAAAACCCCGCCACAAAGGGCGGGGCAAAGGTGATGCCGTGGAAGTCAGGCCACAGGCACCGGCGGTATAGTGATCAGTTCATTTCCGAGCGGATTTGCTGGCGCAACACGTCGATCGGCAGCGTCTTGCCATCACGGCGGATGTGCCAATAGGTCCAGCCGTTGCAACTGGGTGCGCCTTCCAGGTGGGCGCCGACCTGGTGGATCGACCCCTTGACGTCTTGCCCCACCAACGTGCCGTCGGCGCGCACGCGGGCCTTGTGGCGATTGCCGATGGAATACAGCTCTTCGCCCGGACGCAGCAGGCCGCGTTCGACCAATTGACCAAAGGGCACGCGCGGCGCGGCACGTTTCGATGTGCTGACTTCCAGCGCTTCCTTGTCGAACTTGCGCACCTTGGACAGCCGCTTTTCAGCCACTTCGCGATAGGCGCGTTCACGTTCGATCCCGATGAATTCGCGACCCAGCATCTTGGCCACCGCCCCGGTGGTGCCCGTGCCGAAGAACGGATCGAGGATCACATCGCCAGGGTTCGTGGTGCCCAGCAGAACGCGGTGCAACAGGGATTCAGGTTTCTGGGTCGGGTGGGCCTTGTCGCCGTTATCGTCCTTGAGCCGTTCGTTGCCATTGCAGATCGGCAGCACCCAATCCGAGCGCATCTGGATACCTTCGTTCAGGGCCTTCAGCGCTTCGTAGTTGAACGTGTATTTCGCACCTTCCGACTTGCTGGCCCAGATCAGCGTCTCGTGCGCGTTGGTCAGGCGTTTGCCGCGGAAATTGGGCATCGGGTTCGCCTTGCGCCAGACGACATCGTTCAGGATCCAAAAGCCCTGGTTCTGCAACTCGGCGCCCATCCGGAACACGTTGTGATAAGACCCGATGACCCAGATCGCCCCGTTGAGTTTCAGCAGGCGGCGCGCGGCCGTCAACCATTCGCGGGTGAAATCGTCATAGGCCTGAAAGCTGGAAAACTGGTCCCAGTCGTTGTCGACCGCGTCCACCTTGGAATTGTCGGGGCGATGCAGATCGCCGCGCAACTGAAGATTGTAGGGCGGATCGGCGAAAATCAGGTCGATGGACGCCTCTGGCAGACTGTTCATCACGTCGATGCAGTCGCCTGGCAATATCTGGTTCAACGGCAGCGTCGCCGCCGCCTTTTTGGCCGTCGTTTTCGTTTTCATACTCTGCCTCGTGCCGCGCTTTTTGCGCTGTTTGCTTGTGGACAAAGATGAGTCACGACCGATTCGTGGTCAAATATTTTATTTGAATCAGTGGGTTATGATTTTTCTTGATACAATATCTTGTGGATAGGTTTGAACGAACGTCTATGGTGTGGGGTCACGCCGAATTTGCGCAGCCCATCCTGATGCAGTTTTGTCCCATATCCGGCGTTCGTGTCCCAGCCGTAACCGGGATGCTGTTGCGCCAAGTCCACCATCAGCCGGTCGCGCCATATTTTTGCAACAATGGACGCAGCGGCAATCGACACGCTGATGCTGTCACCTTTCACAACGGCGTCACACCTGTGGTTGAGCCCGCGTGGGATCTGGTTGCCGTCGACCAGCACGTGATCGGGCGCGGTCGGCAGGGCGGCCACGGCGCGCTCCATCGCCAAATGCGAGGCCCGCAGGATATTCAGATCGTCGATTTCGGCAACGCTGGCCTGCCCGATGCCAATCTGGGCGCAGTCCTGCAACTGGTTGGCCAAATCGGCCCGGCGCTTGGCGCTCAGCTGTTTCGAATCGTTCAGCCCGTCTGGAATGGCCTGGGGATCAAGGATCACCGCAGCCGCGACAACAGGCCCGGCCCACGGACCGCGCCCGACTTCGTCCACGCCCGCCACATTGCGCGCGCCGGCCAGTCTGACTGCAGTTTCAAGATCGAAATTCGGGATCGTCGCCATAGCTCTGCGGACCATGCTAGGGGCGGAAATGCAAGAAAAAAGGGCGGGCTGAAATTGCCCGCCCAGTTCACCAAGCGCACCATCGGAATATGGGGACCTGCGCGCTGGCTGCTCGTTATTCAGAAATTTCAGTGCGCGACCCGGTAGCCATTGCGTTTGAGACACGCCGTGGCATAGGCAGGCTGCAGCCCGCTTTGCGTTTTCAGACGGACGCGGCAGGTTTGGGGAAGCTTGCCCTTGTGGGGCATCGCGCGGCTCAGGCAGTTCGCCGGAATGTAGCTGAGCTGACGGCCGGCGCGGGTGATCACGCAATTGCGCGGGATGGCCATCTGCGTGGCCAGACGCCGCTGGACGGCCGGGCTGTTGTATTGCGGTTCACGAACGATCGGTGGCGCCTGTGTGGATTTGGGTTGGCTATACGAGCTGCTGGCGCGAGTGGACCCCGAAATGGCGCTGCCAATGGCCAGGATTGCAAAAGCGCCTAAGGCAGCGCGGGCAATGTCCTGGGAATCCGCGGCGCGCAGCTGCCCCGGGGCAAGCCCGCCAAGGGCCAGCGAAGTTGTAAGGGCGATCGCCTGAAGTGTCCGGATCATGTTATTTCCTTTCCGCATCTGTCCAAATCAATGCAACCAGCATCGCGTCGGTAGAAAAAATTTATCAATAACAGCGACTTGATAGTCCATAACGGCCACCTGCTATTGAATAACACCGCACAGTTAGGCAGGGTTTTGGCATGAAATTCAGATCATTGATCCCAGCGGCGGCCATGTGTGTCGGCTTGTGTATCGGGCTGTCGGCTTCGGCGGCTTCGGCGGCTTCGGCGGCGTGCCTTGTGGAATACAAGGCCAAGCGAACCAATCCGACGGAATACAGGCACGCCGCAATGACGGTGCCGGACGCGATGTGTTCGCCGGCTGACGCCCGCCCCTACGTGCAAGAGGAACTGGCCAAATCCGGCTGGACGCTCTTGACGATTGTCAAAGTCAGCAGGTGATCGGGCGCATGCGTTTTCCCAAAGCCGCAACAGATCCGACCAGCGTGCGCCGTGCCGGGTCGCGGATTGTCACCTATGGCGTGCTGGCCGTTGTCTTTATTCTGGCGCTGGCGGCGATCCTGTTGTTCGTGAACCTGCCGACCGGCACAGCATTCAGCGAACGTGTCGACAGGATATTTGTCGAATACGATTTGACCTCAAGCAGTCAGGAACCCGAAACGGTGGGTCGGTTGTTGGGAATCCTGGCCGATTCCGGTGCTGCGTTTTCCGACGTCTTGGCCTCGTATCGCGTGATCATTTTCGTGTTGCTGGTGTTCTCATGCGCCCTTTTGATGGCCGCGCTGATTTTCCTGGTGACCATCGTGTCGCTGAACCGCCGCATGGGCGAGGTAGAGCGGGCGGGCATCCAGATATCATCGCTGTTGATTTCACGCGAAGAGAACACGGTTTATTTGAACAACATCGAACTAAAGCTGACCGAAGCCGCCGTCGAGACGCTGGCCGTTCTGGCCGAAGCGCGGATGGACGAAGATATCCTGTCGGGTCTGCAGATCGACGCGATGATATCGGGCCGCGATCCGTCCGATTGCGATGAAGCAACCGGCACGATGCGGATCAAACGCCTTCGCGACGCGCTGGGGAATCAGATCGTGAGCGAGCTGTTGGTCAAGAACATTGCGCGCAAAGGCTATATGCTGTCCGTCCCGCGTGATGCCATCCGAATGATCTGAGCACCGGGAAGACCGGACCGGGGCGTCTTTGGAATTGCATCAGATCGCGCGCGGGTTGCCCATGCGCCGCCGGTTGCGGCGCGACTACGTCCGCCGCAGGCCTTTGCCAACGTGTGGGCCAGCCAAGGCAAAGTTCATCCGCTGACTTAAACCACAACCTCCATCCCCACCTGTTCGCCGACGCCGAACACCCGTTTATACCGCGCAACTTCGTCCGCGGGGCCCATGGCCTTGTTGGGGTTGTCGCTGAGTTTGACCGTGGGGTGGCCGTTGGCGCTGATGGCTTTGCAAACCAGACTGAACGGGGCCAAGGCGTCATTTTCGGTGAGGCCACGGAAATCGTTGGTCAACAGCGTGCCCCAGCCAAAGCTGATGCGCACGCGGTCGGCAAATTGGGCGTGGAGTTCGACAATCTTGTCCACGTCCAGCCCGTCGGAAAAGATGATCAGCTTTTTCGACGGATCCTCGCCGCGGGATTTCCACCAATCGATCGCCACCTCGGCCCAGGTGGCCGGATCGCCTGAATCAATGCGGATGCCCGTCCAGCCGGCCAGCCAGTCGGGCGCGCGGTCCAGAAAGCCCCGTGTGCCATAGGTGTCGGGCAGGATAATGCGCAGGTTGCCATCGTGTTCCTCTTGCCAGTCGGCAAGCACGTCATAGGGCGCCTGGCGCAAGGCGTCGTCGGTTTCGGCCAGCGCGGAATAGACCATGGGCAGTTCATGCGCGTTGGTGCCGACCGCCTCAAGGTCGCGTTTCATGGCGATCAGGCAGTTCGAGGTGCCCGAAAACTTGTCGCCCAGCCCTTCGGTCATCGCCTGCACGCACCAGTCCTGCCACAAATAGGAATGGCGCCGCCGGGTGCCGAAATCGGCGATCTTCAGCCCTTCGAGCGGGCGCAGCCGTTCCACCTTTTCCCACAGTTTGGTCATCGCGCGCGCATAGAGAACCTTGAGCTCGAACCGGCCCATGGTATTGAGCACGGCGCGTGATCGCAGTTCCATCAGGATGGCAAGGGCGGGGATTTCCCACAGCATCACTTCGGGCCAACTGCCTTCGAAGGTCAGCTCATACTGGCCGTCGCGCTTTTCCAGATGATAGGGGGGCAGTTGCAGCCCTTCGAACCATTCCATGAAGTCGGGGCGGAACATCTGGCGCTTGCCGTAAAAGGTGTTGCCGCGCAGCCAGGTGCTTTCGCCGCGGGTCAGCCGCAAGGACCGCACATGGTCAAGCTGTTCGCGCAATTCGCCTTCGTCAATCATCTCGGCCAGGCGGATATGCTTGGACCGGTTGATCAGGCTGAAGGTAACTGTGGTGTCGGGCTTGTTTCTGAAGACCGACTGGCACATCAATAGCTTATAGAAGTCGGTATCGATAAGAGACCGAACGATTGGGTCGATCTTCCATTTGTGGTTGTGGACTCGTGTGGCAATATCGACCATGGCGCGCTCCGTGCTTGCCAAGCGGTTAAAGCAGGCGCGCGTGGGGGTTGGCAAGTGAGGTGGGTATGAAAGCACTGGTTCAGGCAGGGTACGAGGGGCTGGCAAGCCTGTCGCTGGACGGGGTCGCCATGCCGGTGCCCGGCAAAAACGACGTCCGGGTGCGGGTTCTGGCCTGCGGGGCGAATGCCAGCGACTGGGAATTTGCCACCGGCACGCCCGCCTATGCCCGCATCTACGGCGCCAGGCGGCCCTATCCGCGTATCCTGGGATCAGACGTGGTGGGTGTGATCGACGCCGTCGGGGCAAACGTGCGCCTTGCCGTGGGCACCCGCGTGGTCGGCGACACGTTCGGCACCTTTGGCGGTTTTGCCGAATACGCCGTCGCCAAGGCCGACCAATGGGTCCCGGTCCCGGATGAAATCCCCGATGATATTGCGGCCGCGCTGCCCCAATCGGGCGTCATAGCCGCCGAAGGGATGGAAGGCGTATCGCCCGGCGCACGCGTGTTGATCAATGGCGCGGGCGGCGGGTCGGGGCCGCTGGCGATCCAGATGGCCAAGGTGCGCGGGGCCCATGTCACCGCCGTCGACAATGCCACCAAGGCCGATGTCATGGCCGCATCCGGTGCCGATGTTGTGCTGGATTATGCCCAGACAGATTTCGCCCAGTCGCTGGACGAAACATGGGACGTCATCCTTGATCTGTGGGGCACACGCAAAGCGCGTGACATCGCCCCGGTTCTGGCGCAGGGCGGGCGGTACATGCTGGTCGGCGGGCCGATGCGCGTTATCGGCAGCATCACGCTGGCGGCCATCACGCGCCGTTATGGCCGGTATCGCCGCATGGGCGTGCTGAGCGTCCACCAAGGGCCCGAACATCTGCCCGGCCTGATGCGTCAGGTCATGGCAGGGGAACTGGCACCCAAGATCGGCGCGACCGTGCCACTGGACGAGGCGCCCAAGGCCCTTGCCCGTATGGCGCGCGGAGACATTCCCGGCAAGCTGATCATTCGCGTGGGCGAACCCGCGGCACCTTAGAAAGTCGACACCTTAGGCCATCGTCACGCCGGCCTTGGCCATGGCATCCAGCGCCGCATCCAGCGATCCATCCAGATCGATGGCGCGGCACAGATCCCGCTCCACAGTGACCTGATACCCCAGACCGGCGGCGTCCTGCGCCGAGAAATTCACGCAGAAATCCGTGGCCAGCCCCACCATGGTCAGCCGGTCAATCCCGCGTGTGCGCAGATAGCCGTCCAGCCCGGTCGGCGTCTTGTGGTCATTTTCGAAAAAGGCCGAATAGCTGTCGATCCCCGCCCGATAGCCCTTGCGCACGATCATCTGGGCTTGGTCCACATCCAGGTCAGCGTGGAACTGCGCCCCGGTCGATCCGATGACGCAGTGATCGGGCCACAGCACCTGCGGACCATAGGCCATATCGAGCATCGAATAGGGATCGGCCCCCGCGTGGTTCGACGCAAAGGACGCGTGGTCGGCTGGGTGCCAGTCCTGCGTCATCACCACACAGGAAAAGTCGCCCATCAGGGCGTTGATCCCCGCGACGATCTGGTCCCCGCCATCGACGGCCAATGCGCCGCCCGGACAGAAATCGTTTTGCACGTCGATAACAATCAGGGCGTCGTTTGCTGCGCGCATGGGGGATCCTCAGATTGCGAAATCGTCCAGCGACTTGCCCTTGGCCAATGCTTCGACGATCCAGTTGGGTTTGCGCCCGCGCCCCGTCCAGGTCTGGGTGGCATCATCGGGATTGCGATACTTGGCCGGGGCCTTGGTGGATTTGCCCGCGCGTTTGCCCAGCAAAGGCAATACCTCGTCCAGGCTGACGCCATGGGTCGCAAGGGCCGCGGTGATATCCTTGGCCGCGTTTGCCAGTCGCTCTTTTTCGATTTCCTTTTTGCGCTGCACGATCGCCGCTTCCAGTTCGGCCAATTCGGCTGCGCCGAGCGATTCAACTTTCATGATGTATTTCCTTGTTGTTATTGGGTGGCCTGATCGAACCATTCACCAGTCAACTATAGGGGGCGTTTAAATCGCTTGCGTCAATCACGCAAGCATTGCTGTCGGGCCGGTTTGGGAATAAATGGCCGATATGTATACTGTCTGCGCCCTTTATCACTTTACCCGCTTTGCCGACCCTGCGGCTCTGCGCGGCCCGCTCTTGACCCTGTGCGAGGCTGAGGGAATCACCGGATCGCTACTTTTGGCCCGCGAGGGGATCAACGGAACCATCGCCGGATCCCGCGCCGGAATCGAAAAAGTTATCACCCATATTCAAGGCCTTGAGGGCTGCGCCGATTTAGAATGGAAGCTGTCTGAGGCGGCCGAGCAGCCCTTTGGGCGCATGAAAGTCCGGCTAAAGCGGGAAATCGTGACCATGGGCCAGCCCGATGTCGATCCCAAGGCCCGCGTCGGCCATTACGTGGATCCGGCCGACTGGAATGCGCTGATTTCTGCCGAAGATGTTGCGATCATCGATACACGCAACGATTACGAAGTTGCGATCGGATCATTTCGCGGGGCGATTGACCCCGAAACAAGTTCTTTCCGTGAGTTTCCCAAATGGTGGGAAGAAAACAAACATCGCTTTCACAATAAGCGCATTGCGATGTTTTGTACCGGCGGTATTCGGTGTGAAAAATCCACCAATTACCTGATGGCTCAGGGCGTGGATGAAGTTTATCATCTCAAGGGCGGCATTCTGAAATACCTGGAAGAGGTGCCACGCGATAACAGCCTTTGGGACGGGGAATGTTTTGTCTTTGACGGGCGCGTATCGGTTGGTCACGGGTTGGAGGAAGGCCCGCACGTAATGTGCCATGCCTGCCGCCGGCCGCTGTTGCCCGCCGACCGGGTGCGCCCCGAATATGAAGAAGGCGTGTCGTGCCATCTCTGTATTGACGACTACGACGAGGCGCGGCGCGAACGTTTTCGCGAACGTCAGCGCCAGATCGCGCTGGCCAAAGCCCGCGGCGAAAAGCATCTGGGCCCGCGCAAGGATTGATGTTTCGGTTCGCGCGCAGCGCCGTACAGGATGCACCCCAAGCCATTGAGCCATTGGACCGGCGATTGCCCGAACGGCAGTGCGATCACGTTAGCGCTGCACCGATCAACCGTTGCGGATCGACGCGATATCCGAACGTTCGGGTGCAACCAGTGATACGCCGTGTAGCCGCCGGAAATTCTTGGAAATGGATACAACTGCCCCAGTCGATCTTGGTCATTGGGATCAAAAGCACTTTCCGAGATTTGGCGGGATAGACCAGCAGCGCCATACGGTTCTTCAGCACAACGCGACCCAGAGTGACGACAATGCGCGAAATACTCTGAAAACGCATGCGTAGACGCGGGGGGCATTTGCGAAACACGACCGCTCTTGCTTCATCCAGCCCAGCTGGGCTGCATATCTTTCACCCGATCAATGCCCAAAACCTTGATGTCCATCGGATGCGCCTATCTCCACCTATGTTCGCGACAATATCAGCGGCTTGGTGGGACGGCAGTTCATCCCATTCGCTCTGCCCCATCCTTTTGACCTGGATACGATATGGCATTGGGCTATCGGCTGGCGATGGGCACCGAAAAGTTGAAGGGGCCGGGGCCAAGACCCGCTGGTGCATTGGGAAACTTACCAGACGCACGGACGGCCTGGACGGCCAGTCGGTCAATCTGTGAATTCCCGGAACTGCGGGCAAGCGAGACACCGAGCAAGGCGCCGTTCCCGGCCACGCGTATCGTCACGACGGCGGTTCCTCGACCTGCGCCGCGCGGGGCACGACGGGCCAGGTGCGACTGTATCCGACCGCCCCATCGGCTCATGAGGGTAGAGCGCTGCGACGGGCTCAGGCTTGCCTGTTCACTGGCTTGCGCCCGGCCTTGTGTAGCGCCTCCGCCCGCGCCGCGCGCTTTGCGCTCGACCCTTGGGGCGCTGCTGCTTGAGCCCTTCTCCTCGGGCCGCGGAATGGGCTCGGCACGCGCCGGGCGTTCAGGCGGACGCGGCGAGGTTGCCGGGGCCATGCGGGGTGCGGGCGGGGCCGTGTGTTGTCTTGGCGCAACGGGGGTCGCCTCAGGCAAGCGCGTCAGGGCTTTCGGCGGCATCGGGGTTGGCGGCGCCAATGCGACCTCGGTCGCGGTCTCGGGCGGGCGGGTCCAGGCCTCGACCATGGTTTCGACCGAGGCGGGGGCGGCTGCCACGCTGATCGTCGTGTTGCCGCCGTCGCCCGCACCGGTTTCGCCCAGCTTCGGGATGTCGGGTACAAGCATCAAGGCCAGCACCGAAACGAAGACCGACGCGCCCAGGATTTCCGCCGTATCCTTCATCCGTCAGTCCTCAACCACCAGCGACACGGTCGCATCGCTCGCCGCGTTGATCCGGGCCAGGCTCTGGGCCAGCAGCGCGCCGGGTGCGTGTCTGTCGATGCGCAATTCCAAGACGTCCGACGCGGTCCCTGTGGCGAGTGCATCCCACGCCTCGACCCCCGTGCGCCCTTTGAAATAGGGCGTGCCGTCTGCGTCGATGATCAGCACATCCGAACCCGGTTCGAACGGCTTGCCCGCAGCCACGGGGCTTTCGATCTCAACCGGTAGCGGCGGCGCGATCCGCGCAGTCATGAGGAAAAAGACCAACAACAGGAACACGACGTTGATCATCGGGATCACGTTTTCGCTCGACCTGTCCCGCCGGGAACCAACTGCAAGGCGCATTCATTCCACCATCACGAGGCCGGTGAACCCGGCCGCGCCCAAAGCTTCCATGACCGTGACCACCCGCTGCACATCCGCGTTGTCGCGCGCGCGCAACACAATGACGTCCGAGGGCCCGCGCATCAGGTCGCGTAGCTGCTTGGCAAGTGACGGCTCTCGGATGTCGCTGCCGTTCAGGCGCACCCCTTCGGGGTAAACGTCCACCAGTCGGGGCGGACCTTCGTAGTTGCCCGCGCGCGCTGCGCCGCCCTCGATCTGGATGCTCGCATCGGCTCCGAACCGCGAGGCGAGCATGAAGAAGACGAGGAGCAAGAACACCACGTCGATCATCGGGGTCAGGCTGGGCTGACGGGAACGACGGCGCGGGGCAAGGGCAAGTGTCATGGTTACTCTGCCGCCAAGCGGTGTGATGACGGGGCCACGTCGGCCGACAGCAACAGGCGCGTCACCATGTCCTCGATCCGCGCCTGCGCCCGGTCGGCAACGCTTTCGAACCACGTCAGCGCCGCCGATGCCGGGATTGCCACGGCCATGCCGACCGCGGTGGTCAGAAGCGCTTCCCAAATGCCCCCTGCAAGCGCCGAGGGATCGGCGCGGCTGCCGGCGGCCTCTAGCGCCTGGAACGCCGAGACCATACCCAGCACGGTCCCCAAGAGACCGACGAGCGGGGCAATTGTCGCGACCAGTTCCAGACTGCGCAGCCCGGCACGGGCCTGTCCCAGCTGGATCGCGGCGACGCGGGCGATCTCTTCGCGCATGCTCGCGCCGTCGTGCCCCCCATGCTCCAACAACTCCAACGTCGTCGCCACAGGTGCCACGTATAGACCGCGCGCACGCCGGATCCTGTCGCGTGCGCTGGACCGGTTGCCCGAGGTCCAGTCGGCGATCGCGCGTTCGGCCAGCCCCGGGCGCCAAGCCCGCATGACCGTGAGGCGCAGTATCTTCCACACGATCACCCCGGCTGTCAGCGCGGCCAACCCCGCAAGCAGCCAGATCGCCGCGCCGCCTCGTTCCATCACATCAAGAAGGGGGCCAAGTTTGTCGCCCATAATCGTCTCCATCAGGCAATCGCCGTATGCGGCAGTAGAAAAGGACCGCGGGCGGGCGTGGTATTCACGCGCAATTCGCAGGCGTAGGCGGAAGAGAGATGCGCGTCGGTGAAAACCCGATCCACCGATCCCTGGGTCACGACGCGCCCCTGCGCCATCAACGCCACGGAGCCCGCGAACATCGCGGTCAGGTTCAGGTCGTGCATCACCGCGACGACCCCGCCGCCGTCGCGGGCGAAGTCGCGGGCGACGCCCATGACCTCTAGCTGGTGCGCGATATCCAGGCTCGCCACGGGTTCGTCGAGGATAAGCCAGTTCGCACCGGCCTCGCCCACGGGCGCCCAGATCTGGGCAATCGCGCGCGCGAGTTGAACGCGCTGTTGCTCACCGCCCGACAGGTCATGGTAATGGCGCGGCCCAAAGCCGGTCAGCCCGACCCGGGCAAGGGCGCGTTCGGTCAGATCGCCCTGCCCGGCGCGAAGGCCGGACGCCTGTCCAAGCCGGACGATCTCTGCCACGGTGAATGGAAAGGCGACGCCAGTGAATTGCGCCAGCACGGCGCGGCGCGCGGCTAGTTCCCAAGGCTTCGCGCGCGCGACGTCGATCCCTTCCAGGTGCGCGGCACCCGTGAAGGGGACATCCCCCGTCAAGGCCCGCAAAAGGGTGGTCTTGCCCGAGCCATTGGGTCCGACGATGGCAGTGATTTCGCCGGGTTTCGCCGCGAAGCTCAACCCATGCAGGATATCGCGCCGGCCGAAACGGACGCTCAGGTTCTTGGCTTCAAGCATTTATATCTCCATCAAACCGCGACGCCGCAGCAGGATCCAAAGAAAGAACGGCCCCCCGATGAGCGCCATGACGATCCCGATCGGAAGCTCGGCGGGGGCGACGATAACGCGTGCGATCATGTCCGCGAGAACCAGAATGATCGCACCGAGAAGGGCCGAGTTAATCAGAAGAAAGCGGTGATCTGGCCCCGTCGACAGACGCAGCAGATGCGGCACGACGATGCCCACGAACCCGATCCCGCCCGATACCGCAACGGCGGCCCCGACAGCCGCGGCAACCAGCAGGATCGCAAGACGCTTGAGCCGTTCGACATCCACGCCCATGTGCCGCGCGGCGGCTTCGCCAAGCGCCAATCCATTCAACCCGCGTGCCAGAAACGGCGCGCCGAAAATCCCGATCAGCATGAGCGGCGCAGCGGCGAGCACCTTTCCCCAGGTCGCCCCGGCGAGCGAGCCAAGCCCCCAGAAGGTCAGGGTGCGAAGCTGCGCGTCGTCGGCAAGGTAAATCATGATCCCGGACACCGCACCCACCAGGGCCGCCAACGCGATCCCCGCCAGAAGCATGGTCGCGACCGAGGTATGCCCGCCGCGCGTAGCGATCGTGTAGAGCGCGATCACCGACAGCCAGCCACCGACAAAGGCCGCAATGGGCACAAGGGCGTATCCCATCGCCGCCCCCAAGGCAGGCGGAAGCAACCCGCCCAGCACGATAGCCAAGATCGCACCGAGTCCGGCCCCCGCGCTCACCCCCACGAGGCCGGGGTCAGCCAGCGGATTTCGAAACAGGCCCTGCATCACCACGCCCGACACGGCAAGCGCCGCACCGGCCATCAGCCCCATTGCCAGACGTGGCAGACGGATGTCGACAATGACCACGCGGGCCCGCAGTTCGATCTCGCGCCCCGCGATAACGTCGCCCAAAAACGCAAGGGGCGATACCCCGGTCGCGCCCACGAACAGGCTAAGACCGCAAACCAGGACCAGTGCCGCGACCAGTGCCAGCATGACCCGGCGGGCCAACTGACCCCGGTCCGCAAAGCTGCGCGACCCGGCGGATGTATCTGCCATGGCGACCATCAGCTTTCAGCGTCCGCCAACGCCACGGCAAGGGTCCGCACTGCCTCTCCGACACGGGGGCCGAACCCCAGGAGAAGCAACCCGTCCATCCGCACAACGCTCTGCGTCCGGGCCGCCGAAGTTGAGGCAAGCGCCGGATGCGTGAACAGCTCGTCGTTTGTGATCGCGTGGTCCGCGGTGCGGTCCATCATCAAGATCACGTCCGGCGCGGCGCGCAAAATGGCCTCGTCCGAGAGCTGCTTGTATCCCGAGACGCCTTCGACAGCATTCACGCCCCCCGACATTTCGATAATCGCTGCGGCCGATGTGTCGGCCCCCGCCGCGGTGATGCGGCCTCCGGCGGTCGAAAGGATGAACAGGACGCGGGGGCGGTCGGACGGGTCAACCGCATCGCGCGCAGCCTGAAGATCTGCCGCGACCGACGCGGCGAGGGCCTCGCCCTTGTCGGGCACGGAAAGCGCCGCAGCCACGTCGCGGATTTTCTGGATGACCGCATCCTCGGTGTAGCCATCGGTCACTTCGACGAAGGGAACTGCGGCCTGGCGCAACAGATCGACCGCCTCAACCGGCCCCGCGCCGGTTTCGCTGATGATGAGGTCCGGGTTCACAGAGAGCACGCCCTCGGGCGAGAGCTGGCGAATGTAACCAACGTCGGGCAAGGCGGTCACGTCCGGAGGATAGGTCGACGTGCTGTCGCGACCGACGAGACGGTCCACTTCACCGAGTTCATGGATGATCTCGGTGACCGATCCGCCCAGTGAAAGAACCCGGTCCGCCAAGAGTGGCCCGGGAAGAATCGCAAGGGCACATGTGGCGAGAATGCGGATCATGCGTCCACCTCTGCGACTTCGGGAAGGTCCAGCACCAGGGCTTCGAAGGCGGGCACGTGGTCAGCGTCGTCTTTGCGCATTCCGAAGATTTGCAGGATGATCTCGCCGTGCTCGTCGAAGGCTTCGACCGAAATCGCCATGCCGCGTTTGGTCGGTTTGCGCACCTCGTACACCTCGGCGACATGGTCCGAGCGCAGATGCAGGTTGAAGCCGGGGTCCATCACGTTGTTCCACGGTCCCACCTGTTTCACCGCCTTGATCGGGCCCGAGTGGATCTGGATACAGCCGTGGTTCCCGACGAAAACCATCGACGGCACGCCGCTTTCGCCAAGTTTGGCCAGCAACAGATCGACGGACTGCGGGGCCAACCGCCGCACGTAGGGCGCGCCCGCGATCCGGTAGGCGCCCAAGCGGTTCATCTTGAGCTTGCGGGTCATTAGCAGGAACTGGTGCGTGTCGGTCATCCGGTCCCACTCGCTGCGCAAGGTCTCGGCCTTGTCCTCGCGACTGCGGGCGCCCGTCGGGGCGGGCCGCGGCGCGACGTCGAGACTGTCGGATTGTTCGGGGGTAGCAAGGGTTTTGACGAGAGTGGCCCATTCCTCGTGGTTCGAGCCGTTGCGCAGGTGGATTTTGTGGACGGCATCACCGGCAGCATCGAATATTTGGATCGACCGGCGCGGCGTATCATCGACGACGGTTTCTACCGCAAAGGCCGAAATCCAGTGCTGCGGAAATATCCGCAAGTCGACGTTTTCGTTAAGCACCATGCTCGCGTGTTTGCCGGAATGATAATTGTCATAGCTGCCAACTTTTTCATGCACGACAGAGGGGGTGCGGGTCAGCGCCATCACCTCGCCTAGGGCCGGGACGGCGGCCATGATATCGTCCGGGTTAGCAGACAGGCGCACCGTTCCATGCCCGACCTGTGCGGCCACCAGTTGCGCTTCGGAAATCCCGAGCGTCTCGGAAAGATCACGGGCACGAAGCGCGTGATTCTCAGCTTGATTTTCGCGAATGTCACGCGGTGACAGGGAAGCGGTATCCGACATACGGATGCTCCTTTTTCTTTTGATTTTAAGTGATTACCTGGCGGCGCCGTGGCCATTTGGCCGCGCTTGCTGGGTGGGGGCGAGTTCTGCACTCTAATTGTTGACTGAAATACTCATGTACTTTATCCGATGCAAGTCATTTGCACGACCGATCGTGCAGCGGCCCGGAAACGGCCCGCAGCCAAGCCAGCGCACCGCCAGCTCGCAAGACATCAAAAAAATCTGGAAGGGGATACCCATGAACGCGCAACCCGCGATGCGCGCGGCTTTGCTGTCAAGCGCCGCACTCATCATCGCCCTGCCCGCTAAGGCGCAGGAAACATTTCAACTCGACACCGTCTTCCTCGCCGAAAGCAAACGCGAAGTGGCGACCGAGACCGCCGTCGCCGAAACGACCGTGGATCTTGAAGAGATCGAGGATCGTCAGGCCGATACCATCGCCGAACTGGTCGACACCGTCCCCGGCGTCCGGCTGATCAATGGCAACACGGCCCAGGGGTCCGGTATCAACATCCGCGGCTTTGGCGCGAACGGCACCTATGGCACCGACCAGAAGGTCGCCGTGCAGACCGACGGCGCGAGCGTCGGCTCCGAGGAGCTCTACCGGATCGGAACGCAGCTCTACACCGATCCCGAGCTTTACAAAGAGGTCAACGTGATCCGCGGTATCGCCGGAACCTTTGAATACGGGTCTGGCATCATCGGCGGGTTGATCCGCGCAGAAACCAAAGACGCCATTGACATCACGGGGGGTGACACCGGCTTCAACCTGCGCCAGACCGCCCAATACGGCACCAACGGCGACCAGTTTGCCAGTTCGACCATCCTCGCCTGGCAACCGACCGAGAATTTCGGGGTGATCGGCAACTACACCTACCGGATGCAGGATATCCTGGTCGATGGGTCCGGTAATCCGATCAACGCACAGTCCGCGTCTCTGCCCAGCTACCATGTCGGCGCGCTCTATACCTTTGGGGACGCCAACCAGCACGAATTGCGCGCCACCTATTCCGACACGACGTCGTCCGAAGAAGACGTCCCCTACGACAGCTTCGGCCTGTCCAGCGGGAGCTTCGGCAATGTCGACCGCGAAGTGCAGTCGCGCACGGCAACCCTGCGCTATTCATTCGATAGCCCAACAACGGATCTGGTGAATATCACGGCCAATCTCAGCTATGCCGACCAACAGATCGACAGCGCCTATATCCCCGGTTCGTCGCCGCTCGAAGGCACACCGACCTTTGGCTCGTTGCTGCCGCTCGTCGATGCGGACCACCGTTATGAGACAACCAAACGGACGGTGAAAAACCAGGCTCTCTTCGCCACGGGCAGTGTCCAGCATGACCTGCGCGTCGGCGTCGAAAGCATCTACAAGGAACGCCTGGATGCGTCTTCGGCCCCAGGCGGCACGGATCGGCGCCTTGCCGTATTCGCCGTGGACGACCTGACATGGGGCGGGCTGACGGTAACGCCCGCTGTGCGCTATGAACACCAGCGGGTCGGCGGCCCGGCCTATGCCTATTACGACAACGACGCCCTGATGGGCGGTGTCACGGCGCGCTACGGATTCGGCAGTTCAGGCTTTGCGATCTTCGGCAGCGCGGCCTACACCGAGAACTTGCCGATCATGGACGACCTGACGAACCCCGCCTACATGAAACAATCGGAAAAAGCGCGCAGCTTCGAGATCGGCACAAGCTTCGACCGCCCATCGGTTTTTGCCAGTGGCGACCAGTTGAGCCTGAAGGCCAGCGGCTACCAAACCTCTGTTTGGGACGTCACCTCTTATACGACCGCTGCGATGGGCCCTATTACCGACGTCTCGCTGCGTGGATTCGAACTTGAAGGCTCGTACTCGACGGCCAGCGGGTTCTACACGGACATCAACGCCAACGTCCAGCGGGGGACCGGCAAGGACGCAATCGGCACCAAGATGGATTGGTCCGGCATCCCCGCCGATCAAACGCGTCTTACCTTGGGGAAGCGTTTCGGCGAAGAATATGACTTCTCATGGGAAGCGGTCGCCGATTCGTCCATGTCCCGGTCCGCCACCCCAACGCCGTCTAGCGTCGTCCACAACCTGCGCGCCACCTACCGCCCGCAAGAGCGCGCATTGAATGGGGTCGAGTTCCGCCTGGGTGTCGAGAACCTCTTCGACCTGGACTACACCCCGCACCTTGCAACCCGCCCGGCGCCGGGGCGAACATTCAAAATATCCATCGCAGCAACATTCTGAACCAACGCGGCGAGCGCCCCAAAGGTGCTCGCCGCACGCCTTATGAATCCATCAAGATGCCGTCCACGGGATGCGCCTGGCCCTTGGGCAAACTGCAGCAAAGAGCCGAACCTGCGCAACAAGCTGTCACGCAGAATGTTTAGCGCTGCGTTTCTGTTGCAGTGCCTTGGCGGGATAGGTGTCTATGAATTCGAGCTATGATATCTCGCAGCCAACGTGGCGGAAGCCATTTTTTGCCGCTTGCTTTGTGGCTCGGTTGGACACCTCATAACACGCGGCCATAGACTGCGCCGAAACATCCAAGAAAATTTCACGATCTAAGTTCTTTGGGGGAATGGGGTTTTTTTACCTACACCCCGCATGAGAACAAAATGGGTGTAACAAGCCATTGGAAGCGGGTCCGTTTTCCTTGCTGGCTGCAAAACCCAACCTGGGCATCCCGCACTTGGTGCGTGTGATACATATGGCCGGGAATTGAAAGGAAAGCGGCGAACTTGGCGCATGCCGCAAAGTCGGGAATCTTGGCGAAAATCACGTAAGATACTGATTAAAAATGACTTAAGATATTATGATACCATTTGCGACGCGCAAAGTTTTGCGCGCCGTGCAAATTTATCCGCTTCCCGACACGTGATCAGATATCCAGGTTTTCCACGTTGAGCGCGTTTTGCTGGATGAATTCACGGCGCGGTTCGACCACGTCGCCCATCAGCTTGGTGAACAGATCATCGGCTTCGACCATGTCATCGACTGTCACCTGCAGCAGCGTGCGCGCTTCGGGGTCCAGCGTGGTTTCCCACAGCTGATCCGGGTTCATTTCGCCCAGCCCTTTGTAGCGTTGCAGCGTCAGGCCCTTTTCGCCTTCGGCCAGAACCGCGTTCAACAGCTCGGTCGGGCCGTGAATGATCTGCTCGCGATCCTTGCGGACCAGTTGCGCCGGTTCCTGGAACGGATCGCGCGTGCCCTGCGACACCTCGGACAGGCGCCGTGCCTCGCCCGAGCGCAGCACCGCCCCATCCAGCGTGCGGATTTCTTCCACGCCGCGCAGAACGCGGCTCAGACGAATGCCGTGATCCTGGGTGATGCGCCCCTGCCAGCCGCGTTCATATTCGACGGCCACCTGGTCGAGACGCGCCGACACCTGGTCAGCGACTTGCTGCAGATCGGCATCCGCGCGGCCCGGATCGAACGCCCCGGCCAGCGCCGCCTGTTCCAGCACATGGCGTGGGTAATGCGTTGGAAAGGCATCCAGAATACGGCGAAAACTGCGGGCCGCTTCGACCACGCGGTGTAAATCCTGGCCCGCGATTTCTTCACCGTTTTCAAGCCGCAATACCGCCCCGTCGATGCCCTGCTGGATCAGATAGTCTTCCAGTGCCGGCACATCCTTGAGGTACACTTCCGAGCGACCGCGCGACACCTTGTAGAGCGGCGGCTGCGCAATATAGAGGTACCCACCTTCGATGATTTCGGGCATCTGACGGAAAAAGAATGTCAGCAGCAGCGTGCGAATGTGCGCGCCGTCAACATCGGCATCGGTCATGATGACGATCTTGTGGTAGCGCAGCTTGGAAATGTCGAATTCGTCGCGTCCGATACCGGTGCCGAGCGCGGTGATCAGCGTGCCGATTTCCTGGCTGGACAGCATCCGGTCGAACCGCGCGCGTTCGACGTTCAGGATTTTGCCGCGCAGGGGCAGCACAGCCTGATTGTTTCGGGACCGGCCCTGTTTGGCCGACCCGCCTGCGCTGTCCCCTTCGACAAGGAAAACTTCGCGTTTGGCTGGATCGCGTTCCTGGCAATCGGCCAGCTTGCCGGGCAGTGACGCTATGTCCAGCGCAGATTTTTTGCGCGTCATTTCGCGCGCTTTTCGGGCAGCTTCGCGGGCCAGCGCGGCCTCGACGATCTTGGTAACGATGATGCGGGCTTCGTTCGGGTGCTCTTCAAACCATTCGCCCAGCTTTTCGTTCACCAGGTTTTCAACCGCAGGGCGCACTTCGGAACTGACCAGCTTGTCCTTGGTTTGCGAACTGAACTTGGGATCGGGCACCTTGACCGACAGCACAGCCGTCAGGCCCTCGCGCGCGTCGTCCCCGGTAAAGGTAACCTTTTCCCTTTTCATAATTCCGGTGGAATTGGCATAGAGATTGATCGTTCGCGTCAGCGCGCCGCGAAAGCCCGCCAAGTGCGTGCCGCCGTCGCGTTGGGGGATGTTGTTTGTAAAGGGCAGCACCGTTTCGTGGTAGCTGTCGTTCCACCACATCGCCACCTCGACGGTGATCCCGTCCTTTTCGCCGGTCACGAAGATCGGCTCTTCCATCACCGAAGACTTCGAGCGATCCAGATAGCGGACGAATTCCTTGACGCCGCCTTCATAGCACAACGTCACCTCGCGCGCCTCGGCGGGCCGTTCATCGCGCAAGATGATTTTCACACCCGAATTCAGGAACGCCAGTTCGCGCAGGCGCTTTTCCAGCGTCTCGTAATTGTAGTCCAGGTTCGAAAACGTGCCGGTCGACGCAAGGAACCGCACTTCTGTCCCGCTTTCGCCGTTCGCATCGCCCACTTCGCGCAAATGCTCTGTCGTTTCGCCATGTTCGAATTTGGCGTAGTGTTCCTTGCCATCCCGCCAGACGCGCAGTTCCAGCCACACCGACAGTGCGTTCACCACCGACACGCCGACGCCGTGCAGACCGCCCGACACCTTGTACGAATTGCTGTCGAATTTCCCGCCCGCATGCAGCTGGGTCATGATGACCTCGGCCGCCGACACGCCTTCTTCTTCGTGAATACCCACGGGAATACCGCGCCCGTTGTCACGCACCGAAACGCTGGAATCCGCGTGGACTGTCACGGTCACATAATCGGCATGACCGGCCAACGCTTCGTCAATGCCGTTGTCCACGACCTCGTAAACCATGTGGTGCAGCCCCGACCCATCGTCGGTATCGCCGATATACATGCCCGGCCGCTTGCGGACTGCCTCTAAGCCTTTGAGAACCTTGATGGAATCTGCGCCATATTCGGCGGGCTGCTGCGCGTCGTCTGCCATTCGGATTGTCCCGTTATTACCTGTCGATTTTATACGCAGTTCTGGGGGGATTGTCACGCGCCTGACACAAGATTTGGTGGTTTGTGCGGCGTCCGTGGCGGTCACCAAAAATGCCGCGATCTGCCGCGCTGCCAACACCGAATAGCCGCGCGCACTGGCGGTTGATTGACCGGTGTATCCCTTGGTGACGATAGCCCAAGCGGCGGGGGATACCTTTCACGCCGGTCTGCCAAAGCCCGTCGCGATGATCGTTCTGTAAATCGATGCTGCCTTATCCGTCGCGCTGATGATCCGGGCACGTCGCCGGCGCGGCGTCATCGCCACTGCGCAGGGTGATGGGCTGTTGGATCAAACGGATGTCGTGACGGGTCTTCAAGTATCATGTGAATGGAATGATCGCCGCAACGACGATCAACATGATCCCGGCGGAAATGTTCAGCCGTCGCAGCGCCTTGGGCGAGCTCATCAAATTGCGCGCCAGGCCCACGAACCCGGCCATGACGACGTTGCCCAGCAAAGGCACCGCCATCGACAGGGCCACGATCACGGCGATATCCGGCGCGGTCAGGGCGCGCAGATCGAAAAAACCCGGCAACATGCCCATGTAGAACAGGATCGCCTTGGGGTTGGCCAGAATCACGATGACGCCCGCCACGAACCCCGCCCACATACCGGGCCGCGTCAGGCGGCTGTCGGCGGCGATCTGGCGGTCACAATGGCGGATGATCGTGACGCCCAGCCACAGGAAAAACCCGCTGGCCACGAATTTCAGGACATAGGTCAGGCCGTCGAATTCGCTTGCCACCCAGCCCAGTCCAAGGATCGCCAGAAGTGGCCAGAGCGCATCGCCCACCGCCACCCCGATAGCCAGCGGCCAGGCGGCGTGAAACCCGCCCGACAGCGCGCGCGCCATCAGCGCCATCCACACCGGGCCCGGCGTCAGGAAAAGGATCAGCAACGCCAGCGCATAGAGTGCCATATCGGCGATCGTTATCGTCAAATCACCCGAACCTCGGACCCGTCCGCGCCTTCGCGCACCTCGATCTGCATGGCGCGATTTCCCCAGTCTTCGAACAGTTCAGGCCCGGTGCCCGTCATCCAGGCCTGCGCGCCCAAGGCGGCGATTTCATCGTAGAGCGCGGCGCGCCGGTCGCCGTCCAGATGGGCCGCGACTTCGTCAAGCAGAACGATGGGCGGGGCGCCAAAATCCTGCGCCAGGGCCCGTGCATTTGCCAAAATCAGGGAAATCAGCAGCGCTTTCTGCTCGCCCGTCGAACATTGCGCGGCGGGCATGGATTTCCTGGCATAGATGGCGCCCAGATCTGCCCGGTGCGGGCCGGTCAGTGTGCGCCCGGCGGCCATGTCCCGCGGGCGGTCCTGCGCCAAGGCTTCGGCCAGAGCGTCTTCGGTGTCGGGCAGCGTACCGCCTTCGGGCGGCTCAAGCGTCAGATCGGCGACCGGAAACGCCGTTGCGGCATCGTGCTGCGCGGCGGCGACGCGCGCCAGCGCCTGGTTGCGGTTGGCCATGATCGCGGCCCCTTCGCGCGCCATCTGTGCTTCCAGCGCAGCGTACCAATGGGCATCGCGCACGTCATCCTTGAGCAACCGGTTGCGTTCACGCATGGCCTTTTCATAGGCCAGGGTGGCGTCGGCATGGCGCGGCTCGAAACTCATGGTCATACGGTCAAGAAACCGGCGCCGGCCCTCGGCCGCCTCGATCCACAGCCGGTCCATCGCCGGGATCAGCCAGACAATCCGCGCGATGCGCCCTAGCGCCACCTGCGCAGCCGCTTTGCCATCAATCCGCACGTTGCGGGTGCTGCCCGGTTCGGCCCAGGTTTCCACCTCGTGCAACTGGGTCAGCGATGTCAGCTCGGCGCTGACCTTCCAGCCCAAGGCTTGCGGTCTTCGCATCAGCTCGTCCGGCCGGGCCCGCCGCAGCCCGCGGCCAGGTGACAACATCGACACCGCTTCAAGAATATTGGTCTTGCCAGCCCCGTTCGCCCCCCAGATCGCAATTGGGCGCCCGTCCAGCGTCAGATCAACCCGTCGGTGGGACCGAAAATGCGAAAGAGCCAGCCTGTCGATCACAAGCCGGCTCATTCCACATCACCTACCTGCAGACCATCAGACACGCATCGGCATAACGACATAGACGGCACTGGTGTCATTGCCTTCGCGCATAAGGGTCGGATCGCCAGACGAATTGAACAGGAAGACCGCGTTTTCACGATCCACCTGGCTGGCGATTTCCAGCAAGTACTTGGCGTTAAAGCCGATATCCAGATGTTCGTCGGCGTAGGCCACGATCAGCTCTTCTTCGGCTGCGCCCGCATCGGGGGCGTTGACCGACAGGGTCAACTTGTCTTCCTCAAGGCTCAGCTTGACGGCGCGGCTCCGCTCGGACGACACGGTGGCCACGCGGTCGACGGCCTTGGCAAATTCGGCCGCGTCCACTTCCAGCTTGCGGGTGTTTCCGGTGGGAATGACACGGGTGTAATCCGGGAAGGTTCCGTCAATCACCTTGGATGTCAAAGTGATCTGCGGCGTGGCAAACCGAATCTTGGTTTCAGACACCGACACGGCGATTTGCATATCGTCGTCGTCCAACAACTTGCGCAATTCGCCCACCGTCTTGCGGGGCACGATCACGCCGGGCATGGTTTCGGCGCCGTCGGGCAGGTCCGCATCAATCCGGGCCAGACGGTGGCCGTCTGTCGCCACGCAGCGCAGCACCTTGCCCCCTTCGGCATCGGCCACGTGCATGTAGACACCGTTCAGGTAATAACGCGTCTCTTCGGTGGAAATCGCAAACTTCGACTTGTCGAACAGGCGGCGCAAGACTGGCGCGGGCGCACTGAAGTTGGCCGTATATTCCGAACTGGCCATGATCGGGAAATCTTCCCGCGGCAGGGTCGCCAGCGAAAAGTTGGATCGCCCTGCTTCGACCGACAGGCGCCCCGAAGCGCCATCATCGATCAAGGTGACCAGCGCGCCATCGGGTAGCTTTCGCACAATTTCGTGCAACGTGACCGCAGAGACCGTCGTGGCGCCAGAGCGCTCGACCATGGCCGGGGCCTTGTCGACCACTTCGATATCCAGGTCCGTCGCGCGGAACTGCACTTCGTTGCCTTCGGCTTCGATCAGCACATTGGCCAGGATCGGGATCGTGTTTCGCCGCTCGACCACTGACTGCGCCTGGCCTACGGCCTTCAATAATGCCGCACGTTCGATGCTGAACTTCATGCCACCCTCGTTCAGATGTTCCGGGGCGGCGAGATTACCGCATCGCGCGCGCCTGGCAAGTTGATTTGTTAAGGGAGACATTCTGCGGTTGCGAGCGCGGCGTCAAGGCCACGCTCACCGCCTTCAAGCTTCCAGTGACCGGCGGAGCATTTCCAGATCGTCGGCAATCTGGCTGTCCTTGGCGCGGAGCTCTTCGATCCGCTTGACCCCGTGCATCACGGTGGTGTGGTCGCGCCCGCCGAACCGGCGGCCGATTTCCGGCAGCGACCGGGACGTCAGCTGCTTGGCCAGAAACATGGCGACCTGGCGCGGACGCGCGATATTGCGCACCCGCTTGGGGCCCAACAGGTCGGACAGGCGAATGTTGTAGTGCTCGGACACGCGGCGCTGAATTTCTTCGACCGTGACCTTGCGTTCCGAGGCGCGCAAGATATCGGCCAGGCAATCTTCGGCCAATTCCAGCGAAATTTCTCGGTCCACCAGCGACGCGAAAGCATAGAGCCGCATCAGCGCGCCTTCCAGTACGCGCACATTGGTGCTGATGCGATGGGCCAGAAATTCCAGAACGCCATCGGCGATTTTCAGATCAGGGTACTGCGCCGCAAAGGCTTCGGCCTTGCTTTGCATCACGCCAAGACGCAGCTCATAGTCGGTCGGGTGCAAATCCGCGATCAGGCCGCACTGCAGCCGCGATTTGATCCGCTCTTCAAGGTCCTTGATTTCACCGGGCGCGCGATCACCGGAAATAATGATCTGCTTGTTCTGATCCACAAGCGCGTTGAACGTGTGAAAGAATTCCTCTTGCGTGCTGTCCTTGCCAGCGATGAACTGCACGTCGTCGACCATCAGCACATCGACCGAGCGGAACAGTTGCTTGAAATCCATCATGGTGCGGTCGCGCAGTGCCTGGATAAAGCGGTACATGAATTGTTCGGCCGACAGGTAAACGACCTTTAATTCAGGGCAGGACGCCTGAAGTTCGTGCGCGATGGCGTGCATCAGGTGCGTTTTGCCTAATCCGACACCCCCATACAGAAACAGCGGGTTGAACGTGACCGGGCCGCCTTCCGCAACACGGCGCGCGACCGCATGGGCCAAGGCGTTCGGTTTACCGACGACGAAATTATCGAACGTAAAGCGCGGATCCAGTGGCGCACCGATTTCAGGACCCGCTTCGGGCGCAGGCTTGGCGGCGCTGTAGGTCTTGGGCGACTCGGCAGGTGCCACCGCCGCAGCAGCGACGTTTTTCGGCACGGCGGCCCCCATGGCCGGAACGACGAAATCGACTCGGTTGATCGACTTGTTGGTCGCGTTCAGGCGCTGCAGAATCTGTTCCCCGAAATTGCGCCTTACCCAGTTGCCCATGAAGTTGGTGGGAACGTGGAACGTTGCCACGCCTTGCGCCAAATCGCGAAATTCCAGAGGTTCAATCCAGTTTGTGTAGTTGTTCTTTCCTACTGATATTAGCAGCTCTTCTCGGACGCGTCCCCAAGTGTCATTCGTCATTTTTATCTTCGACCCAGATTTTAATTGTTGTTCAGGACTGCCTCCAGGGCAGCCCCCGGGTTTTCCAGCCGTTTACGGCCCCCCGATGGTTCTGCTCATCCAAGTCGCCTTCAAAGCCCTCAGCCACATTGAGACATCGCACCGAACGGCCAGCAGCGGACAGTTCGGCAGCGACGGCTCGTGCCGCGTGCATTGATCTGGCCCCGGAACGGCATATGAACAACACACAATCAGGGACCTCATCCCCCAATTCGTTCATAAGCTGCTCCGCGAACAGCGGATTTTTAGACATGTTCGGATACTGGGCCCACTCAACACACACGAGTGATTTTCCCAGCCCCGAGAGATCAGGCACACCGACGAAACCCCATTCGGCGGTTGTCCTGACATCGATTAGCACTGACTTCGGATCAGATTTCAAAATCTCCCAAGCTTCGGCTGGATTAACCTCGCCGACGCCCGAACCTAAGTCGGTTGTCATCGCATGTCCCCCCCAAGACGACGTGAATCGCATATGCAAGCTAGCAACCTGTCAGATGCCGGCGCAATGAAACGTTTAACTTGACTCTAAGATTGGCCAGACGAATCCCGGAAGGCCCTGAAAAGCGCCAACCGGCCGCGTCAGATTCGCCACATCACCAACAAAAAAACGCGCCGCAGGGCGCGTTTTTTAGGCGGTTTGAAAGCGACGGTTCAGCCCAGCGCTTTGACCCGTGCGGCAAGGCGCGAGATTTTCCGCGCTGCAGTATTCTTGTGCGTAATGCCCTTGGACACACCGCGCATGATTTCCGGCTGAGCAACCTTGAGCGCGGCGGCAGCGGCAGCCTGATCGCCCGATGCGATAGCTTCTTCGACATTGCGAACAAAGGTGCGGATGCGCGAACGGCGGTTCTTGTTGATGGCGGCGCGGCGATCGTTCTGACGTGCGCGCTTCTTGGCCTGGGGCGAATTTGCCATTGTCGGTTCCCTCTCTCGGGTCTGTTACATTTCGTTTGCGCAACAGGGCCCGGGCGGCAAAACGGCCGGTTCGACTCAAGCCTGAGCGGGCTACGCGCGCATGTAGAGGTGGCATATAGGGGGAATCACCCCCCTTGGGAAGCCCTTATTTGTCGCGGAATTGCGGCTGGCGTTTTTCCATGAAGGCATCCATGCCTTCTTTTTGATCCTCGGTCGCGAAAAGCCCGTGGAACACGCGCCGCTCCCAGACCAGCCCCTCTTGCAGCGTCATCTCATACGACTTGTTCACCGCCTCTTTCGCGGCAATGGCAGACAGCATGGATTTCTCGGCGATCTTCTCGGCCGTGGCCCTGGCGTCTTCCATCAGCTTCTTGGCCGGGACCACCCGGCTGACCAACCCGGCCCGCTCGGCCTCTTCGGCGTCCATGAAGCGCCCGGTCAGATGCATTTCCATCGACTTGGACTTGCCCACGTAGCGGGTCAGGCGCTGGGTGCCGCCCAGGCCGGCAATAACGCCCAGATTGATCTCGGGCTGGCCGAACTTGGCCGTGTCGGCCGCAATGATGAAATCGCACATCATCGCCAGTTCACAGCCGCCGCCCAGCGCATAGCCCGACACGGCTGCGATGATCGGTTTGCGGAACTTGTTGATCGCATCGCCCTCGGGGCCGAACATGTCCGACAGGAACACATCGGTAAAGGACAGCGGGGCCATTTCCTTGATGTCGGCACCCGCAGCAAAGGCCTTTTCAGACCCGGTCAGAATGATACAGCGCACCTTGTCGTCAGCGTCGGCTTCGGCAAGGGCACTGCCCAATTCCGTGAGCAGCTGCTTGTTAAGAGCATTCAGCGCATCGGGCCGGTTCAGCGTAATCGTTGTCACCGAATCCTGCGTATCGAGGAGAAGTGTTTTGTAAGCCATTTGGCGCCCCCTGGTAACTTGTTGCCCCTACTCCTATCAGCCCGGACCCGGCAATCAAGCTATCTTTGGCAGCCTGGGCAATAGAATGACGACCGGCCCGATTGCACGATGCGCGCGACATGCCCGTTGCATCCGGGCCGCGTGCAGGCTGCGCCCTCGCGGCCATAGACAGCGAAGGCATGTTGGAAATAGCCCAGTTCGCCATCTGCCTGCCGGTAATCGCGCAGCGACGATCCGCCTGCCGCGATCGCCTCGCTCAGCACCTCGCGGATCAGTGGCACCAGCGCTTCGGCGCGCCGGACCGCAATCCGCCCGGCATGGCGAGCCGGGTGGATGCCGGCGCGGTGCAAAACCTCGCACACATAAATGTTGCCCAGGCCCGCAACGATGCTCTGGTCCAGAAGCGCGGATTTGATTGGCGTTCTGCGCCCCTTCAGGCGCGCTGCCAGATATGGCCCGTCAAAAGCGTTGCCCAGCGGTTCCGGGCCCAGACCGGCCAACAGCTTGTGCTGGTTTTCGGCGTTACTTGGCAGCAGGTCCATCGCGCCGAACCGGCGCGGATCGTTGAACGTGATGCGCGCGCCGCTTTCCATATGAAGCGCGACATGATCGTGCTTTTGCGGCGGCTGATGATCATGAAAGAAAGCGCCAACTTTGGCCCCGGAAATCAACATGCGCCCCGACATGCCCAAGTGGATCAGCAGGCTTTCCCCTGTGTCCAGATCGGCCAGAATATACTTGGACCGGCGGCGCAACTGAAGGACACACGCGCCCGTCAGACGCGCGGCCATATCGGGCGGAAACGGCCAGCGCAGATCGGGGCGGTTCACATCGGCGCGCGCAATACGCACGCCTTCCATCACCGGGGCAAGGCCACGGCGCACGGTTTCAACCTCGGGCAGTTCGGGCATTCAGAGCCTTGTGTTGATTTCAAGCCAGCGAACCAGCTTTCGCTTCAACTTAAGGCTGCCCCGGACAGTTTTGAAGACCTCGCCGCGCTTCCCGTCATCGAAGAATAGCACCAGGCTGTACTGCCTGTTGTCCTCAACATCTTCCAGACGGCGCAGATCCAGCTTGCGCGTCATCATCCAGAAATTGCGATAGATCAGCCAATGACCATGGATTTCCACCTTATAGGTGTGAATCCAGAACAGGTAGTACCCGGCGATCACCCAGGCCAGCACGTATTCTTCGATGGCGAAGCGCCCGACAAACGGCACACCGTCCGACAAGATCGGGTAAGGACAGAGCAAAACCATAAGCAACGTGACCAAAGCGGTCGAAACGGCACGCAGACCCAATGTGGCTGGAAACACCTCATGCGTCATGCTGCCGTCGGTGGGTTCGTCCTGGCCCATCGTGGCCAGCCCTGTCCACGCCTGATTCATCAGATCGCCGGACCCGTACATGGCCTGCCGGAAATACTTCATTCCACGCAAGTTCAACACGTACCACAGCCCCAAACCGATCAGCAGATAGGGGACAAGAGGGGCCAGAACTTTCATAACGCGTCACTTTGGGTGTTTGTCTCTTTCATCGTGACACTATATCGAGACTTTGCAGAGATTATGGCGGACCACGGGCATGACCGAGAAGACGACGCACTTTGGATTTAAGGACGTGGCCGAAGATCAGAAGGCCGGCATGGTGCATGGGGTCTTCACATCGGTGGCGTCGAAATACGACATCATGAACGATGTGATGAGCATGGGCATCCACCGGGTCTGGAAAGACGCGATGATGGATTGGCTGGCGCCGCGCCCCGGTCAACGCCTGTTGGACGTGGCCGGCGGCACCGGCGACGTTTCCTTCCGCTTTCTTGATCGCGCCCCGGGCGCCAGCGCAACCGTGCTGGACATGACCGAAAGCATGCTGATCGAAGGGCGCAAACGGGCCGAAGCCGGGCAGATGTCCGATCATTTGGATTGGGTGGTGGGCGATGCCATGGCCCTGCCGTTCGAAGCGAACCAGTTCGACGTCTACACGATCAGCTTTGGGATACGAAATGTGACGCGCGTTCAAGACGCGCTGGACGAAGCCTTTCGTGTGCTCAAACCCGGCGGGCGGCTGATGGTGCTGGAATTCAGCCAACTGCCCAACGAAGGGCTGCAAAAGCTGTATGATCTGTACAGTTTCAACGTGATCCCGCGCATGGGTCAGGCCATTGCCGGCGATCGCGACAGCTATCAGTACCTGGTGGAATCGATCCGGAAGTTCCCCAATCAGGAAACGTTCGCGCATATGATCCGATCTGCCGGGTTCGGGCAGGTCAAATACCGGAATTTGAGCATGGGCATCGCCGCCCTGCATTCCGGCTGGAAGCTCTGAGCGATGCGCGGTCCCCACAATATCTGGCGGCTGATCCGCACCGGTGCCACGATGGAGCGCACCGGCGCGATGCGCGTGGTGCTCGAAGCATTGGACGCACCGCTTCCCCTGCGCATCGCCGCCCGCATCCTTGGCTGGCCGTTTCAATGGGTGGGCTACAAGGGGGATTCGGCGCAACCGCCGGTGACACGCGCCCTGACCGCCCTAGGCCCGGCATACATCAAGTTCGGCCAGATCCTGTCAACGCGCCCCGACGTGGTCGGCGAAGATCTGGCACTGCAGCTCCAGGTCTTGCAGGACAAGCTGCCCCCCTTTTCGCGCGACACTGCCATCAAGACTATTGAGCATGAACTGGGGGCCAAGGCCGACACCCTGTTCACCGACATTTCCGAGCCGGTTGCTGCCGCGTCCATCGCGCAAGTTCACCGCGCCCGCCGCCTGGACACCGGTCAGGACGTGGCGATCAAGGTGTTGCGCCCAGGGATCGAACGCGCCTTCCGCCGCGATATCGACGCCTTTTACTTCGCCGCCAATGTGATTGAACGCCTTTCCCCCGCCTCGCGCCGTTTGCGGCCGACGGACGTGATCGAACATTTCGAGGGCGTGGTCATGGGCGAACTGGATCTGCGGCTGGAAAGCGCCAGCGCCGCCGAATTTGCCGCGAAAACCCAGGACGACGCAGGTTTTCGCGTCCCATCGGTCGAATGGCATTTGTCCAGCAAACGAGTCATGACGCTGGCATGGGCCGAAGGTATCCCGGCCAATGATCTGGCCGCTGTTTCGGCCGCCGGGCACAACCGGCCCCAGATTGCCGCGCGCATCCTGCAGATGTTCCTCAGCCACGCCCTGCGCGATGGGTTCTTTCACGCCGACATGCACCACGGCAACCTCAAGATCGCGCCGAACGGGGATGTCATCGCGCTCGATTTCGGGATTATGGGCCGGATCGACGCCTACACCCGCCGAGTTTATGCAGAAATCCTGTATGGCTTCATCAAGCGCGATTACCGCCGCGTGGCCGAAGTGCACTTTGAAGCCGGATACGTACCGGCCGACCGGGATGTCGATGAATTCGCGCGGGCCCTGCATGCGGTGGGCGAGCCGATATTCGGCATGGATGCCTCGCATATCTCAATGGCGCGGCTGCTGAGCTACCTGTTCGAGGTGACCGAGCGTTTCGGTATGGAAACACGCACCGAACTGATCCTGCTGCAACGAACCATGGTCGTGGTCGAAGGGGTCGCGCGCTCACTCGACCCGCATATCAACATCTGGGAGGTCTCTCGCCCCGTGGTTGAAAGCTATGTCAAACAGAACATCGGCCCCAAGGCGATGGCCCGCGACCTGGCACGAACAGCGCAAATTCTGGCACGCGTCGGCCCGCGCCTGCCGGAACTGGCCGAACAAATGCTGATCAAACTGTCGCAGGAAGAAAATCCTCAGCCCGAATCGAATGGCAGCTACTGGCGCAACGGCGGGGTGTTCATCCTTGGGGTTCTGCTGGCATCAGGCGTCTTCGCCCTGCTCGAATTACTGTGAAAACGCCCGGATCTATTCTTCGCGCAGGGCGCTGACTTCGCCTGCTTCGATCTCGGTCCCGCTGTCCAGCACCAACAAGGTCCGCGTACCCGATACACGGGCCTCGACGATCCGCGAATAGGTTTCGGCCAGGTTGGTGCCAGTCACTTCGCCATCGGCATAGCTGACGGTTTCGAACCGGTAGGTCCCGTTGGCCACCGGCGAGCCGTTGTCCAGCACGCCCGCCCATGTCAGCGGTTCGCCAGTCAGATCAATTTCAAAGCGTTGAACCTCGGCGCCATAGCTGTCGCGAACCACCATTTCAGCAGCATCCGCCCCGGACACCAGATCGGGCGTCACGGCAATCGGCGTGCCATCGAACCGGGCCGGCGCTGCCGCCCGCGCATCCATTCCGACCCAATTGGCAACCTGGCTCATGCCGACCGTACCATTCTGCGACGCCATTTCTTCCAGCAATTGGTTGGTGCGGACCTGCTGTTCAACATTCGAAAATGTTGCCAACTGCACCGCGTAATCGGTCGATTCGATCGGGTTCAACGGATCCTGGTTTTTGAGCTGCGCGGTCAGCATGGTCAGAAATGTTTCGAAATCCGAACTGATCGCCGTACTTTGGCTGGTCGAGTTCGCCGTTGCTGTTGTCGTCGTGCTGGTGGTTGACGTTACATCCATGTTTCTTCTCTCGCCTTAAACCCGAATATCCATGCCGCGCGACGCCCCGAGATCAAGGCTTAGCGGCGTAACCTCTTGATCGGTATTATCCAATGCCGACTGGCTGGAAGTGGCAAAGGACGACGCGCCCTGCTCTTCGGCCCCCTGATCCGATCCGCCCTGCCCCGTACCTTGATGGCTAAAACTGAATGTGACCTCCCGATACCCAAGGTCGCGGAACTGGGCTTCGAGAGCCGATATATTGCGGCGCATCAGATCAAGCGTTTCGGGCCGTTCGACGGCCAGCACGACAGACATCGCGCCGTCCTGGGCGTTCATGGTCATACGCACCTTGCCCAACTCTTCCGGGCTGAGCGTCAACTCTAGCGGGCGCTCTGTCATCGCGCGGGCCGCCTCAGCCAGCTGGCTGGCGATTGCGACGGGCAGTTCCGGCATCCGCATCATGCTGGCGATAGCCGTTGCGCTGGTTTGGGGGGCCGTAGGCGAAGCGCCAGCGCCCATTTGCAAGGCATCATCAAATGGCGACACCTCAACCGCGTCGATTCCGGCCTGCACACTGGCCGTTTGAATGGGCGGCTGCGCCATCATCTCTGTGGCAGCATCAGCAGGCTGTGTACGGTTTTGGGGCGTTTTGTCAGGGGTGCGCGCCGCGGTATCAACGGACGGGGCCTGAATTTCAGGCTCTGGCCTGCGCATCCGGGCCGGTAGCTCTGTCGCCCGGTCCTGCTTGGGCGCATTGCCGGCGAACGCTGCTGCCATCGTGGCGATTGCAGGTGGCGATTTCGCCTCTTGTGGTTCCCGCACCGGAACAGAAGCTTTTGCCTCTGGATCCGGCGCGGGAATCCGGTCTTCTGTCGTAGCGCGCGCTTGGGTTTTCCCGGTCTGCGCTACGTGGCCCACGGCGGTTTCCGCCGCAGGTTTCATGGGATTTCCCCATTCTGGTTTGCCTGCATTTTGCGGGCGAGTTTCAAATTGAATTCGACGTTCAACATCAGCATCGGCGCCCGGGGCGATGAAATCCTGCTCTGCAGGCATCGCTTCGGAATTCGCGGGGGCCGGTCCTGATTGCACAGCGGCAGTGATCGCCGTGTGCTGGGGTGACAAGCGCGCCAATTGCGGCTGTTCGTTCCGCCCATTCACGGTATTCGGGTCGTTGTGGACTGGAATTGGCGACGCTTCGGAGCGCACCCGAAATTCGCGTCCCATGCGGGCATCTTCTGGTGCAACCTGATGCACAGGCAGTTCTTTTTCACCCGCCAATGACAGGAGCGTTTCGACGCGTGCCTGGCCCTTGGGCAGATCGGGCTGACTTTGTTCTTTTGACGGCGGTTGGGCATGATCGACGCCCGGCAATGCAAGCGAAACACGCGTGGTCAATTCGTCCTGCGGTGCCAGGTCAGCGCCCGCTGTTTCCGCGCCGCGTACAGGTTTTTGGTCGATCGTCACTTCAGTGACGCCAGGTAGATTGGCCGGCGCAAGCGTGGGCGCTTGTTCCGCGCCAAGTTCGTCGATCAAAGGGGCGTCGGGCAAATCCGTTTGTTCGGAACTGCCAGAGGGCGGCGCGAACACGACATCAATCGCAGTTTCCGCGACTGGCATTTCAAATCCAATCACCCTTTGCGATGCGGGCATCGGGGCACTTGATGCGGGCATCGGTGTATTTACTGCGTCGGGCCAGTGGTTTTTGTCGATCGCGGCAAGAACCGTACCCGTGCTCTGACCAAGAGGCGCGGCATGCGCAAGCGCATCCACAAAACGGATGGCGCCCGCAGTGTCAGGCTGCGCGTCTGAAACGGTCTGGCCCGAAGCGGGCGGGCCATCCGGGCCCAGGAAGGGAACTGTTACCTGCATGTCGTCCGGGAATTCTCTCTCCGATTGCACAGTCAGGTATCGCAGCAGGAAGTTACCGGTTCTTTACCGGTGATGAGATAGATGCAGAAAAACCATTCCAATTGAAAGGATCTGGCGTGACCGACATCGGAATTCCCATTCACACCCAATCCGCGCAAAAACAACCACCCCGCGCAGACCAGGACTTGCGACAAGTCGCTCAGGAGCTTGAGGCGACCTTTCTGGCCGAGATGTTGAAAACCGCTGGCCTGCACAAAACCAGCGCGGCGTTTGGCGGCGGCGTTGGCGAAGATCAGTTCGGCAGCTTCCTGGTAAAAGCGCAGGCCGATGAACTTGCGAAAGCGGGCGGTATCGGATTGGCCGAGCAAATTTTCGAAGCATTAAAGGAGAGCGACGATGTCTCTGTTTGAAAAGGAATCGGCGGTCAGTGCGCTTGAAAAAATGCTGGTCAAAGAGCGCGATGCAATTTTGGAATCTGATTTCCAAACACTTTCAAAGCTGGGCGACAAGAAAGAAGCATTGCTCAAACGTGTTGCCGTCGAATGCCACGAGGCTGATTCCCTAAGGCAGCTTCAGCAAAAACTGACGGCCAACAATGCGCTACTCGATAGTGCAGCGCGTGGGATAAAATCGGCCGTTAACTATATCGGCGATATGCAGGCCAGCCCTAAACCCTTGCAAACATACGGTCCGCTGGGGGAGCGAAATGAACTGGGTCGCCCTGCGTTAACCATCGAAAGAAAAGCCTGACCATCTGCCCGAATTTTGCCTCAAATGCGATCAAACATTTGGGGGTGGTTTAGGAAAGAATTCATACCTCAAACCACATGTTCAGTGCGCATCCCGAGGGGGTGGCACGGCGCGCCGGGAACCGGCCTCCGTATCCGTCAGAAAGACGACCTGAGCCCGTCCGATTTTCGGTCGGTTTCTTGTAACGCGGCGCAAAGCGTCGAAGTCAAAGGAAGATAAAATGTCCAGCATTCTGACAAACAACAGCGCGATGGTCGCGCTTCAAACCCTTAAGGGAATTAACAAAGATCTGTCTGATACCCAGTCCATGATCTCAACCGGCAAGTCTATCGCCTCGGCGAAAGACAATGCGTCGGTTTGGGCCATCTCGAAAGTGATGGAAGCTGATGTCAAAGGTTTCAACGGTATCCAGGACAGTCTGTCGCTCGGCGAATCGACCCTTTCGGTTGCCGCGAACGCATCCGAAACCGTCACGGATCTTCTGACGGATATCAAAGGTAAAATCGTTGCGGCGCAGGAATCGAACGTCGACCGTGAGAAAATTCAGACCGACATCGATGCCCTGACCGACCAGATTAAATCCGTGGTTGGCGCTGCGCAATTTAACGGCCTGAACCTGGTCCAGGGTACGGAAGATGTGAACATTCTGTCGTCGCTTGACCGGTCTTCGGACGGATCGGTGACTGCGTCGGACATCAAGGTCAGCCGCCAGGATCTGACCACTTCGGCCGGTGTCGCAGGCACAACCGCGCTGACCGGCGGCGTCACTGCGGCCAACTATGGCACGATCACCGACAGCACTGGTGCGACGGCCACCACAACTACGCCAGCAACCGGGTCCACAGCCCAGATTGATTTCGCGGGCACGGCTGCCGACGGCAACGTATATACCCTCAACATCGAAGGGTATTCTGTCAATTACGTCGCTGATGTTAGCGGCGGTGACGATGACGATGCAATTCGCGATGCCATTAAAGGTCAGATCAACGCGCTTGGCATCGACGGCCTCACAGCAACGGATGGCAGTGGTACAGGCGAATTGGTGATTTCAAACACCAATGCGTTCGAGGACTTCGATATTTCCATCGTCCAGCCCAGCTCGGGCGGTACGATGAACATTTCAGCGATCAACGCTGAAACCGGCCTGACATCCACCAGTGGGTCTATCGAACAGCGCGCTCAAACCCTTGATTTCGATACGTCTGCCGGTATTTCGGAAGGCGACACTTTCAAGGTGACCGTGGGGTCCAGCTCGTTCAACTATGTCGCGGGCAAGGGCGAAACGATGGAAGATGTGGCCAAAGGCCTCAAGACCGCCATCGACTCGAACCCTCCGGATGGCGTGACGACCAAAACCATGTACGACGAAGCCACAGGTCAATGGTCATTGGCGGTTGACGATAGCACCGGCGGGCAGGCTTTCTCGTTGGCCGTGACGACTGGCGGCGAGGCTTCGGGCGGCCTGTTCGGGTTGGACAACCTCGACGTTTCTACCAACGAAGGGGCAAGTGCTGCTCTGGACAACATTGAGACGCTGATCACCAATTCGATTGACGCTGCGGCGAACTTCGGTTCGGCACAAGGCCGTATCGAAACGCAGAAAGACTTCATCGAAGGTCTGACCGATGCGCTCAAGTCCGGTATCGGCACCATGGTGGACGCAGACATGGAAGAAGCTTCGGCCCGTCTTCAGGCTCTGCAGGTTCAGCAGCAGCTGGGCATTCAGTCGCTGTCGATTGCCAACCAGGCACCGCAGTCAATCCTGTCGCTCTTCCGCTAAGACGGGAAGCCTTTGGGGCGCCCACGAAGGGCGCCCCTTTCCACTGCGGAAAATCCGCATAAAAGATGACCCTGTCTTTGGAAGGACACGACGTGAACGCTCTCGAAATGGCCCGAACGGCCTATTCTTCCACCTCACCACAATCCGCCCCGATCCGAACTCATCGCGGAACCGAATACGAAGTTTTGGGCCGTGTTACATACCGGCTGCGCGATTGCGCTGCGAAACAAAAACAAGACTACGTTGCATTCGTCGAGGCCCTGGCCGCCAACAGACGTCTTTGGACAATTTTTGCATCCGATCTGGCTGACGAAAAAAACCAACTGCCCCAACAGTTGCGCGCCCAATTGTTTTATTTGGCTGAATTCACAATCCAACACACATCGAAAGTCCTTGCTGGGAAGGCAGATGTCACTGCCCTTATCGATATCAACGCTGCCGTGATGCGTGGCCTGCAGCAAAAAGGAGATGCAGCATGAGCGGTCTGGTTCTCAAGCTTGGGCCAAAGGAACGTGTCCTGATCAATGGCGCGGTTATCGAGAATGGCGATCGCAGGTCCCGCCTTTCAATCGTAACGCCCAACGCAAATATCCTACGGTTGCGCGACGCGATCCATCCCGAAGAAGTCAACACGCCGGTCCGCCGCGTTTGTTACATTGCGCAGCTCGTGCTGTCTGGCGACGCAGATGGCGATGAAGCGAAAATTCAACTGTTCCGTGGAATCGAACAACTCAGTCAGGTCTTGACGGACGTCGATAGCAAGAAGCTTTTGACCTCGGCGACCGAGGCGGTATCTGACGGTCAATACTATCAGGTGTTGAAATCTCTGCGCGGGCTGCTTCCTCGGGAAGAAAGACTATTCGCAGCGAGTCCACAATGACTTATCAACCCGTCGTACCATTTAACGGGTATTCCGGCTGGCTGTTCTTGAACCGCACGCGCGAAGCACAACAAGAAGCGTTCGACCAATCGGCCAGTGTGCAAAGAAACGAAGAGTACTTCCGCGAGAATATCGCGGAAGTCACGTCCGCTGAACAACTGGTTTCGGACCGCCAGTTGCTCGAGGTCGCTTTGGGCGCTTTCGGCCTGGATGAAGATATCGACAACAAGTATTTCATTCAAAAAATACTTGAGGACGGATCGCTTGATGACGACGCTCTCGCCAACAAGCTGACAGACAAGCGCTATCTGGCCTTCACACAGGCCTTTGGATTCGGGGATTTCTCTACTCCCAGAACGACTCTGAGCGAGTTCCCAGACGAAATCCTCTCTGCCTACAAGGACAAACAATTCGAAATTGCCGTCGGCAACCAGGACGCGGACATGCGGCTTGCATTGGGACTGGACCGCGAATTGAGCGATATCGCATCACTGGATACGTCAGAAGCAGGAATGTGGTTTTCAGTGATGGGCAATACCCCGGTAAGAACTGTGTTTGAAACCGCATTGAACCTGCCAACAAGTGTCGGCGCGCTGAATGTCGACAAACAACTCGAGATTTTTCAAGAACGCGCAGAAGCCATGTTCGGGTCAAGCGACGTTGCGCAGTTCGCAGATGCTGAAAAGCGCGAAGATCTTGTTCAGCGCTTTTTGATGCAGTCACAAATCAACGCGGGCTATACAGGGTATAGTTCAGCCTCTGCCGCGCTCACTTTGCTGCAAAGCAGCGCTACATTCTATTAATAGTCTCAGGAAGACAGGCACGCAGCCAGACGTTCAAAACTGGCATCTGTCCCTTCGATTTCATCTTCGGTCAAAAAGGCGTCCAATTTGGGCCAAGCGTCAATCGATGCGTCAATGGTTGGATCGGATCCCTTGGAATAAAGGCCAGCTTGTATCATCATTTCCGAACGCGCATAGGTACCCAAGCGCTGGCGCGCCAAGGCAATCAGAGCATTTTCGCTGTCTGAAGCAGCTTGCGGTAATGCCCGGCTGACTGATCTGAGCAAGTCAATTGCCGGAAAACGTCCACGCTCGGCGATCTCACGATCAAGCACAACGTGACCATCCAAGACACCGCGTAGGATGTCGGCAATGGGTTCTTCCATGTCAGACCCCGCTACCAGAACAGACAAGACTGCCGTAATGTCACCCGAACTGTTCATCCCTGGGCCCGCCCTTTCGCACAGCGACGTAATCAGATGCGTTGTCGATGGTGGGAAACCACGCAAACTGCCGTCCTCGCCGCTTGCCAAAGCAACCTCGCGATGCGCCTCTGCAAAACGGGTCACACTATCGGCCATGTAAAGCACGTGTTTGCCTTTGTCCCGAAAATGCTCTGCGACAGCCATGGCGGTCCAAGCGCAACGGCGGCGCACCAGTGGCGACTGGTCCGACGTTGCCGCGACAATGACGGATTTTTGCATGCCGCGAGGCCCAAGAACGCGATCAACGAATTCACGCACCTCGCGCCCGCGCTCGCCCACCATCGCGATGACAACCACATCGGCTTGCAAACCCAGCGCCAATTTCGCCAACAGAGTGGATTTGCCCACCCCTGACCCGGCAAAAAGGCCCACGCGTTGGCCTTTGACGATCGGCAACAGCGTGTTGAACACTGCCATTCCGGTTTCCAGACGCGTCCCAAGCGAGCGACGCTGGGTTGGATTCAAAGGCTCGCCGCGCAAAGGTCGAGGCGTCGCACCGCGAAGGATTTTGAGCCCGTCGAGCGGCTGCCCGAAAGGATCGATCACGCGGCCAATCCAAGTATCATCAGGTGCGATCGTATCGCCACCCAAATGGAAAACCCGTGCGCCGATAGACAGACCGTTCGTGGCGCCGTCAGGTAGAATGACGACGAACTCGGGCGCGAGTTGAAGAATTTCGCCTTTGCGCCGACCCGAAGGGGTTTCAATTTCCACAAGATCCCCCAAGGCGGCAACACCGGACAACCCCGACACCGTCAAGGTGCCCCGGGATAATTCAACGATCCGACCGACCGACCTGACGGATTTGACCGACGCAATTTCGGCCTTCAACTGGTCAAACCCTGCAAAGTTCATGAAATTCTCCGGCCCATTCGCGTTGAAACCGTTTCTAAAGGAATCGGGGTTAAGTCTTGGTTGAAATGGATCGAGGGAGAAGCCCCGATGTACGAAAAGTTGGACATCCTCGCGATGGCGCGGGGCCTTGCCGCCCACTCTGAGGCGCGTCAAAACGCAATTGCGCAGAACGTCGCAAATGCGGATACGCCGAACTATCGCGCTCGCGATGTCGCCTCATTCCAGGAAACATTCCAGGCTACGAATCACACGCAACTGCGTGCCACCCGCGCAGGCCACCTGCAGGCGACGGGCAGCACTGCTGTCAGTCCGCGCATTATCGATGAGCCGGGTCCGTCCACACCAAACGGCAACACCGTTTCGCTTGAGACCGAGATGCTCAAGTCCGCTGACGTGAAATCGGCGCATGATCGCGCGCTGGCGGTCTACCGGTCTTCAATGAACATTCTTCGTACAACAATTGGCCGATAGGAGATGACGAATGGATGAATTTCTTTCCAGCCGCGCGCTATCCGCTTCCGGCATGAAGGCACAGGCAAATCGCCTGCGCTACGTGTCCGAAAACATAGCCAACGCAGACACACCCGGCTACCGCCGCAAAATAGCACCTTTCGAGCAGGTCCTGGAAAATGGGCGGCCATCAGGCGCAGTTCAAACCGGGCGTGTCGAATTGGACCAGACCGAAGTCGAACGCATCTATGACCCAAGCCATCCGATGGCCGACGACACGGGCCACTACGACGGCACGAACGTCGATCTGGTGATCGAAATCGCCGACGCGCGCGAAGCTCAGCGCAGCTATGAAGCCAACCTCAAGATGTTCGACCAATCGCGCCAAATGTCGCGATCCTTGCTTGAACTGTTGCGTCGTTAAGGAGCCCGCCAATGGATATTCGCAGCACGCTTGCCAATCAGGGCTATGCCGCCACCCGTTCCGCAACCACCCCCAAGCCTGGCGAAAACGCAGGCGCGGAAAATCCGTTCAAATCGGCAGCTGGCAGTTTTGCCGAACAGCTTGCCCAGACCGAAGAGATCGCCAAATCCGCCATGGTCGGCGGCGCTGATCCCCACGCGCTGGTCACGGCGCTGGCAGAAACGGAACTGGCCGTCGAAACTGCCGTCACCGTGCGTGACAAAGTAGTCGAAGCGTACCAGGAAATCCTGCGGATGCCGGTCTGATGCAAGAAATCGTCTTCTACGACACCCTGCGTCACGCCCTCTGGATCGCGGTGACCGTGTCAACGCCAATCCTGGTTGTGGCGCTTGTGGCCGGCCTGATCGTGGGCCTGTTCCAAGCGCTGACATCCATCCAGGAAATGACCCTGACATTCGTGCCGAAACTGGCCGCAATCCTGGCGGTGTTCTGGGTCACCATGAGCTTCATGACCGATACTCTGACCAGCTTTTTTGTCACTGAAATCGTCCCTCTGATTGCAGGTGTCTGATGGATAGCCCCGGATATACGTCGCTGACCCGCCAGTCGGGCCTCATGCGCGAGATGCAAAGCGTCGCGAACAATATCGCAAACCTGTCCACAACGGGATTTCGGCGCGAAGGACTGATTTTTTCCGAATATGTCTCGGCGCTCGAACCGCAAGAAGCCTCGCTTTCGATGGCCTATGCCAATGTGCGTTCGCCCTCGGATGTTCAAGGTACACTGAAACCCACAGGCGGGACTTTCGACTTTGCCATCGAAGGCGATGGTTTCTTTCAGGTCGAAAGCGACGCAGGCCCGATGCTGACGCGTGCCGGGGGTTTCACACCCAACGAAACGGGCGAGCTTGTCACCTACGATGGGGCGCGGCTTTTGGATGCGGGCGGCGCACCGATATTCATACCGCCTGACGCGCAGTCGATTTCCGTTGCTTCCGACGGAACACTGTCGGCCGATGGGCGGCCGCTGACACAGATAGGTCTGTTCACACCAACCGATCCGACTGACATGCAGCACCGCGACGGTGTCCGCTTTGAAGTGCCCGGCGGGGTCGACCCTGTCGAAAACGCCAACATCGTTCAGGGGTTTCTTGAATCCTCGAACGTCAACGCGATCACCGAAATTGCCCGGATGATCGAGGTCCAGCACGCCTATGAGCTGGGCCAGAAGTTTCTCGAACAAGAGGACGAACGTATTCGCAATGTCCTCACGACCTTGTCGAAGTAAGGAGACCCCATGCGCGCTTTATCCATTGCCGCCACCGGAATGAACGCCCAGTCCATGCGGGTCGAAACCATTTCGCAAAACCTCGCAAACATGAGCACGACGGGTTACAACGCCCGCCGCGCCGAATTTGCGGACCTGCACTATCAGCAATTCACGCGCGCCGGTGCGATCAATGCCACGGATGGGCGCGTGCTGCCGACCGGGGTTCAGTTGGGCTTGGGCGTGCGCCCGTCTTCCGTGACCGTCGAGCTTCAGCAAGGCTCGCTCGGGTCAACCGGCGGCGATCTGGACGTGGCCATCGAAGGCAAAGGCTATCTTGAAGTCACGCTGCCGTCGGGCGCGTCTGGCTATACCCGCGATGGCGCGCTGAAACGGTCGCCCGACGGGCTGATTGTCACCTCGGACGGACATCCGGTCCAGCCCGAGATCACCATCCCCGACGACACGCTGTCGTTGGCGATCAACGCCGATGGCGAAGTATGGGCCTATTTCCGCGATCAGGTGGAACCCCAGCAACTAGGTCAATTCACCCTGACCAGCTTTACCAATGCCAAGGGTCTCGAAGCGATTGGCGGAAACCTGTTTCTCGAAACAAACGCATCCGGTCCGCCGTTGGTGAACACCCCCGGCCAGGATGGGCTGGGGTCGTTGCGCCAGGGTTACTTGGAAGACAGTTCTGTTGACGCTGTGCGCGAGATCACCGAACTGATCGAAGCGCAACGCGGGTACGAACTGAATGCGAAGGTCATCACCGCGGCGGACCAAATGTTGTCCTCGACCACACAGATCCGCTGATGAAACGGTTATTTCCTCTCTTGTTTGCGCTTTTGCCAACGGCTGTATGTGCCGATGTTCTGGTGCCGACGCGGACCATTCGCGCGCAGCAGATTCTGAGCGCCGCCGACGTCAAGGCGATCCAGGGGGATATTCCCGGCATGCTGATAGATACCCGCGAAGCGGTCGGGCAAGAGGCGCGGGTCGTGCTCTATGCGGGGCGCCCAATCCGGGTCGAAGACGTCGGCCCACCCGCCATCGTCGAGCGCAATCAGATCGTTCCGCTGGTGTATCGCAATGCAACTCTCACGCTAAAAACCGATGCGCGTGCGCTGGCCCGCGGGGGAATCGGGGACAGCATCCGGGTCATGAACCTGTCTTCTCGCACCACGGTGACCGGAATTGTGGCCCCTGACGGTTCGGTCCAGGTGGGCCAGCTTGGCGCAGCTTTCAAATAGGACATACACCATGCGTTTTCCTGTACTCTTTTCGTCGATGGCCTTGGGCCTCATGGCCGCATGTAGTGACCTGGATCAGGTTGGGCGCGCGCCCGAATTCACGCCCACGCGTTCAACCTCGGAATACAACGCCATGCTCACCCCCAGTTTGCCGACACAGATCGACCGGCGGCGGACGATCGACAATGCGTCGCTCTGGACGTCCGAGCAGACATCGTTGTTGGGGGACCGCCGTGCTGCGAAAAAGGGCGACATTCTTACGGTTGTCATCGAAATCGACGAAAGCGCCGAAATATCCAATTCCAGTGCGCGCAATCGCAGCGGCTCGGAAAGCATGCAGATTCCGCAACTCTTGGGTATTCCCCAAAGGATCGACGATGTCTTGCCGCTGGTTGATCTGGAAAACGGCGTAAGCACGACGTCGAAATCTTCGTCCGCAGGAACCGGATCCGTTCGGCGGAATGAAAAACTCGAACTGAAGATTGCAGCCACTGTGATCGAAGTGCTTCCCAACGGTATTTTGCACATTCAGGGCAATCAGGAAGTTCGCGTGAACTTTGAAATCCGCGAGTTGCTTCTTGATGGCTATGTGCGTCCGCAGGACATATCCCGCCAGAATGACATCTCGTCGGACAAGATCGCGTCGGCGCGGATTTCCTATGGCGGACGCGGGCAGATTTCGCAGGTCCAGCAGCCCCGCTATGGCCAGCAGATCGCCGATATCGTTCTGCCGTTCTGAGGTTCGACATGATCAAGAAACTCCTTCCAGTCATTCTTGCCCTCATTGGATTGGGGGGCGGTATCGGCGTTGGTAAAATGCTGCAACCACCTCACCAAGTGGTTGAACTGAACCCCTGTGGTGACGGACAGGTTCCTGTCCAGATGGCCGCGACCGACACAGGGGAAGCCACCGCGGAAAAGACAGGCAATGAATACGTCAAACTGAACAACCAGTTTGTCATTCCAGACGTCCAGGACGAACGCGTTACGGCCATGATCGTGGTGGCGCTCAGCCTGGAAGTCGAATCTGGCGGGCGCGAGCTGGTCTACCAGCAAGAGCCGAAACTGCGCGACGTCTTTCTGCAGGTTCTGTTCGATCACGCCAATGCCGGCGGTTTTCGCGGTACTTTTACAGATAGTCGCAACATGACTGACCTGCGCAACGCGCTGCGCGAGGTCGCGCAAAAGACTGTCGGCGACAAGGTTCTTGATGTTCTGATCATCGATATCGTTCGCCAGGACATAGGCTGATCGCTAAGGCTTGTGTGCCTTTTTGGCTAGCTGGTCCAATGCGCTTGTCCGCCCGAACGCACGCCGCGTCAGCGCCAACTGGTGTTCGCGCGCTGCTGCCAGATTGGCGATATCGGTGTTGATCTCGCGGATCCGGGCCTCGAGCCATTTGCCATAACGTTGATCTTGCCCGGTTACGAACGCCAGGTCGTCGCCGCTACCATGGCTCAACCCATCCACCCTGTCGCGGCCTGCTTGACGCAGGGCGGAAATCTCATCCGATTTGGCGGCCAACTGCTCAGTAAGATCACGCAGTTTCGCCAATTCGGTATCGAGAACCATTTGACTGACGGTTTTCAGCGAATGCAATTTCTTCTTCATCTGAACCCTCGCACGGTGTGACCCATTTTCTTGCGCATGTCTTCTGCGAAACGGATTGCTGCAGCGACGGCGGCATAATGCTCAGGGTGAATTTCCTGTCCGATTTCGACGCTGGCATGCAGCGCCCGCGCTGTGGGGGGATCGCGATGGATCGGGATGCCATTTTCGTTGGCCAGTTCGCGAATTCGGGCGGCGATCTCATCTACGCCTTTTGCCACACAAACCGGGGCTGATCCGGCGCCGCGATCCCATTTCAACGCAACCGCGTAATGTTCTGGGTTGACGACAATGACATCGGCCGTCGGAACGTCGGCCAGCATCTGGTTCATGGCAATCTCGTAGCCACGCTGGCGGCGCTGCTGTTTCACATGCGGATCGCCTTCCGCCTGCTTTTGCTCATCGGTCATTTCCTTGCGCGACATGCGGTTCTTGCGCATGTGCTCAGAGTACTGCCAGAGGAAATCAACAGCGCCGATCGCGCCGGCAATTGCCAATACGATCAACAGGAAATTCATCACCAGCTTCAGCAAGACCACTGTCACCATGCCAGGGCTCAGGGACAGGGTCGCCAAGATCTGGGGTATCTTGGTCCAAAGGTATACGCCCAGCACCAAACCGTAGATCGATAGTTTGAAAAAGCTCTTTGCGAACTCGAACAGGCCCGATCGTCCGAACTTGTTCTTGGCATTCGACAGGACCGATATGCGCGATAGTTTGGGGGCAAGTTTTTGCGGCGCTACAACGAAGGATTTTTGGGCAATTGTCGAAACCAAGGCGAAGAGCGCGGGGATCAAAAAAAGCGGGGCAATCGCCCAAAGCACATCCAGCATGATCCCCCCTGCCAGAACCTGCCCTGATCCTTCGAACATGAGCTGCGCAGCCGAGTCTGCCTTGCCAACGAGCCCCTGCAAGACCGATCCCAAAGACATCATACTGCTTTGCCCCAAGGCGGCCGCGGCAATGATGAACCCGCCATATGCTGCTGCCGTCGTCAGGTCAGTCGATCGCGGAACCTCGCCCTTTTTCCGCGCGTCATCCAGTTTCTTTTGGGACGGTTCATATTGCTTGTCTTCGTCTTCACCCTCGGCCATCAGCGCCCCCGAAACGGGTTGTCCAGGAAGCCGGTCAACGCTTCCGACCAGATCCCCAAAAGGATTGGCAAGGACAAGAACAGCAACAAAAGCCCACCAAGCGTGATCGCCGGCGCACCGACAAACGCGACCATCAACTGAGGCATCGCGCGATTGATGACCCCCAGCGCGACATTGTAGATCAGCGATGCAATCACGAACGGGGCAGCCAGGGAAAACGCCAACGCAAAGGAATGCGCGATCTGCCCGATGCCCCATTGCCCCAGGATACCTGCATCCGGAAACTGCCCGGCTGGCAAAAGGTCGTACGACAGGATCAGGTATTCGGCCAGCCGCACATGGAGACCGGTCATCACCGCCAAGGCAAGTCCAGAAACCAACATCAAATGGCCGATTGCCGGTTGCGGATCCAAGGCGCTGCCGCCAAAAATTTGCGACAAGGATGTCGACTGCGCCGCAATCGACCCCGCAGTTTGCAGGGCGAAAATGAACAGTCGCACGATGATCCCAATCGCCAAACCGATCAGGACCTCAGGGATCAGGAAGGTGAACACACGTGCACCAGACGACAAGGTTTCGGAAATTTCGGGGCCCAGCGCGGGCGCGACGACTGCCGTGAAGGCCAAGGCCAGGACAAGGCGCAGGCGCTCGGGGATTGTCCGTTCGCCGAAGGCAGGAAACAAAGCCATCGCCGCGCCCACGCGCAAAAAGACGATGAACCCCACAGTGCCCTGCACCTGCACAAGGTCCAAAATGGCATCAATTGCCTCCATCAAGCGCGCACCAAACCAACCAGTGACGGCTTGGCATCTGCGCCGATTTCCTCGAAAGACAACACCGGGTTCTGGATACCCTTGGCAGACAAAACGGTTCGCAGGAATCGCCGCCGTCTGGTCGATGTGACAACAGCTGGATAAACCCCCGTTTCACCGGCAGCCGCGATCTTTTCGGCAACGGAATTGGCCAACTTGTTGAATTCCTCGGGCGGCAGCGCGATGTCCCCGATGCCACGTTCATTGTCCAACTGGTATGTCGTGAAACGCTCTTCCCATTCGGGCGCCAATTGCACCAATGGCAACGTCCCGTCTGGGCGTTTGAGTTCGGCCGTAAGCTGAAAACCCAATCGCTGGCGGACATATTCACAGATCGCTTCAGGCGTTGCCGCTGCGCCGCGCGCTTCGGAAATCGCCTCGAGGATCATCGGCAGGTTTCGGATCGACACCCGCTCTTCCAGTAAGAGCCGCAAGACAGATAACAAAATATCCAACGGGACTTTGTCCGGTACCAGTTCATCCAGAAGTCGTTTGTTGGCATCTGCCCGAACCGTATCCGACAGGTTGGTCATTTCTTCCAGCAGACGACGCAGTGACTTGAGCGTCAGCAAACGGCCGAAGTTCTTTTTCATGACTTCCAGCAAGTGCGTTGCCAGAACCTCAGACGGATTCACGACCGTATATCCGGCGATTGCCAATTCTTCTTTCCGCGCAGGATCGACCCATCGTGCCGGCGCCCCATAGACCGGTTCTTTGACATCTTCGCCCGGCATCAAACCGGCGTCGTTTCCAGTCAAGAGCGCAAGGACCTGATCTGGCCGAAGGGTATCGCGCGCCTGTTGCACCCCGTGTATGCGCACAACATATGACCCCGGCGGCAATGACTGATCATCAGTCAGGCGAATTTCGGGCAGAAGCAATCCAAAGTGCGTGGCCACGTGATTGCGCATATTGGAAATGCGCGCATCCAGGCCGGTTTGTGGATCCAGAACCATCGACACCAAATCGGGCGCGAATTCGACGTGGATCTCATCAAGGTCCAAGACGTCGCCCATCGATTCGGATTTCTGGGGTTCTTCGGTTTTCGGAGCGATAGCCGCAGCATCTTTGGCGAGGGCCCGAGCCTGTTTTTGGGCCATATAGGCCGCTGTCGCCAAGACCGCCCCGCCCAGAACGAAAGGAATGAATGGCAGGCCCGGAACCAAAGCGAAAAGTCCCATCAACAGCGCCACTGTGTACAAAGCCGGTGGGTATTTCCCAAGTTGCTGAAAAAACGCCGCATCAGCCGATCCCGTCGCGCCGCCACGGGCCAGAAGCAGGGCAGAGGCAATCGAAATGATCACCGCTGGGATCTGGCTCACCAGCCCATCGCCGACCGTCAGGATGGCATAGGTTTCAAATGCTTGCCCAATGGGCATGTCGTGAAGCGCAACGCCGATCACCAAGCCCATGAGCAAATTCATCAAGGTGATCAGCAACCCGGCAATCGCGTCCCCTTTGACGAATTTTGACGCGCCATCCAGAGATCCGAAGAATGTGGTTTCGGCCAGTTCCAGTTCACGCCTTTGCTTTGCCTCGGCATGGTCGATTGCTCCGGCCGACATATCGCTGTCGATGGCCAACTGCTTGCCCGGCATGCCGTCCAGCGCAAAGCGCGCGCCAACTTCGGCCATGCGGCCCGCGCCCTTCGTGATGACGATGAAATTGACGATCAGCAGAACGCAAAATACGACTAGCCCCAGAAACACAGACCCGCTCATGACGAAGTTCGCGAACCCTTCGATCACATTTCCTGCCGCCGCAGTGCCGGTGTGACCTTGACCGATGATGAGCTTTGTCGAGCTTACATTGAGCGACAGGCGCAACATCAACGATGCCAAAAGCACGGTCGGGAATGCCGAAAAATCCAAAGGCCGTTCGATGAACAAAGTCACCGTGAACATCAGAATGGCCAGGGCAAAAGACGCCGCCAATCCCATATCCAGAACCCACGCCGGCATCGGTAAGATCATCATTACAATGACCGCCATCAACGCGAGTGCGAGTAAAATCGTCGGGTGAAATATCTGGCGGAGGTCAAAAGTCATTTAGCGAAACTCGATCAACCTGCTGGCACCGGATTCTGCGATTGGGACTAATGAACCCAAACTGACCGGACGGGCACCGGTGATCAGGAGTGGAAACGTATTGACCCGGGGCGCTGCAATTTCCATCGGGGCGTCCAGCTCGGTGAGTGTCGACAGGATTGTGTCGAACTTTTTCCGGTATAGCGCCGCGTATTTCGGAGTGCGCGAATGAAACGCACCAGCGGCCTTCGACCACGCGCCGAATTCTGCATGCAGATCTGCGAGGAATTGCGCGGCATAAGTTGCGTTCGCCACCGGTTCAAACAAATCTTCAACCCGTTTGAAATGCCGGCCATGCCACCTGTAATTGAGTTGGAAACACCCTGAGTCGAAATTTGATACACCGGTACTTAACGTTTTACGTGCGAAACTTTCGGCATCCAGCCGCGTATCAAACCAATAGCCTTTGCCCTGAACATTGATCGTCCATGGCCAAGTCGACACTTGCCCATCTACGCTGCGCCCGGTTTCTGTCAGCGATATTGCCCTAAGCACTGATAGCGGAACGCCGGTCGTTTCAGACGCCACACGGGCCGCCTCTTCACACCGGGAACTACCGAAGGCGGGAAAGCCGATTACACATACCGACAGGCACACCCAAACGGCGCCGATGAAATACCGCGGCACGCCTTGGAACGGCGAGCAAAATGGAAAACGGCTAAAGAAAAATCCAGTCATTGAGCGCATTTCTTGCTGCTACTTGCCGCACTACGCTATTGAGATTGTCTTTAGATATCGTAACCGTCTTCACGCTTTACTGTGTAAGGGTGTCCAACAAATCCCGCATGCGGGCACTGCGCTTGATCAAGGCGCGATGGCTCTCTAGCGGTGTGTCATCCGGAGTCTTCACTTCTGCAGAAAGCAACGCCGCGATTTCTTGCTGTGAACCCGCCCCAAGTTCCGTGACGCGCAGCCAATCCTGCGCCAACCAGGCTTCGCGCAGGGCATCCGGGTTCAACCCCAACTCTGAATAGAGCCGCGCTGCGTCCGCGTGATTTCTTATCTCTGCCAAAGCATCTGCGCGCAAACGATCGGCGTCGGCGCCGGTCAACCCAGCAACGTATCCCATGGCAATTTGGACATCGCCTGCGGCCAGCGCCGCGCGCGCAAGCACCAACCGCTCATAATCCATGGGAACATCGGTGTTTAAATCCAAGACGGCACGCGCTTCATCCGGAAAACCCAAATCAACCAAACGCGATGCCACTTTGGTACGTATTTCCTTGTTCACCTTGGCCAACTTCTTTCTCATGGTCGGGCCGACGGTATGTTCCAGGAACACGATATCCTCAGCCACGGCGACCAAGCCATCATAAGCCAAATCGGTCAGGCGCACGGTATCCTCTTCGGACAGAGGCATTGCGCTTGAGGTTTCATCAAGCTTCTTCAGCGCGTCGCCAGGGGACCCATTGGAAATCGTTGCGTGGATCGCGGCTGCGGCCAATGCGTGGCCCATGTCAGTCCCGCGCCGCTCAAATGCATAGGATTCGGCATCAGCAATCCTCTTGCCCTCAACAAAAGCCGCTGCGTCGATTTTTGAGTTCAGCAACTCCAGTGTCGCCTCGGCAGACAAGCTTCTGCCTTTATCCGAAACCCCCTCCAACGCTTGCCACGCCTGATCTTCGTTCCCAAGGGCCAGTTCAATGCGCGCATCGAGAAGATCAAAGCTGGCGTCGGTGTCTCCTGGAATTCTGGAAATTGCACTACGAACGGCCAGTGCCAGCTCGACCTCTTGCAATTCAACAAGCTTCGCACTCAGTTGTGGGCCAAGGTGTTTTCGCAACCGCACCGGCAGCGTAGAGAACGCAGTTTTGACAGCCTCTTCGTTGATCTCTTCAAGCGCCGCTTCGTTATCCCAAACCAACACCGCCCACATCGCGACATCGCCATCGCAGGATTCTTGCCCCGCGATCCGACCTGGAACAGCCGGTTGATTGTCCATGACATTTGCCATCGCCATCAGGATATCAGCGTCCGGCACGATCACGCCAAGATCTCTCATGACCGCTTTTGCCTCTGCTCCGAATGACAGATAGATGTAGTGCCGCGCCAGATCTCGGACCGTCTTGGGTTCGACTTCGTCAAATTCGCCCAGTAGGGCCGATCGTAAACTTGGCACATCAAACCCTGACCCTTCACCGCCCCATTCATCGATCGCGAACTTATCATTGGGCAGGCAGGTCTTGCCAAATGTCGTGGTCGGTTTTGAATCCCGGGCGGATTGCGCATCGATATCGACCCGGGTGCGCACTTTGACATGGGTTTTTTCATGCGGCTGATTACTGGCGGCCTCGTCCGGCTGCGGCCGCGGCTCGGGCTCTGCCTGCGTCGGCAACTCAGGCAGTTCATCTGTGGTTGGCAGGTTCGCCTCCAGAAGGCCTTGCGACGCTGCGCGACTAAGTTGCTCGATCAGGTTTTGTTCGAACGCCCGCGCGCTATCGCTGAGCGCCGGCTCTTCTACAATTTCGATAGGGAAATCTGGCGCATCTTGGTGGACCTGAGCGCTCTGAACCAAAGGTAGCTGGACCGGAGGATTGGGGAATTGTTTTTTCTGTTCTGGCAATTGCGGTCGTGACACCGGTGCCTGAGGCAGGTTTGCCGTTTTCGCCTCGTCTAGCACGCCTTCAAATGGCGCGCCCTGTGGCGGTGCGCCATCCTTGATATCCAGTACCAACCTGTTGCGCCGTATTTCAAATGCATCAGCATGGAACCCTTCGTTGACAACCAACCTGAGGCCGTTGGCCGATTCTACAAAGGCCGAAATCCGTTGCCGTGGAATCAGATTGAAGACCGAAGACACGTCAAACAAGACATCGGCCCGATCAATTCGCAGTTCATATCCCCGATCCCAGCGCCCCACTTCCCAATTCGTCGCATCTTCGAATTGAAAGACAAGTCGCGAAAAATCCGCGTGTTCTCCGGACAGAACCTTGACCGTTTCGGATCGCGCCAGTTGGGGGATCAGCAACAGGACGACTGCAAGAACACGAAGCACTAGGCTGCCTCCGATTTGACTTCCTTGAGAGCTTCCTCAAGTTCAGAAAAGCTGGGTCGGTAGTGACCCGGCGTGTTCTGCCGTCCCACTTCGATGCAAATATTGGTCGCATGATTGTGCAGGTTGGCCACCAGAACCTCTCGGATCAACTGATAAAAATGCGAGTCCTCTTCGATCACGGTTTTCACTTTTGCCGCGAAGGGCCCCACCAATCCATAGGCAAGGAACACGCCCAAAAACGTACCCACTAACGCGCCACCAATCATCTTGCCGAGAATTTCAGGGGGCTGGTCGATCGACGCCATGGTCTTGATGACCCCAAGCACAGCAGCAACGATCCCCAGCGCGGGCAGTCCGTCAGCGACTGCCTGAAGCGCGTGCGTCGAATGCATTGCGTGATGAAGGTTGGTTTCCATCCGTTTTTCCAGCACCTCTTCGACCTGATGTGGATCGTCGTAGTTCATCGACGCCGACCGCAACGTATCGCACATCAAATTGACAGCTTCCCGATCGGTGAGGATTTTGGGGTACTTGGTGAAGATGGCCGAGTTTTCAGGCGCTTCGATATGTTCCTCTAACCCGACCGGATTGGACCGCGCCAAGCGGATCAATTCGAACAGAAGACACAGCAGATCCCGGTAATCCGCAGGTGACCATTTTGGGCCCTTGAACACTTTGCCGATATCTTTCAGCGTGTGTTTGATCCCGGCCATATCATTTGAGATCGCGAAGGCGCCTGCCGCCGCGCCACCGATCATCATGAATTCGAACGGAAGCGACTTCATGATGATCCCCAGCTTGCCGCCGGCTGCAATGTATCCGCCGAATACCATGATGAAGATAAGCGCAATGCCAACGATGCCGATCATTTTCGACCCCTATCAAGTCCACGGACAAATGCCCGCCCAGAGAGTTGCACTTTTGGGTTAAAGAGTGATTGCGTTACTCGGTAGGAGCGCGCGCATTGCGCCCCGCAAGGATGACGCTGATTGTATACGCAGTTTCCGGCTGCAGCCCGGCCATGACGGCTGCCGCGGCATCCGGTCTCATACGCCCCAGGAACCCAGCGGCGAAATCAGGCGACATAGCCTCAAACAACGGAGCGGCTTCTTTGGGTTTCATGTTTTCATAGACCGATGTCAGCTTTGCCAGATCATTTTCGGCCGCAGTTTCCGCGATCACCAATGTGGATTTCAGATCCTCTTCGGCCTGTTCCAGGGCGGCCATGTTCGTCATGATTTCCTGCCGCGCCAGATCCAGGGCGGCTGATCTCTGTTGTAAATCGGCTTCGCGCTGCTCAAGCGCGGCTTCACGCGAGCGAAGGGCCAACAAAATGGCGCTGGGGTCGCCCTGTGCTTCGCAAACCAGATCGTCAGATACCGATTCATCCCCTTGCATGGCCGCAACGCCCTTGGCGATCGCAGAGCCGGTTCCACTTCCAAGGCGAAGCCCCGCCGATGAAATCAGCACAAGTGCCACGATCCACAGGGCACCACGGCCGGATCCCCACTTTTTTTTCGGCATTTTCGCCTTGGGCTTGGTTGCCTTTTGTTTTGTGGCCTTTGTCATTCCGCAGCCTCCACACGGGAACGCTGGCTAAGAAAAACGGTCTCGGCCACGGCATCTTTGTCATCGTCGGCCGCTACCGCCGGATCCGGCTGGGTTGGCCGATCAGAGCGTGGTGCGGGTTGCTCGGTCGCAACCGGGTCCTCGGGCAAGTCGTGCATCGAGGCGATAAGCAGCTCCAACCGTTTGGCTGCGGCCTCGGCTCTCTCGGTGGTCTGACCCAGCTTTGCCCCGGATGACGCCGCCGTCTTTTGTGCCTCTACCAGTGTCTTGGTCATGTCATCGACCTGCGCCGACAAAACAGCAATCGCCCCGCCGACGCCTTGTTCAAGATCGGTAAACCGGCTGAGGCGACGCGACAGAACGATACAATAGAACCCGGCGCCCAAAGCACCTGCGGCAAGAAGAATATCTGCGATCAGTTCCATGCCCGACCCTTCTAGTTGAGTACGAATTCCATGATCAGAAGGTCGCGCACGCGACCTTCCCCAACGACAACCTGAATGCGCCGCAGCATTTGCGCACGCAGCCGAATGAGCGACATCGGATCTTGCAGATCGCGGATCTCGACAGCCCGAAGATACCCGTTCAATATGTCGATAATGCGCGGCAGCATAACCTCAACCTCGGGGACGTAGACCGGGGAAACTTCAAGCTGGGCCTGAAACCGCAGGTGTTGGCGCCCGCCATTTGCCCCCGTGTTGATGATCAGCGGATCAAGCGCAACGAAAGCGACATCTGGCAGCTCTATGTCGACATCTTCACTGGCAGAACCGTCTGCAACCACAGAATCGGGCGCAAGAAACATACCCGAATAAACGGCAAAAAAGCCCCCGCCGCCCAACACGAGCGCAAGGACAAGACCGATCAAAAGCGGTTTTTTCGACCCCTTTTTCGGTTCTTCGCCTTCTGTTTCTTCTTCGTCCGCCATCTGCATGCCCGGCTTGTGAAATTTCCTTTGTTCTACAGCAAGGTGGCTAACCGAATGTTAAGGCCAATCGTCCAAGAACGAGACAAGAGCGCTGGCAGAAGCCATCGCGAAAAAGGAGCGGATCTTGGAACAGGTTCTTGCAGCGTGGTCGAATCTCGACGTGAGGCGACGGGTTATTGTTGTCTTGGCGACAGTTGCGATGTTTGCATCGGTCATCGGCGTTTCCAGCATGGCATCGCGCCCCACGATGAGCTTGCTCTATGCCGGGCTCGAACCTGGGCCCGCCGGCGAAGTGGTTCAGGCCCTGGAAGCATCCGACGCCGCATATGAGATTCGCGGTCAGTCGATTTTCGTCGATTCAAGTCGACGCGACGAATTGCGCATGACGCTCGCAAGCGACGGAATGCCAACGAATTCGGCCAAGGGCTACGAATTGCTGGACGGGTTGACCGGCTTTGGAACAACGTCCCAGATGTTCGATGCCGCTTACTGGCGCGCCAAGGAAGGCGAACTGGCCCGCACGATCATGTCCTCGCCCAATATCCGCTCGGCGCGGGTTCACCTGGGAAATCCGACCGGCGGCACATTTTCGCGTCAGGGCCGTGCGACCGCTTCGGTCACCGTGACCACGGGCGATGGATCGCTGTCACCATCACATGCGAAAGCACTGAAATACCTTGTCGCGTCGGCCGTTTCTGGCCTGTCCACTGAGGATGTCGCCGTAATCGATTCGCGCGGTGGGGTCATCATGAGCGGCGACGAAGCGCTTTCCGCCGGTGCGACTGGCGACGACCGGGCGGCGGAACTGAAGCGTAACGTCGAACGCCTGCTCGAAGCACGCGTCGGCTATGGCAACGCCATTGTCGAAGTGAATGTCGAAACCGTCACGGAATCTGAACAGATCTTCGAACGCCGTTTTGACCCCGAAGGCCGTGTCGCGATCAGTTCCGAGACCGAAGAACGATCAAATTCGTCCACAGATAGCCGGAGCAACAGTGTGACCGTTGCATCGAACCTGCCAGACGGCGATGCAAGTGCAGGCGGTCAATCAAACGCGCAGGACAGCCAAACCCGCGAGCGCATCAATTACGAGGTGTCGGAAACCAAACGCGAGATTTCGCGCCTGCCTGGCGCGGTCAAGCGCCTTTCGGTTGCAGTGCTGCTGGATGGCATTCGAACTGTCGATCCAAATTCGGGTGAGCCGGTCTGGGAAGCGCGCGCGCAAAGCGAATTGGACGATTTGCGCGATCTGGTCGCGTCAGCAGTCGGGCTTGACGAAACCCGTGGCGACACACTCACCATCAAAACGTTGGAATTCGAACCGATTGTGGCAGAAGGCACGGTCGGCGCTCAGGGATTTCTTCAGCGCCTGCACCTGGATGTGATGAGCATCATTCAAATGGCGGTGCTTGCCATTGTGTCCTTGGTTCTGGGCCTGTTTGTGGTGCGGCCGATCTTGTCGCAAGAGCGCGCAAAAGGCACCGCGCCAGCCCTTTCCCCGCCGTCCGCAGAGTCCGATCAGGGTCCGGCGCCCGCATCCGGCGGCGCCATTCCAATCCCGGCAAATCCGCCGGCGCCCCTTTCAGCGGCCGCGCCAGACGGCGGCCTGCCCGCCCTGAGCGGCGAGATCGACGATGGGGACTTTGCCGCGCCGCAGATGGCCGTTGTCTCGGATTTTGACTTAGGGGACGGCTTTGACGACATGTCCGATGACCCAGTCAAGCGCCTGAAAAGACTGATCGAAAATCGCGAAGAAGAAACCGTCGAGATTTTGCGAAACTGGATGGAATCCAATGAGGAGGAAGCTTGATGTCCTCGTTGTTTCCGCTTGAGGATTTCGGCGCCTCTAAACCAAAGAAGCAGGCGCCCGAACCGGCCGCGCCTGCCCAACAGCCCCCCCCTGCGATGGCGGTCGACCACCAGGCGGAAAAAATGGCTGCGTATGAAAAAGGCTATAAGGCTGGATGGGACGACGCTGCTGCAGCGCAATCTAACGACGACAGCAGGATCGGGGCTGAGTTCGCCAGGAACTTCCAGGACCTTGGCTTCACATTCCACGAAGCGCGCAATCACGTGATGCGCGCAATGGAGCCGCTCTTGTCCGAGATCGTGTCCAAGGTGCTGCCGTCGGTCGTGTCCGAAACGATCGGGCAAACCATCATCGAAGAACTATTGCCTCTGGCGGAAACCGCCTCGGATACCCCGATTGAAATCCTCATCGCACCGGGTTCACGCGCGTCTCTTGAAACGCTGTTGGACGAAAACATCGCCGTGCCAATGACCATCGTCGAAGAGGAAACGCTGGCAGACGGCCAAGTTTACCTGCGCATGGGCAGCATCGAGCGGCACATCGACATGACGACCACCGTCGACAAGATCGGGCACGCGATCCAGGCGGTCTATGAATTGAACGATAAGGCAATGACTCATGGATGAAAACACCACGCAAAGCGCAAACCCGTTCACTCAGGTCCCGATCGAAATCACCATATCGGTCGGCAAGGCCCGGCCTTTGGTCAGCGACCTGCTGAAACTACAAAATGATTCGGTTTTGCCGCTGGACAAGAAAATCGAAGATCCGGTCGAACTCTACGTTGGCGACAAGCTCATCGCGCGCGGGCAGCTCGAAGAAATGGAAGGCGACGAAACCGGACGGCTTGCTGTGCGATTGACGGAAGTGGCCGATTTGAAGAATGGGCTGTAACGGGACATGAAACAGCTTGGATTTGCGGCGCTGGTGCTGATCTTGTCGACCCTTCCGGGTTTCGGGCAGGATCTGTCGATTTCGTTGGGCGACGAAGGGTCTTTGACCGCCCGTTCGATTCAACTTTTTCTGGTCATCACCTTGCTCAGCATCGTGCCCGGGCTGGCCATCATGATCACCTGTTTCCCATTCATCGTGACCGTTCTGTCAATCCTTCGACAAGCGATCGGTCTGCAACAGGCCCCGCCGAATATGCTGATCGTCAGCTTGGCTCTTTTTCTGACCTACTTCGTGATGGAGCCTGTGTTCACCCAGGCGTGGGCTTCTGGCGTTCAGCCCCTGATCGACGGCCAAACAACTGTTGAAACCGCGTTTACCGCGACGATTGAACCGTTCCGCGGCTTCATGGGCAACCGGATAGACCCCGAGACCTTTGCGCATCTTGCGGAACTGCGCGAAACGGAACCTGTAGCGACCCTGGGGCCGCAAGCGCCCTTGTCGATCCTGGTTCCATCTTTCCTGCTGAGCGAAATCGAGCGCGCATTTCAGATCGGCTTTCTGATCTTTTTGCCGTTTCTTATCATTGACTTGGTGGTTGCCGCTATCCTGATGTCGATGGGTATGATGATGGTCCCACCAGCAATCGTATCGCTTCCATTCAAATTGGCGTTCTTTGTTGTCGCCGATGGATGGACGCTTATTTCAGGCGCGTTGGTCAGAAGCTATTTCTGATGCCCGGCGCGCTTGCCATGCAAACCTCAGCGCACCAGGAATTCGGCGTGGAGTGCCCCTGACGCCTTGATGCTCTTGAGAATGTCGATCATGTCGCGCGGCGCGACACCCAAGGCATTCAGGCCAGCGATGACCTCGGACAGTGTCGTTCCATCAGGTATCTCTGCCAGCCCGATCCCCGGGTCTTCTTCAATTTGAGCCGTGGTTCGCGGGACGACGACGGTTTCCCCTTGGGAAAACGGGTTTGGCTGAACCACAATCGGTTCCTCTTCGATCCGAAGTGTCAGATTGCCTTGGCTGACTGCGACCCGGGAAATGCGCACGTCGGCCCCCATGACGATTGTCCCTGAACTTTGATCCACGACGACCCGCGCCTTGTTTTCTGGCCGAACTGGCAGGTTTTCGATTTGACCGACCGCGTGTGCCGGCGAAGGCGCGCGCATCGATGCGATATCCAGCAACACCGTGCCGGCATCCAGCATTTGGCTCACAGCCCGCCCATATTTCTGGTTGATCACGTTTTCGATCCGGCCGGCGGTCGTGAAATCCGGATTTCGCAATGCAAGGCGGATAGAATTGAGTTGCGAGAAATCAAAATCGATCTCTCGTTCGACCCGCGCGCCCGATGGAATGACACCCGCAGTCGGGACCCCTCGGACCACGGACGCGCCGTCACCTTCGGCCGCAATCCCGCCGGCGATGATCGTACCCTGCGCAACCGCATAGATCTGTCCATCGGCCGCATTCAAAGGTGTCATGATCAGCGTCCCGCCCAAGAGGCTCTTCGCGTCGCCGATCGCCGATACGGTGACATCGATTGTCCCGCCTGCGCGCGCGAATGCCGGCAGGGTCGCTGTGACGAACACCGCAGCGACGTTCTTGGGGCCGAATTGCTCGCCCGTCACATTGACGCCGAGCCGTTCGAGAATGCTGGTCATGATTTCTTCGGTGAAGGGCGCGTTGCGAATTCCGTCGCCCGTTCCGTTCAGCCCCACGACCAGGCCATACCCGACAAGATCGTTCCCCCGCACCCCGTCGAATTCGACAAGGTCCTTGATACGCACCTGCGAGGCACTGGCCATCGTGGTGAAGAGCGTCAGGAAAATTGCCACCAGAATTCGGTTCATCAGATGTAATCCGCCAATGAAAGTTGCGACAGCCGCGCTGTCATGGTGTAGAGCGCTTCAAGCTGACTTTGCGTTTCGGTCAATTCGGTGGCCACTTGGTAAGGGTCGATAGACAACATGTCCGTTCGTGCAATTTCCAGCGCCGATGCTTCGCTGTCGTTTCGAACCGAGGCGGTTTCGACACGCCCTTCGGTCAAGCCCAGGTTCGCACGAACGCTCGCCAATGACGCATCGACCTCAAGCATCCGTGTGCCCGCTTCGCGCAACAGATCGGACTGCAAATCCAAATCGCCCGCGAATGTGCCCTGATGGATCAAGGCGCCCAAGGCCATCCCCTTGAGGGTATCGCGAATTTCCTGGTCGTCTGCTTTGACGTCGATACTGACGGTCTGGTCCTGGGCGATGCGTACATCAGTCATCGTGTTGGCAGACCCGGTATAGCCCGAAGTTTCAAACCCACCGCCGACATCGTCGAAATAGGCATCGACAGCCGCGATGACCCCTGCCGAGGTTGTTGCGGCAGAGACGGCGATTTGCAGATCCGCCAGAATGTCTTCACTGGGTGCCAGCGCGGGTTGATCCGTGGACCGCCCCGCAAAAAGCGATTTACCCCCAACGCGCGTGTTGAGGGCTGAAACCGTGCTCTCGAAGCGCTGAAAAGCGTCCAGCGCGGCTGTGCCCATCATCTGAGATGAACCCGAATTTCCGGCGGTCAGCATACCCGTCGACAATTCCGAAACATCGGTTTGTATCTTGTCCAGTGCGGTCTGCATGCTGCTCAAGAACAGGGCCGTTTCATTCGTTGCGGTCTTGTACGCTTTGATCGACGACAACGAATGTTCGATGGACGCAAGTGGGGCAAAGTCACCTGAAACCGCGGCGGCCACATTGCTCTTCTGACCCGAAGTCAGCTCATACGACAAACGCTCCATCGTCTCTTTCAATTGTGCGTTGTAACGCGTGTTTTGAAAGTAGCTCGACATATCACCTACGGAACTCATCTTCATCGTCAAATCTCCAACAACTGACCGATCAATGTATCGATCGTGGACACAACCCGCGCATTCGCGGCGTACATCTGCTCAATCAGCAAGAGTTTTTGCATTTCTTGGTCAGTATCCACGCCTTCCTTCAACTCAAGATCCCTGAGGCTGTCGGATTTCGCCGTCGCGTAGCTGGACTCCGATTGCGCCGACAACAGCGACCCTTCGATGTTTGAAAGAAAATCGGCAGCAAGCTGCGATGCCGATCGCGCAAGGGGCGAAAACCCGCCGGACGCAGGGGTGCGCGTGGCGCTCATCGCATCCTGCATGGCGTTCAACAGGGTCGAATCGCCCACTTCACCGGCACTGGCCGCGTTGACACCGGCCCGCAGGCGCCAAAGGGCACCGCCTGCCGATGGATCAACCGCCGCGTTCACGCTCAGGCGGCCTGCCAGCCCAACTTCGTCCAACACGTCAAGGGCGGCGCCGGCATCTGTGAACAGACCCGGATCCCCGGCCAACAGGCTGGGATCGACACCGGGATCTTCGAAACGTTCGATCAAATCACGGGCAACCGCATCCAATTGCGCCTGCGCACCGGTTGCCAATTCGTCCCGAACCTCAAAGAGCGCGGCAAGGCGGCCCCCTTCGATCGGGCTGCGACTGGAACTGGTGGTCGTGGGTTGTCCATTGATCGTAAGGCCGGACAAAGCGCCCGAGGCCAAAGTCATGTCTGCGGTGATCACGCCGACCGAGGAAAAACCGATTTCGGCAGCTTTGCTATCTACCAGGATTGCGCCGCCGGGCGTGTAAAGCGATACCTTGCCGTTTTCCTTGGCCACCTCCTTTACGGGAATCACCTCGGCGATGCTGTCGATCAGGACCTGGCGATGATCCATCAACGCCGTAGCATCGCGCCCCGAGGTCAATTGCTGCTGAATTTCAACGTTCAGGTCGACGACTTTCTGAAGGTTTTCGTTCAGTGTGTCGACGGTCCGTCCGATGGCCTGATCTGCTTCCATGCGGGTCGTCTGAATCTCGTCCGACGTCGCGTTGAGATGCTTGACGATGGATTGGGCCGCATCCAGAACCGCCCCCAGGCGCGTATCGCTTTCGGGCGAGGAAGATGCTTCGACCAGCGTACTTTCGAAGTGGCTGATTTGATTTGCAAGCGAACTTTCGTCGCCCGGGATGCCGATGGCGCGCTCCATCCGTTCGAAAAATTCGAGCCGCTCGGCATTCATGGCCACTTCCGCGTCCGCCGCCCGGCGTTCCCCAAGCAATTGGGGATCGGAATGGCGGGTGACGCCGACGACGTCGACGCCCGCGCCATTGCCCGCCACGGTTCGGGCACTGAGTTCAAGTTCGCGCCGACCATATCCATCGGTCATCGCATTCGCGACGTTTGACGAAACGATGTCCGCAGCGCGGCTGGCCGCTGCCAACCCTGACAATGCGTTGTTGAGCGAACCTGAAATGCTCATGCGTCATGCCCTTTCCCTAGTCATGGTTATCGCTTGATGTTGGTGGTCTCCTGCAACATCTCGTCAACGGTCTGGATGACTTTGGCATTGGACGAATAGGCCCGCTGCGTCTGGATCAAATCGGTCAATTCGCCAGCCACGTCGGTTGTCGACCCTTCGCGGGCATAACCTGCAATAGCGCCTGTCGGGCCATCCCCAGCATCCCAAAGGAAGAACGAACCACTGTCAGGCGAAACCTGATATGTCTGGTTGTTGAGCGACAGAAGACCGTTCTGGTTCGGAACATCTACCAGCGGAATCTGGAAGATCACGCGGGTAAACCCGGTGTCATAGGTCGCCGTCATGTAACCGTCGTCATCCACCTCTACCGAGGTCAGGTTACCAACGGGCGAACCGTCTTTGGTTATTTGCGTCGGCGCAAAACTGTCGGACAACTGGGTCAGCCCGTTTGGATCGCCCAGTTTGCCGATGGTCATGGTCAGCGGACCGCCCGCAACCGTCAGGTCCAAGGTGCCGTCAGACCCATCATAGGCGCCACCTGACACCGCCGTGACGGAAGCCAAGGTACCGCCATTGCCGCGCGTGTCATCGAACACCAGGGTGTATTCGCCGATAATGCTCTCATCGACGCCAGGGGTCCCGGCGTCATCCGGTGTGGCTGAGTCCCGGATCACCATCGTCCACGTGTTGGAAGATGCGGTTGCGGGCACCGTGGGTGTGAATGTGATATCCAGGGTTTCAGACGTCCCGAGGTTGCCGAAATATTCGACCGACAACGGCAGGGTATCCCCGGCCGCGCCCGCCTCGGTCTCGGTCGCGGGCAGGTTGACGCCCAGATTCATGACCGTGGTCGGGTCACCCGCGGTCTGGTTCGAATTGATCACAACGGGCTCGAGGCCGGCGATAGTGTCGCGCGGGAAGGTCGGGATGGATCCGTCTGCGTCCGCCGGCCATCCGAGCAGGACAATACCGCTGTCTGTTTTCAGAACGCCGTCACTATCGGTGCGAAACGACCCGGTCGTGGTCATCATCATCGGACGGTCACCCGTTGACGCGTCCAACGACACCGCGGTCGTGACAGGCAACATGCCGCGTCCGGCCACCGCCAGATCGAGCGCATTGGCCGTCGATACCAATGCACCGCGTTCATCGATGAGTCGCGACGTAGAGGCCCGAACGCCACCGGCCGAGTATTGGCCGGTTCCCGCCGCTTCGCTGATCACGAAGGATTCGAAATCCGCTTCGGTCCGCTTATAGCCATAGGTCCCCGAGTTCGCGATATTGTCCGAAATCGTAGCCAAACGCGTGGCATTGGCGTTGAGGCCTGATACCCCGGCATTGAGCGATGATGAAATCGTCATGAATTTAGCGCCTTTCTGCTGCTTTCCCCAATGGGTCCGCATCAGGACTACAGACGCTGAATTAACAGGCCGCTAACGTATAAAATTGAAAGGGTTTTGCACCTGTTTTGCACCTATAGCCCCTGCCTGAGAAGGATCAGTTCGATCCGGTTGTTGCGAACTGACATCGGGTTGCGCGTCGCAGGTTTGCGATCGGCAAAGCCGGTTACACGTTGAAAGCGCGCGGGATTGACCCCGTGGTCTTCGATCAACTGGCGCATCCGATCCGCACGTCTTGATGACAAATCCCAGACCGGATTGTCGACGATGACCAGCGGCGCCGAGGCCACGTAACCGTTGGACGCAATTTCGTTTTTGACCAACCCGAACACCCGGGCCATCATGGCGCCCAGTTCTTCGGTAAGCGGCTCTGGATCGGCCGTGCCGTCGGCGAACAGGGGCTCTCCTGGCAGGTCGAACAACTCGATGATCAACCCTTCGTCGGTGACCTTGGTGAGGATGTGGCGCAGGGATTGTTCGGCGACCATGCTTTCCCCGCTCATGGCCGTCAGCGCATCCTGAACTTCGGCAATTGCGGCCACATCTTCCGAGTCTTTTCCAGCGTTTTCCGCATCCGCCATGCCCATGTCCCCACGGGCCTGACGTTCGACAGTCGGCTTGGCAGCCGAGGCGCCGGTCCCGTTTCTGGCCAATGTCTCTTCGGAAAAGACACTATCGCCGCCAAAAGACCCATCGCCGCCACCGGAAATCCGGTTCACGGGGATCGTGGGCTGGAAGTAATCCGCGATCCCTTTGCGTTGCTTTTCAGTCGTCGCGTTCAAAAGCCACATCAGAAGAAAGAAGGCCATCATGGCCGTAACAAAGTCAGCATAGGCAACTTTCCAGGCACCGCCATGGTGCCCTTCCGCACTAACTTTTTTGACTTTCTTGATGATGGGCGCGTTTGCTTTCGCGCTCATATCACCACCTCATATTTCACCCGAGACCGGTCTAACAGCCCCAAATGAACGCCCGCTTAATGGGTAAATTTGTTTGTTTTTCAGCCGGCTTGCAGGATCATGTCGGCGGCTTTTTCGGCAATCATGATGGTGGGCGAATTTGTATTTCCACTGGTGATGGTGGGCATGACCGACGCATCGACGACGCGCAATCCGCTGACACCGCGCATCCGCAACTGCGGATCAAGCGGCGCGCCGTCGTCGGCGCCCATCCTGACGGTGCCCACGGGATGGAAAATCGTCGTGCCGATGTCACCGGCGGCCTTTTGCAAGGCCTCTTCGCTTTGTGCGGAAAGGCCGGGGCGAAATTCCTCGGGCGCGTACTTTGTCATGGCGGCTTGCTGCATGATCGAACGGGTCAATCGGATTGCGTTTGCAGCGACCTGACGATCACCTTCCGTCGCCAGATAATTGGGCTGTATGACCGGATGATCCGCGGGATCAGGCGACGCGATCCGCACGGCACCGCGGCTTTCGGGGCGCAAGTTGCAGACGCTGGCCGTAATCGCATCAAAAGGGTCTAACGCACCACCAAACGCGCCAAGGGACAGCGGTTGCACGTGGTATTCAAGATCCGGTGTCGCCACATCCGGGCGCGATCTGGCGAAGGCCCCCAGCTGGCTTGGCGCCATCGACATCGGTCCGCGCCGACGCAGCGCATAATCCAGCCCGATCCTGGCCTTGCCCATCAAAGTCGACGCAAGGCTGTTGAGCGTCAAAGCGTTCGAAACCTTGTAGGCGCAGCGCAACTGCAGATGGTCCTGCAGGTTCGCGCCGATTTCCGGTTGGTCATGGTGAACGTCAATGCCGTTTTCCTGCAGCACGCCGCCCGGCCCGATGCCGGACAATTGCAGGATCTGGACCGACCCGATTGACCCGGCCGACAATATGACCTCGCGCCGCGCGCGCGCCTGCCGGGTTTCACCGTTCTTGCGATAGCGCACGCCAGTGACGGATTGGCCCGTGATTTCAAGACGTTCGACCTGCGCGCGAGTTTCGACACACAGGTTTGCGCGCGTCGCCACGGGGCGCAGAAACGCCTTGCGCGTGTTCACCCGCCAGCCGTTACGTTGGTTCACGCGGAAGTATCCGATCCCTTCGTTGTCGCCGGTGTTGAAGTCGGCGGTGCGCGGGATACCAGCTTGCTCGGCAGCGCTGATGAAGTCATCCAGGATGTCCCAGTGCAGGCGCTGGTTTTCGACGCGCCATTCACCGCCCGCACCGTGATAATCTGTTGGCCCTTCGACGTAATCTTCGGACTTTTTGAAATAGGGCAGAACATCGTCCCAGCCCCACCCCATGCAGCCCAATTGGCGCCAATGGTCATAGTCTGCCGCTTGTCCGCGCAGGTAGAGCATGCCGTTGATTGACGAACACCCCCCCAGCACTTTTCCCCTGGGATAGAGCAGGCTGCGCCCGTTCAGGCCCGGTTCTTCGGCGGTCTTGTATCCCCAGTCCGTCCGCGGGTTTCCGATGCAATAGAGATACCCGACCGGGATGTGGATCCAGTGGTAATTGTCTTTGCCACCCGCTTCCAGCAACAGAACCTTGTGACGCGCGCTCAATCGGTTCGCCAACACGCAGCCCGCGCTTCCGCCGCCGACGATGATATAATCGAACTCGTCCATTGCGCCTCTCCCACTCGTAGCTCGGTCAGGAATAGCCTACTGGAAGCGGGATCGCCATTGTTTTACGCTTGGTAAAGACAAGCCGGAGGGCCGCCCGCTGAAATATGTAGACCGGAATAGTTTGCCGATTCCAGAGGTGCTGTTGTCGAAAGAGGTCGACGCGCAGCGCGCTGAACTATCGGCCTATATGTCCGAAGGCGCCCGCCAGACGCGTGCGCCCTATGACCCAGCGTTTCTCAAGGGATCGGATGTCTACCCGCAGCTGGCCCACATCTTTGAACAAAGCTGCGCCTATTGCGAAACATCGTTGGACGATGACGCCTACGGCCACATCCACCTGCATCGCCCTGCGGGGTTCGCAGCCGATGGCGACGGGCAAACGCACCGCCTCCACTACCTGTGGCTGGCGTTCGAATGGCAAAACATGCTGCCGGTCTGCGCCTTTTGCGAACGTGCCAAGGGCAACATGTTTCCACTGGACGGCGAGCGGGGCGAACTGCACGCATCCATCGCCCAGTTGAACGACGCCGAGCGCCCCTTATTGATCGATCCCTGTCTTGATGATCCGTCCGATCATCTCAGCTTTTCGCCGACCGGCTGGGCCGAAGCCAGATCGCGCCGGGGGGATACCACCATTCGCCTGTTCGATTTGAACCGACAGGACCTTATCCGCGCGCGATTGACCGTCTTTGGCACCCTGGCGGAACAAATGGGCGACGACTGGTCGCCGGTTTCGGGCGACGGCATGGACAGCCCAAGGCGCATAACTTTCGGCCCCCACGCAGGGGCGGCCACGTTGGCCCTGTTTGATTGGTGCAAATCCGCCGTCCCCGAGGCAAAGGAATGGCAGGATCACACCGCGCTTGTGGATTTTCTCGCGCGCCTTGCCCCGGACGAACGTCAAAACCTTGTGCGCGCGTTTAATTCTGGCGACAGCACGGCCCAGGTTTCGACCATGCCGATCAAGCCGGCCACGACCCTGCGCAAAGCACCCAAGAAACAACGTTCGGGCAAGCCTGCATCCAGACCGTCGCGCGCCGTCAAGCTGGCGAACCTGCCCCTTGCCAGCAACCCGATCCGCTCGGTCCGTATTCGGAACTTCAAGGCGTTGAAGGACATAGAATTTCAGTTGCCTCTAAAGGTCGACGATCCGTCTCTGGTGCCGTCGATGCTGATCCTTGGCGAAAACGCGACCGGCAAAAGCTCGGTCCTCGAGGCGTTGGCCCTGACCCTGCTGGGCACGCAGGAAACGGCCGCGTTAGACACGCTTTTAGACGATGAAGACATCCGCCCGGACGCCTATCTGCATCGCGAGGATTTCGAAGATTGGACAACCGTCAGTTCCGATCCGCTGACAGTTGATGTGACTTATGCGTCTGCTGACGCGGTGTCCCGGTTCCAGGGGCTGCCAGAGGAGACGACATTCCAAGGCGACCAAGACACCGCCAAGATATTGCTGGCATACGGCCCACGGCGCTTTTTCACCAACAGACCGCGCCGGCGCTACCGCGCGCCCGCCTATCGGGTTCGATCACTCTTTGATCCAATGGATGTGATCGCGAACCCGGTCGACTGGCTCAATTCGCTGGATGACGAAACATTCGATGCCGCCGCGCGCGCTTTGCGTGAAATTCTGATGCTGGACAGATCGGCCATGTTCGCGCGCGTCGATGGCAGGGTGATAATCGAAACCGAAAGCGGCCGCACGCCGCTATCGGAAATGTCCGTCGGGTATAAATCAGTCATCGCGATGGCCGCCGACATCATGCGCGAGATGTTCTATCACTACGATAACCTCGAATACGCGTCGGCCGTCGTGTTGATCGATGAAATCGAAACCCATCTGCATCCGCGGTGGAAAATGCGGATCATGGGCCTGTTGCGGCGCGCCTTTCCGCGGGTTCAGTTTATCGCCACCACCCATGATCCGCTGTGCCTCAAGGGCATGTACGCGGGCGAAGTGTTTGTGCTGCAACGAAGCACCGACAACCAGATGATCGAAACCCTGCGCGACCTGCCCGACCCCCAGGGAATGCGCGCGGAACAGATCCTGACATCGGAGTTCTTCGGGCTGGGTTCGACCGACCCGGACACCGACGCCAAATTGGCGCGGTATCACAACCTGACCCGCAAACAAGACCTGAGCGATGCAGAACAGCGCGAGCTTGACCAGCTGCGCAGCGCCCTGTCCGATCGCATGGCCGTGGGCGACACAATTCAGGATCAGATCGTCGCAGAAGCGCTGAAAAAGGCCGCAATAGACCCTATTGAACCTCTGGCAAAGATCCAGGGAAGCAGCCGAAATCAGATGGTATCGGATTTGCTTTCTGCCTTCAGGTCGGGATCTGAATGATGATTTTCGTGGACCGCGCCGATACCATGCCAGACCGTCTCAAACCGCATGTGCCCGGCAGCAATGCGCCTTTGTCAGCCGGCGCGAAAGAGCTGGACGAGGTCACCGCGATCGTTGCACGCGACGGAAAACCGCCCAACGGGTCATTTTACAAAGCGTATAAGCATCAAAAAGTACGCGACGCGCTGTTGGATCTGTTCAACAACAAATGCGCCTATTGCGAAAGTACGATTGGCGGCTCAAGCCAGGTCGATGTCGAGCATTATCGCCCCAAGGGTGGGATCAGCGAGGCGGACGCCGCAGGGATCGAACACCACGGGTATTGGTGGCTGGCGATGGAATGGAGCAATCTGGTGCTCAGCTGCATGCATTGCAATCAAGGGCGGCGGCAGCTGATTATCGACCCCGACTGGACCGAAGAAGAAATCCTGGAAGCAATCCGCGACGATGACCGGGTTCTTCACGGCAAACTGGATGCCTTTCCCACCGAAGACGGCGTTTGGGCCAACCGGGCCGAAGATATCGCCAGCGAAAAGCCATTGCTGCTGGATCCCACGATCACCGATCCCGAAGATCACCTGACGTTCCGGATCGATGGCCCCTTGGTCACCATGGTGCCCAAAGACGCAAGCATCAGGGGGCGCGCGACAATCGATGTTCTGGGCCTGAACCGGCGCAGGTTGACCGAAGATCGCATGAGAAAGGCTCTAACCCTGCGAAATCTGGCCGACAAAGTGCGCAGCGCGTTGAACAGATTTGCCGCCGCCCCGTCAGAGCCCGAACAGATCGCGCACCTGACCGCGGCGCGCGAGCATCTGGATACCTTCGCCCGTCTGTGTCGCAACGATCAGCCCTTTTCCGCGATGGGCAAGGCCATGTTGGCCAGTTTGATGGCCGAGATCGAAGCCGCGCAGGCCTAATTCGCCTTGGCGCCAAGGTTCAGCGCATCGCGCAGGGCAATCAGATGCTCGGGTGTGGCGGCATCGTCTGAATCGCGCGTCAGCGACCAATAGGAATTATGGGTCGCAAACCCGTCTTCCAGCACCGCGATATCGCGCACACCAGACACGACGCGATCATTGATCGGCATCCCGAATTGCTCGCCCACTGGCCCGGATACGATGTCGCCCTTGATGATGAATTCATGGGGGGAAAACAGGTTCGTCCACTTGGTATAGGCGAACAGCGCGGCGTGATGGGGTATTCGCGGATCTTCCAGCGAACTGCCATCGCCGATCCGGGCGATCGGGCCGGTGCGATAGCCAACGTGATGCAGCCCGGTTTTGCGATCACGTTCGGGGATCGGCGGACAGGTCGGCAGCACGCGCCGCATCTGTTGCGCACGCAGATCGTCCAGATCTTCGGCCATCAGGAATTCCGCGTGCGTCAAGGGCGATCCCAAGGTCACGAAATCGGTCACCCGCCAAGGATGGCCTTGCGCGGCAAGTTCTTTGGCGGCTGACTCTTGCGCGGCTTGAAACGCATCGATGCTCCATTCTTCTTGCGCCGCGCCCTCGCCAACCGGCAGCCCCGCGGCGGATTGGATCAGATGTTCCAGCTTGGCGCGCGCCGGCTGCTTCATCTTGGCCTTGGTGGTGACCGGAAGCGCGTCGTTCATCCGGGCCCAGGTGTGGGTCAGGATGTCATAGGCAACAATCGTACCCAGCGAATGGGCAACGACGATCACGCGGTCATAGACCGGCTTGTCGTCCTCATCGACCTCGCGCAAAAGCCCTTCGAGCAGTTCCACCCCCTTTTCGCGTATTTCCTGCCTGCGGGCGACGTTGACCGGCAGCGGCTTTACATACCGCGCCACATCGCCAAAACGCTTGACCAACACGCTGGATACGAACCAGCCGCCGATGACCGCAATGGCCGCCTTGAACAGTCGCCCCAACGGCGATTCAGGGCCTGAATCGGCAACGATAGAGTCGATTGCAAAGGCCAGTAGAATGATCGACACGATCCACAGCGCCACCCAGGCCAGGCGGACACTTGGCGGCACGCGGGTCACCGGATTGCGCAAGAGCAGGCCCATGATCCAGCCACGCACATGCTCAAACGTGGTGCCGTGCATCAGGTGCGCCCAATAGTATTCGTAAAAGTCGGTGTTATACCCGCCATCGGTTTTTTCGGTCGTGATCCGGCGCAGTTCAAAACTGCGGTTGCGCCGATCCGGTTTGCCCCAGCTCTTGTTGATGGTCCGCTCGCCGCCTGTTTCGGCATCCGGCCGGTTCGCTGCGATCAGCGACTTGTCATGTGTCCACACAGCATCGACAAAGGTTGAAAGCGTTTGCATGGGGACTTGTTCGCCCATGCCGTGGATGACGACGACAGCCTGTTTCAAAAGGAACCTCCTAACGTTCAAGTCTAGTTTACCACCTTGGCCTACTCTAGGGAAATTCCGCGTTCGATCGACCGGGCCTGCCGCGTTGATTGACCTGACACCAAGGATCGTTAGTCTATGCGCAAATCTGGGATATACCGGAACAAGAACGAGCAGTCTTGATGACCCACCCGGTCTTTATACATGAGACCTTGCGCCATCGGACCATCGGCCCGGTGACCCTGTTGGCTGCCCTTTCGACGCCGCAAATCGATGGGCAGGGCTATCGGTTGTTCTTCAAGTCCGGCGATCCGCTCAACCATTTCCAACCCGGACCTGGCGTCAGTTTCGACGATATCCGTTCGGTCGGGAATGCGCCCTATCTGCAGGGCAGCTTTCGCGACACGCTTTCGATCCACGTCGAAGGTAATCTTGCTGAAATCGACCCTAACACGCCGGAAACTGATCTTTTTGCCGGGCTGAACGTGGCGCTGGCGGTTGTGAATGGCGAAACTGCAGACACGATCAGGGGCTGGCTTGACTACCACGCCAAGACGCATGCGCTGAACGGGGCAGTATTGATCAGCCGTCTTGCGCCCGACCAAAACGACGCCCTGGCGGCTGCGTTGCAGGACCTGGCCGAAACCGATCCCCGGATCAAGCGCCTGGCCCTCATCGATGCTGATTGCCCCCTGGGCCAACCGGGCTTGCCGCCTGAAGCACATCCGTTCAACGTACCCGGCGCGCCGGGCAAAGACCGGATGGACATCCCCGGCGCCGATCCGTGGCGCGCGCCTTTTGCGGATGTTCTGCTATATGAATATCTGCGTCACCGGTATCTTGATCGCGCGCGCGCGGTCGCGAACATCGATGTCTACGATCTGATCCTGCCGCTCAAATCGGGCACGGTATTCGATTGCGCGGTCGGATCAACGTCGGGCGCGGTTCAGTTGGTCGGCCAACAGGTCTATCCCTGGCGGGTGCGCAAGGGTGATGATCCCGGTTTCGCCGACCACATCTGCCGACAGTTCGATGCGACATCGCACAGGCGCCGCTGGTGCGTCGCCCCGGCGGGTGCTGGGCCCCAGTCTGTATGGCGCCTGATCCGCGTCGTCGGCACCGCGCCGCAGACCGACGAAGTGGCCGGGTTCATCCGCTGCATGTCCCTGCGCCACCCTGAAGCGAATGTCTCGCGCATTGTGCCCAAGTCGTCGCTGATCGAAGACCCCCGGCTGTTGTCCTTCCAAAAACGCTACTTTGATGCTGATCCGGTGCGCATGCCCGTCGAAAAAGCGGCAAAATCAGACCCTGACGCGCGCAAAACCGCCATTGTCACGACGATGAAAAACGAAGGCCCGTTCATCATGGAATGGCTGGCCTATCACCGGGCCATCGGCGTGTCGGACTTTTTGGTCTATACGAACGATTGCACGGACGGCACCGATACGATGCTGCAATTGCTTCAGGACAAGAGGCTGGTCCAGCACCGCGAAAACCCGTTCCGCAACACCGATCTGAAACCGCAACATGCCGCGCTTCAGGCCGCCGAAAGCGAACCTGCGATTACCGGCGCCGATTGGGCCATCTGCATGGATGTCGATGAATTCATCACCATTCATTGCGGCGACGGGACGCTGAATGCGCTCTATGACGCGGTGGGCGACGCGAACATGATTTCGCTGACCTGGCGCTTGTTCGGCAACAACGATGTGCATGAATTCGAAGATCGGTTCATTTGCGAGCAGTTTACCCGCTGTGCCCCGCAATTCGCCCGCAAACCGCATCAGGCATGGGGTTTCAAGACACTTTTCCGCAACATCGGCATTTTCAAGAAACTGGGTGTGCATCGCCCCAAGGGTCTCAAACCGCAAAGGTGGGAGGAAATTCATTGGGTCAATGGATCGGGCAAGGAATTGCCGCCCCAGGTGTTTCGAAACGCATGGCGTTCCACCACCGACACCTATGGCTATGACCTGGTGACGCTGAACCACTATGCGGTCCGGTCGGCGGAAAGCTTTCTGGTCAAACGCGACCGCGGGCGCGTCAATCACGTCGATCGCGATCAGGGCCTGGCCTATTGGTTTCGCATGAACAACAACGCCGAAGAAAATCGGTCAATCCATCGCACCTTGCCTGCGGCCAAAGCCGAATTTGACCGCTTGATGCAAGACCCCGACATCCGCGCCGCGCATGAGTTTTCGGTCGCGCAGCACCGCGCCAAGATCGACGCCCTGCGCGCCACGGAAAATTACGCCAGGTTCTATGGGGAACTGTGCAGCCCGCGCATGGAAAAACTGTCCCGCATGCATCAGCATTTCGGCGCGAACGTGTTTTTGGGCGGCCCCGAAACCGTGCCCGACGACATCGTCGCCAAGGACCCGGACGAGGATTTCTTTTTCACGGTCGAACGCACGGAAACTGCCCACTAGGGCGTTTTAGGCGTTTGGTGATGAAACTGCGCGAAAATACGTGTAGAAAGACAAAAACGAGCAGGATATCGGCGAAATGGCGGACCTTCCGAATATTGCAAGCCTCTGGATCGGCGGGCAACTGTCGTGGCTGGAGCAGTTGTGCCTGAAAAGCTTTGCCGACGCGGGTCACCGAACGACGCTCTATTCCTATGATCCCATTGCCAATACGCCCGACGGTGTGATCAACGAAAGCGCGCATGATATCTTTCCCGCAACACCGATGCACCGACATGCGCGCACCGGCAGCCCGGCCATCCATGCGGATCTATTCCGCCTGAACATGCTGAAAAAGACCGACAACATCTGGGTCGACGCAGACATGTACTGTTACCGCCCCTTCGCCTTTGACACGCCCTTTGTCTACGGCTGGGAAAAGCCGGGGTTGGTATGCAACGCTGTTCTGGGCCTGCCCCCCGAAAGCAAGGCTCTGACTGCCATGCTTGAATTTTTCGAAGACGAATATGCCATTGGCCCGTGGCTGAAACCCTGGCAACAGCGCGAACTTCAGGGCGAAAAAGACGCCGGCAATCCGGTGCATATGACCGCGCAGAACTGGGGCTTTACGGGGCCGGCCGCTGTCACGCATTTTCTGATCGAAACGGGGGAAATTGATCATGCCCTGCCCGAAAGCGCCTTTTACCCGATCAGCTTCAAGGAACGAAACCACCTGATCCTGTCCCGCTTCAAGCCCGAAGAAAAGATGGCCGACACCTATGGCGTTCATTTCTGGGCCCGGCGCATGAAACCGCGGCTAGAGGAAAAGGAAAACGGCACGCCGCGGCGTGGATCGTTCATGGAGGCGCTGATCCGCAAACATGGCATCGACACGGATGCCGCGCCGATCCCCAAGAAAATCGTCAAGAAAAATCCCAACACCGCCGATCCGGAATTTTGCGCCCAGATCGCGCTTGAGGCGCTCAGCAGCGATGCATCGCCCGAGGCATTGTCGCGCAAATATCTGGTCGAAACCAAGTTCGTGAAAGACTGCGCGCAAACCCTGCGCGATGCGGCGCCAACCGTGTTCGCCCATTACCTGGATGCAGCCGAATGATGGATGGCGGGGCCGAACTCAGCCAGGACGAATGGCAATCTGAGCTTGCCGAAATCGGCGCAAGGGAAGGCTTTTTCGAACGGTTGGGCGACCAGCATTCGGCCCTGTTCGTGGATCGGGGCAGCACCCTGATCGTCAGTTTCGAAAACCTCGACCACGTGTACGAGGGCGCGCGGATGCCATGGGGCTATGGCTTTGTCGAAAGCCGGGGCTGGTCGATGCTGGGCATGATGGCCCATGACTGGACATGGTATCGCGATGACGCGGTATACGACTTTTTCGATCGGCTGGCCGACGAAGGGTTCTTTGACCGGTTCGACCGGGTGGTCTTTTATGGCGCGTCGATGGGCGGCTATGCGGCCTGCGTGTTTTCAGCCGCCGCGCCCGGATCGACCGTCGTCGCCATTTCCCCCCAAGCGACCCTGTCGCGCGACGTGGCCAGTTGGGAAACCCGGTATCGCAAGGCGTGGCGCCGGGATTTTACCGGCCGCTACGCCTATGCCCCCGACATGGTCGCGGCGGCGGACAAAGTGCATATCTTCTACGACCCGCTGATGGGGCTGGATGCCATGCATGCCGCGCTATTTCGCGGCGACAACATCGCGAAATATGCCTGCCGCTTCATGGGGCACCGGATTGCGTCTCTGTGGCTGTTGATCGGGGCGCTCAAGCCGGTGGTCGCGGGGTGCGTCGATGGCACCATGACCCCGGCGCAATTCTATACGCTGGTGCGCAAACGCCGTGACCTGCCGCGCTATCAACGCGAAACCCTGGACCGTCTGCAGGCCCGCAACAGGCCCGATCTGGTGGCCTACTACTGTCAGGCTGTCATCAACCGGCGCCGCGCCCCCAAGTTCCGCCGGGCAATGATCGATGCCAAGGCCAAACTGGGCCGCTGATCACGCTTTGTGCGTCGTGTGCCGTACCAGACCTTCTTGCGCGACATTGGCAACAAGCTGCCCGTCACGGGTGTAAATGCGCCCGCGCGCAAGGCCACGCGCCCCGCCCGACCACGGGCTGTCCATTGCATAGAGCATCCAGTCATCCATGCGAAAATCCTGGTGAATCCACAGTGCGTGATCGAGACTGGCGAACTGCATGTCCACATCCGCAAAGGTCTTGCCATGGGGCGAGGATACCGCGCCAAGCAGCCCCATATCCGACGTATAGGCCAACGCGGCGCGATGCAGCTTGGGATCATTTCCGATCGGCCCCTTGGTGCGGAACCAGACATGCTGCACGGGGGGGTGCGGATCGGTCACGAATGGCGCAAGCAATTCTGTCGGGCGCAATTCGACGGGGCGGTTAAAGCGCATGAACCGCAACAGATGGGGGGGCAACTTGTCCTTGTAGCGCTCGGCCAACTGGTCTTCGCTTTCCAGATCCTCTGGCGGGGGCACGTCAGGCATGTCGTCCTGGTGGTGAAACCCGGCTTCGGGGGTATGAAAGGACGTCGCAAAGTTCAAAATGGGCCGACCCTGCTGAATGGCAATGACCCGGCGCGTTGCGAATGAGCGGCCATCGAAATCGCGTTCCACCTGATAAAGCACAGGTTTCGTCGCGTCCCCGGGACGCATGAAATAGGCATGCATTGAATGGCATTCGCGGTCGTCTTCGATCGTCGCGGTCGCGGCCATCATTGCTTGGCCGATGATCTGGCCGCCGAATACACGGCCTTCGCCGTCGGGCGTGGCGATGCCACTGAAAAAATTCCGTTCAACTGGTTCAACTGACAAAATCCGGACCAGACGATCCGCCATTTCCCGCGCCGTCGGAAGCTGCTCTGTGTCGTTCATTCTCGCTTGCGCCCTTTCATGATCGTGCACGCCAGTTTCTCAGGTTGCGCGCACGGGGACAAGGGCCCGCGCGTACCGCCCGCCGATCAGCGCTGTGGGCCGCAACGCACGATGCCCTCAACGGCTGGTAACGTTAACCCCCTACAACTGCCTCCGATAGTTCGAGCCACAGGCCCCGGTCATGCAGCGCGTGGCGCCCGGCCATCGCCCAAACAGGAGTGTTGAAATGAAAAATCCATTCGAAAACCGTGCGTTGCCGCTGAACGGGCCAGCACACGATATTTTGCCCGTCATCCCCGATGATGGAACCGATCTGCCGGAAGTGGCTGTCGCGCTCTATGTCGAAAGCGGTGGCACCATCACGTTCAACACCGTCAAGGGGGCCGTGCGCACCGTCAGCGTTTCCGACTTTGCCATCCTGCCCGTCGGCGTGTCGCGCGTTCAGGCGACCGGCACAACAGCTTCGGGCATCCATGCATTGATGGTGTCGTAATGATCGGAACAAGCTTCGGCATATCGACACTGGCCCTGCACGCATCGCACGGCACGATCACGCCCCCGACAGTCACCGTATTCAATTTCACCGCCGGAACCCTGCCCGCTGGCGTGTCGCTCAGCCGTGCGTCTACGGCCACGTATTTCAACGCGTCCGGCGTACTTGCGACGGCCGCTGCGCACAGCGCACGTTTCGATCATGATCCCCAGACGCTGGACGCCAAGGGCCTGCTGGTCGAAGGGGGCACGACAAACCTGATCGCGCAATCGTCGGATTTGTCGACATCGGCCTGGGTCAAGAACGCCTTTACCCCGTCGCAAAACAGCGATGTCGCGCCCGATGGCAGCGCCGTGGGGGGCTGGGACTTTGGGTCGGGCTATGCCTTTTGCGGCATGTCCACCACTTCGGGTGTGCCCCACACGGCATCGTTCTGGGTCAAGGCCAATCAGAACTGCACCATCGGCCTGCGCGCCTGCGGCACGTCCGGTTCAGACACCGAAGACGTCGCCCTGACCACCTCGTGGACGCGGATCTCGCGCACGGCAACGCCGGCCTCGGACGCGCCCAAGTTCCTGCTTGAAAACCGCTCGGGTCAAGGCTTTGGCGTGAGCGGTCTGGAAGTGTTCATCTGGGGTGTGCAGGTTGAACTGGGCACGGTTCCCAGCAGCTATGTTGCCACCTCTGGATCGCCCGTTTCGCGCGCCAGTGACACTGCTGGCATTTCAGGTGTGAACGGCGTGTTTGACGTGTTGGTGCGCTATGCAAACGGCACGTCGGCCACGTTGCAGGATCAGGCGGTGTCCGACGGCTGGTGGCCGGCGCAATCCAGCGCCTGGATCACATCGATCGAATTGCACCCCCAAGGCTCTCTGTGATCCGGCCCCTGGGGGTGATTTCAAGCCTGCCGTGACGCCAAATCCGTCACGTCCAGAACCTCCAGGACCTTGCTCTGGATCTGCGCAGATGACAGCCCGGCCGATTGATACATATCGGCTGGGCTGGCTTGGTCGATGAACGTATCCGGCAAGACCATCGACCGGAATTTCAGCCCGCGATCGAACACCGCATTGTCGGCCAGCAATTGCGCGACGTGGCTGCCGAACCCGCCAACGGCCCCTTCTTCGATGGTGATGAGCGCCTCATGATCACCCGCAAGCTGCAGGATCAGTGCCTCATCCAGCGGTTTGGCGAACCGGGCGTCGGCAATCGTCGGGGTGATGCCCTTGGCGCTCAGCGCTTCGGCCGCTTTCAAAACCTCGCCCAGCCGGGTGCCGAACGACAAGATCGCCACACGCGCGCCTTCTCGGATCATCCGGCCCTTGCCGATTTCCAGCACTTCGCCGCGCTCGGGCATGGTCACGCCTTCGCCTTCGCCGCGCGGATAGCGAAACGCAATCGGCCCATCATCATGCGCAACAGCGGTGGCGACCATATGCACCAGCTCGGCCTCGTCGGCTGCGGCCATGACCGTGAATCCCGGCAGGTTAGACAGGAATGCGATGTCGAAACTGCCCGCATGGGTCGCCCCATCCGCCCCGACCAGCCCGGCCCGATCAATGGCAAAACGCACCGGCAACCGCTGTATGGCGACGTCATGCACCACCTGATCGTAGCCGCGTTGCAGAAACGTCGAATAAATCGCGCAGAACGGTTTCAGACCACCAGCCGCCAGCGCGGCGCTAAAGGTCACGCCGTGCTGCTCGGCGATCCCCACGTCAAAACAGCGCCGCGGATAGCGTTCGGCGAACAGGTTCAGCCCGGTGCCGTCGGGCATTGCGGCCGTCACCGCCACGATCTTGTCGTCGCGCGTGGCTTCGTCCAGCAGCGTGCGCGCAAACACTGACGTGTAGCTGGGCGCGTTCGAGGGCGCCTTTTTCTGCTGGCCGGTGACCATATCGAACGTGGCCGTGGCGTGGCCCTTGTCATCGGCTGCCTCGGCGGGGGCATACCCCTTGCCCTTTTTCGTGATCGCATGGATCAGCACCGGCCCGGTGGCCCGCGCCTTGACCGTGCGCAACAAAGACAAAATCTGGTCCATGTCGTGCCCGTCGATCGGCCCGACATAGCTGAAGCCCAGTTCCTCGAACAACGTCCCGCCCACGGCCATGCCCTTGAGCATTTCCTTCGCCCGCTTCGCCCCTTGCTGGAACGGCGGCGGCAACAAAGACGCCGCGCCCTTGGCCGCGGCTTTCAGTTCCTGGAACGGGCCTTCGGAATAAAGCCGGGTGAGATAGGTCGACATGGCGCCAACGGGCGGGGCAATCGACATGTCGTTGTCGTTCAGGATCACGATCAAACGCTTGCCCAGATGGCCGGCGTTGTTCAGCGCTTCGAATGCCATGCCGCCCGACATCGCGCCATCGCCGATCACCGCGATCGCATCGCCCAGCGCCGGGTCGGGCGCACCGCCCAGATCGCGGGCCGCGGCAAACCCCAGCGCCGCCGAAATCGAAGTCGACGAATGCGCCGCACCAAACGGATCATAGGGGCTTTCGCTGCGTTTGGTGAATCCCGACAGCCCGCCCTTTTGCCGCAAGGTGCCCATCCGCTGGCGCCGGCCGGTCAGGATCTTGTGCGGATAGGACTGATGGCTGACGTCCCAGATCAACCGGTCGCGCGGGGTGTCGAACACGGCGTGCAGCGCGACGGTCAGTTCCACCACACCCAGCCCGGCGCCCAGATGCCCGCCGGTCTTGGACACAGACCAGATCGTTTCCTGGCGCAGCTCATTGGCCAGCTGTTTCAGTTGGGCATTCGAAAAGCCCTGCATATCGGCAGGGCTGCTCACCTTGTCCAAAAGAGGTGTGGCTGGCTTGTCGCTCATGGTTGGCTCCGGCCGGTCGCGTCAGGTATCCCGCGCAATAGCGAAACGTGCCGCTTGCCGCAAGTTATCCGCTTTGGTGCCGTAAGGGCCCAGAGCATCGCAGGCCGCGCCAACCAACTGTCGGGCATGTGCCTTGGCCCCGTCAAGCCCCATCAGCGACACAAAGGTCGCCTTGCCCGCGTCGGCATCCTTGCCCACGCGCTTGCCGGTTTTTTCTGTGTCACCTTCGACGTCCAGAATGTCGTCGGCAATCTGGAACGCCACACCCAAAGGCTGCGCATAGCGCGTCATCGCCGTGACGTCTGCACCGGCCATGCGCGCGCCCGCCTCGGCCGACCAGCCGATCAGCGCACCGGTCTTGTTGCGTTGCAAGATCGTGATCTGTTCCAGCGTCAGGGGCGTTCCGGCGGTTTCAGCGGCAATATCCTGGGCCTGACCCAGCACCATGCCTTGGCCGCCGATGGCCCGTGAAAAAGACTCTATCAAGGCCAAACGCGCCTCGGCGGGCACATCCGGCCGGGTCAGCATCTGAAAGGCCAGCGATTGCAGCGCGTCGCCTGCAAGCACGCCGGTCGCTTCGTCCCACTTTACGTGGACGGTGGGCAGACCGCGCCGCAGATCGTCGTCGTCCATGCAAGGCAGATCGTCATGGACCAGCGAATAGGCGTGCAGCGCTTCGACCGCGGCGGCGGCGTAGACAGCCTGATCCAGCGCCACATCGTGCAGAGCCGCGCTTTCCATCACCAGAAAGGCGCGCAGACGCTTGCCGCCCTGGCAGGCCCAGGCCATGGCTTCGCCGACCTCGGACCCCTGAACATCTTGCAGGAACGTGGCCAGGCACGCTTCGGTCAGGGCCGCATATTCGCGCAACTTGTCTTCGAACACGTCACAGCCCTTCGACAGGTGTCGCTCCGGTCGGGTTGCCGTCGCGGTCCAGCGTGATCTTGGCCACCTTTTCTTCGGCTTCCTTCAGCTTGACCTCACAGCGCGCTTTCAATTCGGCGCCGCGCTCATAGAGCTTGATCGACGCCTCAAGCGGCACGTCGCCGCGGTCCAGTTGCCCGACCACACGCTCCAGCTCGGCCATTGCCTCTTCAAAGCTCATCTCGTTCACCGGTTTGTCGGTCATGCCCCGTGCTCCATCAAAACCTTCACATGTGCCGCGACCCCGTCGCGCAAGCCTTCCAGATCATAACCGCCCTCAAGTGTCGAGACCACCTTGCCCCCGCAGACACGATCCGCCACATCGCAGATCGCGCCGGTGACCCAGGCGAAATCCTCGGTCGTCCAGTTCAATTGCGCCAACGGATCGCGTTCATGCGCATCGAACCCGGCCGAAATCAGGATCAGGTCGGGATCAAAAGATTCAACCGCCGGCAGGATGGTGCGTTCATACGCGGCCCGCATGGCCCGGCTGCCCGAATTGGGACCCAGCGGCACGTTCAACACGTTGCCATGCCCGCCGGTCTGGGACGGCGCACCGGTACCGGGATAAAGCGGCATCTGGTGGCTTGACGCGAAGAACGCGCGCGGCTCGTCCCACAGCAGATCCTGCGTGCCATTGCCGTGATGTACGTCGAAATCCACAATGGCGACACGGGCCAGCCCATGGTGATCCAAGGCGTTTTTCGCCGCAATAGAGACGTTTCCGAACAGGCAAAACCCCATTGCGCGCTCGGTTTCGGCGTGATGTCCGGGCGGGCGGCAGCCGACAAAGGCGTTGCGCACCGCGCCGCCAAGCACCGCATCGACCGCCGCGCAAATGCCCCCCACCGCGCGCAGGGCCGCGTCCCATGATCCGGGCGACACATGCGTATCGCCATCCAGCGCGCAACTGCCGGTTTCCGGAATCGCGGCGCGGATCGTGTCGATGTATCGCTGTGGATGCACACGCGCGATATCCGCGATTTCGCCAACCGGGGCGGCGCGCCGGTCCAGCGCCAGGCCCTGCAAGGCATCCGCCACCGCGCCAAGGCGCGCGACGCGTTCGGGGTGGCCTTGGGGTGTGACGTGTCGTCGGCAATCGTCATGCCAGTAATACGCTGTTGCCATTGGGTCCTCTTCGGTCTTATCGCAGCCAGAGTGCGGAATGCGGAAGAAATGTCCAAGGGGTCAGGCGCGATAAATGCCTGTTCATCCCGATTTCCCGACTTATGATCGTGCAGCTAACAAGGGTATTTCATGACAGATTCACAATCGCAGGTGCTTGAAAGCGAAGAGCGCTTGCATAAACTGCATGCGCTTGGGCTGCTGGACACGCCGGCTGAACAGGATTTCGACGATATCGTCCAGCTGGCATCCGAAATCTGCAACGTACCGATGGCGATGATTTCGCTTGTCGATTCGGATCGGCAGTATTTCAAGGCCAAGGTCGGGCTTGAGGCGTCTGAAACCCCGATCGAACATTCGGTCTGCGCCTATGCGATGACCTATGACGATGTGCTGGAAATTCCCGACACCCGAACCGATCGACGCACCGCGGACAACCCGCTGGTGCACGATGGCGACGTTGACATGAAATTCTATGCCGGGGCGCCATTGCAAACCGAAGACGGCACGCCGCTGGGCGCCTTGTGCGTGCTGGACCGCCAGCCAAGGCAACTGAATGACTTCCAAAAGCGCGCGTTAGAGACACTTTCGCGGCAGGTGATGGTGCAGATCGAACTGCGCCAGATGCTGCGCGAAGCCGAAGATGCGGCGGAAAACCTGCGTGCATCGCTTGAACTGCAAGAAGTGCTGCGGCGCGAAATCGATCACAGGGTCAAGAATTCCCTGTTGCAGGTGACATCGCTGCTGCGCATCCAGGCGCGGCGCGCCAAAGATGAAAACGTGCGCTCTGCGCTGCACGAAGCGGAAAACCGCATTTCCGCCATCGCCCTGATCCATGCCGAACTGTATCAAGCCGGATCGGATGAAACCGTATCGATGGCCCGCTATATCCAGCGGTTGACCGAAAACCTCAGCGCGACCTTGCCCAACGGCATCACGCTGACCTGCGCGACGAGTGAGGCCATCCTGCCGACCCAGGCGGCCACGGCGCTGGCAATCGTGATCAACGAATTCGTCACCAATTCCGTCAAATACGCGTTTCCCGATGGAACAGGGTCGATTTCCATCAGTTTTCAAACCGATGACAACCGCCTGACGGTGCGCATCGCCGACGATGGTATCGGGCTGGATGAATGCGACGTGGAACGGGCGGGTGGCATTGGCATGATGGTCATGCGGGCGTCGGCCGCGCAGATTGACGCGGAACTGACGTTCGAGCCGTCTGAAAAAGGCACCGTCGTGCTTGTGACGGTGCCGATGGCGGATGACGCAGGCTAGGAGGGCAACGGGTTCGGCGGGCATCAGTTTAGTCAGGCGCCAGCATGTACCCGGCGCCGCGCACTGTCTGCAGATAGCGCGGCTGCTTTGGATCCACCTCAAGCTTGCGGCGCAACCGGGTGATCTGCACGTCAACGGCCCTTTCCTGGGCCTGCCCACGATCGCGGCCCAGTTTTTCGACCAACTGGGTCCGGCTGACCGGTTCGTTCGGGGTGGCGGAAAAGATGCGCATCAACTGGTTTTCGGTTGCCGTCAGACGAACCAGATCTTCGCCCTGCCAAAGCTCTGATCGTTCGACATCATAACGGATCGGCCCCAGCGACAGGATCGTGGGAATGGCCTGTTCGGGGGGCACCGGCGGCACCCGGCGCAAGATCGCATTGATCCGCAACAACAATTCCTTCGGCTCGAACGGTTTGGGCAGGTAATCGTCTGCCCCCGCTTCCAGGCCTTCGATCCGATCCGATGTTTCCCCCTTGGCGGTCAACAGCAGGATCGGCGTCGTCACATCGGCCCGCAAGACGCGGGTCAGTTCAATGCCGGTTTCGCCCGGCATCATCACATCCATCACGATCAGATCGAATTCCAAACCGCCAAGCAATCGGCGGGCCTGTGCGGCATCTTTTGCCGCAGACACAAAGAACCCGTTTCGGATCAGGAATTTTTGCAACAGGGTGCGAATGCGTTCGTCGTCATCGACGATCAGCAGATGCGCGTCAGATTGCACCGTAGATTGCGCCGTGGATTGCACCGTCATGACTGATCCTTGAACGATCTGAAGTGGCGGCGCTGGTCGGGATCCATCATCGCTTCAAGAACCTGGCGGAACCCGGCCACGGCGTCGGGCCCGACGGTGCGATATGCGGCCCGCATCCGGCTGCGCTGGGCCTCGGACAGTTCGCGCTCCAGGTCGGCGCCGCGCTCTGTCAGGTATAGGTGGCGTTCGCGTTTGTCCTTGTTCCCCACACGGCTTTCAACTAGACCATCGTCAATCAGCGTCCGCAAAACCCGGTTCAGCGATTGCTTCGTCACACCGAGGATATCGAGCAGGTTATTGACCGTCGTGCCGGGCGAACGATTGATGAAATGCACTGCGCGGTGATGGGCCCGGCCATACCCGTATTGTTCGAGAATTCGATCCGGATCGGCGGTAAACCCGCGATACGCAAAGAACATCGCTTCGATACCTTTGCGCAATTGCTCGTCGGTCAGAAACAGAAGGTTTCCGCCACTTGGACCGCCTGGTCCACCGTCCTCGGCCATCCCTTCACCTCGTTCACAAACCGCGTAACATATGTGCACATTACGTCAGTCTTGTTGACATTCCAAGAATCAATTGATAGCGATCTGCAGATTTCACGCAATAATACGTCCGCTGTGGACCATTCTTGCGCAATATCTGAAAATCGGAGGGTACGCATGGCTGGATATGATGATCGCGACGGCAAGATCTGGATGGACGGTAAATTGGTCGATTGGCGTGATGCCAATGTCCACGTTCTCAGCCACGCGCTGCACTATGCCTCGTCGGTGTTCGAGGGCGAGCGTTGTTACAACGGCAAGGTGTTCCTCAGCCGAAAGCATTCGGAACGTCTGCTGAACTCGGGCAAACTGCTGGACATGGAAATCCCCTATTCGGTGGACGAAATCGAAGCGGCCAAGCGCGCCGTTCTGGACGCCAACGATATGTCCGACGCCTATGTGCGCGTGGTGGCCTGGCGCGGGGTGGGCGAAGACATGGGCGTGTCGGCGCGCCGCAATCCGGTGCGCATGGCCGTGGCGACATGGGAATGGGGCAGCTATTACGGCGATGCCAAATACAAGGGCGCCAAGCTGGACGTAGCCAAATGGAAACGCCCCAGCCCAGAAACGATCCCCACCGCCGCCAAGGCTGCAGGGCTCTACATGATCTGCACCATGTCCAAACACGCGGCCGAAGAAAAAGGCTGCTCGGATGCGATGTTCTTTGACTATCGCGGCTATGTGGCCGAAGCCACCGGCGCGAACATCTTCTTCGTCAAAGACGGCGAAGTGCACACCCCCATCCCCGACGCGATCCTGAACGGGCTGACCCGCCAGACCGTGATCACCATGCTGAAAGAGCGCGGCATCACCGTGCACGAACGCCATATCATGCCCGAGGAACTGGACAGCTTTGAACAGTGCTGGCTGACAGGATCCGCCGCCGAGGTCACGCCCGTCGGTCAGATCGGCGACTGGAATTTCGAAGTCGGCAGCCTGACACGGGAAATCTCGGACGCCTACGAAAAGCTCGTTCGCACCTGAGTTCACCGAATTTCAACCAAGAACAGGTCAATCTGCGCAAAACCGCAGGTTGGCCTAATCATGATTCAACGCGACAATATCTACCTGTCGATCGCCGCCGCGCTCATCGTGACGCCGGCCAGCTTTATGCTGACATGGTTCTGGCTCACCGACGACCCCACGCTGCGCCCGCTGGGGATCACCGAAAGAAAACTGGTTAATGCCGGTCTGGTCGCGTCTGGCGGGCCGATTGTCACCACGGTGCGCCTTGGCGCCGGCGCGTCTCTGCCCATGTCCCGGTCCGACTTCGAAGCGTCGATCAACCGGGCGTTCGATCTCTATGGGTTGGAAAGCAAATTCGTCTATGCTTCGCACCCGGGCAGCGGCATTCAGATCACCTACACCGTCGGAAAAAGCCGCATCGGGGCTTATTCCCTGCGGCGCGCGGCCGAAGGGATCAGGCCCACCGCGGATGCGTTTCGCATGGCCGCCCGGCATTCGCAAAACAAGATCAATGCCAAGCCGTAAGCCTGTCATGGATTGACCGGCTTACGGCCGACTAGACCTCAGGTTTCGACCCCGCGTTCAATCCGTGCATATTGCCCGGTCCTGGCGTGTCCACGTTGCCGGGGTTTGCGAAACACCGCCTTGCTGGCGTGTGAACTGCCATCCGGGCCATGCCGCCGTTCGGCGTCGATCATACGCTTGAGATGAATGTTTGGTTTGTCGTCGGATGTCATCATGGGACTCTCCTTTGAATGCAACCAACTCAGGGAGTGCATCCAACTTAGGTCCGGTCCGGACTTATTTCAACCCTGCCGTCTCAGCCAGCCCGTCTAAATCCTAACCGTTTAAAACCTGCCCGCCTCAGCCCTGGCCCCCGGTGATCTTGCGTTGCTTGGCGCGGTCGAGCCCAAGTTTACGCTCGCGCCAGATGATCAGGATCCCCGCCAGCATGACCAGGCTGGCCCCGGCAAGCATGGGTGGGGTCGGCGATTCGGCAAACACGACATATCCGACGATAAGCGCCAGCAATAGAGACGCATATTCAAATGGCGCAACCAGCGACGCGTCCGCATAGCGATAGGCCGACGTCAGGAAAATCTGCCCGAACCCGCCCACCAGACCGGTCAGGATCATCACCCCGACAACGGTCCAGCCCGGCCATACCCAGCCCCACGGCAAGGTCAGCAGCGACAGCCCGGTCGCCGTGATCGAAAACCAGAACACGATGGTCGCGGTGCCTTCTGTGCGGGTCAGGTTGCGCACGAAAATCTGCGCCAGGGCGGCAAAGATCGCGCCCATCAGCACGATCATCGCCCCCAGCGCCGCGCGCGTGTCATCGACCCCGCCAATCGCAAAACGGGGCGACAGGATCACCAGAACCCCGGCAAAGCCCAGCGCCACGGTGGTCAGCCGGAACACCCCGACCCGTTCGCCCAGGAACATCGCAGCAAACACAACCACAAGCAGCGGCGCAGTGAACCCGATGGCCGTAACCTCGGGCAGGGGCAGCAGCGCCAGCCCGGCAAAGGTGCAGCCCATGGCGACGGTGCCCACCAGCCCGCGCCAGACATGGCCCAACGGATTGTCCGTTTTCAATCCTGTGCCCAGTTCGCCCCGCAGGGCCAGCCAGCCGATGATCACCGGCGCCGCGAACAGCGACCGAAAGAACACCGTTTCACCCGGTGGCACCCCCCGCGCAGCCGCCCATTTGACGCAGGCCGTCATGATGGTGAACATCAGCACCTGCATCAGTTTGAACCCGATGCCCTTCATGGCTTGTCCCCCAGCCGCCCGGCCGCCCAGCGGGCCGCGTCGGCCACCACGGGGTCCGGGTCATCAAACAGGGCCTCGGCATCCGGAATCAGTCTCTGTTCCAGGGAATTTCCGATCGCATAGAGCACATTGCGCACGAACCGGTTGCGCCCGATCCGCTTGATGGGCGATCCGGAAAACAGGCTGCGAAATTGGGCATCTTCCAACCGGCTGAGCGCCCCAAGTTCCGGTTCGACAAGGTCGGCGCGCGCCGCCAGTTTTGCGTCGCGCCCGGTCACGGCGAACTTGTTCCACGGGCACACCGCAAGGCAATCGTCACAGCCATAGATCCGGTTGCCCAGCTTTTCGCGCAGCGCAGGATCGACCGGGCCCTTGTGCTCGATCGTGAGATACGAAATGCACCGCCGTGCATCCAGCCGAAACGGTGCCACGAACGCATCCGTCGGGCAGACATCCAGGCAGGCCGTGCAGGATCCGCACCGTTCGATCCCGGGCGGGTCGGTCGGCAGATCAAGCGTGGTAAAGATCGCGCCAAGAAAGAACCAGTTGCCCAATTCGCGGCCCAGCAGGTTGGTGTGCTTGCCCTGCCAGCCCAGGCCCGCCGCCGCGCCCAAGGGCTTTTCCATGACCGGTGCGGTATCCACGAAAACCTTGATTTGCGCCGTGTCAGAGCCGCTTTTTGCCGCCTCATCCAGCAACCAGCGCCCCACCCGTTTCAGCCGCTTTTTGACCACGTCGTGATAGTCGCGGTTCTGCGCATAGACCGAAATCGCCCCCTTGTCCGGTTTGCCCAGCACCGCCATCGGATCGTGCGTGGGTGTATAGGGCTCGGCCAACATGATGATCGAACGCGCGTCGGGCCACAGCGCCGCGGGGTTGCCGCGCCATGCCATGCGTTCGCCCATCCACGCCATCTGGCCATGCATCCCGGCGTCTACGAATTCCTGCAACCTGTCGCCAGCATGGGCAATGGCATCGGGCCGGCACACCCCCATGGCGGCAAAGCCTTCTTCGGTGGCCCGTTGAAAAAGTGCCTTTTTCAGTGCACTAGACACGGTTTACCCCTATGTTTGCGCGTGCGCCGGGGATCAGAAATCCAGGTCGGCATAATGTGCGGGCGGGGGAAATCCCGGCACCGTGTCGGCCAGAACCGCGCGAAACGCGGGGCGCGATTTGATCTTGGCGTACCAGTCTTTGACGGTCTGGGACCGATGCCAATCCACATCCGAGATATAGTCCAGCGACGACAAATGGGCCGCTGCGGAAAAATCCGCCAGGCTGATCGCGTCCCCTGCCAGCCACCGGCGTTGGTCCAGCAACCAGGCCATGTAGTCGATGTGAAAGCGAATGGCCTTGGCCCCCGCCTTGACATTGCGCGAGTCCGGGTAGCCTTCGCCGGTGATCTTCTTGTTCACCCGCTCATAAAGCAGGTTCGACGTCACGTCCTGGTGAAACTTGTCGTCGAACCAGCTGACCAGCCGGCGCACTTCGTACCGGGCTTCGGGATTGGGGGGCATCAGGGCCGGTTCGGGGTATTTTTCTTCGATATACTCACAGATCGGCGTGCTTTCCGACATGGTCATGCCATCCATACGCAGGACGGGCACCTTGCCGGCCGGGTTGCGACGCAGGAAATCTGGATCTTTCTCCCAGTACCGTTCCTCGACCAGCTCAACCTCGAGCTTTTTTTCCGCAAGCACCAGGCGCACCTTGCGGCAGAACGGGGACAGCGGAACATGGAAAAGGCGTATCATGCGGGTCAACTCGCGAATTAGGTGCACCCTAGATGCCGGTTTCCACCCGCGATTTCAATCCTCGAAACAGGCGGCGCGCCCGTCGGCGGCGATGGTCTGCGCGCCGGAACGGATCTGGATGGCGCGATTGCGCGTGAAACGGCCGGGGTGCGCGGCATTGCGGGTCTTGGGGCTGGGCAGAATGGCCGCCAGCAGCGCGGCCTGATCCGCAGTCAGATCTTCGGGGCCGACGCGAAAGTAGTTTCGCGCGGCCGCTTCGACCCCGAAGATACCTTCGCCGAATTCGGCGATGTTCAGGTAAACTTCCAGGATACGCCGCTTGCTCCATGCCGCTTCGATGGCCGGCGTCATCAGGGCCTCAAGCCCTTTGCGCGGCCAACTGCGCCCATGCCACAGGAACGCGTTCTTGACCGTTTGCTGGCTGATGGTCGACGCGCCGCGCCGCCCGCCATCATCTATCGCCTCGCGAATCGCGGCGACATCGAACCCCCAATGGTTGCAAAAATTCGCATCTTCTGCCGCCACGACCGACCGCAGCATCACCGGGGCGATATCGTCAACCGGCACCCATTCATAGTCTACCCCGCCCAAACGGCGCACTTCAGATTGGATATACAGCGTCGAAGGCACCGGCAGCACCGCATAGGCCCCGATCCAGAGCGCCACCAGAACGATTGCCACCCCCACCGCGCGCACGGCCCATTTGACCGCCCATCGCACAGGTCGGGGGCGCACAGGACGGGGGCGCGCTGCCTTGGCTGTTTCTTTTTTGCTCGGGGTTTTTGCCACGGGTGAAAATAGTCACCATCCGGCGCGATGCGTCAACATGTTCGTGCAACCGATCCAACCCGCATCCACAAGGGACGCGGGCTGGGTCACGGCGCGTGCAACAGGCCTTATTCCGCCGGAATAGCCCCTTCTTCCAGTGTCAGCGGTACCGGCAGGTGAACCAGCATTTCCTTCGGGCAGACCTGCACGAAATTGGGCAGTTCGCCCTGCCAATGCGACAGGATTTCGGCGCCTTTGGCTGATTTGGTTTCGGCCACGTGGCGTTCGATCAGCTCGCGCAGCTGTACCTTCCAGTGATCCACCGTCACCGGGCCAATCACCAGTGATTCCATGTTCATCAGACCCTCGGCCACGCCATCGGGATCATAGATATAGGCCATACCGCCTGTCATCCCGGCGCCAAAGTTGGCCCCGATCGCCCCCAGGATCACCGCGATGCCGCCGGTCATGTATTCACACCCGTTCGACCCGCAGCCTTCGATCACCACTTTCGCGCCCGAGTTTCGGACCGCAAAGCGTTCCCCCGCCCGGCCCGCTGCGAACAGATACCCGTCTGTCGCACCGTACAGCACCGTGTTGCCGATGATCGTGTTCTGATCGGCCACCAGCGGCGAATGCATCGGCGGGCGAACCACGATGGTCGCGCCCGACAGGCCCTTGCCGACATAGTCGTTCGCATCGCCCGATACTTCGATCTTCAATCCCGGCGCGCCAAAAGCGCCCAGCGATTGCCCGGCCGAACCGGTCAGCTTGACCGTCAGGTGATCGGATTGCAGCGAATTGCGCATCCCGAACTGGCGCACGATATGGCTGGACGTGCGCGTGCCGACGGTGCGCAGCGTGTTCTGCACCGCATAAGACAGCTGCATCTTTTCGCCGTCGTTCAGGAACCGCGCCGCATCCGACACGATCTGCGCATCCAACGTATCGGGCACCGCATTGCGCGGCTTGGACCGGTCGTAGGTGATGTTATGCGCGCCATCGACGGTGATCAGCAGCGGGTTCAGATCCAGATCGTCCAGATGGGCCGACCCGCGGCTGACCTGCGTCAGCAGATCGGCGCGCCCGATCACCTCGTCCAGAGACCGCGCACCGATACTGGCCAGGATCTCGCGCACCTCTTGGGCATAGAAGGTGATCAGGTTGACCACCTTGTCCGCGTTGCCGGTGAACTTGGCGCGCAGGCGTTCGTCTTGCGTGCAAACGCCGACCGGGCAGGTGTTGCTCTGACACTGACGCACCATGATACAGCCCATCGCGATCAGCGCCGCGGTGCCGATGCCGTATTCTTCGGCCCCCATCATCGCGGCCATGACGATATCGCGGCCCGTGCGCAAACCGCCATCGGTGCGCAGGGTGACGCGGTCACGCAGGTTGTTCATGGCCAGAACCTGATGCGCTTCGGTCAGGCCCATTTCCCACGGCAGCCCGGCGAACTTGATCGACGTTGCGGGCGAAGCGCCCGTCCCGCCATTGTGCCCGGAAATCAGGATCACGTCGGCCTTGGCCTTGGCCACACCCGCCGCAATCGTGCCCACACCGGACGAGGCCACCAGTTTCACCGTCACCTTGCAGCGCGGGTTGATCTGTTTCAGGTCATAGATCAGCTGCGCCAGATCTTCGATCGAATAGATGTCGTGGTGGGGGGGCGGTGAAATCAGCGTCACGCCCTTGGTCGAATGGCGCAGCCGCGCGATCAGGTCGGTGACCTTCATGCCGGGCAGTTGCCCGCCTTCGCCGGGCTTGGCGCCCTGGGCCACCTTGATCTCAAGCTCTTCGCACTGGTTCAGGTATTCCGCCGTCACGCCGAACCGCCCCGAGGCGACCTGTTTGATCTTGGCCGACGGGTTGTCGCCGTTGGATTCGGGTACGAAATGCGCCGGATCTTCGCCGCCTTCGCCGCTGTCGGATTTCGCGCCGATGCGGTTCATCGCGACATTCAGCGTCTTGTGCGCTTCGGGCGACAGCGCGCCCAGCGACATGCCCGGCGTCACAAAGCGTTTGCGGATGCTGGTGATGCTTTCGACCTGTTCGATCGGGATCGCGTCGCCCAGCGGCTTGACGGCCAGCAGGTCGCGCAGGTGGATCGGCGGCATCGACTGCATCTTGGCGCTGAACTGCTTCCACATCTCATAGCTGGCGCGGTCACACGCCGCCTGCAACATGTGCATCGACTGGGCTTCCCACGCGTGCGTCTCGCCCGAGCGGCGCGCCTTGTAGAACCCCCCGATGGGCAGAACCTGGCTGCCGGACAGCCAGCCCAGCTTGTGCACCTGTTCCAGCTTGTTCTGGATCCCGTTCACGCCGATGCCACTGATGCGGCTGTGCATGCCGGGGAAGAATTCGGCGCACATCGCCCGGCTCAGGCCCACAGCCTCAAAGTTCAGCCCGCCGCGATAAGACGATATGACAGAAATCCCCATTTTGGCCATGATTTTCAGCAGCCCGGCATCCACCGCCGCGCGGTAGCGTTGGGTCGCTTCGGTCAAAGAACAATCCAGCAGGCCCCGGTCGATCCGGTCCGCCAGGCTGTCTTCGGCCAGATAGGCGTTCACGATGGTTGCGCCGCAGCCGACCAGCACGGCGAAATAGTGCGGATCAATGCATTCGGCGCTGCGCACACCGATGGAACAGAAGGTCCGCAGGCCCTTTTGCGTCAGCCAGAAATGCACCGCCGACGTGGCCAGGATCATCGGCATCGCCACCTTGCCGTCGCACTGATGCTGGTCGGTCAGCACGATATGGCCGCCGCCCGAACGCACGGCGTCCTCGGCCTCGGCGCGGATACGGTCCAACCCTGCGCGCAGGGCACCGGGGCCAGCGTCAGCGGGGAAGGTACAGTCGATTTCCGTCATCGGGGCGTTGAAGTGCCGCTTCAGCGCTTCGAACTCGGCGTTGGCGACAAAGGGGCTGTCCAGCACCAGGATTTCGGTCTGGCTGCTGTCTTCGTCCAGCACGTTCTTGAGGTTACCGAACCGTGTCTTCAGGCTCATGACGCGGAATTCGCGCAGGCTGTCGATCGGCGGGTTGGTCACCTGGCTGAAGTTCTGGCGGAAGAAATGCGACAGCGGGCGGTACTTTTCGCTCAGCACCGCGCTGGGCGTGTCATCCCCCATCGAGGCCAGCGTTTCCTTGCCATCCTCGGCCATCGGCGCAAGGATCTGTTCCAGCTCTTCGATGGAATAGCCCGCCGCGATCTGGCGCTTGCGCAGCTCTTCGCCGGTATACAGCGGCTCTTCGGGCACACCGGTCAGTTCGTCGTCCAGTTCCTTGATCTTGCAGACCCATTCACTGAAGGGCTGGCTGTCGGCCAGAAGGTTCTTGATATCCTTGTCGTGGTAGAGCTTGCCCTCGGCCATATCCACGGCCAGGATCTGCCCCGGGCCCAGCGCGCCCTTTTCGCGAACGGTGGCTTCGTCAGTCGGGACCATGCCCACTTCGCTGCCCGCAATGACCAGCCCGTCGCCCGTCACCACATAGCGCATGGGGCGCAGCCCGTTGCGATCCAGCCCGGCGCAAACCCAGCGCCCGTCCGTCATCGCCAGCGCGGCCGGGCCGTCCCACGGCTCCATCACGCTGTTCACATAGGAATACATGTCGCGCCACGCCTGCGGCAGTTCTTCGGCGGTCTTCGACCAGCTTTCCGGCACCAGCATCGTCTTGGCCATCGGCGCGCTTCTGCCCGCCCGCACCAACACCTCGAACACCGCATCCAGCGCGGCGGAATCGGACGAGCCATGCGCCACGATCGGCTTGATGTCTTCGGCCATGTCGCCAAACGTGCTCGACGCCATGCGGATCTCGTGGCTCTTCAGCCAGTTCAGGTTGCCCCTGATCGTGTTGATTTCACCGTTGTGGGCCAGCATCCGGAACGGCTGAGCCAGCCACCACTGTGGGAACGTGTTCGTCGAATACCGCTGGTGATAGATCGCGAATGCACTTTCGAACCGCTCATCCAGCAGGTCGGGATAGAATTCGGCCACCTGTTCGGCCAGCATCATGCCCTTGTAGATGATCGACCGGCAGGACAGCGAACAGATGTACATTTCGCGCACGCCGGCGGCAAAGGCGGCCTTTTCAATCCGGCGCCGGATCACATACAGCTCGCGCTCAAATGTTTCCTGATCGACACCCTTGGAATTGCTGATCAGGATCTGCTCGATCTCGGGGCGGGTGGCATTCGCCTTTTCCCCAAGGCATTCGATCTGCACCGGCACATGGCGCCAGCCGTAGATGTAATACCCCATCCGCAAGACTTCGGTTTCCACGATGGTCCGGCACGTTTCCTGCGCGCCGAAATCCGTGCGCGGCAAAAACACCTGACCCACGGCCAACAATTCGTCGCGGCGTGGCTTGTGACCCGTCCGGTCGACCTGATCGTAGAAAAAGGGCACAGGGATCTGCACGTGAATGCCCGCACCATCGCCTGTCTTGCCATCGGCATCAACCGCGCCGCGGTGCCAGATCGCCTTGAGCGCATCGATGCCGTTTTGCACGACCTGACGCGATTTCTTGCCGTCAATGGACACGACCAGACCCACACCGCAGGACGAATGTTCATCGTCTTCGCGGAACAGGCTGTTCTCGGCCATCCATTTGCGCTTCGCCTCTTCCTGGCGGGCCCAGTCTGTATCGAATTTGGTCATGGTCTCGTCTCCTGAATAGAGCGGTCATTTCTGTCGTCATCAAAGGCTTTGCGGGTTATCCCGCCCACCGATTCCACGCCGTTGCGCACGACGCGGGGCTTGCCCTGGATGGCGTATTTCACAATGTGGCCCAGCCGGCCCTGCCTGCGCAGCCAATCGGCAAGCCGGTGGTTGCCGTCGGGAAACACGTAGTGCCTGGCATGGCTGGCCCGCGGAAAGCGGTCCAGATGAATGATTTCGTCGTCGGTGCCGCCATGCAGGATGGTGACTTCGGTTTGCGGGCCCGGCAGTGCTTCGACCGCTTCGAACGGCCAGGTTTCGATCTTGTTGCGAAAGAACTTCCAGCGCCGTTCTTCGGGCACCCGGCTCTGACGGGCGGAAAACTGCGGCACAATCGCCAGAACCGCATCAACCCGTGTCAGATTTGGCAATATCAGCGCCATGGTGCCGCCCATCGAATTGCCGATCGCCACGACGCGGTCGATCCCGTGCGCGCCAACGGTCAGTTTGATCGCGCTGACGATCTGGTCGGCCACGCCCGGCCCGTTCATCCAGCTGCGCGAAATGTCCGACACGAACAACACGTGGTTGCCCCCGTCGGACGCCGTGCCGAAAAATTCTGGCGGGGGCATTTCCTGGCGGTGGTTTCCGACCCCGGACATGCTGACCACCAGCACCTTGTTGGTGCCCGGCAGGTACTGAATGCGCAAAGGCGGATCGACCGGCAGGTCAACCTGTCCGGGTGCGGTTCTTTCGCTGATCCGTCGTGCCGTATCCAATGGCATGGGTCCTTTGCTGACCTGGGTTTCGCCATGGCCCGGCCCGCGTGGGCCGTAACCTTTGTTTAACGTTTGCGCATAACCGGTCAGATCCGCTGACCCATCCGGTTTTTTCTGCCCGACACTTTGCCCGACAGATGTCCGACAGCCTGCTGACGCGTTGCCGACCGATGGCAGACGAATGGCAGACAGGCGGGCGCGGCCTATTGCGCGGCCACGGCCGAGGCGTTTGACATATAGTCCAGCATCGCGGCTGCCGCCTCGCGTCCGTCGCGGATTGCCCAGACGACCAGGCTTGCGCCGCGCTGGATATCCCCGCAGGCATAGACGCCTGGCAGGTTGGTGGCATGGGTGTGGAAATCGGCCTTGATCGTGCCCCAGCGGGTCACTTCCAGGTCCGGCACGCCCCACAGGGTGGGCAGTTCTTCCGGTTCAAATCCCAGCGCCTTGATCACCAGATCGGCGTCTTCGACATAGTCGGCGCCTTCCAGAACCTCGGGCGCGCGCCGGCCCGACACGTCGGGGGCGCCAAGGCGCATCTGTTGCACCATCACGCCTTCGACCTGGTCGCCGGTAAAGCCCTTGGGCGCCGTCAGCCACACGAATTCGACGCCTTCTTCTTCGGCGTTCTGCACTTCGCGTTGGCTGCCCGGCATATTGGCCCGGTCGCGGCGGTACAGGCATTTGACGCTTTGCGCGCCTTGCCGGATGGCGGTGCGCACGCAGTCCATTGCCGTGTCGCCGCCGCCAACCACGATGACCTTTTTGCCCTGGGCGTTCAACTGGCCGTTTTCATAGTCTTCGACCGTGTCGCCAAAGGACACCTTGTTCGAACAGGCCAGGTAGTCGATCGCCCGCACGATGCCGTCGGCGCCGCTGCCAGGGCCTTGTAAATCACGGCTTTTGTAGACACCCGTGGCGATCAGCACCGCGTCGTGCTTGCCCCGGATTGCGTCAAAGCTGATGTCTTCGCCAACGTTGCAGTTCATCACGAATTCGACGCCGGATTTTTCCAGCTGGTCGATGCGGCGCATGACCACGTCTTTTTCCAATTTGAAGCTTGGGATGCCATAGGTCAGCAATCCGCCCGCGCGGTCATAACGGTCATAGACTGTGACCTGCACGCCTTCGCGGCGCAGCATGTCGGCCGCGGCCAGACCGCCCGGACCCGCGCCGATGATGCCGACCGACTGGTCCAGTTCCTGCACCGGTTTGACGGGCTGAACCCAGCCGTTTTCCCAAGCGGTATCAGTGATGTATTTTTCGACCGCCCCGATCGTCACGGTGCCGTGGCCCGATTGTTCGATCACGCAGTTGCCTTCGCACAGGCGGTCCTGCGGGCAGATGCGGCCGCAGATTTCGGGGAACGTGTTGGTCGCCTGGCTGATGGCATAGGCTTCTTCCAGACGGCCGGTCGCGGTCAGACGCAGCCAGTCGGGGATGTTGTTGTGCAGGGGGCAGTGGCTCTGGCAATAGGGCACACCGCACTGGCTGCACCGACTGGCCTGTTCTTCGGCCTTGGCCTGGGCATATTCCGCATAGATCTCGTGAAAGTCCTGCTTGCGGTCACCGGCGTCGCGCTTTTCGGGCATGTCGCGGCTCACGCTCACAAACTTGAGCATTGGCTCTTTTGCCATGTCAGATCTCCTAATTCCTCCGCGCCTTTTACCACGCAGGTCCGGAAAGAAAAGTCAGTATGTATGACATAATATGTGACAAATGACGATTTACCGTCGTCAGTCTTTGTTTTTACAGCAAATATAAGTCAGCAATGCTTCCGTATTAGCGTGCAACTCAATCAAAGCGCCCAGAATACGAGTAAGCCAACAGCGATTCGCCACCATCCAAACAGGGCGTAGCCATGGCGTGATACGAACCCCAACAGGCCCTTAACAACGAACAGCGCCATCACGAATGCAGCCGCAAAACCCACAGCGATATCCCCCATCGCCGCAGAATCCAAAATCTCGCGATTTTTGTAGAGATCGTAAGTGAACGCACCGAGCATTGTCGGCATGGACAAGAAAAACGAAAATTCTGCCGCTGATCGCTTGTCCGCGCCAAGGGCCAACGCCCCGACGATGGTCGCGCCCGACCGTGATACCCCTGGGACCATCGCAAGACACTGAATAAAACCAATGATTAACGCCATTGGCAAAGGAAACCTTTCAGCGTCTGTGTGGGTCGGGTTCTTAACGAGCTTATCCACAAACAATAGGACGATGCCCCCGAGGATCAGAGCTGTCGCAATCACGCGCGGGCTTTCGAAGAGAACGTTCTTGATGAACCCGTGGGCCATCACACCGATGACGGCGGCCGGCAGAAAGGCGATGATCACCGAAGCTGCGAAATGCCTTGATTGCGCACTGCTGGGCAGCGTCACCGTCGTGTCTATGATCTTGCGGGCGTACACCCCCAATATCGCCAGAATCGCGCCGAGTTGGATCACCACCTCAAACGTATTGCCCGCGCTATTGAAGCCCAGAAAATGGCCCGCCAAGAGCACATGCCCGGTTGACGATACGGGGATGAATTCGGTCAGACCTTCCAGCAGCCCCAGAATGCCCGCAACCAGTGTTTGATCGGACATCAGGCAGACTTGCGCAGGTTTTTCGCCGAGTTCTTGACTGCAGCATACTGCCCAGACGGGCGATATTTCCAAAGGTAATCAGGCGTCACCGCCTCAGACGACACAGGCACAATACCAAGATCAGCGAATGTTTTGGTCTTGCCGGTCACGATATTGTCCTGACGCAATTGTCTGATCTGATCCAGCGTAAGGACCCTATTCTTGAACAGGCCGACGGTGATGCCTTGTACAAGTGTCAGCAAAGCGGCAATGATCTTGCCGACCCAAAATGGCATGTTCACGACAAGCCGCCTTTTCTGAATCTCATCCAAAATTTGCTGGACCAGTTCCCGTAACGTTGAAACGTCCGGTCCGCCCAGCTCGTAAATACCGCCAGCCGCCTTGCCTGTGACCCCCATGACCGCAGCTTTAGCGACGTCATCGACATAAACGGGCTGGAATTTGGTTTTGGCACCAATCAGCGGCAAAATAGGCCCCATACCGGCCATAGCTGCAAAGCGGTTGAAAAACGCGTCCTCCTGGCCAAACACCACCGAGGGTCGCAGGATCATGGCGTCTGGCATAGCCGCCAGAATACCTTCTTCGCCCAAGGCTTTGGATTTCGCGTACTTGCTGGCGCTCTGCTTGTCAGCACCGATCGCTGATATATGCACCATTCGTTCGACGCCCAGTTCGGCCGCTATGCGGGCGATCCGCTCGGCGCCTTCATGCTGAACCGCGTCGAAATTATTCGCGCCCGAGGCATCGAATGTGCCGACGCAATTCACAACTGCATCAGCCCCTTGCATCACGGCGCGCACAGACGCGTCGTCACGAATGTTGCAAAAAACGGGTTCTACCTGGCCAACTGCACCATAGGGCTTGACGAACATCGCCTCATTCGGGCGCCGTACCGCCACACGCACCCGCCACCCCTGTTTGGCCATGCGCCGGGCAATGTAGCGACCAACGAAGCCCGAACCGCCATAAATCGTGACCAGATTCGCCATAAGTCTCTCCAACACTGTATAGCCTTTTCAATAGCTTTCCGGGTGCGAATGAACAAGTCGCGAATGAAAAGCAAAGAAACGCGCAGAACAGACGTTGACACCATGCGCACGCGCCTATAAATCGCGGCTCCACGACACCTGCCCAGGTGGCGGAATTGGTAGACGCGCTAGCTTCAGGTGCTAGTGTCCGTATGGACGTGGAGGTTCGAGTCCTCTCCTGGGCACCATTTTCCACTATTGTGGTCGACAAGCGCTTCTTCTGGATGCTCATGATCCTGTGCTGTGCGCATCGTTTGCACTGGGCCTTCCAGGGGCCGTGCCGCGGATCAAACCAGCTCTTCAGGGAACCCCGGAATACCGACACCGGTTTCCCGCGCGGGCTTGTTGTCATGTGGCAGGACGAAATGGGGGCGCTCTTGTGGCGGTTTCTGTTGGTTTTCATGCGCGGCTTGCGTCCACTCGGACGCGCGCGTCATTTTGCCCGGTGCGGCGCCGCGGAACCAATGCGCGATTGAGCGCTGCCAAAGCTCTGTGCTTTCAACGTCGTTCAGGGTCACGCCAGCTTCCGTATCCCATCGCATGGAGCGACCGTTCAAATTGGCTGAAGACACCAATGCCGATGTACCATCAGCGATCATGACCTTGGCGTGAATGTAAATGATTTCAGCGCCATAGAGCGTGTCGCGATCCCCATCCGCTGCGACTGGGCGCGCCGGTGAGCCGACAAACAACCGTTCGCCATATGCTTTGCGAAGCCGATCCAACGCGTCTGCCTGCAACTTTTCGCCGTACCGGCTATCAAGAGATCGGCTTTGGTCAAATGCGATTTCTTCGGGCGCAGATGGCAAAAGAAGAATAACCTCTATTCCGTTCTGCGCAGCATCCACCAAAGCATCCGCGATCACGGATGACCTGAGAAATTGTGTTTCGATATAGATGAATTCGCGGGCGTTCTGAATCATCGCAACATGGGCGTCTTCCAATTCGGTCAGAACTTCTTTCGGGGACAGGGGACGCGCAAAGGAATTATCGCGGCAGGACAACGTGCGCAGCACACCCGGCGTCGCTTTCGGTTTTGCCCCGGCGCAACTACGCGCAAATTCACGCAAGTGGACCAGGGCCGACTGGGCCCGTTCATCGCGCACGATGACCTGAACATCATGCCACGTGTCGTCAGCCGAACGATCGTGTTTGGTGGTGTCGTAACGCCGAGGGTTCAAATCCAGCCCGCCGATATACAGCACCTCGCCGTCCACGACGGCCAGCTTCTGGTGGTGCGTAGCGGGGACCAAGGGCGGCGGCGGCCAGCGCTTGGGGCGTAGCGTTTTGCCCCTGACAACCAATTTGCAAAATCCCGGCATCAGGTCCAATTGCGCGTCGCGATCAGCTTTGGGCAGGTTGTTCAGCCGTTCACATTCCTCAACCAGCTTGGCTTTGGACACCGGGCGCAAACTTAGCCTGTGAATCCAGCTGACGCGGGCAGGGTGGAGCAAGACCCGCGCAGTCAAGTTTTCCGGGTTCGCCTTGGCAGCGTCCTTCAGGCGTGCGCGGCAGTCCCAAGAATACTGATGCATGGCAGGCCGTGCAACCGGGTCGAAATCTGCTATCGTGATGTCAAAGCGCACACCTTCTGCAAGCTTGGCCGCGATCAGATCTGCCCATGTTTCGCCCAGATCCGTTTCCCCGAACAGCCGCGTCGCGACGTCGAAGATTCGCATCGATATCACGACCTCGTCGCGCGCGTCGCGCACGATACGTTCAAAGGCCGGATAGGCTTCGCCGGCGGTCAGTAGAATTTCGGTCATGATCAGGTGCCGGCTGTTTCAAGTCGTTTCAATTTGAGAGCCACGGCCGCGCCAACAATCGAAAGCGCTGCGCAGACGGCAAGCGTAAATGCAGGTCCGGCAATGTGAGACACCACACCCAAGCCCAAACCCAATACCAGCACAAGACCGATAATCATATTGCTGACAGCGGTATAGGTCAGGCGGTTGGCGTCGGTCGTCATGTCCGTCAGGTAAATCGCCCGGCCGGACCGCACGCCGTTGTATCCAACTTGCCCCAGGAACATGATCCCCGATGCCCAAATCAGCGACACCTGCGTTTCTTCCCCCCAGCCGATCACAGCGGCAGTCGCGTAGGCGGCCGCAGCAGCAAACCCGCCCACCGCCAAAGAAAGCTGGCTGGACACATCCGACACGCGCCCCCATAGCGGCGCCGACAGCGTTGCTGCCGCAGCGGATGCAATTACCAATGGCCCAAGGCTGGTCAGGCTTGCGCCTTCGGAATGCGTCAGAGCAATAAGAAACGGAGGGGCGAGCGCCGTCGCAGTCAGGAAGGCCCGCGCGGTAATGAACTGTCGAAATTGGGCATCTTTGCGCAACGGGGTCAGGTAGTCTGACCATGACACCAGTTTCGCACTTTCACCCTTTTTCGGTCGCTCTGACAGGCCCATGAACATCACGCCGGCACCCAGCATCAGCACGCACGCCAACAAAATGAACGCAGCAACAACTGCGACAGTGACGTCACCAAACACCCCAAACGCCATCGTGGCCCCATAGGCCAATGCCGCGGCCGCTGCGATCCCCCCGGCCAAGCCCGTCACCTTGCCACGCTGCCCTTGGTCAACCGTGCGGGCCAAGGCGTCTTTGTAGGTTGTCGAAGCGACAGATCGGGCCAAGGCCAATACCAATAGCGAAGCAACGATCCCAAAGCCCGCAACGGCCCCATCGGTCGTCAAGGCGAACACGCCGATGGACAGTGCCGCCAACCCCTGCGCGCCAGCCGCGAGCGCCCAGAATTGCTTTCGTCCTTCGCGCTTGCGGGCAACACGCGCAACAAGTGGCTGCGGCAGAAGCGCGCCGGCTTCTCGAATGGGCACCAGAACCCCGGTGAGATAACCAGGCGCACCAAGCGCATTGATTAGCCAGCTAAGCACCAGCTTTGGATCGATAAGCGCATCGGCGGTTTTTGTCGCGCTGAGCGCCAGGACATGAATGGTCTGGTTGCGCGCATCTTTCGGTGCATCACCAATAGCTTTCGAGGTAAAAGCGTCTGCCATTCCCAGCACCCTTTATGAATGGAAGATCATGAATGGAAGAGCCGCAGCGGCACTGCGGCTCTTTCCCATGGTCAGGCTGCGCGCCGAACCAGAGTGAACAGGAACAGCACCAAGAATACCACAAAGAGGATCTTGGCGATCCCGGCGGCAGCACCTGCGATCCCACCAAACCCGAGAACGGCCGCGATAAGCGCAATGACAAGAAACGTGATTGACCAGTTAAGCATATCCAAACTCCTTACCTGAGGATGCTGGATAAACGCCGCGGCGCGCCAATTGGTTCCTTCAGTTTCTTCGACCAGCAGTCTGGCGCAATGTCAGGCCAGCGTTTCCGTCGACGCAAAGAACATCGCCTGCGAGATGGATGACAGCACATGTTCGGCGCGGAACGGCTTGGTCACCAGGAACGCAGGCTCGGGCTTGTCACCGGTCAAAAGCCGCTCGGGATAGGCCGTGATAAAGATCACCGGGATTTCGCCATGCGCCGCCAGCAGATCATTCACCGCATCAATGCCCGAACTTTCGTCGGCCAGCCGGATATCGGCAAGAATAAGGTCAGGCTTCTGGTCCTGGCCCAATTTGACTGCTTCGTCATGCGTGCGCGCCACACCAAAAATACGGTGCCCAGCATCCGAAACGATCTGCTCGAGATCCATCGAAATAATGGGTTCATCTTCGATGATCAGGACCGATCCGCGCACGGCATCGGCCATATCGGCTGTGCCCTTGACGACGAGCGCGCCCGCTTCGTCGGCGTCGATGCCCATGATGTATCCGATGTCTTCGTCTGAAAAATCCTCCATCGCGCTCAGCAACAATGCTTCGCGTGTCAAAGGTTGTAGCGTCGCCAGATGCTGTTGCGCGCGGGCAGCGATGCCGCGCTCTTCATCACCGACAGGTGCACCCGAGCTCTGCCAAATCGCGTGAAACATTCGAAACAGCTCTTTGCGCGCCTCGTCGGGCCCCGGAACCGTGGCTGGATCGGCGATCATTGCTTCAAGCACAGCAACGGCATACGCATCGCCCGTGGTTTGGTTTCCCGTCAAAGCCCGTGCGTAACGTCTGACAAATGGTATTTGTGCAGCAATGTGGTCCATGTTTTCCCTCAAGGTTTTTTTCGCACTAGCCGGAACCAGTGAAGATGATTAGCGTTGCATACCAATATAAGAGGGTGCACGGGCAAGGCAAACGGTAGGTAGAAAATGGCAAACAACCCAAATAAAGAGCCATCTGACGCCCTTGCTGGGCATTTGAGAGCGGCGTTCAAGGACACTGTTGATGAAGGCATCCCGGATGAATTCTGCAAGTTGATCGACGACAATCTCAAGCAGGCTTACAACAAGACTGTAGATGAAGGTATTCCGGATCGCTTTGCCGATCTGTTGGCCAAGCTCAATCGGGTTGCTGGCCAGGAAAGCAGAGATGACTGAGCTGGCAAATGAAATGTTGCAGCACGTTCCGTCGCTGCGCGCATATGCACGAAGCCTTACCAAAGATGCGACACGCGCCGACGATCTGGTCCAAGACACCTTGGTGCGCGCCATGTCGAACATCGAAAAGTTCCGCGAGGGCACCAACCTGCGCGCATGGCTTTTCACGATCCAACGCAACTGTTTCTACAGCGAGCGCCGCAAGGCCGTTCGCGAAACGGAAGACCCGGATGAAACCATGGCCAGCCAACTGTCGGTTCCCCCCGAACACGACGCCAAGCTGCAATACGCCGAATTCGAGGATGCCTTCGCGCAGCTGTCTGCCGAACACCGCGAGGCGCTGACCCTGATCGGCGCGATGGGCATGGCTTACGAAGACGCGGCAGAGACCTGTGGCGTGCCCCCGGGCACCATGAAAAGCAGGACCAACCGCGCCCGCAAAGAACTGGCGCGGCTCATGCAACTTGGAGAAGAGACTGTTCATTCCAGCGCCGTCGTGAAATCGGCCGTATGACCTGACGATGGGCGTGTCTACACATATGTCGCGCTCGATCATGGCGCGTTTCTGGGCCACGCTTACCGTGGCCCTTTTGCCGCTTTTGCTCCTGGCAATTGGTGTGCAGACGGTGCTTTTGCGGGACCGGACCCGCGCATTTCAGTCCGAGGTTACGCTTTCGATCCTCGACAAATCACGTGAGCTGCGCGCCAATCTCAACGATACCTCCCGAATCAGGAGTAGTTTGCAAGATCTCGTCGCAGGAAAACGGACCTGTGAGGACATTCAAGCGACCCTTGAGACATATTCCGCGGATATAGGGACAATCGGATACTATGGCCCCGACGGGCAATCGCGCTGCTCTGGCAAACCGCTTGAACAATCGGTGGTTTCGCAAATCATCGGATCTCAAAGCGAAATCTCAAGCGAAAACACCGACATCGTTCTGGTTCAACCGCTTGCCGATGGTTTTGTGGTAGCCAAGGCCGGCGTTCCAAGCGCCGAAGATCTGGGCGTGTCCGACTATGCGCTCGCAACCGAAACATGGCAGCCCACGCTTGTTTCGGGAACCCGCTTTGATCCGCCCGATTTCCCGGAAAGGTTGCTCACAGAACCTGGGCAAAGTGAAATTTATCGGGTGCCCGACGGATCAGTTCTGCAAATTCCGGACGACTCGGGCACATATGTGCTGATGACACGGCTGGACCGGGACTACGCCGAGAAATCGCTATGGTCCTACATCCTGCAGGCATCTGTTGTTCCCTTGACCCTGGTTTTGGTCGCAGCGGGCACTTCTGCATATCTGATCAACCGGCTTGTTATCGCAGATATTACCAAGCTGCGTGCGGACATGCTGGAGTTTCAGAGATTCCGCAAAGTGCCAGAGGCCGATCTTTCAGGTTCAATCGCGACCGAAACGTCGCGCATGCGCCAGAAATTCGCGCGATTGGCAGCAACTTTGGTTCAAGAAGAAGAAATCGCTCAGGCCCGCCTTGATCATGCCGAAGACCTGCAGCGAGAGGTCTTTCATCGCGTCAGCAATAATTTCCAGATCGTTCAGTCAATCGCACGGATCATTGCCCGAGAAGGCGGCGATCCAACTGCGATGAAGAAAATGGAAACCCAGATCGCTCTGCTCAGTGCCGTTCACCATTCGTTGCACCACATCGAGGACAGCGAAATGAGATCGCTGAATGCGGCGCTGCCGTCGTTGGTCACGAACCTTGAATTTACCGGGCTTGTCCCACGCAGCGGGGTCGCGCTTTCGCACGTCAATTTCAGCTTGCCGGTCGCGCAAACCTACAGCTTGCTCCACGCGATCGCCGAGTGGGTCGTCGATCTGGTTGGACAGGGGGCAAGCGAAATCGAAATCGTGTTGGGCATCGGCCAGCTCAAGATAACCAGCGATGTGCAAATCACGTCCGAACAGAACATTTACCGACGTTTGGCTGCTGCCTTTGCCGCGGAAATGAACGGCACGGTAGAAAGAACTGAAAACGGAATTGTCATGCAATTCCAAGTCTGATCCAGCCCGCTTTATCGAAGGAACCAAACCCCCACGGCCCCGTTGACGGTGTAGATGCAAACACAAACATCGGAGAAAGCTATGAATTGGGATCAGATTGAAGGCAAATGGAAAGAATTCAAAGGGTCCGCCCAGGAAAAATGGGGCGAGCTGACAGACGATGAGATCGACGAAATTGACGGAAACCGCGAAAAGCTGGAAGGCCGTCTGCAGCAGAAATATGGCAAGACAAAAGAAGAAGCTAAGAAAGAAGTTGACGATTGGCTGAACGCTTGAACTTTGACCGCGCCGGCACCTTGGCCGGCGTGGCCCTCCATTCAGAAAATTGCTTGTGCGGGCGCAGCTGCGAATGAACCTTCGCCAAGCTCTCAAGAGCGACTTGCAACCTGAACACGATCGTGTGGATGAACGGATGGGTGCGTTGGATTTGACCAATCGCGCCGATCTTGGTCGTTTCCTTCAGGTGCATTTTTCGACGTGGTCGGCGCTTGACGCCGTGGGCGATGAAGCGCGCCATGCTCTGGAAACCCGCGTGTCTTCGCTGGACAAAGACCTTGCTACGCTCGGCGTCCCGGCACGGCCCTTGCCCAAGATCACCGTTCATGATCATTCCATCCTTTATATGGCCTATGGATCAAAAATGGGGACAGCCGTGCTGCGCAAACGCTGGCTGCGCGCGACTGATCCCACTGTAAGACTGGCACAAGAATTCCTGACCTTGCCCGACGACCACCACGCATGGAACCGACTGTGTTCCACGTTGGCAAAAGAACAATCAGATACCGAAAACGCGAAAACTGTCTTGGCGGGTGTTAGAACGATTTATGCGCTGTTTTCCAAGTCCATGGCGTCCGTCGGTGGCGAGTATTTTTCCCAGTAGACCGCTGCATGTAAACCATTATCCTACGTTCACTGCGAACTGCGCTTTCGGGTTTTTTTCCTCATGACTGAACTGAATTTAACTGATTGCGATCTGGAACCGGTCCACCTGATTGGCCGTGTACAGCCGCATGGCGCGGTGCTGGCGATGGATGCCAACTGGATCGTGACACACGCATCCGAGAACATCGGTGATTTTGTCGGGATCCCTGCTAAAGACGCTATTGGCCAACCAATTGCTGGCTTGCTTTCGGAAGATGCCGTGCACAGGATCCGCACAAAAGTTCAGATGATCGGCGGAACTGATACGGTCCTTGCCATTCGTGGCGAAACTTTTCCGGCGTGCAGGGTCGATGTCTCGGTTAGCCATGACAACGGCGTCACTCTTCTGGACATCGAACGCCATGCCGAAGATCACAGTGACGGCGAAATGAGCATGCTTGCGCCTATCTTGGCGCGTCTGCCCGACACTGACGATATCAAACAATTGACCAAAGCCGTGGCCCGCGGATTCAAGGCGCTGACAGGTTTTGATCGCGTCATGGTCTATCGTTTTGCCAAAGACGGCACCGGCGAGGTGATCGCGGAAGTTGCAGCGTCGGGGATGGACCCGTATCTGGGCCTTCGCTACCCGGCTACCGACATTCCCAAACAGGCGCGCGCTTTGCTGCTGCGCAACCCTGTTCGCCTGATAGCGGATGTGTCCGATCCAGGGGTGGCAATTCTGGGTCAAAGCGAACTTGATCTGTCGCTGTCCGGCATTCGTGCCGTGTCACCCATCCATCTAGAGTATCTGCGCAACATGGGTGTCGCGTCGACGATGACTGTGTCGCTGATCGTTTCCGGTCGGTTGTGGGGTCTGGTTTCGTTGCACCATCGCCAGCCCTTCGCGGTTCCCATGGCGCTCCGCCATGCGTCGCAGTTGTTGGGCGAACTGATTTCGCAACGCATCACAGCAACGTTGATCAGACAAGAGATCAACGCGATAGCGCTGGCCGACAGCTTGCATGAGCCGCTTTTGAACAGCACCAAGGAATGCTCTGACATTGCCCAGATCCTCCCCCAACTTTCCGAATCCTTGGGGACAGTCATTTCTTTCGACGCGCTTGCGTTCATCAACGGGGATCAGATTTTCACGTCCGGAAACACCTGGAAAGGTGATGCTCTGCGCCAACTGCTGTCACCCTTGATCGTGGGCCAGTCGATGCGTCAGACAAACGATCTGGGCAAAGCAGCGTCCGAGGCAGGATTGCACGATCTGGCCGGTGCGCTTGCGATCCCGCTTTTGCCGGGGCAGGCGGTATTCCTTCTGCGCCGGCAAGTCACACAGACCATACGCTGGGCGGGTGCCCCGACGAAAAAAGACAATGCACAAGGGCGCCTTCAACCCCGCGCAAGTTTCGAAGCATGGAGTGAAGAAAAAAAAGAGCAGTCGGAACCTTGGTCCGACCGTGATGTGCGCATCGCAAACCGCCTGCGCACGATCTTGCTGGAAATGACGTTGAATATCCAAGGCAATGTCGAAAGTCGCCTGCGCCGAACCAGCCAGAACCAGGACACGATCATCTCGGAACTCAATCACCGTGTGCGCAACGTGTTCGCGTTGGTGCGCGGGATCATAACGCAATCCAGGACGGTCCAGAACCGGGACGAGATCAACGTGATCCTTGATCGCATTAGCGCCCTGACCCAGGCGCATGATCAGCTGACGCATCATAATGGCGTGTCTTTGTCCCGACTATTGAAGAGCGAGGTGCAGGCATTTACAGGAGCCAACGAAGATAAACTGACCCTGGTCGGCCCAGATCAGTGGGCGTCTGCGGACGCCGCGCCGACGATCGCTTTGGTATTGCACGAATTGGTAACAAACGCGGTGAAATATGGCGCCCTGTCGAACCAGACAGGCACCGTCAAGTTGTCAGTCGATCATGACGATAACGAACATGTTGTCCTGACCTGGGAAGAAAACGGGGGCCCCGAGGTTCAGGAACCGGACCGCCGCGGATTTGGCAGCACGATCATCGAAAACTCAATCCCGTTCGAATTGGGCGGCGAAGCGGAAGTACACTATTGCCGGTCGGGCTTGCGTGTTACTCTTCGCATTCCCGCGGGGTATTTCGAACCCTCCGGGCAAAACCATCCACCTGCCGAGGACGAGGAAATGGAAGAGCTCTGCAAAGACCCCCTAGCGCATATCGCGCGGTTGTTTCTGGTCGAAGACAACGCACTTATCGCCATGGATGTTGCAGACAGCCTCGAGCAGTTGGGCGCGCGCGAAGTCGTCGTGATCCGCTCTGTGGCCGACGGCATGGAACAGATGAAATTCGGAACACCCGATTTTGCCATTCTGGATGTAAATCTTGGCGGCGAAAGTTCGCAAGCGCTGGCCGAGCATCTTGTCGGGCTGGGGTGCCCCATTGCACTGGCCACGGGGTATGGTCGTGATGACCCGATCCTGCAGGGGTTTCCCGACGCGCCGCTCATGCAGAAACCATATGATCGGGGCGCAATCGCGCGGCTTGCGGGGCAACTGCTCAAGGCCTAGGTGGCCTGTTCCTCGTGATCGCTTCCCAGGAACAGGCCGATTGGCCGTGTGGCTGGATGTTCATCCAGGATGATTTTCGCGGCGATCAGGATCGGCACCGCCACGACCATGCCAATAACCGACCAAATCCACGCAAAGAACGCGACGGTCAAAAAGATCAGCGTGGGATTCAGGCGTAACCGGCCGGAAAGCAGGTAAGGTGTTACCAGCTGTCCTTCGATCGAAGTCAGCACCATGTAGACCGCGAAAATCCCCGCCGATGACCAAAGACTACCCGCGTCGCTATAGCCGACGATGGCGGCCAGGGATGCCCCGGCGACAGCGCCCAGGTAGGGCACAAAGTTGAACGAAAAGGCGATAAAGCCAAACATCACCGGATCTGGAACATCCAACAGCCACATTGCGATGCCGACGACCACGCCCAAGCCGGCATTGATGAATGTTATCCCGCTCAGGTAGCTGCCCAATTTGACCGAGACGCGTTGGACCACCTCAACCGTTGCGCGCTTTTCGCGGAAGTCACCCCCAATGGCGACCAGCTTGCGTAAAAATGTTTGCCCCGACGAAATCAGGAAAAACATCAGGACCACCGAAAGAATGATCTGCCCCCCCAAGGTTGGAGCCGTCGCCATCAGCCTGGCCAAAATTCCGCCTTCTGTGTCAACCTTGACGGTGACCGCTGACGGCTCTTCGCCCATGACCTCTTCGGCGGCTTCCTGAGCTTCTTGCAGATTTTCGACCATCTCGCCGCCGATGCTGGCCATATCATAGCGCATCGATTGCACCAAATCGGGAAGGTCCTCAAGAAGTTGAGCGACCGGGGCCGAAATCGAAAACAGCACGAACAGGATCACTCCTGACAACGCAGTACATACAGATGCCGCAGTCACAGAGCTGGGGATTCCGATACGGCGCAGCCGACTTTCAAGGGGCAACGTCACAAGGAAACCAAGAAATGCCGCTGTAATTGGCACCAGAAAACCCGCCGCCCAATGCAAGGTGTGAACGCAAAGGATGATGAAGATGCCGACCACGGCCCAATTCGTCTGAACTTTTTGCACGGGTTGCCTTTCATCCGGATTTGATGGGCGGGCTGTCCAAATCGCCCCACGAACAGCCTGCCGCGCGCGTTAACCAGACGCAGACTGTTTGGGCAACGCTGACCACGTCGGTTGGTTCCGCTGATGCGACCTGCTGAGACACCCCGACAACCCAGGGAACTTTTCGGATCGCCCCGGGTTGTCGATACGCAAGGCGGAAAAAGTCCGCCCTACCGTGGAACTAGTGGAGACCCAGATGACCCCGTTTCGGACCATTCACACGATGCGATCGACATTGGATCATACGATGAACTGTGTCTCTTGCTCTGCGCTGGACGTTCCCCGTTGAGACGTAATCTCACAGGTCCAGACACCGTTAACTGATCCCGTTCCCGTACCTCGTTGCATAAATCGCCGCCTGCCGGCTTTTTACGTAGTGGATCAGATTCAGGAGGGCGCGCGGTGGATTCCGCGCGCCTATCCATTTGTAAATAAAATATTTTCAAAAAATTTTGGAACGAATGATCTTCACGGATCGTTGCCCATCCAGAAGCTGAAACACGAACAAGAAAGGAATTCAAAATGAAGTTCCCCATTATTGCTGCAAGCGCTATCGCACTGAGTACCGCCGCCTACGCCGAGACCCATTCCACCACTGCCGGCGAAGAAATGAAAACGCCTGCAAGCGAAAGCGCCATCACCACGGGGTCGATGATCCGTGCCCGTGATCTGGTTGACGCTGAAATCTACACCGCCAACACGAAAAGCGATTTCATGTGGGATTACTCCACGTCTTATTCGCAAGTTGAAACCGACTGGAATGAAATTGGCGAGATCGAAGACCTCGTCATGGACGAAAACGGCAAACTCGTCGGTCTGATTGCCGAAGTTGGCGGCTTCCTTGATCTGGGCGACAAGCACGTGATGGTCTCGCTCGACGAAATGAAGTTCTTCAAGGCCGACAATGACGGTGACAGCGACTGGGTTGTTGTGACCGGGCTGAGCGAAGAGCAGCTGGAAGAGCGTGAAAACATCGATGAAGGTTTCTGGGAATAATCCCTGTCTCATCGTGCCCGGCCAAGTTCAGCCGGGCGCCTTTCAATTCAATCCGAGGGGACTGCCATGACCACCACTTCGAACGTCAAGAACAAGGTTGAAAACGTCGTGGACGAGACCGAAAGCACGGTCGACCAAGCCGCGAAAGACCTTCAGGACAGCGTCGATGCATTCGCCCGGACGGCCCAGGAAACGGTCGATACGACTGTGAACACCGTTGGTGACACGGTCAGCCGGACGGCGTCATCGCTCAGTGCGGCCGCAGCCAACCTTGCTGATGCGTCGGAAGCAATCCGCGACAATGAGATCGGTCAATTGGGACGCGACATTTCGAAACTGGCCCGCCGCAATCCCGTCGTCTTTGCCGGCGGCGCACTGTTGCTGGGTTATGCAATCGCGCGAACCCTTTCGGACGCGAGGTACAAGTGATGCGACGCTCTGAGCAGCCGAGTTCAACCCTGGCCCTGTTGGTGGACGTGTTCCGTCATTCATCCCGTTTGGTTGAAAAAGAGATCGAACTGGCGCGCAGTGAACTGCGGGCTTCGGTCTCGCGCGCGGGCGTCGCATTGGCGCTTCTTGTGTTTGCGGCCGTTCTGGCGATGGTGGCTCTCAATCTGCTGGCCGGGTTCTTTGTCGGCTTGTTGGTGCAGAACGGCATCGCGCCAACGCTTGCAACCGTGTTGGTTGCAGTCGGGTTCGGCCTTGTCGCGCTTGTCCTGGGCTTGCGCGGCCTGAATGACCTGAAGTCGGCAACCCCGGTTCCCGAGCAGACAATGGCCAATCTACGCCAGGACGCCGCGATATTGCGGGAGAAAACCAATGTCTGACATAGACCGGATCCAAGCCGATATTGACGCTGAGCGGGCCGCATTGAACGCCATGCTTGACCACTTGTCGGACCGTCTCGAACCCCGCGCGTTGGCCAGTGAAGCAGCCCGCACCTCTGTCGCGGTAGGCGAAGAAATGGCAGCGGGCGCAATAGAAGGCCTGCGCGGCGCAGGAAGGTCGGCAATCACGAATACAGTCATTTCTGTTGCGTTGGACTGGCTGTCGCAATCCAAACACAACCCGAAAACGAACCCAGCGGCGCATGTCCGTTCTACCCGGCATGCCACAAGCGCCGCACAGACCACGGAGGAAGACCCAATGACAACATACCATCCCATGGACGCTGACACCCATTCAGACAGCCGTCTGGCGAAACTCCAGCGTGACGCGCAGAACCTGCGCGAGCGTATCACGGAAGGCACCGAAGAGCTGAGCGAAGAGGCCCGCGCCAAGGTGATCGCGGCGCGCCATCGCGCGATTGAGGCCGCAGACAAAGCGACCACGCAAGCGCGTGAAAAAGCCCGCGAAGCGCGCAGCTTCGTGCGCGAAAACCCCTTGGTCGTCGGCGGCGCAGCCGTGGCGATCGGCGCTGCGATTGCAGGGCTTGCCATGTGGCGCGCCCGCGACAACCAATCGGGCGATCCCGCGGACGACGTGTATAACCCCTTTAGTGAAGCTGACCGGGTCTTGGAAGACGAGCGTGCGAAGGCCGCAGCGGTTCGCAATTCATCCGTGTTCGGGGCCGATGACGATGACGCGCCCAAAGACGTTCGCGCCAACTGAGTGCGGCGAACACACCAAGGGGCCGGCCACTGCGCCGGCCCTTTTTTTTCATGTCTGACCGACACTGTCGTATGGCGCCGCCGTTAGCCACCGACCTGTTGCGCGCGACGCCGCCCCACGCGCCTAGCATTGTTTCTGGGTTTCCATCCGCACGCGTGCGTACTGGTCGCGCAATTCATCCGCGACTTGGGCAAAATTATCAGCCAGTGGACTGGCCTTGCGCCATACCATGCCAATCTTGCGCTTCGGGCGTGGGGCGAGCAGGCGTGCGAACGACACCGGGGCAGAGGCAGCTTCAATCTTGGTGGCCATTTCCGGGATCAACGTCACGCCGATTCCAGACCCGACCATTTGCACCAGGGTTGTCAGCGAACTGCCTTCCATAAGATCACGCGGCGCCGACTGCGTCAGATTGCAGAACGAAAGCGCTTGGTCACGAAAGCAATGACCTTCTTCCAGAAGCAGCAAACGCATTTCACGCAAATTATCGGGCCGCGGCACTGGTTTTCCCGCATCGGCCAATGGACGTACCAGAACAAATTCTTCCTCGAACAGCGGCGCTTCGCTCAGGCCGGGCTCGGAAACGGGTAGCGCCACCAATGCAATGTCCAAACGCCCTTCGAGCAAAGCGCGCACCAGATTGGGCGTGATGGTCTCGCGCAGTTCCAGATCCAATTCGGGATACTTGGCCGTCAAATGACTGATCGTTTCCGGCAACAGATATGGCCCGACCGTAGGAATGACCCCTAAACGCAAGCGCCCGGCCAAGGGGCCTTTCGCAGTTCGGGCCAAATCGCCAAGTTCGTCCACGCTCTGCAAGATGCCCCGTGCGCGCGCCACAAGGTCCTCTCCAACCGACGTCAATCGCACGTTTCGCGGGCCCCGTTCGATCAGCGGGACACCGAACATGGATTCAAGTTCCTTCATCTGCACCGACAGGGCAGGTTGTGAAATCGAGCACGCTTCGGCCGCATGCCCGAAATGACGATGTTTGGCGAGAGCGTCAAAGTAGCGAAGTTGTCTGAGCGTAATATTCTTCATAACCAAAAACTATCACAGCTATCAGAAAATCCTAATTATAATAATTCTAAGTTGACGATAAAGTCACCGCGAACCGAAGGGCAAGGAATCGCTTTCGACCCATCGGAAAAAGCACACCCCGAATGAACATCCCCCAGCGAGGAGAGAAAACATGGACGGAAATGACAATTCAGGTGCTGGCAAGTGCCCGGTAATGCACGGATCGGCAACCAACCTGTCGTCCACAGTCATGGACTGGTGGCCCAATGCGTTGAATTTCGACATCCTGCACCAGCACGATCAGATGACAAATCCGCTGGATACCGATCACAGCTATCGTGACAATCTCAAATCACTGGACGTTGACGCGCTCAAGGCGGACCTGCGGGCCTTGATGACGGAAACTCAAGAATGGTGGCCCGCAGACTGGGGCAGCTATGTGGGCATGTTCGCGCGTGTCGCATGGCACGCGGCTGGATCGTATCGTCTGGCCGACGGTCGCGGCGGGGCCGGGACCGGCAATCAGCGCTTTGCCCCGCTGAACTCGTGGCCTGATAACGTCAACACCGACAAAGGCCGCCGCCTGCTCTGGCCGATCAAGAAAAAATACGGCAACCAGATTTCCTGGGCCGATCTGATCGTTCTTTCCGGGACGGTTGCCTATGAGGTTGCGGGCCTGAAGACGTACGGGTTTGCATTCGGGCGCGAGGACATCTGGCACCCCGAAAAAGACACCTACTGGGGCGCCGAAAAAGAATGGCTTGCACCGTCCGACAGCCGCTACGGCGATGTGAACGATCCATCCACGATGGATAACCCTTTGGCAGCCGTGCAGATGGGCTTGATCTATGTGAACCCCGAAGGGGTGAACGGCGAACCCGACCCGATGCGGACCGCCGCACAGGTCCGCGAGACCTTCGCGCGTATGGCCATGAACGACGAAGAAACCGTCGCGCTAACTGCAGGTGGACATACCATCGGCAAATGCCACGGCAACGGAACCGCCGATAACCTGTCGCCGGATCCGGAAACGGCAGACGTCGAATTCCAGGGTCTGGGCTGGATGGGCAAAGTGAACCGCGGCATCGGACGCGACACGGTCGTATCCGGTATCGAGGGCGCATGGACCAAAGAACCCACCAAATGGGACATGGGCTATTTCGACATGCTGTTCGGACATGAATGGGAGCTGAAAAAGTCCCCTGCCGGCGCCTGGCAATGGGAGCCCGTCAATATCGCCGAAGAAGACATGCCCGTGGATGTCGAAGATCCTTCGATCAAACGCATGCCGATCATGACCGATGCCGACATGGCGATGAAGGTCGATCCGGTCTATAACGAGATCTGCCAAAAGTTCATGGCCGATCCCGAATACTTCAACGAAACTTTTGCAAAAGCCTGGTTCAAGCTGACGCACCGCGACATGGGTCCGAAAGCCCGCTGGCTTGGTCCGGATGTGCCGCAAGAAGACCTGATCTGGCAGGATCCTGTCCCTGCGGGATCAACCGACTATGATGTGGACGCCATAAAGGCAAAAATTGCGCAAACCGGTTTGAGTGTTGGTGATCTGGTCGCGACCGCGTGGGACAGCGCCCGCACCTATCGTGGATCGGACATGCGCGGCGGTGCCAACGGCGCACGCATCCGCCTTGCTCCGCAAAAAGACTGGGAAGGCAACGAACCCGACCGCCTGCAAAAAGTTCTGTCGAAACTGGAACCGATCGCCGCCGATTCCGGCGCTTCGCTTGCGGACGTTATCGTTCTGGCCGGGAACGTTGGATTGGAACAGGCCATCAAGGCCGCTGGCTTTGACATTGACGTTCCCTTTGCACCCGGTCGCGGTGACGCCACCCAGGACATGACCGACGCCGAAAGTTTTGAGCCGCTGGAACCGGTTTCCGACGCAATGCGCAACTGGCTAAAGCAGGACTACGCCGTCAGCCCCGAAGAATTGATGCTGGACAAGGCGCAGCTTCTGACACTGACGGCCAAAGAGCTGACGGCATTGGTCGGCGGGATGCGCGTACTGGGAACCAACTATGGCGGCACCGAGCATGGTGTGTTCACGGACAGGGTTGGCAGTTTGACGACCGACTTCTTCACCACGATCACCGACATGCGCTACACATGGGAACCTGTCGGAGACGGGATCTATGAAATCCGTGATCGCGTGTCAGGTGACGTCAAACACACCGCCACACGCGTCGATCTGGTGTTCGGCTCAAATTCGATCCTTCGGGCCTATGCCGAGGTGTATGCCCAAGACGATAACGCCGAAAAATTCGTGCGTGATTTTGTAGCGGCGTGGACACGCGTCATGAACGCAGACCGGTTCGATCTGATCAATTGATCCTTGGGATTGCCGCCAAGTGGTGGCAATCCACACCCACAGAGAACTTCGACAGTAAACACGGGGGAGGCAGCTCCCGTGTTTTTCGCCTTGCGCAGGTCAGGCCAAAACCAAACCATTAAATTGGCGCAGGCACGCGTGAAGCGAAATCCAAAGACTGTTGCTGGGCCGGAAATCCCCTGAATGTACCTTCAACATGCGAACCTTGCGGTAGATCATGCCATTTTCGCCGCCATGAATCCGGCGTTGCATGAGCGCGCGTGTGTTCCGGTGTCAGAACTCGTACTGTTCTGCCCGGACACTGATGCACCGGCCGCGTATCGTCCGTACCCCGCAAATTGAAAAAGCGTCAACTTTTTGGAAAAATTCTGGTCCGCATTTATATGGGCATAGGCTGCTTGGAAAGCGGGCCTGAATGGCAGGTATCCCCCATTCGACGCGCGGGCACACCTTTACCCAACGCGTGTTTGTGCCTAGGTACATTCAAATTCATGAAGGACGAGGCCGACAAGTGGCGAACTATTTGTATAAGGGCGATCTGCCCGACGACCTGGATCTGGGTCCGGAAGTGGCAATCGACTGTGAAACAATGGGGCTGAACCCGCATCGCGACCGCTTGTGCGTTGTCCAACTGTCCGGCGGCGACGGCAATGCGCATATTGTCCAGATCGCCAAGGGTCAGACAGACGCGCCAAACCTGTGCAAGTTGTTGGCGGACCCCAATGTTCTCAAGCTGTTCCACTTTGGCCGGTTTGACATCGCAGCAATGTACCATGCCTTTGGTACGTTGGCCGCGCCGGTCTATTGCACCAAGATCGCCTCGAAACTGGTCCGGACATACACGGACCGACATGGCCTCAAGAACCTTCTGGATCAATTGCTGAAAGTCGATATTTCGAAAATGCAGCAAATGAGTGATTGGGGCGCGAACGAGCTGACCAAAGCCCAATTGGATTACGCCGCTTCAGACGTGCTTTACCTGCACGCGCTGCGGACCAAATTGAACGAAATGCTGGACCGCGAAGGACGCGCTGACATGGCGCAAGCTTGCTTTGATTTCTTGCCGACGCGGGCCCGGCTGGATTTGGCAGGCTGGCCCGAAACTGACATTTTCGCGCACTGATCCGATGGACGTGAACCCAGACAAACTGATTGCAACTGGCAAACGGGTATTGAAACGCGAAGCCGATGCTTTGGCATCCTTTGCAGATGCTCTGGGTGATAGCTTTGTCGTGGCCGCGCAAACCATACTGGATGCGCCCGGCCGGGTGATCGTTTCAGGCATGGGAAAATCCGGCCATGTCGCGCGCAAGATTGCCGCCACTTTGGCCAGCACCGGCACGCCGGCCCATTTCGTTCACCCCGCCGAAGCCAGCCACGGTGATCTGGGCATGTTGACCAAAGGCGATGTGCTTCTGGTGCTGTCCAATTCGGGTGAAACACCTGAACTGGCTGACATCGTCGCCTATTCCCGGCGATTTTCCATCCCCCTGATCGGCGTTGCCTCGCGGGCCGACAGCACATTGATCCGCCAGTCGGACGTGCAATTGATCCTGCCACCCGCAGAAGAAGCGTGTGACCAGGGCATCGTTCCGACGACCTCGACCACGATGACATTGGCCCTTGGCGATGCTCTGGCCATCGCCTTGATGGAACACCGCAAATTTTCGCCCGAGCATTTCAAGGTCTTTCATCCCGGGGGTAAATTGGGTGTGCGCCTGTCCAAGGTCGCTGACCTGATGCACGAGGACATGCCTCTGGTGCCCGCCAGTGCACCGATGAGCGACGCGCTGCTGGTGATCAGTCAAAAAGGCTTCGGCGTCGTAGGCGTGACTGACAACGAAGGACGGCTGATCGGGATCATTACTGATGGCGATTTGCGCCGTCACATGGATGGGCTGCTGGACGCAACCGCAGCAGATGTCATGACCAAAGCCCCGCACACGATTCGGCCGAACGATCTGGCCGAAAGCGCGGTGGCCGAGATGAACCAGCGCAAGATCACTTGTCTTTTCGTCCAGCGTGACGGACCGCCGTGCGGTATCCTGCATATCCATGACTGCCTGCGGGCAGGGTTGGGCTGACGCTGTGGCGGCCTATGACAATACGTATTCGCGACTGGTCGCCTGGCTGAAAATCATTCTGCCCCTTGCGGCGCTGGCGCTGATGTCGACGGTATTTCTGACGGCACGCACAATCGATCCGGCAACCGACCTGCCTTTTGCCGATGTCGACGCCTCTGAACTTGCGCGCGAGCAAAGGATCGGCCAACCCCGGTTCTCAGGCGTATCGTCCGATGGCGCGGCGATCACCCTGTCTGCCGAGACCATTCGCCCGGATGCCGGCGGTCAAGGCATGGCGTCCGGTTCGAACCTTGTGCTGCGCATCGACCTGCCTGTGGGAACCACGATCCAACTGGATGCAAATGACGGCGCGTTGGACACCCAATCCAGACGCGCCGAATTGGGTGGCGGCGTGATCGTCACAACGTCGGATGGCTTCCGTGTGGAAACCAGCCGTATCGCCGCGAACTTGGAAGCAACCGAACTGGTCACGGCGGGTGAGATCACGGCAACCGCGCCGATGGGAAATCTTGTCGCCGGGAAAATGCGCGTGACCCGCGATGACGCCGACGACACCTATCTTCTGGTTTTCAACGAAGGCGTGAAACTGGTATATCAACCGCAACAGTGAAAGGTGCGAACGTGGTGCGAAACCTGCAGATCACATTGGCGGTGGTGACAAGTCTTGTCGCCGGAATGGCTGCGGCCCAGGGAACAGACGTGTCGTTCGGCGCATTGAAACAGGACACCCTGGCACCCGTTGAAATCACGGCCGACCAACTGTCCGTGGATCAAAAGGACGGCTCGGCGGTCTTTCGCGGAAATGTGCTGATAGGCCAAGGCCAGATGCGTCTGTCTGCGGGCGAAGTACGGGTGGAATATGCCGAAGGCGACGGGGCCACGACCGGGCAGATCGAACGCCTGATCGCCAGTGGTGGTGTAACCTTGGCCACCGCGACCGAAGCGGCAGAAGCACAAAACGCCGACTACACCATCGAATCGGGCAAGATCGTGATGACCGGAGATGTCATCCTGACGCAGGGGCAAAATGCCTTGTCGTCTCAGCGCCTTGTAGTCGATCTCAAATCGGGCACCGGCCAGATGGACGGACGGGTCAAAACCATCCTGAACCCGGGGTCCCAGTGATGAGCGCGGACCCCGATCTATCCGTGGCCGACGGTGCTGCCGGACTACAGGTCACCCGTCTTCGCAAAAGCTATCGAAAAAGGCTCGTGATCCGGGATGTCAGCCTGAACCTTGAGCGTGGTGAAGTCGTGGCCCTGCTCGGACCAAACGGCTCTGGCAAGACCACATGTTTTTATGCGATCGCGGGACTGATCCAACCGGAAGGTGGTCAGGTCATGATCGACGGGCGCGATGTAACTTATTTGCCCATGTATCGGCGCGCCAAGCTGGGGATTGGTTATCTTCCGCAAGAGGTGTCGATTTTTCGCGGTTTGAATGTCGAAGACAACATTCTGGCAATTCTGGAGATTTCGACAAAAGACCGGCTTGAACGACGTGAAAAGCTGGAAGACCTGCTGACAGAAATGTCGATCACCCACCTGCGTCGGGCATCGGCACTGGCGCTTTCGGGGGGCGAACGGAGACGGGTCGAAATTGCCCGATGCCTTGCCGCTGGCCCGCGTTACGTTTTGTTCGACGAACCTTTCGCAGGTGTCGATCCTATCGCGGTCGGCGAAATCCGGGGTCTGGTGACCGAGCTCAAAACCCGCGGCATCGGTGTTTTGATCACGGACCATAACGTGCAGGAAACACTGGGAATTGTAGATCGTGCGTACATTTTGCACGATGGCGAGGTCATGATGTCCGGCACAACCGACGAAGTGGTTCACGACGAAAACGTGCGGCGGGTCTACCTGGGCCAGAACTTCCGGGTTTGACCGATTTGCACGCTCTAGCAGTTGACAAACAGGCCGCGCTCGTGCGCCAATTGAACAAATGCAAATGAGCGCGTTTCACGAATGTGCACTGGCTTCGCCCGCCGCCGCACCGACAACGTCCGACCCGTCGGGGCCTAAAGTTCTTTGCAAAAATTGTCCACGGAACCCGCCATTCCGCCTGAGCCGTCGTTGCTCAGCTTGCGGGTGACGTATTTCAACCGAAGGAGGCGTGATGCGCTATCAAATCAGTGGCAAACAGATCGACATCGGGGAAGCTCTCCAGACACATGTGAAATCTGAACTAGGGGAGGTCATCGAAAAATATGCCGAACGACCAACCGACGCGAACATCATATTCAGCAAGCAAGCAGGCGAATTCGTATGCGAAGCCGTGGTTCACCTGTCCACAGGTCTGACGACCCAGGCGCGTGGCCACGCCCACGATATCTATGCGGCTTTCGATAGCTGCGCTGAAAAAATGGAAAAGCAACTCCGTCGCTACAAACGGCGGTTGAAGGATCACCACCGTGATCGTAAAGACCCGGTTGAATCGATTGGCGCTTCCTCGTATATCCTCGCCGCTAACGATCATGATACCGAGTCGGAGCCGGAGTCGCTCCAACCCATGATCATCGCGGAGATGGAAACCAAAATTCCCGACTTGTCAGTCGGAGAGGCAGTGATGCAAATGGAATTGGCTGGTGCTCCGGCGCTGGTGTTCCGAAATGAAGGCAAAAGCGAAATCAACGTTGTTTACAGGCGCGATGACGGGAACATCGGCTGGATAGACCCAAACAACGCTTAGTTGACGTCGCCGCGGTGCGACGCGGGATAACGGCACTCACCAATGGAACTTTTCGAGATTCTCGAGCCGACGGCTATCAAGGTCGTCGGCAAACTGTCCAGCAAGAAACGGCTGTTTCAGGACCTGGGCGAAATTGTTGCGGGTGCCTACGGGCTGCCGCCGAATGATGCCGTGGACGCATTGCTCGACCGCGAGAGCCTGGGCCCCACCGGGGTTGGCCATGGTGTGGCGTTGCCTCACGCGCGGTTGCACGGCCTTGATCGTGTGGTCGGTGCCTTTGTCAGGATCGAAGAACCTCTGGATTTCGACGCGGTTGATCGTCAACCGGTAGATCTGATTTTCTCGCTCTTCGCGCCGGTCAATTCGGGTGTAGATCATCTCAAGGCGCTGGCGCTTGTATCGCGGACCATGCGGGACGCGAATATCTGCTCAAAACTGCGCGCCAATGACGATCCGGCAACGCTTCATGCGATCTTGACCGAATCGCCCAAGACCCAAGCCGCTTAGCGCGCCCAGGGGCCAAATCCGAACATCATGTAGTCTTTCTGATAGGCCGCTTTCACAGCGGCCTCTACGTGTTCGTCATATATGTCTGACAAGGCAAACGGGGTATCGGCGGCCAAACCGGGCACGGGTTCTGTTTTTGCTCCGACCCACTGACCCAACAAAGGCAGATCCCGTTTCATGTCATCTGCGCGAATGACCATGTCAGGTGCGCCGAATTGCGAAAATCCCGCGATGGTTTCAGCTTGTGTCGCCCATGATGCGTCAACCCGCACCGAAGTCTGGCCGTTCAGGTTGCCTTTGATCCATTCGGCGAACGCGATGAATGCGGCCCGGTGTGCGTCACGGCTATAATCCGGCGAAAGGACTTCGGGAATGCCAATGCGGTAGTCTTTGATCAGCCTTTGACGGATTTCCAGATACACGTCGCCGTCCGTCGCGAGAATATGGTCACAAAAAGCACGGTGCAGCCGCGCGACAGGATGGCACACGATAGTGAAACTTCGATGCCCGGTATTCTTGCGTTTCCACTGACGCAGCGTTTTCTGCGTGAAGCCGCTGCGCGTCGCCCCAAGTGAACTGAGCCATTGCAGAACCTCGGCTTCGGCTGACGCTTTGATCGGCATATAGAGCAATGGGGCAACTTCAGAGGCCACGTAGCGGGGAACATTGGGGCCGCGGCGCGGTTCGAAATTCGGTGTGCGCGACAGGTTGAAATGGTCGAAACCAGACAGTGCTGCTGTCATTTCTTCGTAGTTTTCGACTTTGTCACGCAGCACCTGCGGATTTTGAACTTTGGTCCTTGTGTTCGCTTTGTCCTTTGGACTGTCACATCCGAGGAATTTGGCCAGACCGTTCAACACGTCCAGATTGTGCAGATCGTCATATCCAACATAGAAGGCGGTTTGGCCCGTAGTTTGAAGCCCGGTCAAAAGATCCAGCTGAAACGCCTGAAGGTCCGCAAGGAAGCCTTCGAATTCCTGCTTGTCGAAACGCGCCTTGGCCGTCTTCGCGGTCTTCATGTCACCCAGTCGCCACTGGCCAGTGGCCGCCGCAATTTTCTGACTAACGTAACTTTCGATTGGATTGCGGGTCAGGATGATCTTGGCACAACGCGGGTTTTTTAGCGCAACGTCTAAGATGCGCGGGTCGTGACCTGGAAAGAACCGGAACCCCGCCAACCCATCCGTTTTGGATCGGATTGCGGTCAACAACCGTTCGGGCTGCGCTTCGCGTTCGGCCAGGGACACACCGGCCATTTCCGTTTTTCCCGCGTGTCCGATGAAATGCGGATTGAATGCCTCGCCCCAACAGTGCAACCGATCGTAATCGTTGAGGTTTTCCTCAAGGTAATTCGACCCGGTTCGCATGTTTGCGAAAACCACGAAGTAATCGAATGGTCCTGCCAATGTCATTTCACCAGATAGGGCCGCTTGCGCGGGCGTTGCTGAGATTCCTGTTGGTCACCCGTGGGAAAATCCCCCATCAGATGTGGATGCATCCCTTGGTTCTTGAGGTTCTGCAGAAATTGCCCAAATCCGGTCAGATCCCTCATCTTCGGGGCCTCGGCCAAACGCCGGCCACCCCGCGTTCCGATTTCATCAATAACGGTTTGAAGTGGCTCCATGGGACTTTCAATAAAGTCCGCCAAGGTCCAGATACGCACCCGCGCCTTTCGGTAAGGTGATCGCAAAATATCCAAGTGTTCCGCTTCGATCTTTTGAAGACGCGCGGCTTCTCGCCGAATTTCCGAAAAGTTGGCGTTAGATTGAAACAACGGCACTGCCCATGCACCCGAAATAACCGTGATCTGTGCATTGGGGTCCGTCGCAACAAGCCAGCTGATGCCCTGTGTGTCGCGTGGGCCGAACTGAAAAACCTGCCTTTCGCCGCGGGTATTCCAGATAAGCGACGTCAAAAAGGCACAGGGGTTGTAGTCGCGCAGCTTTGGTGAATTTGATAACGCCCCGGTAAAGATGGTTTGGCCCCCTGCGAACTCGGCCCCGTCGGGCGCATAGAGGTGCCCGTGAACGCGCGCGTCTACCGCGCGGGCCAACCAGACATCGAAATCTTCGAAAATGTCCGAAAAACCCTCAAAAATGGAATAAGGCGCGCAGGTCTTGCCCTTGTCGATTCCATCTGCCGGCAACCGCGATTGCATATATAGCCCGTCGCGGCCCTGCGTGCGCCTTTCAACCGCCTTGGCAAAAATTCGATCGATCTTACCTGGATTGGGTTCGGCGCGCGTGAATTCATCTTTTGGCTTGAGGAAGGCATCATACAGACGATTGGCTTCGGGCCAGATCTTGCGCGCCATGAAGCAGTCAGACCGGCGAAGCAATTGCAGGTGATCGTCATAAAAAATGTGCGGTTTGCCCTGAAAATCGAACTTGGACAGGGTGAGCGACCGGCTCTCGATATTTGTCGCGAACTGCCGGACCAATGTCTGATAGTAACTTTCGTCCGGAATCCAAACCTTGGAAAAATACCGGTCGATTTCGGCGCGATCCGGATCTTCCAATATCGCTGAAAGTGTTTGCCGCGTCAGGCACCACCATTGGCTTCCTAAGTGCGGCACAATCCCTTTGGGCAGCTTCCTTGTGCAACCGAATCGTCGCTGGAAGCGTACGTAGGTGTCAAACGATTTGCGGTACTTTTTCCATGAGAAGGGAAAGCGGAACGTGAACCTCTCTTCATCCAATCCACCAACTGTCCAATGGACATCTTCGATAGTCACACTTTCGATGAAGTTCGTCATCGGGCGATCCGCAAGATACGCGCGCAGCGATTCAATCGGGCGCAAAGGCAGACATGAGCCAGAAGCCAAGTACACGTGCCGAACCTCGGGAAAGCTGGTCAGCATCATTTCCGATCCGGTCTGCGATGCCTGCACCAACGACCAGGTTCCCCAGTCGCAAGCATGACGTTTACAGAATTTGACGTTTTCCAGATCTGCCAAGCCACGCTTGAGGCCGTCAAATTCGGCGCGCGGTGTACGTTTGTCACAATGAATGACGACAGGGCATCCGTTTGTCGCGAAGTGCCGCGCCACTTGTTCGGCGCGGTGAAGCGCATCGTGCACCATCATCACGAAACCGACGGTCACGCCCAATTCCCTTTGGACATCAGCCCCAATATTTCAAGCTGCCGCCAGTTTATGTATTTCTCGGACCACTTGCACCATAGGTCCGGATTATCGGCAATTTTCTGGCGGTAGGAATGATATTCGCGTCCTCCGGCATAGTGTTCGCCCCGCTCTAATTCTTCGGCGGCTTTCTGTGAAAACGTATTCAGAAACTTCGCGTGCAACAGGCAGCCCGAAGCTTTTTCCCCGCCCCAGTTGTCATAGACCAGGTTCAGACCGCGCGGCAAAAGCGCATGGGTAGAACTGGCATATGCGTAGGACCGATCCCATTTCACCAAGGGAATTTTGTTCAAAGCAGGCGACGCTTCGGGATCATCTGCAAAGAACGCACGCGCGCGCGGGCCCCCTTGGATCCAGAGATTGCCATAAAACCCGTTGCGGGTGATTGTATAGTTTCCGCTGTCAAACCAATTTGCGATTTCGAAGGGGTCCTGACCTTCGACGTAGGTCTGGCTGTCGATGGGGCCCTTGGGATACATGTCCAACAGCATTGCCGAGAAACTGCGCAGACCCGAGTTATCCAACCAGTCGGTGAGTGCGCGTATCGGACGCGTGTCGCAAAATGGATAGATGAAGAATTCGTCCGGATCTACCGTCAAGCACCAATGGCCATGCCCGTATTTCACTTGTAGAAAATTCAGCCAATCCACGCCGAACCGTGATTTTCTGTAGCTGGCCCCCGTGGTCCAAAGCGTGACATCTGGTTGCTGTGCAAGATATTCCCGTGATCCATCGGTTGAATCATTGTCCACGATCAAGAAGTGATTGACCCCAAGATCACGGTAATATTTCAAAAAATAGGGCAGCCGGACTTTTTCATTTCGCAACGTCGAAAACAGCAAGATGTCTTTGCGCCCGATAGCGCGGGTGTGGTCCGAAAACAGGGACAACTCACGTCGCTTTAAAAAGGCACGATACCGCCAACGCTTACGCCTTACCCGCAACCGATATGACTGCCAAACACCCAAGCCTCAACCCATGCCCTTCTGCGGCTAAATTATTCAGCCGGTAATCTAGCCTGTTAGGATTAACACAACATTGACCGTATTTGCCAAGCAATTGTTCACGCTGGAAAAACGGTCATTGTTGCCGGCCCCCTTTTCTGAGCCGGATTTCCAAACCATTCCGGGGGCTTAAATGACCGGTCGCGCTAAACCCAACCTCCGCGCGACATAAGGCCCATTGCCTCAAGCTGGCGCCAGCCCAGCAAGCGGGACGAATGTTCTGTCCATAGGTCCGGCGCCGCTGCCACGTGATCGTAATAGGCGTCAAAATCTGCGGGGTTGCCAAAATGCTGGCGGCGGGATTTTTCCTCGCGAGAGCGCGCAACAGCTGTGTGGAGAAATTTGGTGTGGAGCAGAATACCACTGATCCGCTCTCCACCGGATGTGTCATAGACGCGGTTCAGCCTTGGGGGCAGCATGGAATGCGTCGAGCTGACGTAGGCATACCGCCTGCTCCATTTAACCAATGGCGTCTTGTTGAGCGTCGGGGCCCTGCGCGGGTTGTCGGCAAAAAACACACGCGCCCGCGGCCCACCCTGTATCCACAGGTTTCCAGCGGGTTCCTGTCTTTGCACGATGTAATTTCCACTGTCGAACCATTCCAAAATATCGGTCGGATCGTCGCCTGGCTGATAGACCTGCTGATCCAGGCGGCCTTTGGGATAAAGATCGAGCATCATCGTGCCAAATGAACGCGCGCCGATGCGGTCAAGTTGCGCGGCCAAAGCGCGGATCGAACGCGTATCATGGTGTGGATAAATGAACAGCTCGTCCGCATCCAGCGTCAAGCACCAGTGTCCGTCGCCGTAACGAACCTGCAGCCATGTCAGCCAATCCATACCGAACCGGGACAGCCGATAGCTCGCCCCCGTGGTCCACAAGGAAACATCCGGCTGCGCCGCAAGAAACTCTGTGGTCGCATCGTCAGAGCCATTGTCGACGAACAAGAAATGCTGCACCCCCAGGTTTCGGTGATGCTGCAGGAAATAGGGCAAGCGCAGCATTTCGTTCCGCACGGTGCAAAATGCCAAGATTGCGTTCGTGGTAATCTGAGCCGTCCGGTCTGATATACACGACAATTGCCTGCGCCGTCGGAACGCCCGCCAAAGCAAATACCGCCGTTTATGGCGTAGGTAATAGGCTTGCCGGGCGGATTGAACAGACAACGCAGTGCGCGGCACTTGGGTCGCCGTTCCCGATATCGATACGGTCTTAGTCGCCATACCCCCCGCCCTTATGCCAGCGCCATGCGTCGGTCAGCATGTCTGTCAAGTTCGATCGCTTGGGGTTCCAGCCGAGTTCGCTGCTGGCACGATCGCTTCCGGAAACCAGTTTGGTGGCGTCCCCGGCCCGGCGCTCTCCCTCGATAATGGGAACCGGGCGCTTGGTGACCTGCCGGGCATGATCTATGACCTCGCGCACGGAAAACCCTGTCCCTGTTCCCAGATTAAAGACCCGGCTGCCCCGATCCTGCGCCAGCCATTCCAAACCCAGGATATGTGCGTCGACCAGATCCATGACATGCACATAGTCGCGAATGCAGGTTCCATCCGGCGTATTGTAATCTGTGCCGTAGACGGTCAACGCATCCCGTTTTTCGGCTATTGCGTCCAGGATCAACGGCACGAGATGCGTCTCGGGCTGGTGCCATTCGCCGACCTCGGCGGCAGGATCCGCCCCGGCCACGTTGAAATAGCGAAAGATCACATGCCGCAGACCGTGGCTGGCCTCGAAATCCCGCAAAATTTCTTCGATCGCGCGTTTTGATGACCCGTAGGAGTTTATGGGAAATTGCACACTGTCTTCGTTGAGAACAACGTTGTCCTGATCGCCGTAGGTGGCACAGGTTGAACTGAACACGAAATCAAGACAGCCCGCAGCAACCGCGGATTCTATCAGTGTCAGCGATCCCAGAACATTGTTGCGCCAGTATTTTCCCGGGTCCGACATGCTTTCGCCGACTTGGCTGAAAGCGGCAAAGTGCATCACGGCAACCGGACTGTGTTTCGCAAACACCTCATCCAAGCGATTGCGGTCTGAAATATCGCCTTGTTCGGCTGGCCCGAATTTTACGGCGTCGGGCCAGCCTGTCGAATAATTGTCAAAGCAAACTGGAACATAACCGTTCTGCGACAGCACCTTGCACGCGTGCGAGCCAATGTAGCCAGCACCACCAGTTACAAGGACACGCCTAGACAAATGCGCGCCCTATTCTGCTGCGCGCCGTGATGCGACCATCTCATCGAGATAGGCACCCAATTCATCCCTGAGATCTTCGCGAGCCAAACCGAACGCAACGGTGGCCTGCAAGAACCCGGCTTTCGATCCGCAATCGTAGCGTTGCCCGCGGAACCGGAAACCGTAGACGCCGCGGTCCTGATTGATCTCTTCCGCAATCGCATCGGTCAGCTGAATTTCGCCGCCCGCGCCGGTCTTTTTCTTGTTCAGGTTCCGCATCACGTTCGGCGAAAGGATGTATCGCCCGATGACTGCCAGATTCGAAGGTTCCGTCCCTGGCGCGGGTTTTTCGACCATGCCGTTAACCGAAACGATCGAACCCATGTCTTCCTTGACGTCCAGAACACCGTAAGCCGAAACCTTGTCCTTGGGGACTTCCATCGCGGCAACCATGCTGCCGCCCGTTTCTTCATAGGCTTCGACCATTTGTTGCAGGCACGGCTTTTCGGCAGCAATGACATCGTCGGGCAGAATGACGGCGAACGGTTCGTTCTGCATCAGCCGGCGCGCGCACCAGACCGCATGCCCCAGACCCAAGGCCTTGTGCTGGCGAATATACGCGATTGCACCGCTGTCCATGTTGGTGTTCTTGAGGGTTTCGAGCAGCTCGTCCTTGCCCTTCTTGCGCAACTCTTGCTCAAGAACCGGCGAGTGGTCGAAATAGTCTTCAAGCGCGCTTTTGCCGCGCGATGTCACAAAGATGAACTCTTTGATCCCCGCCGCACGCGCTTCATCGATGGCATATTGAATCAACGGCCGATCGACGAGAGTCATGATCTCTTTCGGGATCGACTTGGTTGCGGGAAGGAACCGCGTTCCGAGCCCTGCGACGGGAAAGATTGCTTTGGTTACTTTACGTTTCATCGGCCATGCCTCTGCTATCCAGTCGTTCGAGTGTCATGTTCGACAGCCCATTGCGATCGAATATCCACTCTAGAGTTTAACAAACAGGTTTCTTTCCGTCATTGTTCCAGAGAAAAATCAAAAAATAGTCCCCGTACCTGGCGCTTCCCCACGGTCAGCGCACATCGCATTTCGTCGTCGCCTGAAAAACTGGCGGACTTGTGACGACGCTACGGCTTTTTAAGTTCCACGCCAGGAGCATAAGCGATGAAGAACGGATTTGAGAAGTCAGGTTTTCCGTACAGCAGTGGCGTGTGATCGTCGAAGCGCACGACGTCGCCGCCCGCGCCAAGCAAAACCGCATGACCCGCTGCCGTATCCCATTCCATCGTTCGCCCGACCCGCGGGTAGATGTCTGCCTCGCCCGTTGCGACCAGACAGAACTTTAGGGAAGATCCCGCACTTTTGCTGTCTTTGACCGCGTACTTTCCGATATAGTCGTCGGTTGCCTGATCCCGGTGCGATTTCGATGCCACGACCAAAAGGGCATCGTTGTCCGGCTCAGACACGGAAAGGGCTTTGCACTGCCCTGGGGTTTCTGAATCGAACGGTCCCGTTTCTTCCACGGTCGTTCCATCGGCCAATGTGTAGAACAGACGGTTCTTCGCCGGTGCATAGACGACGCCCCTCTGGGGAACACCGTTGTCCACATAGGCAATGTTGACCGTGAAATCTCCACGTCGTTTGACAAATTCCTTCGTCCCGTCAAGCGGATCGACAATCAGAAACGTGCGCACATCCAGGCTATGCGTGGCGGCTTGTTCTTCGGTGATCAGCGGCACCTGCGGAAACGCGGCCCGCAGACCGGCAGAAATCAGCGCATCGGCGGCTTCGTCCGCTGCGGTCACCGGGCTATCGTCGGATTTCGATTTCACCTCGAAATCATCTGAATTGTAGATTTCCATGATCTTGTCGCCTGCTTCCAGAGCAAGGCGCCGCATGACAGGGATGAGTGTTTCGAAATTCACTATGGATATCTCCTTGGGGCAACGAAAGCGCCGGAACATTGTCAGCTACAAACTCAGCCCTTATGCTACGGTGCTAAGGGAACAGCAATAATTCCCGCTCATAATGTCCGCAGCAGCGATCTTTTCAGGCAGACCATGTTCCAACATTCCCGGCAACGAACCAAGACCGCAACGTTCTTTTCGATACTGGAGTTGATTTACCATGCGACGGTTCGCCACCTTCGCAAGGGGCATGGAAATGCCGTTATCGGATTGCTGTCGAACATCATGCAGACGCTGATCCTTGTGCTGGTCTTTTACATCCTGTTTTCGGTTCTGGGCATGCGTGGATCCGCCATTCGCGGCGATTTCCTTCTTTACATCATGTCCGGCATCTTCCTGTTCATGACGCATTCCAAGGCCATGGCAGCAGTTGTTGGCGCCGAAGGGCCAACGTCGGCCATGATGAAACATGCCCCGATGAATACTGTCGTTTCGATCACGTCCGCTGCGCTGAGTTCGCTGTACATTCAAGTGCTATCGGTGGTCGTAATTCTCTATGTGTATCACGTCGGATTCACCCGGATCACAATCTATGATCCAGTGGGCTGCTTTGCCATGATCTTGTTGTCGTGGTTTTCCGGCGTGGCGATCGGCATGGTTTTCTTCGCGCTGAAACCCTGGGCTCCGGGATTTGCCGGGATCGCGACCACCATCTATTCGCGCGCAAACATGATTGCATCCGGCAAGATGTTCGTCGCGAACCAGACACCAAGCTATATCTTGGTGCTTTTCACATGGAACCCGTTGTTTCACTGCATTGATCAGGCGCGCGGGTTCGCGTTCAAGGACTACACACCGCACCACAGTTCGGTAACATATCCTCTCTTTGTTTCCTTTGCGTTGATCATGATCGGATTGCTGGGCGAATTTTACACCCGCAAACACGCATCCCTGAGTTGGAGCGCTGGCCGGTGAGTCAATCCACAACCCGGCATGTCAAATTGATCCGTCCACCTTTGGGCAGCAGTGTCGAAGACCCAAACCGGGTCTTGTCGACCCCGTGATACCGTAACCGCGCATCGCCGCCCAGAACCACCACATCGCCCGATGACAGCCAGACACTCTGGGTCTTTCCGCCACGCTCGTCGTTGCCGATACGAAACAGCGCTTCGTCGCCCAGTGACACCGACAAGACCGGCCAGTCAAAGTCCTTTTCGTCAGCGTCGCGATGCATGCCCATACGCGTGTTTTCGCCGTAGAAATTGATCAGGCAACAGTCCGGGTCGCGCTTGTCCGACACCAAACTACGCCAGATTCGCAAAACATCGGCCGGAATGGGCGGCCAGGATGTGCCGCTGGGATGGGCAGTGACATATCGGTAGCCCTTTCGATCCGAATACCATCCATATTTGCCCGCTGAAGTCAGCCGAACCGACATTGGTTTGCCATAGGGCGTCATTGGCGAAAACAACGGCGCAACCCGGATGATACCCGCAGCGCAGCCACCAGATCCGCCTGCTGAGAATTATCCAGGTAGCCTTTATACACCTGTGCGCCGCGAAGCTGTGCCGTCGGTTTTGTCAATTACATAGCCCTTTCCTGACAAGCCCCGGAAAAAGAGTCGTTTTTTGCCCGTTTTCTGCGTACGCGCCGCCTTGCAGGCCGCATTTGCCCTACTTATATACGCCCAGAAGCCGGTCGGGGAACAATCTCCGGCCTTTTCATGGGATCGGCGAATGGCGCCGAAACGGGCCAATCGCCAAGATATCGCCAAGAGAGGAAATTGAGCATGGGTAAAGTAATCGGCATCGACCTCGGGACCACCAACAGCTGCGTCGCCATCATGGATGGATCGCAGCCCCGGGTCATCGAAAACGCTGAAGGTGCACGTACCACACCGTCTATCGTGGGTTTCACGGATGATGAGCGTCTGGTTGGCCAGCCCGCCAAACGCCAAGCTGTCACAAACCCCGACAACACGGTTTTTGCCGTCAAACGCCTGATTGGGCGCCGCGTGACGGACAAGGAAGTTGAAAAGGACAAGAAGCTTGTTCCCTATAGCATCGTGGATGGGGGCAACGGCGACGCATGGGTCGAAGTCAAAGGCGACAAGTACAGCCCCAGCCAGATTTCAGCCTTTATTCTTGGGAAAATGAAAGAAACGGCGGAATCGTATTTGGGTGAAGAGGTCACGCAGGCCGTCATCACTGTTCCTGCCTATTTCAACGACGCACAACGTCAGGCCACCAAGGATGCCGGCAAGATCGCCGGTCTGGAAGTGTTGCGGATCATTAACGAACCGACCGCCGCAGCACTGGCCTATGGCCTGGACAAGAAAGACAGCAAGACCATCGCGGTTTATGACTTGGGCGGCGGTACGTTCGACGTCACCATTCTGGAAATTGACGACGGCCTCTTCGAAGTGAAATCCACCAACGGGGACACGTTCCTGGGCGGTGAAGACTTCGACATGCGCATCGTCAACTACCTCGCCGATGAGTTCAAAAAAGAACATGGCGTCGATCTGACCAAGGACAAGATGGCGCTACAGCGACTCAAGGAAGCCGCTGAAAAGGCCAAGATCGAACTTTCGTCCAGCACTCAGACCGAAATCAACCAGCCATTTATCAGCATGGATCCGAATGGCGGCCAGCCGTTGCACATGGTCATGAAACTGACCCGCGCCAAGCTGGAAAGCCTGGTGAATGATTTGATCAAGGCTTCGATGAAACCGTGTCAGGCAGCACTCAAGGATGCTGGACTGTCGACCAGTGACATCGACGAAATCGTTCTGGTCGGCGGCATGACCCGGATGCCGAAAGTGTCGGAAGAAGTGTCCAAGTTCTTCGGAAAAGAGCCCCATAAGGGCGTGAACCCGGACGAAGTTGTTGCACTGGGCGCGGCCATTCAGGCCGGTGTTCTGCAAGGCGACGTCAAGGACGTGGTCCTGCTGGACGTGACCCCGCTTTCGCTGGGTATCGAAACCTTGGGCGGCGTGTTTACGCGCCTGATCGATCGTAACACCACGATCCCCACCAAGAAGAGCCAGATCTTTTCGACCGCTGAAGACAATCAGTCGGCCGTGACCCTGCGCGTCTTCCAGGGCGAGCGTGAAATGGCGGCCGACAACAAACTTCTGGGTCAGTTCAACCTGGAAGACATCCCGCCTGCGCCACGTGGTCTGCCACAGATCGAAGTCACCTTCGATATTGACGCCAACGGTATCGTGGAAGTTGGGGCCAAGGACAAAGGCACCGGCAAAGAGCAGAAGATCACCATCCAAGCGTCGGGCGGTCTGTCCGATGAGGATATCGAACAGATGGTGAAAGACGCTGAAGCCAACGCCGAGTCTGACAAAGAGCGCCGCGAACTGGTCGAAGCCCGCAACCAGGCCGAAAGCTTGGTCCACTCGACCGAGAAGTCGTTGGAAGAGCATGGCGACAAAGTCGATCCATCGACAGTCGAGGTGATCGAATTGGCTGTTGCCGCGCTCAAAGACGAGCTGGAAAAAGAAGATGTGTCGCCCGAAAAGATCAAGTCCGGCATTCAGAACGTCACAGACGCAGCCATGAAGCTGGGCGAGGCAATTTACAAAGCGCAGCAAACTGAAGGCGGCGCGGATGATGGCGATGTCGGCGAAGACGGACCTTCGGGTGTCGACGACGATATCGTAGATGCCGATTTCGAAGATCTCGACGACGACAAACGCAGCTAAATTTGCGTCCTGGAACCTAAGGTCAGCTCGGGCCCGCTCGGGCTGACCTTTTCGTTCCCCAGAGGGATCGGCCAAAATGTCAAAACGTGATTTTTATGATGTGTTGGGTGTCGCGAAAGGCGCATCGGCAGATGAAATAAAGAAGGGCTATCGAAAGAAAGCCAAGGAACTTCATCCTGACCGGAACGCAGACAACCCGAACGCCGAAGCTCAGTTCAAGGAAGTGAACGAGGCTTACGACGTCCTGAAGGACGAAAACAAAAAGGCGGCCTATGATCGCTACGGCCATGCTGCCTTTGAAGGCGGTCATGGCGCCAGTGCCGGCCATGGTGGCGGGTTTTCGGGCCAGGGCGCCGATTTTTCGTCAGCCTTTTCCGATGTCTTTGACGACTTGTTCGGTGACTTCATGGGCGGCGGGCGCGGCGGCGGTGGGCGGCAACGCGCCACCCGTGGATCGGACCTGCGCTACAACCTGCGTGTGTCGCTTGAAGAGGCGTTCTCGGGCATACAGAAGACGATCAATGTGCCAACAGCGGTCCAGTGTACAGCGTGCCACGGAACCGGGGCTGAGGGCGGCGCCGAGCCTGTGACCTGCCCGACCTGCTCGGGCATGGGAAAGGTCCGGGCGCAGCAGGGCTTCTTCACAGTCGAACGAACCTGCCCGACGTGCTCGGGGCTAGGCCAGACCATAAAGAACCCCTGCGCAAGTTGTGCAGGAACGGGGCGTTTGGAAAAGGACAGATCGCTCTCTGTGAATATTCCGGCGGGGGTAGAAACGGGCACCCGTATTCGGTTGGCGGGCGAAGGCGAAGCAGGCTTGCGCGGTGGGCCAGCCGGGGATCTGTACATCTTTATCGAAGTGCAAGAGCACCCCATCTTTCAGCGCGACGGTGCGCATCTTTTCTGTCCGGTTCCCGTCTCGGTGACCGCAGCCGCTTTGGGCGGTGACATTGAGGTACCGACCATCGACGGGGGGCGCAGCCGCGTCAAGATCCCTGCAGGCAGCCAATCCGGACGGCAAATGCGTTTGCGTGGCAAAGGTATGCCAATGCTGCGCGGTGGAGGGTCGGGTGACATGCTGATTGAACTGGCGGTCGAAACGCCGGTCAACCTGACCTCGCGCCAGAAAGAGCTGCTCAAAGAATTCGATGAGCTGAGCAAGGACAACAACCCGGAAAGTTCAACCTTCTTCAAAAAGGTAAAGAGTTTTTGGGACGGGATGAAGTCCTGAAAAACTAACGTGCATTAACCACGTGTTCACGGGTATGGCGCAGCATGCTTGATATGAGTATGCCGCGCCATTTTTCCGAGATGCCATCCTTGTTCGATCAAGACGAAGCTCGGCCTGTTGCCGCATCAGACCGCCGTTTGCCATCATATATCAAGGACCATCGCAAACGATTGCGGGCACGTTTCATGCAAGGCGGCGCCGATCCCCTGCCCGACTACGAATTGCTTGAATTGGTGTTGTTTCGCGCGATCCCACGACAAGACGCCAAGCCTCTGGCATACGCTTTGATGGAACGGTTCGGTGATTTCGGCCGGGTGTTGTCTGCGCCTCCTGCGCGATTGTCAGAAGTTGCGGGTGTGGGCGATGCCGTGATTACCGAGCTCAAGATCGTCGAAGCCAGCGCGCAGCGCTTGGCCCGCTCGCGGGTTATCCAGCAGCCTGTCATATCCAGTTGGAACAGTCTGATTGACTACTGCCACACGACTATGGCCCACCGCGATACCGAACAGTTTCGCGTTCTTTTCCTGGACCGGAAAAACGTTCTCATCGCGGATGAGGCCCAGGCGCGCGGCACGGTAGACCATGTACCCGTTTACCCGCGTGAAGTGGTCAAGCGCGCTTTGGAATTGAACGCATCAGCGATAATTCTTGTCCACAATCATCCGTCCGGGGATCCCACACCGTCTCAGGCAGACATCACTGTCACAGGTCAAATCCGCGATGCCGCAGATGCGTTGGACATCCAGTTGCACGACCATCTGATCGTCGGAAAGGAAGCCGAAATCAGCTTCCGGTCCGAAGGCTACCTTTGATCACTTGGAAGCCAGTAACCTGACTGAAAAAGGATCTGGCAAGACCACGGCCTGCCCAACAGCATCGCAATCGGGCATAGAAACCATCAGATCGATCGTATTGACCTGATGTCCCTGTTCAAAACGCATGCCCTTTGAAAACAGATCAGTCCCGCAGGTCATTTCTGTGACCTCAGCTACGACTTCGAAAGTTGTGGCTAGATTCTGATCACCAGTCCCCTTTGGAAATGAATACACTTGGGAATAACGGCTGGACTCACCAACATCCGAACCAAATTGGACAACACGTTCGCCCCAAGGTCCGTGGACGTTTAGGGCAGCTTCGGATGCGGCCGTCACGTGCCGCGCTTCTTTAATCGACGCATCGGATTCAAACACGTGCAGGGATATGTCATCATGCCCTTGCCATTGTAGCACCGTGTGGCTGTAGGTATCGGCATCATCCACCTGCGTCCCAGCCTGCAGCACCGAGCCGTCCGGAAAAGTCATGGAAACCACGGGGCGGGCGCTAAGGGCCGGCATGATAAACGCCGCCACCCCCTGAGCATTCGTGAGGGCCGAAAAAAGCAGACCGTCCTGTTCGACAATGACATGCTGGTTCGGGTGACAGGCGGATGTCAAGGATACCGCGATCTCGGCTTTCGGCAAAGGCACTATCACTGCCTCTGGCGCGCAAGAAAATTCGAATGGCGTATGCTCCAGATCATCCTGGATGGCCGGTCCCGGCAGCATGGCAAGCGAGGCGATCCGGCCCGGAAGCGACGCAGGCGCTTGCGGTAGACTTGCAGGTTGGGAAAACGCCAACGATGGCAGCGGAATCCCCGTCGTGAAGTCGGAGGCCGGCCTAAGCTCTTGTTCCATCCCGAATTTTGACGCCAATGCACCGCCGTTCTGCATGCTGTGCCCCGTTGCGGCAGCGATCAGCAAAACGGACACCGAACGCATGACAGTAGAACCTGATAGCATCGCTCTCTCCTTCGCAATGATATGTTGGAGAGATTGTTTCCCTAAATAGGGCCAATGTTATGGCGAAAGCAGGATATACTGACCTAGGAGCAATTGCTGTATGTTGCGGTACCGTTGATGGGCACCACCAATAGCTGAGTTTCCCTATTGGAAACGGTCACATTTTTGCCGTGATTTGAATAGATCCGGCACAACCGGCGCAAAAATTGCCCAAAGGATTAATCAGCTATCGATCGACGATTGGTCAAAATCTACCGTGGCAATGCTTGAACTTTTTGCCTGAACCACACGGGCAGGGTGCATTCCGGCCCGGATTACCCCAAGTCGATGGATCGTTTTCGTCGAAACCTGCAACGGGTTCAGATGGGGCATTTTCAGGTTCTGGAATTTCAACAGCCGGTTCCTGAACGGCAGCTTGCTGCGCCATAAGTTGCCGCATGAGTTCCTGCCGCTGTTCGTCCGAAATCGGCCGCGCCTTGGCCAGTTCCTGCGTCACGTCCTCGCGCAGGCCATCCAGCAATGATTGAAACAGCTGAAACGCTTCGTTTTTATATTCACTGAGCGGATCGCGTTGTGCATAGCCGCGGAATCCGATGACCGAGCGCAGATGCTCAAGCGTCAGAAGATGTTCTTTCCATCTGCGATCAATGGTGTTGAGCAGGAAGTGTTTTTCGACCTGACGCATCGTATCCGTGCCGAAGTCTTCCGCCTTTTCGGCCATCATTTTGTCAGAGGCCTCATAGAGACGTTCGCGGATGTCACCGTCGTCCACGCCTTCCTCATCTGCCCAGGCAACCACTGGGACATCCAGGTTGAGCTTTTCCATCAGCGCAACATAAAGACCTTCGACATCCCACTGGTCCGCGTATGTCTTGGCTGGAATATGGTGGTCAACCAGGTCGTCGATCACCTCATGACGCATGTCGGTGACGATCTCGTTCAGATCATCGCTTTCCATGATTTCCCGGCGCTGGCTAAAGATGACTTTCCGCTGTTCGTTCATCACGTCATCGAATTTGAGCAGCTGTTTGCGGATATCGAAGTTCCGGCCTTCTACCTTTGCCTGTGCCTTTTCAAGAGACTTGTTCACCCAAGGATGTACAATCGCTTCGCCTTCTTTCATGCCCAATCCGGCCAGCACTTTTTCCAACCGTTCCGAGCCGAAAATGCGCATCAGGTCGTCTTCCAGAGATAGAAAGAACAACGATCGGCCCGGATCACCCTGACGGCCAGACCGGCCGCGAAGCTGGTTGTCGATCCGGCGGCTTTCATGACGCTCAGTCGCCAACACATAGAGCCCGCCAGCATCCAGTACCTTTTGTTTTTCTTCCGCATGCTCGGCTTCGATCTGGGCGCGCACGGCCTCGGGATCGGCGTCAGGGTCGGCAGAGAGGGCTTCGAAAACCTTCATTTCGACGTTGCCACCAAGCTGAATGTCGGTTCCGCGACCGGCCATGTTCGTTGCGATCGTAATCGCATTCAGCTTGCCCGCGTCAGCCACGATCTGCGCTTCCTGCTCGTGGTGGCGCGCGTTGAGCACATTGTGGGGCAAACCTTCAGCTGTCAGCATCTGGGCCAGCATTTCTGACTTTTCGATGGACGTGGTGCCGACCAAGACCGGCTGACCTTTGTCGTGCGCTTTCTTGATGGACGCGATGACCGCTTCGTATTTTTCGCGTTGCGTGCGGTACACCCGGTCGTGTTCGTCCAATCGTGCAATTGGTTTGTTTGTGGGCACTTCGACCACGCCCAGGCGGTAGATCTCTGCAAATTCCTCGGCTTCGGTTACCGCAGTGCCGGTCATGCCGGCCAATTTTTCATACAGCCGGAAATAATTCTGAAACGTCACGCTGGCTTCCGTGACATTTTCGGGTTGGATGGCGACGCCTTCCTTGGCTTCAATGGCCTGGTGCAACCCCTCTGACAAACGCCGTCCATGCATCATACGGCCAGTGAATTCGTCGATCAGGGCAACTTCGCCGTCGCGCACGATGTAATGCTGATTGTTGATGAACAGCTTGTGGGCACGCAGACCCTGGTTCACGTGATGCACGATGGTCGTGCTTTCGGGATCGTACAACGACCGATCTTCAGGCAGCAGGTCATTGGCGCGCAACAGTTCCTCAAGGTGGTCATTGCCTTCCTCGGTAAAGGTCACCTGCCGCGTTTTTTCGTCGATTTCATAGTCTTGTTCGTTCAGCTGCGGGATAATCGCGTCGATCGTTGTGTAAAGCTCTGAGCGGTCCTGAGCCGGCCCCGAGATGATCAACGGAGTCCGCGCTTCGTCGATCAGGATACTGTCCACCTCGTCCACGATGGCAAAATGATGACCGCGTTGGAACAGGCGGTCCAGCTCGGGCGCCATGTTGTCGCGCAGATAGTCAAAAGCCAGTTCGTTGTTGGTGGCATAGGTCACGTCACAGGCGTAGGCTGCGCGTTTTTCGTCCTCGGGTTGGCGGGGATAGACGACGGCGGTCGTCAGCCCAAGGGCAGTGTAAACCTTGCTCATCCATTCGGCATCGCGTTTGGCCAGGTAATCGTTGACGGTAACGACATGTACGCCTTTGCCGGTCAAAGCATTCAGGTAAACTGGAAACGTTGCGACAAGGGTTTTGCCTTCGCCTGTCTTCATTTCGGCGATATTGCCCTGATGGAGGAAAATGCCGCCCATCAACTGCGTGTCGAAAGCGCGCAAGCCCAAGGCCCGCTGTGCGGCTTCGCGACAGTTGGCAAACGCTTCGGGCAACAGATCGTCCAGGCTCTCGCCATTCGACAAACGCTGTTTAAATTCGTCTGTTTTCGCGATGATCTCTTCATCGGACAGTTTTTGAAATTCGGGCTCAAGATCGTTGATCTTGGCGATAAGAGGGCGGGTGGACTTGATCTTGCGATCATTTGGCGTGCCAAACACCTTCTTCGCAACAGTTCCGAGACCCAGCATATTTTCTCCGCCCAATGGCTTTCTGACAAACTCGTGTGAAGGGATTGCTTGCCCGCCCGCGACACGCCACCTACAACAGCGGCAACGGGCTCCTTCAAGGCCACAAGGCGATGTAAGGGCCCATGTTCACTGTGTCAACGTTACGGGCCGAAAGGTCCATGCGGAAAGGATCAAACCATGTTGAAACGCATCACTGTCGCTGCTGTTGCCGCAATTTGCGTCGCTGGCGCAGCCAGTGCCGAAGGCAACGAACAGGCCGCCGCGCCTGTAACCGCCGACACCGTTGTTGCTACGGTCAACGGGACCGACATAACCGTAGGCGACCTGATCATCGTTCGCTCGCAACTGTCGCAGCAGTACCAGCAAGTTCCAGCGGATGTTCTGTTGCCCGGCGTTCTTGACCAGATCGTCAGCCAAACCCTGATGGCTGAAGAGCTGGGCGACCCAAGTGCGTCCACACAGCGGCTTATCGAAACGCAAATCCGGTCGATCAAGGCATCTGAATACCTTCAGAACGTAGTCGATGATGCGGTCACCGAAGACGCGATTACAGCGGCATATAATTCCCAGTACAAAGATGCCGAACTGGGTGAAGAATACAACGCGGCCCATATTTTGGTGGAAACCGAAGACGAAGCCAAAGCCCTGATCACGGAATTGGACGGTGGCAAGGACTTTGCCGAGCTTGCCAAGGAAAAAAGCACCGGCCCGTCTGGGCCAAATGGCGGGGATCTGGGTTGGTTCTCGGAAGGTCAGATGGTGGCGCCGTTTGAAAAAGCGGTCTTGGAACTTGAAGCTGGCGACCTGTCGCAGCCCGTTCAAACCCAGTTCGGTTGGCATGTGATTTTGCTCAAAGAGTCGCGTTTGCGCGATGCGCCGCCGCTTGAAGAAGTGCGTTCGCAGATTGTCTCTGACCTGCAGCAGGCCGCCATTCAAATCGCCGTAGAAGACTTGAAATCGAAAGCGGATATCAACGAAATGATCGGCGAAGACTTTGACGCGTCTGTCATTCAGGATCCGTCCCTGCTGGAAACACGTTGATAAGAAGGGTCTGCTTCATTGGCCAAGATTACCCAGGTGTCACCGCTCGCCCCGAAAAACGGTTTTCCGAACCTGCCCGTCGTGCGTGGGGTTCGGTTTTCCACCGTCGCCGCAGGGGTGAAATACCAAGATCGAACTGACGTGATGCTCTGTTCCTTGGTGCCCGGCACAACGATTGCCGGAACATTCACGCGGTCATCAACGCGGGCGGCGCCTGTCCTGGACTGCCAGGCAAAGATAAATGGTGATGGCACAGGCGCGGCGGCGTTTCTGGTTAATTCGGGGAACTCGAACGCGTTTACAGGCAAGTTGGGCGTGGCATCCGTTCAGGCCGTGACCAGTGCCGCCTCTGAAGTGCTGGGGATTGATGCTGACCGGATCTTCATGGCCTCAACCGGTGTCATCGGCGAGCCACTGGAGCACGATAGGATCATCGCTAAACTCGATACTCTGCGGGACACATTGTCGGATCAAGGGATCGAAGCGGCCGCCCGCGCGATCATGACGACTGATACATACCCCAAAGGGGCCGGCAAGACGTTCGAAATTGGGGGGCAGACGGTCACGATCGCAGGCTTTGCCAAAGGTTCGGGCATGATCGCGCCCGATATGGCGACGATGCTGATCTACCTGTTTACCGACGCCAAAATCAGCCGTGACCTTCTTCAACAATATACTTCAGAAATGTGCGATGCCACATTCAACCAAATCACAGTAGACAGCGACACGTCCACATCTGACACTTTGCTGGTCGCCGCTACAGGCACCTCGGCGGTCGACATCGATGCTGCGGGTACAGCTGATAAAACGGTTTTTGCTGAAGCCCTACATGATGTGATGCTCGATTTGGCGCATCAGGTCGTCAAGGACGGCGAAGGCGCGACAAAATTCGTATCTGTAAATGTGACCAATGCGGCGACCAAGGATGACGCTCGGAAAGTCGCTATGGCGATTGCGAATTCACCGTTAGTGAAGACAGCCATCGCAGGTGAAGATCCCAATTGGGGTCGAATCGTCATGGCAGTCGGAAAATCCGGTGCACAAGCTGACAGAGACAAGCTGACCATTCGCTTTGGTGACATTCTGGTGGCTGAGAATGGCTGGGTTTCACCGAGCTACCGGGAAGAAGATGGCGCGCAGTACATGAAGAACGAAGAGGTGACGATTTCTGTTGATATCGGCCTGGGGACCATGAACACGACAGTCTGGACCTGCGACCTGACCCACGGCTACATATCTATCAACGCGGATTATCGGTCTTGAAGACGTTACTTGTGTCGGCTGTCGCCCTGATCGACAAAGATGGACGTATCTTGTTGGCACAGCGTCCCGCCGGTAAGTCATTGGCGGGTCTGTGGGAATTCCCCGGCGGAAAAGTCGAAACGGGGGAAACGCCTGAAGCGGCCTTGGTAAGAGAGCTTCAGGAAGAGCTTGGCATCGATACGTGGCAGAGCTGCCTGGCGCCGTTGACATTTGCATCGCACAGCTACGACGATTTTCATCTTTTGATGCCCTTATTCGCTTGTCGGAAATGGCAAGGAATTCCCGTTGCTCGCGAAGGTCAAACATTGGCTTGGGCACGCGCCAACGAATTGCGGAACTATCCCATGCCACCGGCGGATATTCCATTGATTCCGATTCTGCGCGACTGGCTGTAGTTCCACCACAAACTGTTTCCACTTTGAAAGTCGGTGTCTGAATGCTGGCCGATTTTCGCCCATTGCCTGTCTTTTGGACTATTGTCTACAATTTGTGACCAATTTTGTGATGAATTTACAAAAACTTTAGATTAACCTCAGGTTAGTTCACTGGGGGACGCATAGAATGATGAGAACGATCACAATTGGCAGTTGCGTGTCGATTCAAGGCACCTACGTGCGAAATCTACCGAACGGGAAGATTGTTGTGCAAGTTGGGGACCAGACCTTTCAAGGACGCCCCGTAACCGACAAAGCTGCGTAAAAATCCACTCACGATGCAATGCGGCAAAAGGGCCGAGGTTTAATCCTCGGCCCTTTTTCATCTCAGAAACAGCGTGTTAGTCCAGTTTACGTTCGACTTCTTCGCGCTCAAAAATCTCGATCACATCGCCAGGACGGATGTCTTCATAGTTTTCGAAGGCCATACCGCATTCTTGCCCAGACTGCACTTCCTTGACCTCGTCCTTGAAGCGTTTGAGCGTTTTGAGCGTGCCTTCGTGGATCACCACGTTGTCGCGCAGCAAGCGAACACCTGCCTCGCGGCGGGCAACGCCCTCTGTCACCAAGCAACCGGCAACCTTGCCGACACCAGATACCTTGAACACTTCCTTGATCTCGGCGTAACCGATGAAGTTTTCGCGTACTTCCGCGCTGAGCAGGCCGGAAGCCGCCGCCTTCACGTCATCCACCAAGTCGTAAATCACGCTGTAATAACGAATTTCGACGCCTTTTTGGTTCGCCGAACTTCTGGCGGGCGCATTGGCACGAACGTTGAACCCGATTACCGGCGCGCCAGAGGCTTCTGCCAGCCCGATGTCGGTTTCGGTGATCGCCCCCACGCCCGAATGTAGTACGCGTACGCGGACTTCGTCGTTTCCGATTTTCTCCATCGCTTGGATGATGGCTTCGGACGACCCTTGTACGTCAGTCTTCACGAGGATTGGCAACTCGGCCACGGTCTCGTCTGCTTTCGCCTTGGCCAACAGCTGATCCAGCGTTGTCGCGGCGCCAGCAGCTGCGCGTTTGTCTTTTGCGGCCTGTTCGCGATATTCGGCGATTTCACGCGCTTGCGCTTCCGTTTCGACGACGTTCAACACGTCACCAGCTTCGGGTGTCCCGTTCAAGCCGAGCACTTCAACCGGCACCGAAGGGCCAGCTTCCTTGACCCTGTCGCCCTTGTCATTGACCAGAGCGCGGACCTTGCCCCACTGTTCGCCAACAACAAAGATGTCGCCTTGGCGAAGCGTACCGTTTTGAACCAGAACCGTTGCGACTGGACCGCGGCCGACATCCAACTGGGCTTCGATCACAGCGCCCGAAGCCGCGCGATCAGGGTTCGCTTTCAGTTCCAGAATCTCGGCTTGAAGCGCGATGGCTTCCAAGAGCTCGTCCAAGCCCTTACCCGTAACAGCGGACACTTCAACGTCCTGAACGTCACCGGACATTTTTTCTACGATGACCTCATGCTGCAGCAATTCGGTCCGTACCTTGTCCGGGTTCGCTTCGGGTTTGTCGCACTTGTTGATCGCCACGATCATCGGCACTTCTGCCGCCTTCGCGTGGTTGATCGCCTCAATTGTCTGCGGCATGACGCTGTCGTCCGCAGCCACAACCAGCACCACAATATCCGTCACCTGTGCCCCGCGGGACCGCATGGATGTAAAGGCCGCGTGACCCGGGGTATCCAGGAAACTGAGCAGCGCACCACTGTCGGTCTTCACCTGATAGGCGCCGATGTGCTGCGTGATTCCGCCAGCTTCGCCCGCGGTTACGTTTGCATTCCGGATCGCATCGAGCAGCGAGGTTTTGCCGTGGTCGACATGGCCCATGATCGTGATGACTGGCGGGCGTGGCCGCAAATCCTGGTCGCTGTCTTCGACGCCAGTGATGACTTGTTCAACATCGGCATCGGAAACGCGCTGAATGCGGTGACCGAATTCTTCTACGATCAATTCCGCAGTGTCGGCATCGATGGATTGGTTTTGCGTTACCATCATGCCCATTTTCATAAGAGACTTGACCACGTCGGCCACACGTTCGGCCATCCGGTTCGCCAGTTCCGAAACCATGATGGTTTCGGGCACCTGAACGTCCCGGACAATCTTTTCACGCTCTTGCGCACCACCCATGGCCTTTTGGCGCATACGCTCTTGTTTGCGCTTCATGGCCGCGACCGAGCGATGCCGGCCGCCGTCGCGCCCCGATAGCGCCTGGTTGACTGTCAGCTTGCCTGCGCGGCGTCCAGCTGCGTCTCCGCCACCCTTGCGGTTGCCGCGATCATCGCGATCGTTCCCACGATCACGTTCGACCTTGCGGGGCGCGCTGGACGGTTTTCCAGCGCCACGTGGTTCTTCCGGCTGGCCGGGAACAGCTTCGGGCGCGGGCGCAGGTTTCGGCTTGGAAGCCTCCTCGCGTTTGCGCTTTTCCTCGGCTTCTTTCGCGCGAATGGCCTCTTCGCGCTCACGCTCTTCGCGCTCCTTGGCCTCGGCCTCGGCACGACGACGCTCGCGCTCTTCTTCGCGCTGGCGCTCGTCTGCCGCGCGCTGCTTGGCTTCGGCTTCTTCGTTCGCCTTGGCCGCCTGAAGCGCCTTCAACCGGCGCTCCATTTCGGCGTCGGAAATTCCGGCAGGGCGTCTCGACGGATCACCACCCGCAGTTCCGCCACCAGACTTTCCGGCAGCCCCCGACTTGGGAACGACAACCCGCTTTCGCTTCGTCTCAACCACGACATTCTTTGTGCGGCCGTGGCTAAAGCTCTGCTTCACGTTCCCGCCGCCGGGACGGCCCCGAAGGCCGAGAGGTTTTTTGCCGTCAGTATCGCTCATATCGTCGTCTTGTCCTTTCCGGAGGCCGTGTTGCCGCCGTCAATCCTGCGAAAACCCGCAAGCTTGGTGGCATCCTCTACAACACGTGTAGCGAGTCCACCAGCAGCAAGCGCGCTATGTATCACACTTTCACGTCCAAATGCCAAACCCAATTCAGACGACGTCAAGTGTCCGAACCAGCGGCCACCCTCGGGCGTCCACAACTTGCCTTTGCCACGTTCCGATCCGTCCGAGGCCTGAAGCAGTACCCTGGCCCGTCCTTCGGCCAGCCAGCTTTTGACCTTTTCAAAGCCAGCTACAGCGTGCCCGGCTTTGCGCGCCATAGAAATATGGTTCACAACGCGTTCGGCAAGGGCGTTTTCCAATAATTCTGCCAAGTTTCCCGGCACCGTCACGTCACGACGCGCAGCCTTGGCAAAGGCCTTCTTCTTTATAGCTTCTTCGACAACGGACCTATCCGCCGTCAGCCACAACCCCCGCCCCGGCAATTTTTCAGCCAGATCAGGCACAACCAGCCCGTCAGGACTGACCACGAACCGGATGAGACCAGTGCGCGGCGCCGTCTCGCGTGACACGATACAGCGGCGCTCGGCCTCATCCTTGTTTTTCGTCCGGCCACCACGGGTCATCGGACACACGCACCGAGGCCTGCGATCAGGCCTCGGCCTCCTCTTCAATGTCTACGCCTTCAGCGGCTTCGGTTTCCAGATCCGCAGGATCGACCCAACCCAATTGGATGCGGGCGGTCATGACCAGTTGTTGTGCCTCCTCAAGGCTCATGTCGAATTTCTCCAAGACGCCATCGTCCTTAACACGTTCGCCATCCACAGTGGTCCAGCCGCCGGCCAGTTCCCAATCTGCGCAGGTTGCGAAATCTTCCAGCGTTTTCACGCCGTCTTCGGCCAGCGCTTCAACCATCTGCGGTGTCAGGCCTTCAAAGTTGACCAGGCTGTCTTCGACACCCAATTCGCGTGCATGTTCCAGAGCCTTTTTATTCTGGGCTTCCAAATAGTCACGCGCCCGCGCTTGCAGTTCGTTTGCAGTGTCTTGGTCAACGCCATCGATGACCAACAATTCATCCAGCTCGACATAGGCCACTTCTTCCAGGTTGGTGAACCCTTCCGATACCAGCAACTGTGCGAAGAATTCATCCAGGTCCAGCGTGTCCATGAACAGCTGGGTGCGTTCGGCGAATTCGGCTTGGCGGCGCGCACTTTCTTCTTCTTCCGTAAGGATGTCGATATCCAGATTGGTCAATTGGCTGGCCAAACGGACGTTCTGTCCACGTCGACCGATTGCCTGCGACAACTGATCATCCGGGACCACGACTTCGATTTTGCCCGCATCTTCATCCAGAACAACCTTGGTCACTTCTGCGGGTTGAAGCGCGTTGACCAGGAACGTCGGCGCATCTTCGTTCCACGGGATGATATCGATCTTTTCGCCCTGCAATTCGTTCACAACGGCCTGCACGCGGCTGCCGCGCATACCAACACAGGCGCCAACCGGGTCAATCGAACCATCATAGCTGATGACGGCGATCTTCGCACGTGACCCAGGATCACGGGCGACAGCCTTGATCTCGATGATGCCGTCATAGATTTCAGGCACTTCCATCTTGAACAGTTCAGCCATGAATTCCGGCGCGGTACGGCTGAGGAATACCTGCGGGCCGCGGGTTTCACGGCGCACGTCTTTGATGAAGCAGCGAATCCGATCGTTCGGACGATAGCTTTCGCGGCCGATCTTTTCATTGCGGCGCAACACACCTTCACCGCGACCGATATCGACGATGACGTTGCCATATTCTTCGCGCTTGACGACACCGTTGATAATGGTGCCGGCGCGATCCTTGAATTCTTCGAACTGGCGGTCACGCTCGGCCTCACGCACCTTTTGCAAGATCACCTGCTTGGCGGACTGTGCGGCGATCCGGCCCATATCGACGGGCGGAACTTCTTCCACGATCTCGTCACCGACCTTTGGATCATCCAGGTATTGCTTGGCCTGTTCGACGGTCAGCTCGGCCTGGTAGTTTTCCAGCAGATCGTCTTCGACCACGGTACGAACACGGGTGAAGGTCGCGCGGCCGGTCTTGCGATCGATACTGACACGGATGTCCATCTCGGCGCCGTAACGGCTCTTGGCGGCGCGGGCCAGGCTCTCTTCCATGGCTTCGATCACCAAGCCGGGGTCGATCATCTTCTCGCGTGCGACGGCCTCGGCGGTTTGCAACAACTCAAGCTGGTTTGCACTGGTGATGGCCATGCTCAGTCCTCCTCAGAACTGGTTTCAGTTTCAATTTCGTCGAATTTCGCTTCGTCGACGCCGCCGGCCTTTTTCTGGCGCAGCATTTCACGGATCAAATCATCAGTCAGGACGAGCTTGGCATCGCTTAGCCAATCAAAGTGCAGACCGATGGTAACAGGCTCGCCGTGGTCTTCGATTTCAATCAGGACCTCATCGCCTTCGACGCCCTGCAAGATGCCCTTGAATCTGCGCCGACCATCGATCATCTCGGTCGTTTCGATCTTGGCCTCATACCCGTTCCAGACCTCAAAATCCTTCAGTCGGGTCAGAGGGCGGTCGATGCCGGGGCTCGACACTTCCAGGGTGTATTCGTCCTCAATCGGATCTTCGACATCCAGAATGGCCGAAACCGCGGTCGAGATTGCGGCGCAACCGTCAACTTCAATCCCGCCTTCCGGCCTGTCGGCCATGATCTGGACGGTTTTCTGCTTGGTCCCGCTCATGAACCGAACGCGCACCAATTCAAACCCGAGATCTTCAATCACCGGTGTGATAATCTCGGCCAGGCGGCGGTCCATGGCAGCTTTGGCGATAAGGTCGGACATACGTCCCCTTCGGATACAAAAAAACGGGCACGCGGCCCGTCGATGTTTCCCGGTGGAGCTTCGACCCGGAGGCCGACGCGCCGCTGTTAAACGCGATATAGGCGAGCTGACGCGAATCCGCAAGCCCGAATAATCGATCAGGCAGGTTTGCGTGCAATCACAAAACTGGCCTTGCCGGGTCCGGGGCACCAAAATTGTTCGATCAAGAAACCTGCTTTTGCCATTTCTGCCTTCAGGTCGTCTTGCGAAAAGAAAGCCACTGTCGGAAGCACCCCCAGCGGAGACAACATTCGGACCGCGGCGCGCAGGATCTTGGCCCCGTTTCCCAAGCACATGGTCGACGATACAAAAACCCCGCCCGGAGTCAGGATGTCATAGACCTTGGAAATCACCGCCCGCCTGTCATTTAGCAGGTGAAGGAGGTTCATCCCCAAGACCACGTCGTAGGGGTCAGATGCCTGATATGTCGTGATGTCGGCGATTTCGAATCGCACGTTCGCCACACCTGCGTCTTTCGCTTTCTGTTGGGCAATCGCGATCATACTGCGCGAAAAATCGATGCCGTCGATTTGTGAAACGAACGGTGCGTGCTGCAGTGCAGTACTGCCGGTGCCACAGCCGAACTCTAAAACTCGGGCGCTATCGCTCAGGATCTTGCGCGTTTCGGCCGGCTTGTAGCGATAGCTTTCCTCGTCCGCTATCGGTTGGCGCGCATACCGCTTGGCAAGCAAATTCCAAAACCCGGCGCCCCGCTGCGCCATCACACCGAAGCTGCGGCGATCCGGTCCATAGCGCGGACCAGTTCCGCCGATATCCCAGGCTCGCTCAGGGCATGGCCTGCACGCGGCACAAAGCGCATGCGCGATGCTGGCCACGTCTTGTGCAGGGCATAGGCGGACTGTGGCGGGCAGATCATGTCGTATCGCCCCTGGATGATATCGCCGGGAATGTGGGCGATACGGTCCATGTCCTGAAGGATCTGACCGTCTTCGCGCAAGAACCCTTTGTTGACGAAATAGTGGTTTTCCAGACGCGCAAAAGCCCGGGCATAGTGGGGCGGGCTTTCGCCGCCATGCCCGTCACTTCCGATCGCTGCCAATGCATTTTCCCACATCGACCAGGCCCGTGCGTAAGTAGCTTCGTCATTCGGCACGCCGCTGAACAAACGTTTGTGATACGCGGAAATCAGGTCTCCGTGCTCTTGGGCAGGAATCAGGTCGGTGAACCGGGCCCACAAATCCGGCCAGAACTTGCCGGCCCCTCCACCATAGAACCAGTCCAGCTCGCTCTGGGTCATGAGGAAAACCCCGCGCAGAACCAGGTGGCGCGCGCGTTCGGGATGGGTCTGTGCATAGACCAGCGAAAGCGTGGCGCCCCAACTGCCACCAAAGACGACCCATTTGTCGATCCCCAGTTTCTCGCGAATCTGTTCAATGTCGCCGACAAGATGCCAGGTGGTGTTGCTGTCTACGCTTGCGTGCGGCGTGGACCGTCCACATCCCCGTTGATCGAACAGGACGATACGAAAAACTTCCGGATTGAAATAGCGCCGCATCGCCGGGCTACAGCCACCGCCGGGCCCACCATGCAGCACGACAACCGGCACCCCGTCGGGCCGTCCGCACTGTTCGACATAGACCTTATGGCCATCGCCCACATCGATCATTTGCTGGTCGAACGGGGCGGTTTGCGGGTACAGAAAGTCCTGCGCGCTTTTGGGGTCTGCGAATTTGTCCATGTTCGATCTATATAGTGGGCAACGGCGTAGTTCCATCACAGGCGCTACGAAAAAAGGAAGCCAGATGACCCAGAGCCAGATCCAGACCACGGTTGATCCGTCCGAAGTCGCGAAATTCGAAGCAATGGCAGCGGAATGGTGGGATCCGACCGGCAAATTCAAACCGCTCCACATGATGAACCCGGTGCGGCTGGATTATATCTGTGACCAGATCGCCGCAGAATTCGGACGGGACCGCACCCAAGACCAACCTTTTGCGGGGATTCGACTGTTGGATATCGGGTGCGGCGGTGGGCTGTTGTCCGAACCCATGGCGCGACTTGGCGCCAGCGTGGTGGGCGCCGATGCGGCAGAACGCAACATCCCGGTCGCGCAGGTTCATGCGGAAAAATCCGGCCTGGACATCGATTATCGGTGCATCACGGCCGAAGAACTGGCCGCGGCGGGCGAACAGTTCGACGTTGTCCTCAACATGGAGGTGGTTGAACATGTTGCGGATCCGCTTGCGTACCTTACGGCCTGTCAGCAATTGCTAAAGCCGGGCGGCTTAATGATTGCCTCGACCATCAATCGCAATCCCAAAAGCTACGCGATGGCCATTTTCGGCGCCGAAGTCGTCATGCGCTGGTTGCCGCGCGGAACACACGACTGGTCCAAGTTCATCACCCCGGACGAACTGTTCGACCTGATCGAAAAAGCTGGACTTTCACCGGTTGACCGCAAGGGGTTCGTATTCAACCCTGTTTCTTGGCAATGGAGCGTTACTGCCCGTGATCTGTCGGTCAACTACGTCACGACAAGCATCAAAAACTAATCCTCGCCAAGGCGAATCCGCAATTCGCGCAAGACAGGAAGGGCGGCGCGCACCTTGTCCCCGCCGATCGCTTCAACGACTTCCCCGATGATCGGCGTAATTGCCTGAAGCGCGGCTTCACGCGCCGCACGTCCAGCAGGTGAAATAGACACGAATTTGCGCCGTGCATCGTCCCAATCGGGGCGCACGTGCACATGACCAGCCCACTCAAGCTTGTTCAGCGTGTTTGTCATCGCCCCGCGCGTGACGTGAAATGTCTTGGCCAATTGCGCAGGGGATCGTTCTTCGTTCGCACGCGCCAGATGATTGAGAACCGAAAAGTGACTCAGTTCCATGGCTTTGGGCAGAGCTTTCGACAACCGGTTGCGCGCCAATTGATCAGCCATGAACACTTCGGAAAACAATGCAACGGCAAGAGGATCGTTTTCCTCGCTCATGTTTCGAACTCCACGTCGTGGGTAAGCGACGGTATGCGCCGGCGGGCAGCGCTGACCATTTCCATATCAATATCCACAATGTAGACGCCCGGATCGGTACCTGCATCCAACATCACGTCCCCCCAAGGCGACACCACCATGCTGTGCCCATAGGTTGACCGGCCTTTGCTGTTGTCCCCCGATTGCGCGGGCGCAACCACGAAACAGCCCGTTTCAATTGCACGCGCCTGAAGTAGCGGCTGCCAATGGGCTTGCCCCGTTGTGCGGGAAAAGGCCGCCGGAATCGCAAGCAACTGCGCGCCAGCCTGCGCCAAAGCCCGATAAAGATACGGGAAACGAATGTCGTAACATATGCTCAGTCCGATCGTTGCAAAGCCTGCGTCATGCCAAACCAATTTGTTGCCCGGTCGGTATCCGGCAGATTCGCGATAGCTTTCGGTATCGGAAATCGTCACATCGAACATGTGCATTTTGTCGTAGGTCGCGGCCACGGCACCAGTCGGCGAAATCAGGAAAGACCGGTTCGCGAAACGGCCATCCGGATCATCGGTCTTGAGAGCGAGCGATCCGATCAACAACCAGATCCCAAGTTCCGCCGCCAAGCGTTTCATCGCTGCAAGCGTCTGGTCGTCTTTTTCGGATTGAAGCACCAAAATCTGGTGCTTGCGGCTTGCCGAGACACAGTTTGTCACTTCAGGCGTCACGACAAAGTCCGCGCCCTGCGCCGCGGCGTCGCGGACCAAGGCGCTGACCGTTTTCAAGTTCTGGGACGGATCATCCCCCGAGCATAACTGGATCAGCGCCGTCTTCATCGGTCAACTCGCCAGAAGGTCGTCGAGCTTGCCCTCGCGTTCGAGCTTGGCAATATCGTCAAACCCCCCAACATGCGTTTCACCGATAAAGATCTGCGGCACGGTATGCCGGCCATTCGCACGCTGCATCATTTCAGCCCGCAAGGAAGGATCTGCCATCACGTCGAAGTCAGTGTAGGCTTGGCTTTTTTCATCCAGCAACCGCTTGGCGGCGATGCAGTAGGGACAGATCGGGGTCGTATAGAGTTCTACGGTTGCCATTAGATTTCCTTTCGATTGCGCGGACTATATCGATTTAGGAAACCTTCGCAACGCGCGCCACCACAGCCACAGACACCCGGTTTGCACCGTTTTCCAGACAGACCTTTGTGCACGCGTCCAGTGTGGCGCCAGTCGTCATGACATCGTCGATCAGTATCACGTGCCGCCCGGCTAGCTTTAGTTTGGTGCGGGGATTGAGCGCAAATGCCCCCTCAAGCACCGACGCCCGGGCCGCGCGATCCATGTCTTTCATCATTTCGCCATGCCTGACCCGCGTAAGCAGGTTTGGGACCATCGGGACACCAAGCTGTTTGGCAGCCACACGTGCAATAAGTTCCGATTGATTGTAGCCTCGCTTCAGGCGCCTCAGCCAGTGAAGCGGTACGGGGACAAGCACGCTGGTATCTGAAACAAGATCCGTGCAGGCGCTGGCGACCCACTGCCCCAGGGCCGTAGCTACGTCCGATTGTCCCGAATGTTTGATGGCCAGAATGACACGGCGCGACGTCCCTGAATACAGGGTTGCCGCCCGCCCATGATCCCACCGGCGTGGCACCGAAGTGCACTGATCACAAAGCGTAGGTGCATCGTCCGCGTCGCCGGGCAAAGGGGCTGCACATTGATCACAACAAAGACCCGAAAGAAAAACCGCGTTGCGACGACAAGGCCCGCAAAGCGCACCCTCTTCGGCGACAATCTCGTTGCACGATATGCAATGAGGCGGGTAGAGAACCCTGACGATATCCTTCAACTGAGCCATGCACTGGCCTTTACGCCTATCGAGCCCATATCAATGCCGCAACCACCCCGCCTGACTGATCGCGTGGCTCTGATGCGCAATCGTCAGCGCGCAACAGGGGATGCCATGTTCCTATGCGATGTCGTCGCCGATGAACTGCATGATCGCCTCACTGTGGTTAAAAAGTCGTTCACCGAAATGGCAATCGTAAGCGGAATGCCAAAGTACTGGGGGCAGTTCTTTCCCAATGCCAAGGCGGTTCTGGATGAAGAAACCCTTGCGCTCGATGAAGGCGCGCATGATCTGGTTGTCCACGCGATGGGCCTGCATTGGGCCAACGATCCAGTCGGCCAGTTGATTCAGGCGCGCCGCGCGCTCAGACCAGACGGGTTGTTTCTGGGGGCGATGTACGGGGGACAAACCCTGCACGAATTGCGTGCCTGTCTGGGTCAGGCCGAAGCCGAGCTGACGGGTGGCCTGACACCGCGGGTCGCACCGATGGCCGAATTGCGCGACATCGGTGGCTTGCTGCAACGGGCCGGATTCGCGCTACCGGTTACCGACAACCTTGTGCAAACCGTGACATATCAATCCCCCCTGCACCTTATGCGCGACCTGCGTGCAATGGGCGAATCAAACGCACTGGCTGGCCGGCGAAGGACGATGTCGGCGAAATCGATTTTCGCAAGGGCGGCGCAGATCTATTCAGAGAATTTCATGGCAGAAGGCGGCCGGATTGAGGCGACGTTCGAAGTGATCTTTCTGACTGGCTGGTCACCCGGCCCGAACCAACCCCAGCCCTTGCGTCCGGGATCTGCGACCGCGCGACTGGCGGACGCATTGGGTGTTTCCGAAACACCACTTAGTGTTGACGGCGAACCAGACTGATCCGACTTTCGCGCGCCGGCGTACAGACAAAAAGAAACAAGGACACAGAAAATGACCGTTGATGCCACCTGTCCCGCGCATGCCCCAACAGATCACCCCAAAGTGCCCCGCGAGAAAGTTGGCGTCTTGCTTGCCAACCTGGGAACGCCAGACGACACCAGTTATTGGAAAATGCGACGCTATTTGAACGAATTCCTGTCGGACAAACGTGTCATCGACTACCCGGCATGGAAATGGCAGCCGATCCTTCAGGGGATTGTTTTGTCGACCCGCCCGTTCAAGTCAGGGGCGGCCTACAAGACAATCTGGAATGAAGCAAAAGACGAAAGCCCCTTGATGACGATCACGCGGGATCAGACGACCAAGATCGAATCGGTGCTGAAAGCGAAGTTCGGCGACGATATATTGGTGGATTTTTGCATGCGGTATGGCAATCCATCCACCAAAGACAAGCTGCGCCACCTTATCAAGAACGGATGCACCAGGATCGTCTTTTTTCCACTTTATCCGCAGTACGCTGGCGCGACGACCGCCACCGCCAACGATCAGTTCTTTCGCGCTTTGATGGACGAAAAGTGGCAACCTGCGGTGCGTACTGTTCCGCGCTATTTTGACAATCCGGCTTACATCGATGCCTTGGCGCAATCGGTCGAACGTGGGTACGCATCAGCCGCGCATCAACCGGATATCCTGATCTGCTCGTACCACGGATTGCCATTCCGATATTTGACCGAAGGCGATCCGTATCATTGCCAATGCCAAAAAACGACAAGGCTGCTCAAAGAGCGTCTTGGGTGGGACGACAGCCAGATCATGACAACTTTTCAGTCGAAATTCGGTCCCGAAGAATGGCTGCAGCCCTATACCGTCGAAGAGGTCGCGCGACAGGCGGAAGCGGGAAACAAGTCCATCGCAGTCATCGCGCCTGCGTTTTCAGCCGATTGCATTGAAACACTTGAAGAAATTAACGAAGAGATTCGCGAAAGCTTCGAAGAAGCCGGCGGCGAACATTTCACCTATATTCCGTGCCTGAATGACGATGACGCGCATATCGATGCTCTTGTCGGTACCATCGAAGATAACCTCAAAGGCTGGCTGAACTGATCGAAAATGCGCTAAAGAAAAAGGGCGATCGCATATGCGATCGCCCTTTCAAATTCAAACTGACTGGCGTCAGATTAGTTGGAAGCGATAGCTGCAGCAACCAGAGCCAGGATCAGCAGGGGCACGATAACGCCACCAGCCGACGAACCAGCGGTCTCTTCAACGATGACCGGAGCTTCGATGATGGGTGCGTCGTAGCCACCAGCAACAGCGGCAGTGCCGAAAGCGGCCAGAGCAGCAGCGAGAGCAAGCTTTTTCATATTCAAATCCTCCAGGATTAAACCGGTCGCCATAAAGAGGTGGACGCCGGACAGTACTGTACCTCGTAATTTCTTATATGCAGCTAACCTGCCGAATTGCAAACGCAACTTTCGTGTGGTTTCGGCAAACTCGTGCGGATGTCGTCAAATTAGCAACACTTGTGTTCCGACCTTGGCCAAGCTGAAAAGCTCTTCAATGTGTTCATTATAGAGCCCGATACACCCGTTCGAAGAACGCCGGCCGATTTTGCGCGTATCGTGCGTTCCGTGGATCCGATAATACTGCCAAGACAGGTACAGGGCATGCGTGCCCAGCGGATTATCTGGACCCGGACCGACGAAATCGGGCCAGTCCGGATTGCGCTGTTTCATCGCTGGGGTCGGGGCCCAGCTTGGCCCTTCGACCTTGCGAATCACGCTTGTTCGGCCAAGGCGCGTCAAATCTTCGCTCAGTGGAACCGAAGTTGGGTAAAGCTTGTAGATTGTTTGGTCTTCGTTCCAATAATGCAGCGCTCGCGAGGCCGTATCGACCAGGATCGCACCGTTGCGAAGGGAATCGAAGTAAGGGTGCCAATCCAGCGAACGAAAGCTGGACATGTTCCGGCGCACCGTTTGTGACACGTCCGCTTCGACCTCAGTGGTGCCGTCGGTTTGCGCCAGTGCCGGAAACGCGGTGCCTGCACCCAGTGCTGCTGCGCTGCCCAGGAAGCAACGGCGATTCATGTGTGTGATTCTGTCAGTCATGTGCTCGCTACTCCGAAAAATGCAAATGCGTTGTACGATATATTGCGCCACAGCCTCAGTCGCAAATCAAACTGCCGTCAAATCTTCGGGTTGTGGTGATGCCGTTTGATCCCAGTGTGCCAAACGGCTAGAGGAAGGGAACCGAATTGTATTGGATGTGGAATGCGACTTTCAGTTCTCTTGGTCTTGGCAACCGCAGTGATGACGGCATGCGCAGCGCCGCCGCCGCCATCGTCTTTGGGCGCTGATGGCAAACCACTGCCGAAGCTTTACCGCATCCGGCCCAGCGACACGAACAAGATACAGATCCGCATGTTGGATTCGATTAACGCCCTGCGTGCCGCTTCTGGCGCGACGGCGTTGTCCTATTCGGCCGAGTTGAACGCAGCCGCAGCCACTCATTCGCGCGATATGTCGGTTCAAAATCGCCCCTGGCATTTCGGATCCGATGGATCGTCGCCATTGGATCGCGTCAAGCGAACCGGGTATCCGGGCCAGTTGTTGGGCGAAAACATCTCGGAAACCTATGAGACCGAACTGGAAACCCTGGCAGCCTGGATGGAGCAACCCGATACGCGGAACGTGATCTTGGATCCGGCAGCGCGCAACATGGGCTTTGAATGGTTCCAAGAGCCAAATGGCAAAATCTGGTGGACGCTGATTACAGGCAGCTGATCTTCATGCGTTCAAGTGAATGATCGTGCCATCGGTCACCATGGCATAAATTTCTTCGATTTCTTGATCTTTGACCGCGATGCAGCCAGCGGTCCAATCCCGCTTGCCAGTCCCGTTCTTGCCGTTCGTGCCGTGAATAAAGATATCGCCGCCCGCGCTTTTCCCTTGCGCTTGTGCGAAAGCGACATCCGTTTTGCTCGGGTAGGAAATTCCAAGTGATAGGTGAAATTCCGACGATGGGTTTCGCCGATTGATGAAATACGCGCCCTCGGGCGTGCGGCCATCGCCTTCGAACTGCTTGTGCCCCTCGGGTGCAAACCCCAGAGCAATATCATAACTTTTCAACACGGAATTTTGATGCATCAGGTAAATGCGCCGCTGCCCCTTCTGCACGACAACACGGGTCACTTCGGGGCCACTGTAGCTCTTGAACTTTGAAGCACAGGCCGACAGCCCGCTTGCAACCAGTCCAAAAAGAAAAAGCCTGCGTCCAAACATGGTTCTGCTCATATCGTTTTTCGTGCTTTTTACACTGCAATCATGCAATCAAGAAACGGTAAATTTGTTCACGCCCTGGTAAACTGCGCTGCAAGTTCGACATGTGGAGACCAACGGAATTGATCGACAACCTGGACCCAGTCCAGTGACCAGCCGGCTGCCACCAAAACCTTGGCATCACGCGAAAACGTAATCGGATTGCATGACATGAACGCAATTCGCGCAACGTTCGACTGCGCCAATTGTGCGACCTGCGCCTCAGCCCCGGCCCTCGGTGGGTCAATGACGACCGCATCAAATGCGGCCAATTCATCAACCATGAGAGGGCGCCGGAACAGATCCCGCGTCTCGGTCGTGACACGTTTCATGTTCGCCCCGTGCCGCCACCCGTGATCCAGCGCCTGCATCATGGCCGCGCTGCCTTCAACCGCGTGCACTTGTGCCTGCATGGCAAGAGGCAGCGAAAACGTCCCGCAACCCGCAAAAAGATCGGCAATTTTCGACGCATTGCCGACAGCTTCCTTTGCAGATTCCAAAAGGGCCTTTTCCCCCTGCGGCGTGGCCTGAAGGAACGCGCCGGGTGGTGGTGTGACCAAAGCGGGGCCGAATTTCTGTTGCGGCGTTCGTCGCGTCACAACGACATCGTCGTTCCAACTAAGCCGCGCAAGGTCATAGGTGTGCGCGATGGCCGACAGGGCAATTTGCAGCGCGCCGTCCAGGTCTTTGCCCGCCGAAACGGAAACATCCAAACCACCAGCCAAGGACGTCATCGTAACCTTGAGCTCACCCCGCCGTGACCCGCCCGCCCGGCACAAATCACTTACGACAGGCAGGGCTGTTGCAAGTTCCTGGTTCAGCAAATGACACGTTTCAATATTGACAATTGTATCGGACGATTTGCCGTGAAAGCCTGTCAGAACCCCTTTTTTGGTTCGCCTTGCCGACAACGTCGCACGCCGTCGACTAAAAGCCGGAGACGTCGCAACCGCTCGCAAAGTTGTTGTTAACCCGTGGGACCGAAGGGCCGTGGTAACTACGTCCTGCTTCCACTGGACCACGAAATCATCTGAAGCATGCTGTAAGTCACAACCACCACAAGACGCGTAATGGCGGCAGGGTGGTTTCACCCGATTCGCAGAAGGCGCAATAATGCGCGGCGAACTTATCCGATCACCTTGGACGTCGCCTTCGACGATTTCCCCCGGCAAGGCTCGGCTGACATAGATCGGGCCTTCGGCAACGCCATCGCCCTTGGCGCCCAGGCGCTCGACCTCAACCCGGGTCATGAACGGGCCTGCGTCAAGAGATCATCCCGGCTGATTTGAAACCTTGAATCAATCCAGATCTGTTCAAGACGCTTGAGCTCTTGACCCAGATCTTTCCCAGTCAGCGACAGGTCGGCCGCCTTGATCGGAAACTTCTGTTCGCTCGCTTTGGCTAGGCCGCTTGGCAGTTGAAGCGGCACTTCGAACATTGCCGCCCGCGCCACAGCAACCGCGTTCGCAATTTCCACACCGTGCCGATATGCGACTTCGTGCACATCCATTGGACGACCAGATATGTCGCGTATGAGGGTCAGTTCCCGCGCTTGTGCTTTGGACAATCGCAAAAGCTCAGCTGTGTCTTCCCCCCCCATGACGGCAAGCCGGAGCAAAGGGTTCACTGTGCCCTGCTCGAGATGAATGACACGAAAGACCGCGCGTGTTGACGCCCCAGGCAACACCGAGGCCAGGACTCCGGTTTGCTCCATAGCGCCCAGTGCTTGGGACGGGTCGGGTGCAGACAGCAGTTTGATGAATTCGTGCCCGATACGTTCGCGTGAAATGCTGGCCAGACCATCCAGATTCGAAGAACACGCAGCTAAACCGTCGGCGTCGATGCCTTGGTCTTTGTCTCCGTACCAGGCATGAAACCGAAAAAACCGAAGAATGCGCAGATAATCTTCACGAATTCGGGTTTCCGGGTCTTCGATGAACCGAACTCGGCGTGCTTCCAAGTCTGCTAGCCCGCCCAACGGGTCCACTATGTCACCATGCCGCGTCGCGTAGAGCGCATTCATGGTAAAATCGCGCCGGCGCGCATCGTCCGAAACGTCTGTTGAGAATGCGACCACCGCACGGCGGCCATCGGTTTCCACATCGCGACGGAATGTTGTCACTTCGAAGGGCATATCCTGGACGACAAGGGTCACTGTGCCATGATCAATGCCAGTCGGGATCGCCTTGATGCCGGCCTTCTGGGCAATTCGAACAACCTGGTCGGGCGTAGCGCTCGTTGCGACGTCGACATCGGAAATGTCAGTACCAAGCAGGGCGTTTCGAACACAACCACCCACGAAAAACGCCTGAAAACCGGACTGCTCGAATAGCGTCAGCACAGTTTGGCACGCGTGTGAGGAAATCCAATCTGCGACAATTCTCATGCGCCGCTCATCCGTTCGGCCATACGATACAATACGCGCGCGGATGCGCCCCAAATGTAATACGGCCCGTAGGGTACCGTGTAATATGTCCGCCGATCACCCCTGAAATAACGCCCTTGGATCGAAAAATTATTTATGTCTAGAACATGCCGAAGGGGCACGTTGAAAACTTCTTCAACCTCACCCGGTTCAGGGCGGATTTCAAAACCTTCGGTGATCAATCCCACAAACGGGTGCATCGTAAAGGCGGTCACAGTTTCGTGCGTCGAAATTTCGGAGACGACGTTCACCATTTCTGGCGGCAAGCCAATTTCCTCATGCGCTTCACGCAAGGCCGCGTCGCGGGGGCCATTATCGCCCGGATCGACTTTGCCGCCGGGAAAGGCAATCTGCCCAGGATGGTGCTTGAGCGCAGAAGACCTTTTGGTCAGAATCACCACAGGTTCAGGCCCTACCAGTGAAATCGGAACGAGAACACCGGCAGGCCGCAGGTTGCGCTTTGCTGGTTTCGGCGCGCCCGGGTTCAGATCGAAGTCGGACGACGAGTCGACTGGATCGGCAAGTGCGCGAACCAACTGGTCGATTAAATCAGTCTTGGTCGCCATCTGGTGCGTTGCCTTCGAATCCCAGCGTTTTTGGATCAAATTCATAATGCGCCCCGCAGAACTGGCAATCTGCAGTGACAATGCCATCGTCGGTCGTCATGTGGCCAATATCTTTTTGCGAATAGATCGACAGGCTCTGACGCACGCGTTCCGATGAACATGTGCACCCAAATTCAACGGGTTGTGGATCGAACACGCGCGGTCGCTCTTCGTGAAACAGTCGCACAAGAAGATCGGTCGGCTGGACCAGCGGACCAACCAGTTCGATATCTTCCACGGTATCCAGCAGAACGTTGGCACGGGTCCAATTTTCTTCATCGTCACCGACCAGCAAATCCTCGGCCGACAATAACGGCGTGCCCTTGGCGGCGGCCCCTTGTGCGAACGGCGACGCTTTGGGCATGTGTTGCAGCATTACACCCCCGCCCCGCCAGCCGTCTTCAATGCCCGGCATGGTCGAGCGCCCGAAACTCAGCTCGAACCGGGTCGGTAATTGTTCTGACTGAGCAAAATAGGTTTCAGCGCATGCCGCAAGTGAGCCACCGGCAATTGGGGTGATACCTTGGTACGGTTCGGTTCCGGACCCCTGATCGATCAAAACCGCAAAATAGCCCCGTCCTATCTGTGGAAACGGGACACCTTTGGGATCAATTCTGTCTTTGTCATAGCTGGCATAGGCCCGGATTCGTGCCGGATTCCCTTCTGCGGTCGGCCCATAATAGTCCGTTGCGATCAGGCGCGCGGGGCCATCACCGCGAACCTGCAACGACAGCTTCCAACGCAGATCAATGGTTTGCCCGATCAGTGCCGTCAGCAACGCGGCTTCCGCCACCAACGCTTCGATCGCAGGCGGATAGTCATGTTGCGCAAGAACCTGATCCAACACACCGTCGAGCCGCGCAACGCGGCCACGGACATCAGCCAAATCCAGCTGAAATGGAAGGACAGTATCGTCCCATGCAATTTGCGATCCAAGCATATAGGGTTTCCTTGCGCAGCCGGCATTGGCATACCGCCCTATATAGGCAACCCAAGCACGAGCGAAAGGGCAACAGGCATGATGTCGAGGTTTGGTGGTCCTTGGAAAAGGGGCACGCACTACAAGCAGCGTCCGGGTTCTTACGCGGTGCTCCTTCGTGACGATAGAATTTTGCTGACCTCTCAGGTGTCGCCGGAACCAGAATTCCAGCTACCTGGTGGCGGCATAGATCCCGGCGAAAGTCCGATCGCCGCGTTGCACAGAGAAGTCATCGAAGAAACCGGATGGCGGATCAAGCCAGTGCGGCGGCTCGGAACCTATCGCCGCCACGTGTTCATGGCGGACTATGACATAATGGCTGAAAAGATTTGCCACGTGTACTTGGCCTGGCCGGTTCACAAGATTTGTGCGCCAACCGATGTTGCTCACGAACCTTTCTGGACAACACCCGCGCAGGCGATCCGTTTGTTGGCTGGGGACGGGGATCGTGCGGTCTTGCGCGCCCTGACTGGTCAGGGTGCCGAAAATTCCAGAAAAAGGGCGGATATATCGTCTGGGAAATCCTTGTTGCGCGCAAAATTGTTCAGATCCCACAACATGGCTTCGAAAAAGGCCGTTCCCGGAAGTTCATGATGCTTTTTCAGGATTGTGGTTAGCCCGTCTTCTTCCAGCATATGGCCCTGCCCGTCGGGGCATTCTGTGATCCCGTCGGAATACAAGAGCACCCGATCTCCGGCATCAAGCTGGATTTCAAAATTCTCGTAAACTGCGTCGGGGATCAACCCGATCGGCAACCCCCCGCTACCAACATATTCAACTTTCCCGTTTGCCCGCTGAACAACTGGGTGGGGATGACCACATTGGGTCATCCGTACCTGACCCGTTCGCACGTTACAGTAGGCCAGAATCATCGTAAAATAGTGTTCGGTCTCCATTTCTTCCAACAGAAGGCAGTTCAAGCGTTCCGCCACTTCGGATGGGCTTCTTGCGAAATACTTGCCCCTTTTATCCTGCGTCATGGCAAGGTTTCGTTCGGGCGACCAACCTGAAAGGTATGCCGCCAAACGGGCGGTCATGAGCGCAGAGGCAACACCGTGGCCCGAGACATCAATCGAATAGCACGCAACCTGGTCTTTGCCGATTTGAAAAAAGCCGACCAAATCACCTCCAACATGACCACTGGGGCGCAGCAACAGCGATACCTGAGCTGGGCCGAAATCACGGAACCTATCTCTAACCAGGGACTGTTGAAGTTTGCGCGCTTCTACCAAATCCCGGTCGAGGGAATCATAGAGACTGGAAATTTGTTTCAGCGTGTCTGTAAGAAGGTCGTTCTTTTCGGTGAGCTCGCGCTGCATTTTGAGAATGCGTTCACCCGCCCGGAGGCGAGCGAGCAGTTCGTCGCCCGACACAGGCTTGGTCAGGAAATCATCTGCCCCGACATCCAAACCGCGCGCAACTTCGGCTTTTTCGCTCTTGGAGGTTAACAGGATAAAATACGAATAGGAATCGCGGTCCTGAGATCGAAATTCACGACAAAAGTCGATTCCATCCATTCCCGGCATCATCCAATCGCTGACAATCAGATCGACGTTCTGCTGGTTCACCACGTCCAGAGCTTCCATACCCGATGCAGCTTCTAGGACTGTGAACCCCCAACGGTTCAGGTAAGACGACAAAATCCGTCGCTGCGCCTTGCTGTCATCTACAATCAACACCTTGCTGACTGCGCCTTCGTTCGGCGCAGCGTGGGGCGTTTCGGTTTGGTAAACAGGGACAGCCAAAAATTCACAGCCTACGATGAATGTTGATGTCCTTGTACGGGCCCCTGTTTAAGGAGGGCTTAAACCTAAAATTTTTGATGGTTATCAGGCCTTAAGAATTCGTTCACTCGACTTTGTTAACATGCCAACGAGCATGGAAGGATATCCTATGATTGACTGGCAAAGGGTTGAAGAACTTCGAAACGAAGTCGGGTCCGAAGCCTTCAACGAAGTTGTCGAACTTTTCCTGGAAGAAGTTGACGAAACGATAGCCAGGCTGCGTTCAGATCCCGATCTTTCCACACTCGAAGAAGATCTGCACTTTCTGAAAGGCAGCGCACTGAACCTGGGCTTGACTGTGTTCTCTCTGCTTTGCCAAAAAGGCGAACAAATGTCCGCCTCTGGTCATCCGGAAGACGTCGATGTCTCGGTTGTTGTGGAAACCTTCGATGAATCCCGCGCGGCCTTCGTCGAAGGCTGTGCAAAATTTCCCTCTGCGGCTTGATCGTCAGATGATGAATTGCGCGACCGTGTCGTCGTTGGTGATATCACGGTAGACGAACCCCGCGTTGTCGAGCCGCGAAAAAAGCGCCTCGAAAGCATCGGGCGACGTCGTTTCTATTCCGATCAGCACCGATCCAAAGTTGCGCGCGGACTTCTTTAAATATTCGAAGCGGGCAATATCATCATGCGGTCCGAGAAGCCCCAAGAAATCGCGCAGGGCACCTGGGCGCTGCGGCAGTCTGAGAATGAAGTACTTCTTGCGTCCAAGGAACCTCTGGGCGCGTTCTTTGACTTCCGGTAGCCTCTCGAAATCGAAATTGCCCCCTGACGTCACACAGATCACGGTTTTCCCTTTTACCTGATCTTTGATCTGTTCCAACGCGTTTATGGCCAATGCGCCCGCGGGTTCCAATACGATCCCTTCGACGTTCAACATGTCGATCATGGTCGCGCAAAGGCTGTCTTCTTTCGATAGAATAACGTGTTCCATCGCGACGTTCTTCAAGGTTTCGAACGGCAAAGCACCTATGCGGGCAACTGCGGCGCCATCGACAAAGCTGTCGACCGATTCCAGCGTTTCTGGCGCCCCGTGCGCGAGCGCAGCCGTCAAACTGGCCCCCCCGAAAGGCTCGACATAGCGAAAGCTGGACGCGGCCCCAGTTTCCCGGAAAAGCCTGGTGAGGCCAGCCGATAGCCCGCCGCCGCCGACCGGCAGAATAACGATATCCGGTTCTTTCCCCAGCTGGTCCAAGATCTCTACCCCGACCGACGCTTGGCCAAGTATGACGTCTGCGTCATCAAACGGCGCAAGGAAATGTCCGCCCGCTTCGGCACAATAGCCCTGCGACGCCGCCAATGTGTCGTCGAAATAGTCACCAACCAGCCTGATTTCGATATTGTCCCCACCAAAAATCCGCGTCTTGGCAATTTTTTGTTCCGGCGTTGTCACCGGCATGAAAATCACCCCTGTGACGCCAAAATGGCGGCAGGCAAACGCAACGCCCTGCGCATGGTTTCCCGCGCTGGCACATACAAAGACTTTCTGGTCGGATCGCTGCGCGAGAACTGCCGCCATTGCCGTGAATGCACCGCGCAGCTTGTAGCTGCGCACGGGCGTCAAATCTTCGCGCTTGAGCCATATTTCGGCGCCATATTGCGCTGAAAGATGATCATTTCGCTGCAAAGGGGTCGGTTCGAACAACTGCCTTAGTTCATTCGTTGCCGCACGCGCAGCCTGGGAAAACGAGTCAGCCATTCGGATTATCCTTCGGCGCGGTCGCTGAATAAATGGTGGTCAGAACAGAAACCGAGAACATCAAGATCATCCATCCCAGAACCAGTTCAATGATCAGCCCCGCCAGAGATCCCGGCCCAATGCTGGCGAGCAAGCTCACGTAAAGTGGCATCACGAATGACGATATCAACGCCAGCGCAGCGCACGCACCTGCAATGGGTTTGGTGCGCCGCCATGCTTCGGGAAATCTCATCTTCTCGCCAATTGCCACCGCCGGAAAGAGAGGCCCGAGCCGAAGAAAAACGAAGTTCAGGATTAACCCAGTCAAGAAAGACACAAACGCCATGGACGCACCGATCTGCCCGCCAGCTGCAAGACCGGATCCCACCATACTGGCGACCAACACAACCGCAAAGAGTATGCCGGTCAACAGTAGACCCACAACCAGCGACGTTTTCAGATAGCCCCAGAACCTTGATGCATTCCAAACCGGCACAACCCCCGTTGGGCGCTCGCCCGACAACAAAAACCTGTGCCAGGCCACAGATATCCAAACGCTGCCAGCGACAGCAAACGCGGCATTCAATAGGATTGGCACCTGCGATTGCACCGCGCCCATAGGGGAAAAAATCGCTCTGAATACGATTTGCGATGCCAGAAGACCGATCCAGATCAGCCCTGATATTTGGACAGCCTCCACCAGGTTGCCTGCGATGGAGCGAAACGATTTTCCGAGGATAAGGATGGGTGACATATCAATTGGCCTGCATTTGGGTGGCGGAATATGGGATCAATTGGCGCGAAAACACAAGCCGAAGGGCCAAACCTTGCTTGTCGTGCGAAAACCCGATATCCGCGCCGCGATACGCGTTCAGCGAAGGAAATGACCTATGTCAGCACCCAAGAAAGTTGTGCTCGCCTATTCGGGCGGCCTTGATACCTCGATCATCCTGAAATGGCTGCAGACCGAATATGGCTGCGAGGTCGTGACCTTCACGGCTGACTTGGGCCAGGGTGAGGAACTTGATCCGGCCCGACACAAGGCCGAACTGTTGGGCATCAAGCCAGAAAACATCTACATTGAGGATGTTCGCGAAGAGTTCGTTCGCGATTTCGTCTTTCCGATGTTCCGCGCAAATGCCCTTTACGAAGGGCTGTACTTGTTGGGCACATCAATCGCCCGCCCGCTTATTTCCAAACGCCTGGTTGAGATCGCTGCCGAAACCGGCGCTGATGCGGTTGCCCATGGCGCGACTGGCAAAGGCAATGACCAGGTGCGCTTTGAACTTAGCGCCTATGCGCTGAACCCAGACATCAAGGTGATTTCACCGTGGCGCGAATGGAACCTGTCCAGCCGGACCAAGCTGCTCGATTTCGCCGAGAAAAACCAAATCCCGATCGCCAAGGATAAGCGCGGCGAAGCCCCTTTCAGCGTTGACGCAAACCTGTTGCATACATCGTCCGAAGGCAAGGTTTTGGAAGATCCGGCGCAGGATGCCCCCGATTATGTGTATCAGCGTACCGTCAATCCCGAAGACGCGCCCGATACACCGGAATTCGTTGAAATCACTTTCGAAAAAGGGGATGCGGTCGCGATCAACGGGCAGGCCATGTCGCCTGCGACGATTTTGACCGAGTTGAATGAGTACGGCCGGAAACACGGAATCGGACGCCTGGATTTCGTGGAAAACCGTTTCGTCGGTATGAAATCGCGGGGGATCTATGAAACCCCCGGTGGTACGATCTTGCTCGAAGCGCACCGCGGGATCGAACAGATCACTCTGGACAGTGGCGCTGGCCACCTGAAAGATTCAATCATGCCACGCTATGCCGAGCTGATTTACAACGGTTTCTGGTTCAGCCCCGAGCGCGAAATGCTGCAAGCCCTGATCGACAAGAGCCAAGAGCACGTAACCGGCACTGTGAAACTCAAGCTTTACAAGGGAATGGCGCGGACGGTTGGGCGCTGGTCAGACCATTCGCTTTATTCCGAAGCGCATGTAACGTTTGAAGACGACGCAGGCGCATACGACCAGAAGGATGCGGCCGGGTTCATACAGCTCAACGCTCTTCGCCTGAAATTGCTGGCCGCAAGAAACCGGCGGCTTGGCAAATAAAGCCTCGAAATAAAAGTGCGGAGGCGGCCCATACGCTGGCCGCCCCGCTTCCATATGTTTTTGACGCAGCTCACGTCACAGCTTCCGTGGCCCGCAGCACCTCGCCACAGGTCTCAGCTGTGGTGATCATTTCGACGCTGACCACACAGTTCGAAACACGTTGATCTTTGGTAACCGCGGGCGTCAACGCAGTAGCATGCGCATTTCACGCCGCGCGTATTACCTGAAAGCGTCTACTTCCGCCCGTGTCGGGATGGCGTCTGCTGTCCCACGTCGGGTGACTTTCAGAGCCGCCGCTTTGGCCGCAAGATCCAGCGATTGCTGAATCGACATCCCTTGATCCAAACCAGCCGCGAAATAACCAGCAAACGTATCCCCGGCGCCGGTCGTGTCGACCGGCTCTACGGCAACCGGACGTGCGTGGAATACCTGTCCGTCACTGTGATACTCGGCCCCATCAGGGCCGCGCGTGACCAGTAGTTGCGGCACTGGAATTTGCGCAATATCAGTCTCTAACTCTGCTGATAGCTGCTCGGCTTCCACAGCGTTCACGACCAGCGTCGTGATGTGGGGCAGTATTTCGCGAACAGCGCGTCCTTCGAATGGCGCCGCCGAGTAAATCACCCGCGCGCCCTTGTCGCGGCAGGCCTTGGCCAGTCTTGGCTGAGCAGGGATTTCGTTTTGCAGCATCAGCGTATCCGTCGATGTCACCTCGGCATCTAGACGGTCCAATATTGGGCGCACAACCGGATGATCGGCGCGAACTGTGGCGTTGGCACCAGCTGCGATGACGATTGCGTTTTCTCCGTGCGCATCAACGGAAATATTGGCGTGGCCGGTTTCGGTTTCAGAAATTCTGGCAATCCAATCAGTGTTCAAGCCCAGATCTTGCAGCCAATTGAGCACCCGATCGTCCGCGCGACCTACCGCGCCGACATGGCGTACTTCAGAACCTGCTTTGTTGGCCGCGACCGATTGGTTCACGCCCTTGCCGCCCAGTCCTTGCCGAAACTCCGATGAAACGATGGTTTCACCGGGCGCCGGAAGATGCGGCACGGCATAGAAGTTATCGATGTTGATTGAGCCGAGGCAATAAATCGTCATCGGCCCGTCTCCTTACTTTTGGCCCACCTTGCAGGCAGCCATGACCGCCATGTTCAGGATGTCATTGACGGTCGAAACAGTCGAACAGATCTGTACCGGCTTATCAATGCCGGTCAAAATCGGGCCAATGACTGTCGCGTCAGCCATTTCTTGCATGAGCTTGACCGAAATCGACGCCGAGTGCCGCGCTGGCACGACAAGGATATTCGCCGGCCCGGAAAGGCGACAGAACGGGTATTTGGCCATTTCGTCTTGGTTCAGAGCCACATCGACGGTCATTTCCCCATCGTATTCAAAATCGACCTTCCGATCGTCGAGGATCTTCGGCGCAATGTGCATCTTTTCGGCGCGTTCTGATTTGGGATAGCCGAACGTCGAAAATGAAACGAAGGCCACACGCGGGTCGAGACCCATTTCACGCGCAACTTTGGCCGCGTTGGTGGCGATATCGGCCAGGTCATGTTCGTCAGGCCATTCGTGAACCAGCGTGTCCGCGACAAGCACGATCCGCCCATTATGCAACACTGCCGTCATGCCGACCGCACCATCTTTCGCGGACGCATCGAATACATGGTTGATCAGGCCCAGGACATGCGCCGATTTCCGCGTCGCGCCGGTGACCATGCCATCGCCATGACCATGGGCCAGCATCAAGGACGAAAATACGTGCCTGTCGCGCGCTGCCAATCGATGGATATCTTGCTTGTCATGCCCCGCGCGCTGCAACCTGTCATAGAGAAACTCTTTATACTCTGTCAGGTCGGGCGTATTCGCGGCGTTGACCACTTCCAGTTCTGGAACCGCGTCGGCCAGACCATCCGCGGTGAGTTTTTCCCGCACGTCCTGTTCGCGCCCGACCACAATTGCCTTTCCAAGACCAGCGCGTTGATAGGCCACGGCCGCGCGCAATACCCGCGGGTCATCCCCTTCGGCAAAGATCATGCGGGCCTGTGCGCTTCGTGCGCGGGCATACATACCCTGCAGAAGTTGGGCTGTCGGATCCATGCGCGCTTTGAGCGTATGCTCGTAGCCTTCCATGTCGACGATTGGCCGCCGCGCAACGCCTGTCGACATCCCGGCGCGGGCCACCGCAGGCGGGATTATATAGATCAAACGCGGATCGAAAGGGGTTGGGATGATGTAATCTCGCCCGAACGCCAGTTTACGACCGTAGGCCATAGCGACTTCATCCGGGACATCCATACGGGCCAGTTCAGCCAGAGCACGCGCGCAAGCGATTTTCATTTCGTCATTGATGGCACGTGCATGAATGTCCAAGGCACCACGGAAAAGATACGGGAAACCAAGGACATTGTTGACCTGGTTCGGGTAATCGCTGCGACCGGTCGCGACAATTGCGTCTTCGCGCACTTCGTGGGCTTCTTCCGGCGTGATTTCGGGATCCGGGTTCGCCATGGCAAAGATCACCGGATTGTCCGCCATACTGGCGACCATGGCCGATGTAACCGCACCTTTGGCGGACACCCCCAGGAAGACGTCTGCGCCTGTCATCGCCTCTTCCAGGGTGCGTAACTCTGTCGTTACGGCATGTGCCGACTTCCACTGGTTCATGCCGTCGGTACGGCCCTGATAGATTACGCCCTTTGTGTCGCACACGATGCAGTTTTCGTGCTTGGCGCCCATGGCTTTCAACAGTTCGATACACGCAATTCCGGCGGCCCCTGCCCCGTTCAGTACAATTTTGACGTCTTCGATCTTTTTGCTGCTCAGGTGAAGGGCATTGATCAAACCTGCCGCACAGATCACCGCAGTCCCGTGCTGATCGTCATGGAAAACGGGGATATCCATTTCTTCTTTCAGGCGCTGCTCGATCATAAAGCATTCGGGCGCCTTGATGTCTTCCAGATTGATCCCACCGAACGTGGGGCCCATCAGCCGAACCGCATTGACGAATTCGTCCACGTCCGTGGTGTCCAGTTCGATGTCGATCGAATTCACGTCGGCAAACCGTTTGAACAGCACCGCCTTGCCTTCCATCACAGGTTTGGACGCCAAAGCACCAAGATTTCCCAACCCCAGGACCGCAGTACCGTTCGTGATCACGGCGACAAGATTGCCCTTGTTTGTGTAGTCATAGGCGGTTTCCGGCGACGCTGCGATGGCTTCGCACGGAACGGCAACGCCGGGCGAATAGGCCAGGGAAAGATCCCGTTGCGTGGCCATTGGCACAGACGGTGACACATCGAACTTGCCGGGGCGCGGCTCAAGATGAAAGGCCAAAGCCTCTTCCGATGTAATGCGTGACTTCGACATGTCCCTTTCGGCCTCCTAAACCTTTTGGCTTCACGGCTTTTAGCGGCTCGCTGCGCGCGCCACAAACAAAAGATGTTTTGGCCTTTTACCCCACTCATCCCATCGGTAACCTATCCGCCAACGACCAGTCTGGGGGGCAAACCGTGACCGTCGCAAAGGCCACTGTCACGCCAATGATGGCGCAATATCTTGAGCTCAAAGCGCAATACGCCGATGCTCTGTTGTTCTATCGGATGGGTGATTTTTATGAATTGTTTTTCGACGACGCTGTTGCGGCGGCGGGTGCGCTGGACATTGCCCTGACCAAACGGGGCAAACATCTTGGCGAAGATATACCCATGTGCGGCGTGCCCTTCCATGCTGCCGAAGGGTATCTTTTGACCCTGATCCGCAAGGGCTTTCGCGTGGCGGTTTGCGAGCAGATGGAAAACCCCAGCGAAGCAAAAAAACGCGGCTCAAAATCGGTGGTAAAACGCGACGTGGTCAGGTTGGTGACGCCTGGAACACTGACAGAAGACAGCCTGTTGGATGCCCGTCGCCACAACTTCCTGGCCTCCTACGCCGAGGTGAGAGGCACCGGCGCGCTGGCTTGGGTGGATATATCCACCGGGGAACTGCGTGTGATGCAATGCGACCGCAGTCGCCTAGGACCCGAGCTTGCCCGGCTTGCGCCACGCGAAGTGATTTTGCCTGACGCGCTTGAGGCTGATCTGGCCGGTTTAGTGTCTGAATTTGGCGCGTCGTTGACACCTCTTGCAAGGGGATCGTTCGACAGCGCTGGCGCATCGACAAAGTTGAGTGCTTTGTTCAAGACTGCGTCGATGGATGCGTTTGGACAATTCACGCGCGCAGAACTGGCGGTTTTGGGCGGCATCGTCGATTACCTTGAGATAACGCAAAAAGGCAAACTGCCTCTGCTTCAGACGCCGATCAAAGAAGCGGAAAAAGGTGCGGTGCACATAGATGCATCAACCAGACGAAATTTGGAAATTACACATGCGTTGTCCGGTGGTCGGACTGGATCTGTCCTTTCGGCGATTGATCGGACGATCACATCTGCGGGGGCACGTTTGCTCGAGCGTCGCTTGTCCAGCCCGTCGCGCGACTTGGCAACGATATCGGCAAGGCACAACGCGGTTGATTTCCTGCTGTCGCGCGATGCTCTGCGATCAAGGCTGCGAGACCTGTTGCAAAAAGTGCCCGATATCGATCGGGCGCTGTCGCGGCTTGCACTGGACCGTGGCGGGCCTAGGGACCTGGCCGCGATCCGGGATGGGCTTGGTCAGGCCTGTGACATCGCCGAAGCGATTTCTGAGGACGTCCCTGATCTTTTCGTATCTGCGAAACAGGCACTACGCGGCCACGACACCCTGACAGATCTTCTTGATAGCGCGCTTGTCGACGAACCCCCCCTTCTGGTGCGTGATGGCGGATTTATCGCACCGGGATACGACGATGATTTGGACGAAAGCCGGACGCTGCGCGACGAAGGGCGCGGTGTAATTGCGTCGTTGCAACAGCAATACGCGACCGAGACAGAAATCAACGCACTCAAGGTCAAGCACAACAACGTTTTAGGCTACTTCATCGAAGTCACGGCCACCCATGCCGACAAAATGTTGACCAAGGGTGATCGGTTCATACACCGCCAAACGACCGCAAATGCAGTTCGCTTTACAACTGTTGAACTGAGCGAGTTAGAGACCAAGATCTTGAATGCTGGTGGGCGCGCGTTGGATATTGAAAAACGTCTCTATTCCGCCTTGAAAGACCAAATCCTGGACCGCGCTGCGTACATCCACGACACTGCGCGTGCCCTTGCTGAAATTGACCTGACCGCTGCGTTGGCCGAAATCGCCCGGAATGAGGACTGGGTTCGTCCCGTGGTGGACGATAGCCGTGCGTTCGAAATTCAAAAAGGTCGACATCCCGTTGTTGAACAGGCGCTTCGCAAGCAGGGCGGAGACCGGTTCGTGCCCAACGATTGTACGCTAGCCGAAGGACAGGGAACTGCAGCGATTTGGCTTTTGACCGGACCGAACATGGCCGGCAAATCGACGTTTCTTCGCCAAAATGCGTTGATTGCCCTCTTGGCCCAAGCTGGGGCCTATGTACCAGCTGATGCAGCCCACATCGGCTTGGTCAGTCAGATTTTCAGCCGCGTCGGTGCGTCCGATGACCTTGCCCGAGGACGATCGACCTTTATGGTCGAGATGGTCGAGACCGCCGCAATTCTAAACCAGGCGGATGACCGTGCGCTTGTGATACTGGATGAGATTGGGCGCGGCACGGCGACCTATGACGGCTTGTCCATTGCCTGGGCAACGTTGGAATACCTTCATGATGTCAATAAATGCCGGGCTCTGTTCGCCACCCACTACCACGAGATGACTGCATTGTCCGACAAGCTTGACGGGGCACAAAACGCGACAGTCAAAGTCAAGGAATGGGAAGGCGAGGTTGTATTCCTGCATGAAGTTGTGCGCGGCAAGGCGGACAGATCCTACGGCGTTCAGGTTGCCAAGCTTGCCGGACTTCCCAAAGCCGTGATCGAGCGTGCGCAATCTGTCTTGGCGGCGTTGGAAGACGATCGACCCGAAACCCGCGCCAACCCAAAGGCTATCATAGACGATTTACCCCTTTTCTCGGCTGCGCCGCAGGTTTCTGAAGCCCCTTCTTCACAGGAAAGCGAACTAGAGACGCGGATAAAAGAAATCGCGCCGGATGAACTCACCCCGCGCGATGCTCTGAATCTGATCTATGAACTGAAGGGGCTGGCCCGAAACTAGCCCGGCGTCGAACTCACCCCGACCTGGGCAGGCCGCAGCAAACGGTCATGCAACATGAAACCGACGGTGGTCACCTGGATGATTTCCCCCGCCTTGGTGTCTGGTAACGGGGCTTCAAACATCGCTTCGTGAATTTGCGGATCGAATTTGTCACCGATTTCTGGCGAAATAGGTTCGATTCCGTGCTTCTTGAAGACATTCAGCAGCTCGCGCATCGTCAGTTCGATACCTTCGATCAAGGACGCCTGAGCTTCGCGTTGTTCGGGTGTGATAACCTCAATTGCGCGCTTCATGTTGTCGAACACAGGCAGCATGTCACGTGCCAGTTTTGAACCGCCGTACTGTTCCGCTTCCCGGCGGTCTTTTTCGCCGCGCTTGCGTGCGTTCTCAGCATCAGCCAATGCGCGCATGAATCGCTCATAAAGGTCATCACGCTCGGCGCGCAGTGCCTCGAGTTCATCCTCTGCCAGGTTATCCTCACCATCGACAGGACCCTCTTCGGCCATAGCGTCCAAGGCTGCGCTGCTGTCTTCGTACTCTTCTTTGTGCTCTGACATTTCTTTCCTCTCACGTCCGGTTGGAAAGCAGTTTGCCAACCAGTTGCGCCGTGTAGTCGACGATAGGAACGATCCGGCCGTAATTTAGCCGTGTCGGTCCGATCACGCCAACGACACCGATTATCTTTCGATCCGAGTTCATATAGGGAGAGACAACCAAAGAGGAACCCGAAAGTGAAAAAAGCTTGTTTTCCGAGCCAATAAATATTCGGACGCCTTCACCATCTTCTGTGTGTTCAAGAAATTGTGCGATGTCGCGCTTTTTTTCCAAGTCGTCAAAAAGCACCTTGATCCGGTTGAGATCCGCTTCGTCAGCCGAATCCCCAAGCAGGTTTGCGCGGCCCCGCACAATCAATCGATCATAAGAATCTTCACTATCCAACCAGACAGCCAAACCGGCTTCGATTAGATCCTTGGCAAGCACGTCGATTTCCTGACGCCGATCATTGACTTCTTTTTCAATAATCTGCCGCAGTTCGGTAACGGTACGGCCTTCGGCCAAAGCATTCAGGAAATTTGCGGCTTCGCGCATTGATGACGGCGTTTGGCCTGGCGAAGGCGTAAAGACCCGGTTTTCCACGTTGCCATCCGCAAATACCAAAACGACCAATGCTCGGTCCTGGGCAAGGCTCACAAATTCGATATGCTTGATCGGGGCTTCGTGTTTCGGCGCCAAAACAAGGGATGCCCCCTGCGTCAGGCCTGATAAAGCCGATCCGATGCGGTCGAACATGGTACCATCGTTCCCGCGTTCGGTTCCAAGCGTGGTTTCAATTTTCTCTCGTTCGACCTTGTCCAGGTCACCGACTTCCATCATCCCATCGACGAACATGCGCAAGCCCAATTGCGTTGGCACCCGTCCGGCACTGACATGGGGGCTGTTCAACAAACCGAGGAACTCAAGATCCTGCATCACGTTCCTGACCGTCGCCGCAGAGATTTTTTCGTTCATCTCGCGCGTCAGTGTCCGCGATCCGACAGGTTCGCCTGTATTCAAATACCCCTCGACGACGCGCCGAAACACTTCGCGCGAGCGGTCATTCATATCAGAAAACAAGTTTTGCTGCTCAGTCATCGGTTTCATGGTGATCTGGTTGTCAGATAGTAAATGTCGCGCAGATGCAAAGGTCAATCGGGGTTGCGTGTCCAAACCATGCACGCGTATGTGATCCAGGAAACCGAATGAAAGGAACTGTTATGCGACCTTCTGGCCGTCAACTCGATGAAATGCGTCCGATCAACATCGAAACCGGCGTCACACGTCACGCCGAGGGGTCATGCATGATTCGTTGCGGTGACACGCATGTTCTGTGTACCGCGACCATCGAAGAGCGCGTTCCGCCTTTCTTGCGAAATACCGGCCTTGGCTGGGTGACCGCAGAATACGGAATGTTGCCGCGTGCCACGAATACCCGCATGCGGCGCGAAGCGGCAACGGGCAAGCAAGGCGGTCGGACGGTTGAGATTCAACGCTTGATCGGGCGATCGCTTCGGGCAGGTGTCGATCGGTCGGCCTTGGGTGAACGTCAGATAACGGTCGATTGTGATGTCATCCAAGCCGATGGCGGCACCCGATGTGCGTCTATTACTGGCGGTTGGGTCGCGCTGCGCCTTGCTGTGAACAAGCTCTTGAAGGCCGGTGATATTCAATCTGACCCGCTATTGGACCACGTCGCAGCGGTAAGTTGTGGGATTTACGGTGGGCAGGCCGTGCTCGACCTGGATTATCCCGAAGACAGCGAAGCCGGCGTTGACGGAAACTTCATTTTGCTTGGTTCAAAACAAATGGTCGAAACCCAGATGTCGGCCGAAGGTTCAACCTATTCGCGGGACCAGTTGGACACCCTTTTGGATCTTGCCGAAAAGGGGGTATCCGAACTGGTAGCGGCGCAAAAGGCGGCTGTGGATGCGTAAGCTCGAAGGGCAAAAGCTGGTTTTGGCCTCACACAATAGCGGCAAATTGCGCGAGATCGCCGCTTTGGTGGAACCATTGGGAATTGACGTTCTTTCGGTCAGTTCGTTCGGCTTGCCCGAGCCGGATGAAACCGAAGATACCTTTGTGGGAAATGCGCGCATCAAGGCCCACTTTGCCGCGCGCGAAACCGGGCTTCCGGCCCTATCCGATGACAGCGGCATCATGGTCGACGGACTTCAAGGCGCGCCAGGCGTGTACACAGCCGATTGGGCGGAAACACCAAATGGTCGCGACTTTCCGATGGCGATGAATAAGGTCTGGTCATTGCTCGAAGAAAAGAACATCGCAGAGCCTCGTACCGCTCGTTTCTGCTGTACCCTGTGCTTGGCGTGGCCGGATGGCCATGACGAGATCTTCGAAGGGTTCGTCCAAGGGCGTCTGGTCTGGCCAATGCGGGGTGACAATGGTTTTGGGTTTGATCCCATTTTCTTGCCGGACGGGGAAACCGAGACGTTTGGTGAAATGGATCCAGCCAAGAAACATGGGATGAGTCACCGTGCGGACGCGTTTGGCAAATTGCTGGCCAGCCTCGAAACCATAAGTGAATGAAACGATTTGCCTTGAACGGATTGCCCCACGAACCAGCGTTTAGCTGTTCCGGCGCCTTCGTTCCGGGTGAAACGGTATCTATCCGCGCCACGCCTGGGCCTGAGGGTGGAAAGCTCTGCCAAAACGGCTCTAATCAGGCAAAAAGCACCGCAAATGCATGCAAAGTAGCTGTTGGCGATAGGGGTTTCGATGCCAAGGATTTGGATGGCGTGAACTTCGACTCCATCGATTCGGCATATGTTGAACGGATGGGTCTGGTCCGCAGGGCCGCGCCTGGGGGCATATACCCGGACGCGATATTGATCGATGGTGGCTGCGTAAATTCAGCGATGAAAACCATAACTGAAGTGACTGTGTAGGCGGGGAAGCTTGGTGGCGGTTCTAGATACCGAATTTGGCCTTTATGTGCATTGGCCGTTCTGCCAGTCCAAATGCCCCTATTGCGACTTCAATTCGCATGTCCAGGCGTCAGTTGATCAATCGGCGTGGCGATCAGCGTTTCGGAAAGAAATTGCGCGTGTAGGCAAACTGGTTGGCCCGCGTGTATTGAACACGATCTATTTCGGCGGTGGGACACCATCATTGATGGAAGGTGAAACTGTCGGCGCAATCATCAACGCTGCACGCGAGCAGTGGGCGTTCGCAAACGACATTGAAATCACGCTGGAAGCCAATCCGGGGTCTGTCGAAGTCTCGCGTTTTGAAGAATACCAGCGCGTCGGCGTAAACCGCGTGTCAATTGGCGTGCAGGCTCTGGTTCAGGATGATTTGAAGCGGTTGGGGCGCCTGCACTCTACTGAGGAGGCGCTTGCGGCTCTCGACATTGCCAAGGAGATTTTTGACCGAGTAAGCTTCGACTTGATCTATAGCCGCCAAGACCAATCACTGAATGCGTGGCGGGAAGAGTTGAGCCGCGCGCTCGAAATCGGCTCGGGCCATATGTCACTTTATCAACTGACAATCGAAGATGGGACCGCTTTCGGGGATCGGTTTGCCCGCGGTATGCTGCGTGGCTTGCCAAATGAAGACCTGTCTACGGACATGTATTTCACGACCCAGGAGATGATGTCACAAGCAGGTCTTCCTGCTTATGAAATATCAAACCATGCGTTGCCCGGGCAAGAAAGCCGTCACAATTTACTATACTGGAGCGGCGGCGACTATGCTGGCATCGGACCGGGCGCGCATGGGCGACTGACAATAGGCGGGCAACGATTTGCAACAGTCTCCAAATCAATGCCCCGTCATTGGTTGGATGCAGCCGAACATGGAAACGCCGATCAGGAGTTCGACCTTTTGTCGGCGAAAGACATTGTTACAGAACGCCTTTTGATGGGCCTGCGGATCGATAAGGGTGTCGATCTGGCAGATCTGCCTAGCGGAAAGACAGAAATATTAAATAATATCAAGCATTTAGAACAAAATCACTTTTTACTGGACGGCACGCGACTGTCGATCACAAACGAAGGCCGCCCATTGCTCAACGCTATTCTCTCGCGGCTTCTGACTTAGGCCGAAAGTTTCCCACATAGGTCGTCTAACTCGTCCAATGTCTTATAGGAAATGGTGATTTCACCTGCCTGCGCGCCTTGTTGGTGGTCAATAGCTACCGCCATGCCCAAAGCAGCCGAAAGGTCGGATTCCAACGCCCGAGTGTCGGCGTCTTTCTCTTTGATGGATTTAGGTTTGGGTTTGGCTGCCTGGGTTGGGTTATTGCCCTTTTTGGCCAATGCTTCCGTCGCGCGAACTGATAGTCCTTTGGAAACGACTTTTTTCGCCAGCGAAACTGGATCATCAGATGTCACCAAGGCGCGTGCATGACCGGCTGAAATTTCACCTGATTTCAAAAGGTCCAGAACCTCGTCCGGTAATGTCAAAAGACGGAGCAGGTTTGCAATATGCGGCCGGCTCTTACCCAACGCCTCGGCCAGTTTTTCCTGAGTATGGCCAAACCGATCCATCAATTGTCGATAACCCGTGGCTTCTTCAACCGGGTTTAGATCGGCACGCTGGATATTCTCAATGATCGCAATTTCCAGCACTTCTACGTCCGTATAATCGCGGACAATGACCGGCAATTCGTGCAGCTGGGCCAATTGTGATGCGCGCCACCGACGTTCGCCCGCCACAATCTGGTATTGGCCGCCGTTCCTGGGCGCCGGCCGTACGATCAGAGGTTGAATAACACCTTTTTCTTTAATGGATTCAGACAGATCACGCAGATCTGCCTCGTTGAATTGGCGCCGCGGCTGATCGGGATTGGGTGCGATGGCTTCTATGGGTAGGAAGCGTTCTGGTTTGGCAGGCTGATCGGACGATTCGCTTTCCGGGACGACATCGGCCATTAGCGCTGACAAGCCGCGCCCTAACCCTCGGGATTTCTGGTTTTTATTCGCCATTGTTAGTTTTTCCCTCTGGTAGCCACTTCTCTTGCAAGCGCGCGATAAGCTTTTGCACCCCGAGAATTCGGGTCATAATTCAAAACCGGCATCGCGAAAGACGGTGCTTCACTCACCCGGACATTCCTCGGAATTACGGTCTTGAAAACCAGATCCCCGAGGGTCTGTCGTGTGTCGTCTTCAACTTGCAAGGTCAGGTTGTTCCTTGCGTCATACATTGTAAGAGCAACGCCCTCAATCCGGAGTTTTGGATTGGCCGTTTGCCGAACCTCGCGGATTGTCAGCATGAGCTGCGACAGGCCCTCAAGTGCGAAAAATTCACATTGCAAAGGCACCAATACAGCATCTGCAGCAACCATGGCGTTGACCGTGAGCAGGTTCAGCGACGGCGGGCAGTCTATAAGGATATAATCCAATGCATAATCGTCGATCGCAGGCTGACGTAACGCGTCGTGAAGAAGATGGCTTCTTTTCTCCAACGCCACCATCTCCATATCAGCAGAGCTTAGATCAGTTGTGGCTGGAGATATAAAAAGGCCTTCAATATCAGTGCGGTGGACGACGTCTGACAACAGGGTATCTTCCAAGAGTAAGTCATAGGTCGTTGCTTTGCGATCATCGACACCAAGCCCGGTTGACGCATTTCCCTGAGGATCAAGGTCGACCAGAAGTACGCGTTTGCCCAATTCTACAAGCGCCGCCCCCAGATTGATTGTTGTAGTGGTTTTTCCGACACCACCTTTTTGGTTCGTGACCGCAATAATTCTGGGCAGCGGACGACGGGTGGGATCAGGCACGCTTAATCTCCTCAATTTTCAGGATCGTTGCCTGGGGATCGGTCTTGCTAGCAAATTCCATCATTGAGAAATCCCATGTTTTCCGGGCTTCCTCAACCTCATGTTGCGCGGCTTTGCCTTTCGGGAACAAACACACGGTGTGTTCGTCTTGTTGTCGGTATGCATATTCAAGAAGCTTTGACAGTGGCGCCAGGGCACGGGCGGAAATCACACTCGGTGAGCATTTTTTTACGGATTCAATCCTGTCAGCGGTGACGTCAGCATTGAGGTCTATTTCTCTGACGACGGTTCTTAGAAAAGCTGCTTTTCGTTGATCGGATTCTACCAGCTGAAATACCACTTTTGGGCTTCTTTCCTTTGCCAGAATCGCCAAGACAAGGGCTGGGAAACCCCCTCCTGAACCCAAGTCCATCCATGTGGTTAGGGGATCTGGTGCCAAATCCCACAATTGAACAGAATCCAGAAAGTGCCGTGACCAAAGAGCCGGCAGCGTCGATGGCGCAACAAGATTGATTTTTGTATTCCAGCGTTCAAGAAGACGGGAGTAGCCGCGAAAGCGTTCCATTGTTTCACGTGAAACATCGACGCAAGAAAAGAATTCATCTTCCGAGGTCATGCCGAGTATTTTTGAACCTTGCGGACTTGCGACAAGATCAAGACCAACGCCGCAGGTGTAATTCCTTCAATGCGTTGGGCTTGCCCAATCGTCTCTGGTCGCGACAACGTCAGCTTTCGCACCAACTCATTGGAAAGTCCGCTCATGGATTCATAATTAAAATCCAATGGTATAACGACACCCTCATCCCGTTGGAGGGCCTTTACATCTTTCAACTGCCTCTCGACATATTGGGCGTAAGTCGCGTCTCGCTTTATCTGCTGCTTGATTTCATCAGGGTATCCAGTAACTTCAGGGAATAACTCACTAATTTGATCGAAATCAGAATCTGGGAAAGCCAAAAGCTCCAGACCATTGCGGCGGCTCCCATCTTCGCTAACCTTGAATCCAGAGTCGTTCAGTTGTTTTGATGTCAGCGTCCTGGATGTCAGAGCGTCTTTCGCCGAGTTCAGCTTGTCCAGTTTGGTTAAGAAAGTAGATTTTCTTGTTTTCGACACGCAACCCAAATCGATGCCTAAAGGCGTCAGGCGCTGATCGGCATTGTCTGCCCTCAGAGATAGCCGGTATTCCGCGCGCGACGTGAACATTCTATACGGTTCGCTAACACCACGAGTCACAAGATCATCGACCATAACCCCTATGTACGAGTTTGTACGGTCAAAAATAATTGGCTCTTCGCCACTGGAAATGGTGGACGCATTCAGGCCAGCAACCAAGCCCTGCGCCGCCGCCTCTTCATACCCGGTCGTCCCATTAATCTGACCCGCAAGAAACAATCCCTGAATGCTTCGCAACTCTAGGGTTCGATTGAGTCCTCTTGGATCGACATAGTCGTACTCAATCGCGTAGCCCGGTTGAAGGATGTCGACATTTTCTAACCCTTGAATGGTACGTACATACCGATGCTGGACATCTTCGGGAAGCGAAGTCGATATACCGTTGGGATAAACCGTATGATCGTCGAGGCCTTCTGGTTCCAGAAATACTTGATGCGATTCCTTATCTGCGAACCTAACGATCTTGTCTTCTATTGATGGACAATATCTTGGTCCGACCCCCGAAATATGCCCCCCGTACATGGCAGAGCGTTCGATGTTCGAAGCGATTATGTCGTGGGTTGCTGAGTTGGTATGAGTAATGCCACAGCTAACTTGGCGAACCTGTGGTTTTGAATTCAGAAACGAAAACATCACCGGATCGGTATCCCCTGGCTGTTCTGCTACAAGGTCCCAATTGATCGTGCGGCCATCCAAACGGGGCGGCGTGCCTGTTTTCAATCGCCCCATTTTCAAACCGAAATTCAGCATGCAATCCGCCAAGCCACGCGAGGCTCTATTGCCCATGCGCCCGCCCGGAAAACTGTCATCACCAATGTGAATGACGCCATTCAGGAATGTTCCAGACGTTAATATTACTGCGCCAGACGAGAACTTAGTGCCATCTCTGAGTTTTACACCTGTCACTACGGTGCCTACGGTCAAAATTTCGGTAACTTCTCCAAAAATGACGCTGAGATTTTCTGTTCGTGCAATTTCATTCTTCATCGCCTGACGATACAGCTTTCGATCCGCCTGCGCGCGCGGGCCTTGTACTGCCGGGCCTTTTCGACGGTTCAATAAACGAAATTGGATGCCGGCTTGGTCAGCCACACGACCCATGACACCGTCCAGCGCATCAATTTCTCTGACAAGATGGCCCTTACCCAACCCGCCGATCGCCGGATTGCATGACATGACGCCAATGTCTTTTTCAGACATTGTGATAAGTGCCGTGTTGCGCCCCATCCGTGCTGCCGCTGCCGCCGCTTCACAACCGGCATGCCCGGCCCCTATGACAATAACGTCGAAATCATAATGTTTCACGTGAAACATCCCTATTTTCCAAGACAGAAACTCGAAAACACTTCATCGAGGACATGCTCGACATCCACGTGACCGACCAACGCTTCTAACGTCCGAACTGAAGTTCTGATCTCCTCTGCTGCCAATTCGGAGAAATCAGGACCCCGTGATACTTCGATTCGAGCGTTTGCCAAAGCGGCATTTGCCAACTCCAAGGCATGGCGTTGGCGTTGGTTCGCCGCAGTTGAAGCCCCAGAGGCCATTTGTTCAAGTCGTTTTAGTGTTTCTGCAATAAGTTCTTCGATTCCAAATCCGGTCACTGCTGAAATCGACAAACCCGACGTGCCCTTCAAGTCTGCCTTGGATGTCACAAACAGATCATGTGCCTTACCGATCCCAAAGCTCTCTGGGTCCCCTTCTTCCGAAAGAAACCATCGCAGATCTGCCGATTTGGCCCGCTCAATCGCCCGGGAAACACCTATGGATTCAACCACATCATCACTTTCGCGCAAACCTGCAGTATCCAACAACGTCACAGCAAATCCACCAAGATCCATCCGCACCTCAATGACGTCGCGCGTCGTCCCGGCGATTTCTGATGTGATAGCAGCATCGCGCCCTGCAAGCGCATTCAGTAAAGTAGACTTGCCAGCATTCGGTGGCCCGACAATGGCAATTTCAAATCCTTCTCGTATTCTCTCTGCCGCGCCTGATCCTTGTATTTCGTCCGAGATGTCGTCCGACACACGCGCAAGCAAATCCATTACTTCCGGCGATACATCCACCGGAACATCCTCATCGGCAAAGTCGATAGTTGCTTCAAGAAGCGCTGCTGCCCGAATGAGTTCCTTTCGCCATTTTGACGCACGCTCGCCCAAAGCACCCGAAAAGAGTTTCAACGCTTGTTTTCGTTGGGCTTCGGTTTCGGCTTCGATCAGATCACCCAAGCCTTCAATCTGGGCTAAATCCATCCGATCATTCATCAGCGCCCGACGGGAAAACTCTCCAGGCTCGGCCAACCGAAACCCTGGAAGGTCTTGAAGAGCCGACAGAACAGCGCGTTCTATAGCTATGGAGCCGTGGATTTGAAATTCAACGACGGGCTCACCCGTAAAACTGGATCCTTCGTTGAAACACAGCACCAGACATTCATCGATAAACTCAGAATCACGACAAAACTTGCGTAACGCCGCCTTCCTCATTTCGGGAAGCGGGCGCGCATATTTTTCAACTGCCAAGAACGCCTGTGGCCCGGAAATCCGGACCACACTTATTCCTGCACGCCCGCGTGCGGTAGCGGTAGCAAAGATCGTATTCATACCTAACACATTGTTATAAGGTAATAATTAGGCGTTCATCGAGTCGAAGAACTCGGCATTCGTCTTGGTTTGCTTCAACTTCGATATCAGGAACTCGATCGCATCCGTTGTGCCCATCGGGTTCAATATCCTGCGCAAAACATAGGTTTTCTGCAGATCTTTGGCATCAACAAGCAGATCCTCTTTCCGCGTACCGGACTTGAGGATATCCATAGCGGGGAACACCCGCTTGTCTGCCACCTTGCGGTCAAGCACGATTTCGCTGTTACCAGTTCCCTTGAATTCCTCAAAGATGACTTCGTCCATCCGACTGCCAGTATCGATCAGAGCCGTTGCGATAATCGTAAGGGAACCGCCCTCTTCAATATTTCTCGCTGCGCCAAAGAACCGTTTCGGGCGCTGAAGTGCATTCGCATCCACACCGCCGGTCAGGACCTTGCCAGATGAGGGTACGGTCGTATTGAACGCGCGACCAAGCCGTGTGATCGAGTCAAGCAAGATGACGACATCTCGCTTGTGTTCAACCAGGCGCTTTGCCTTTTCGATGACCATTTCGGACACCGCAACGTGACGTGTGGACGGTTCGTCAAAGGTCGAGGAAATCACCTCGCCCTTCACCGACCGCTGCATGTCGGTCACTTCTTCGGGGCGCTCGTCGATCAGCAGAACAATAAGATAGCATTCAGGATGGTTCGTTTCGATCGAATGCGCGATGTTTTGCAACAAGACCGTCTTACCCGTCCGCGGAGGAGCAACAATCAACGATCGCTGGCCCTTCCCGATCGGCGATACAAGATCGATGATCCGCGCAGAACGATCCTTGATCGTAGGATCCTCAATCTCCATTTTCAGACGATCATCGGGATAGAGCGGCGTCAGGTTGTCAAAGCTGACTTTGTGACGGGCCTTTTCGGGTTCCTCAAAGTTGATCGACGTGACCTTTGTGATCGCGAAGTAGCGCTCGTTCTCCAAGGGGGCCTGGATGACACCGTCGACGGTGTCGCCTGTACGAAGCGCGTACTGACGAATGATGTCAGGTGAAACGTAGATGTCATCGGGACCCGACAGGTAATTCGCTTCGGGCGACCGCAGGAAGCCAAAGCCGTCTTGAAGAACTTCCAGGACACCATCCCCGGAAATCTCCCAACCGTCCTCTGCCCGCTCTTTGAGAATGGAAAACATCATATCACCCTTACGCATGGTAGAGGCGTTTTCGATTTCCAGCTCTTCTGCCATGTCGAGCAGATCTTTCGGCGTCTTTGCCTTCAGCTCGGCCAGCTGCAAACTATTTTCGGTCATTGGAATACCTACGCGCACGGGCCAACAGGCCACTGCATTGCTATTATCAAGGGAAACAGGCGGCCGGACGGCCGTTTAGAGGCTGGATAAAACCCGGCAGGACCAGAGTCAACGATATCTTTAGAACGGACGGGCGATAACCATTGTTACAATAACGATCATGAGAAGCGTCGGAACTTCATTCATCAGTCGGTACTGTTTGCCTGAGGTCCGGTTAAGCCCGGCAATGAAGTCCTTGCGCCTCTGGCTCAACCAATAGTGGAACCAGGTCATCGCAATCACCGCGACGGCCTTGACCCACGGCCAACCCCAAGACCAGTCGATCACCCCGGGCGTAAACACCATGATCAGACCACAAACCCAAGCGACGATCATGGCAGGGTTCATGATCACGCGCAGCAGCTTCAATTCCATGAGTTGAAACAGATCATCCGTCTTGCTTCCCTGCTCTACGCTCTCAGAATGTCTTACGAAAAGCCTGGGTAGATAGAACAGACCTGCCATCCACGAGATGACAGCGATCACATGCAGGGTCTTCACCCAAGGGTAGATTGCCACAAGCAGATCGCTCATCATTCCTCCTTCGCCCATGAAGACATCATTAATAAATATAAAGAAAGTAAAGATTGTTGTCTTAGTAGGCCCTGTGGATACCGTGGATTATATTGTTGTCCACCAAGTTGTCTTGCGACACCTGGCACCTAAAATATCTGGGCCAATTTATCAAGATGCCGATAAAATCTATGTAAATCAAATCATTGAAAATATGGCCGGTGTGGATAGAATGGGAAAACCAAGACCTTTCGGGCACCGGCTGCAGGTTATCCATAGCCACACGGAGCGAGAGCCAACACTGGAAAATAGCGATACAGAATGTAAACAAAACCATAAGATTTCGTTAAACACCCGGTTTGACCATTAACTCCACATTAACTTACCAGCCCACACACGCACTCCCCCACTAGGTTATCCCCAATGATGACTCCGCTCGTCCTTGCCTCCAGCTCTACGACACGGCGAAAACTGCTCGAAAACGCGGGCGTGCCGATCCAACTTGAAGTGCCACGATTGGATGAGGATGTGATCAAAACGTCCCTGGTCGCAGAAGGCGCAAAACCGCGTGAAGTCGCGGACGCCTTGGCCGAGGCAAAGGCCCGGAAAATTTCACTGAAACACCCGGACGCGCTGGTGTTGGGATGTGATCAGGTTCTCGACCACCAAGGCCAGTTGCTTTCAAAACCCGCATCCCCTTCCCAAGCATACCAGCAGTTGTCGGGCCTGAATGGCCAAAGGCACAAACTGCTGAGTGCGGCCGTGATCTATCACGAAGCAAAACCTGTTTGGCGCCACATCGGTGAGGTCAGGATGACGATGCGCACCGCATCGGATGCCTATTTGAAGGACTACGTTGATCGGAACTGGGATCGCATTCAAGACTGTGTCGGGGGCTACCGTCTGGAAGAGGAAGGAGCCCGCCTGTTCGCCCGCGTCGATGGCAGTTACTTCGACGTTCTTGGGTTGCCGCTGCTGGAAATTTTGTCCTATCTGACTCTTAGGGGGGACCTACCGGGATGAGTGATACGAAAATTCCACTTGCTGGCGTCATTGGATCGCCAGTGGCTCACAGCCGTTCGCCGGCTCTGCATACATATTGGCTCAAGACCTATGGGATCCGCGGGCATTATATTCCCATGGATATTGCTCAGGCAGATCTGAAAGCCGCGATTGAAACCCTACCCAAACTCGGTTTCGTCGGGGCCAACGTAACCGTTCCCCACAAGGAACGCGTGCTTGAACTGGCAGACCTGGTGACCGACCGGGCGGCGCTGATCGGTGCGGCAAACACCCTGATTTTTCGAAAAGACGGTAAGGTTCACGCTGACAATACAGATGGCTATGGGTTTGTTGAAAACCTGCGCCAGGGGGCAAGTGACTGGGACCCCAAACGTGGCCCTGCGGCCGTCATCGGCGCCGGAGGAGCGGCGCGCGCTGTCCTGGCTTCGCTTATCGAAGTGGGCGTTCCCGAAATCAGGATTTCAAACCGCACCAGAACCCGGGCAGAGGCACTTCGCGCCGAATTCGGGACAAGAGTCATAGTGTATGACTGGGTACAAGCAGGCAATATGCTGGAAGGGGCGACAACAGTGGTCAACGCATCGTCGTTGGGTATGGTCGGTAAACCTGAATTGCGCGTCCCCCTTGATGGGCTGTCGGCAGATGCGGTTGTGACCGACCTGGTCTACGCACCCCTTCAAACGTCATTGTTGAAGAGGGCTAGTGAAATGGGCAGTCGCACCGTGGATGGTTTGGGAATGCTGTTGCATCAAGCTGCCCCGGCCTTCGAAAGGTGGTTCGGTCATCGCCCCACCGTCGATGAACAAACACGTCAAGTGGTGCTGAACGCATGAATAGTCCGTTTCTCTTGGGCCTTACCGGATCGATCGGGATGGGAAAATCGACCACGGCGAAGATGTTCGCCGAGGCAGGGCTGGAAGTCTGGGACGCCGACGCAGCAGTGCACCGGATGTATGGTAGCGGCGGCGCCGCCGTTGAACCGATCCGGGAAATCTGCCCAAGTGCAATCATAGGTGGAGCCGTTAGCCGGGACGTATTGAAATCCTGGATTGCGCAAGATCCTACAGCACTGACAAAAATAGAAAAAGTCGTACATCCGCTGGTCGCGGAAGACCGCCTTGGCTTTGTACAAAACGCCAAAAGCGACATCGTGGTTTTGGACATCCCGCTTCTGTACGAGACCGGCGGTGATACACATGTCGATGCCGTGGCCGTTGTGTCTGCCCCTGCCAAACTGCAACGCGAACGGGTCCTGGCGCGGCCGGGAATGACAGTTGAACAGTTCGAAAGCATATTGGCTAAACAAACACCCGACGAAGAAAAACGTCAGCGCGCCGACTTCATCATCCCGAGCGAAACAATAGAAGGTGCGCGTGCAAAGGTTGGCCAAATCATTGCAGACATTAGGAATAGTCTGAATGCGTGAAATCGTACTGGATACGGAAACGACCGGATTTGATCCTGAATCCGGTGATCGCATTGTCGAAATCGGGTGTGTTGAACTGTTCAACCACATGCCGACAGGAAACAATTTCCATATCTATATCAATCCCGAACGCGGCATGCCGGACGAAGCGTTTGGCGTACACGGGATCGGTCCGGATTTGCTGGATACGCCGCGTCCTGCCAAACCGGGCGAGGTTCTGTTGAGGGACAAGCCGGTTTTCAAAAAGGTCGGACAGTTATTTCTGGACTTCATCGGGGCAGACAGCAAATTGGTAATTCACAATGCCCGATTTGACATGAAGTTCCTCAACGCAGAACTCGGTTGGATCGGGCAGGCCCCCATCCCTTGGGAACGTGCGGTCGACACCCTTGAAATCGCGCGCAAAAAGTTCCCCGGCTCACCAGCATCTTTGGATGCCTTGTGCCGCCGCTTCGGGATCGACAATACGAACCGCACCCTGCACGGCGCGCTCTTGGACAGCGAAATCCTGGCAGAAGTCTATTTGGAACTGATCGGGGGCCGGCAACCGGATTTCGGGCTGAACACCCAGATTTCAACCACAGGCGATCAAGGGGATTCCACGTGGCGTCCCAAGCCAAGACCCAATGCGCTGCCGCCACGCCTGACAGAAGACGAAGCCGCCGCCCACGCTTCTTTCGTGGAAAAAATGGGCGACGGTGCGCTTTGGAAAAGGTTTGAAAGCTAGTTGGCCTTCTCAGCCGCAGCTTTTTCCTGCATCGCAGCCATATTCTGGCGATAGAGCGCAACGAAATCGATCGTATCCAGATTCAACGGCGGGAAGCCACCATCGCGGGTGACGTCGTTCACAATCCGGCGGACGAAGGGAAAGATCATTCGTGGACATTCAATGAGCAGAAACGGGTGCATTTGCTCGTCCGGTACATTTTCGATGTGAAAGATACCGGCGTAATCCAGCTCAAGCACGAAAAGCGTTTCTTTGCCATCTTCGGTCTTGGAACTGATGTTGAACTTTGTCGCAACTTCGAACTGATTGTCTGTCGGACGCTTCTTGGCATCCAAGCTGACCTGAACCGAAACATTCGGCTTCACGTCGCCCTGGATTCCCTTTTGTGCAACGATGTTTTCGAAAGACATGTCGCGAATGAACTGCCCAAGAACCTGCATCTTGACCGGGTTCTGCTGGGTAGCTTGTGCATCGCCGTTTTCGGCCATGGGAAACTCCTGATTAATACATCGCAGGGTTCTTAGCGCATCGGGCGCGTTCGCTCAATGCCGAGTCCATCCTGACGGGTTTCCACCGGGCTTGCGTGTTGGGCGCTTGGATTGTTGATCCGGTTGTTCGACCTCGCTCCATTCGCCATCAATGATTGTCGTGTGTGAAGTTTGCGTCCTTTGGGTATGGGTACCCATCGTAAAGGTCTGCGTCTTGATCCGGGACCGAAGGTAACGAAAAACCGCTGATCTCACCGGGGGGACCAAAAGAGCAAACCCGACCGCATCCGTGAAAAAGCCCGGCGTCAACAAGAGCGCGCCTGACAACAAGATCATCGCACCATGAGCAAGAGGTTCTGTCGGGTCCGTCAGTTCATTGAATGAATTGCGTACCTGAGACATGGCCAAGGCACCTTGAGACCGGACCATGAAAGTACCGAGCACGGCTGTCAGGATCACGATTGCCAACGTCCAACCCAAACCGATTACGCCCCCGATCTGGATGAACAGGGCGATCTCGACCAAAGGGATCGCAAGAAATAGCAAAAACAGCCACATATTTGCCTCTATCGACCGCTACCCGGCCATGGTGGACTTGATTGGTTCGCTACCCTACATAGGTGCGGTAGGCGCGCGATACCACCGTCGCTCCAAAAAATGAGGACCTGATGAGCTCAGCTATTGTTCAACTGTTGGTATTGGCCGGCGTTGCGATTTTTTTGATTTTGCGATTGCGCAACGTGTTGGGCACCCGCGATGGGTTTGAACCCCCAAAAACCATCGGGGACCAAGCGTCTAACCAGAGTTCGCGGAGCAATTTTGAGGTCATCGAAGGCGGGCCGGATCATGATATTCTGGATCATGTGCCCGATGGATCGGAAGCGGCCAAATCGCTGGCCGCGATGAAACTGGCCGAACCTTCATTTTCCGTTGGCGAATTTTTGCAGGGCGCTCGCGGGGCCTACGAAATGATCCTCATGGCGTTCGAGCGTGGAGAGCTTGATGATATCAAGCCTTTTCTTGCCGAAGATGTTTTTGACACCTTCGTTGATGTGGTCGCAGCCCGTGAAGATCAGGGACTGATTGTCGAAGCCAGTTTTGCCGGTCTGCGCGAGATGTCGGTGCAGGACGCAACCTTTGATCGGGCCACGAACGAGGGTGAAATCACCGTCAGGTTTGTCGGGGAATTGACGTCGGTTGTGCGCGACAAGGCAGGCGATATCGTAGAAGGTGATCCCAAAGCCATCAAACGCCAAAAAGATGTCTGGACGTTCGGCAGGGTCATGGGGGCCGACGATCCTAACTGGCGTCTGGTGGCAACAGGCGGGTGAAGACACGTGCGGGGTGTGCGACCAGGCGCCAATTTGCTGTCGCACAAGCCGCCTTTTCATCATCCTGCCTGGGCGGAAGTGGATCATGCAGCGGCGCTTCGCCTTGCAGGGATCACCGCGGCGAACCCGCGGGAACACTTGGAAAAACAGTTTTCGTACGGTCCGGTGCAGGAAATGCACCTCACAGGGTATTTTGAACCAGAATACCCTGGGTCTCTGACCCGGACCGATCAATTTCAGCATCCCATCTACAGGTTGCCGCCGGAAGATCTGCGCCAAACGAAACGCGCTGACGTCTACACAGCCCTACGCGGTTATGAACTGGCTTGGTTGGCCGACCCGTTGGATGCGTATCTGTTGCAGGTTCAGGGATCAGGCCGGATCGTGGCAGACGCAGGTGTTTTGCGCGTGGGTTACGCAGGCAAGAACCAAGCACCCTACGTTTCGATAGGCAAAATACTTGTCGAAAATGGATCAATCGAGAAAGACAAAATCTCGATGCAAACCATTCGGGATTGGGCGAATAAACACCCCCGCGCCCTTCCCCGCCTCTTGGCGAATAACCCGTCGTTCGTCTATTTTCAAAAAATGCAGACACCTGATCACCTGGGGCCAATCGGAACGGCGGGCATACCGTTGACACCAATGGCGTCAATTGCCGTCGATCCCGATGTCATCCCTCTGGGCACCATGGTCTGGATCAGCGCGCCCGGAATCAACACATTGACCATTGCGCAGGACACGGGCGGCGCAATCAAAGGCGCCCGGATAGACTTGTTCACCGGAACAGGATCTGCGGCCGGCGAAGTTGCGGGAATGCTGAACACGACAGTTGTCGCGACTGTCTTGCAAGACAAAGCGGGTCTCTGATGGCGCGAAAACCCCGTCATTTGAGCAAGGAAGAAGCCGCGCTGTGGGACGAAGTGCGTCGCACCGCAAAGCCGATAAAGCCAAATAAACCAGGGGAAGTGTCGACCAACGCGCTTTTGCGGAAATCTGCTCCAAAAGAACCCATCAAACCGTTTCAAATGACGGGCCGGAAAGAAGCCGAAACCGTTCAGACAAAATTGGCACCCTCGGTTCCCGAGATCCTGAATGTTCCGCCGAAAATGGACATGCGCAAGCACCGAAACCTCAAACGGGGCAAACTGAGACCTGACGCCAGGATTGATCTGCACGGCATGACAGTTGCACAGGCACATCCCGCGCTTATCGGGTTCATCCAGCGCGCATTTTCTGATGGCAAACGATTGGTCCTGGTGATTACCGGGAAAGGGAAAGAAAAGGATGATGGCGGGCCGATACCGGTCCGGTACGGCGTGCTGCGTCATCAGGTTCCGCATTGGTTGCATTCAGCCGCCCTCCGCCCAATGGTTCTGCAAGTCTTACAGGCCCACCCGCGTCATGGCGGATCAGGTGCGTATTACGTCTATCTGAGGCGCGGCTAGTTTTTCCACGCGTACGGCCGCTGTCCTAGGCAAGCAACGGAACGAAGAAAGCATGCCCCCGCCATGACGAAAAGTTGAGCAGAAATCCAACTGCCCGCCAACGGGTGTTGGGGCAAATTAGTTCAAGGAATTTCCAAGAACGAAAAGAGCTACTGAAGTCCCGCTACCGGGTTAAGGATCAATTGCGTCGCGTTGCGTACAGTCAGAACCGCGCCAGGCAACAATCCCGTTCGTCCGGACCGATCCGTTCTGAATGCCGCCTCTATTGCGCCGACATTTCGAAGCATCTTGATCAAGGCTGGCGATTGGCCTACCGCAAAATGCCCGAGCCCTTCCGAAAAAGCTGTCACGTTTACAACCGTTATGGACAGATCGGAAATACGCTCGATTTCATTGATATTCCCAAGTCGTTGACCCTTGCCGGAAAGCAACGCCGACAGGTGCAGCGCTCGGTCCTTGTCAGAAACAAAGATTGCAAAACTCTTGGGAAGATCGCCGATCCGCGCGGCTTGCATACGGAACACGTCCACGTCCAAATCCGGCGAAATAAGCACGACACCATCCACGACATCATCAACCCGACCGGGATTTGCTATGGCGATCTGGCGAAGCGCTTCCATGGCCAAAATAGCCCCCATTGAATGCGCCATGATCGTCACGCTTTCGGGCTCTGCCGCGACGACCTCTTCAATCAAGGCCTCCAGCCCATCCCGGGAAAATAGGGCGGCTTGACGATCATGTTCATAGGCCAACGGTTTGGCTGCGCTGGGCCAGGAATAATGGACGGCCACGCCGTCAAACCCAAAGTCACGATCCAGTTGAGCAAGGCGCAATACGCCATCTGAAAAGGAATTGTTAAACCCGTGGACATAGATGACCACCTCGCGCTTGCCCTTCGGACGATCAGCCAGTTCGGATGAAAGAGCCGACCGAAAGGCGCTGTTCGAGGGAAAGTCATGCAATCCGGTAAACACGTATTGCTGGCTGGGATCGACCGGCTGATTGCGTCTCGGCCAAGCGATTTGGCCAAGATCGGGGTTGGTGGGAACAGACAAGGTCAACCGATGAAATGTCGTTGTCTCATTCCGCCCGCCGGGGATCACTACGCCGCCCAACACCTGTCGCGTTGTTCCGATGAAAACATTGGAATTGTCGCGCGAGGCATATTCAGGGAACACCATGAATTCCGGTCTTGGCGCACAACTGCACGCCAGGACCATCGCAACCAAACCCAAAAGGAAACGCATTATATAACCCTGCGGCACAAGGCCGACAGATCAGAGCATATATTGGCTCACATCGGCTGATTTCGTCATATCACCGAGATTGCGCGAGACGAACTCTTCGTCAACCTCGATCTTCTCGCCAGCCCTGTCCGGGGCACTGAAACTCAGTTCCTCAAACACACGCTCAATCACTGTGTAAAGACGCCGCGCACCGATATTTTCAACGCTTTGATTGACCTCGGCGGCAATACGCGCGAGCGCGGCGATCCCATCTTCGGTAAATTTGACAGAAACATCTTCGGTTTTCATTAATTCCGCGTACTGCAGCGTTAACGCATTGTCGGTTTCGGTGAGAATGCGAACGAAGTCCTCTTCGGTGAGTGCCCGCAACTCAACGCGAATTGGCAACCGGCCCTGAAGTTCCGGCAACAGATCGCTGGGCTTTGCGATGTGAAATGCGCCCGATGCGATGAACAGGATGTGGTCAGTTTTGACAGAACCGTGCTTGGTGCTGACTGTTGTTCCTTCGATCAGCGGCAATAGATCGCGCTGAACCCCTTCGCGCGACACGTCAGCACCGCGCGCGTCTGCCCGCGCGCAAACCTTGTCGATTTCATCCAGAAAAACGATGCCGTTCTGCTCGACCGCTTCCATAGCGGTGCGGTTTATGGTTTCGTCATCCAGCAGTTTGTCGGCTTCTTCGTTGATCAGAATGCTGTAGCTTTCCGCGACGGTCATTTTCTTGCGGACTTTCCGCCCACCGAATGCCTTGCCGAACAAATCGCCCAGGTTCATCGTCCCGCCCATCTGCGGCTGCCCGGGAACCTCGAACCCGCCCATCGGATTTGAGGTGTCAGTGATTTCAAGCTCAATCACGGTATTGTCCAACTCACCGGATTTTAGCTTTTTGCGAAACATGTCGCGCGTCTGTTCGCGCGCGTCTGTTCCAGCAATCGCTTCGACCACGCGGTCTTCCGCTGCTTGATGGGCGGCCGCTTTTACATCTTCGCGCATCCATTCGCGGGTCTGAACAATTGCAGCATCCATCAGGTCGCGGATGATCTGTTCCACATCTCGCCCGACATACCCGACTTCGGTGTACTTCGTCGCTTCGACCTTGATGAAAGGCGCCCGGGCCAGTTTTGCCAAGCGGCGACTGATCTCGGTTTTACCAACGCCGGTCGGCCCGATCATGAGGATGTTCTTCGGATACACTTCGTCGCGAAGGTCGTCGCCCAGCTGTTTGCGCCGCCAGCGATTTCGCAACGCGACAGCGACGGCCCGTTTGGCATCCTTTTGACCAATGATGAACCTGTCCAGCTCGCTTACGATTTCACGGGGGGTGAGGTCAGTCATTTGGAAATCTTCTCTACGGTAAGGTTGCCGTTGGTGTAGACACAGATGTCAGCCGCGATGGCCATTGCCTTGCGCGCTGTCGTTTCAGCATCGAAATCGGTTTCCATCATGCCACGCGCGGCCGCGAGGGCAAAGTTGCCACCCGAGCCGATCGCGGCGATGTCGTGTTCGGGTTCCAGAACATCCCCTGCCCCCGTAATTACCAGCAGCTCTTGACCGTCAGTCACGATCAACATTGCTTCCAGCTTTTGAAGGTACTTGTCAGTGCGCCAGTCCTTCGCCAAGTCGACCGAGGCGCGGGCCAATTGGCCGGGTGTCGATTCCAGCTTGGCTTCCAGCCGTTCCAACAAGGTAAACGCGTCAGCTGTGGATCCGGCAAAACCGCATACGACGTCATAGCCGCCTGGCGACAGCCGTCGCACCTTGCGCGCTGTGCCCTTGATAACGGTCTGCCCAAGGCTGACCTGCCCATCCCCTGCGATGACAACTTCACCACCGCGACGGACCCCGATTATTGTGGTGCCATGCCATCCGGGAAACTGTTCGTCAGCCATCGTGTTCTCCTTTTCGGTTTGGCTTATATGGCGTTGGCGGCAATGCCCCGCAACCCGCGCAAAGAAAAAGGCGCCCCGAACGGAGCGCCTCTGACCTAGTCGAACTGTCTTCAGACCGATTCGTCGATCCAGCTCTGCAGCGCGGCCTTGGGGGCAGCACCGACTTTGTTGGAAACCACTTCGCCGTCCTTGAACATGAAGAGCGCAGGAATACCACGAACACCCATCTGAGCGGGCGAATTGGGATTTTCATCCACGTTGACCTTCACGATCTTGATTTTCCCGGCATATTCATTCGCAAGTTCCTCAAGAGCGGGGCCGATCTGCTTGCACGGGCCACACCATTCGGCCCAGAAATCGACAATCACCGGAAGGTCCGCTTGGCGGACTTCGGTGTCGAATGTTTCGTCAGTGACGGCAACGGTGGCCATGGGAAATCTCCTGGTTGAGTGTTGGCTGGGAATCTAGGAATGCCGCAGGATAACGTCAAGATGTCGGGGTCAACAACAGCGCCTTCCTCACGATATCGCGTTCAAGCGGCATAAGCGCGGCTGTCTTGGTCCACAACAATGCGACTTCGACTGATCGGTCGGGATAAATCTGTTCCAAACCCGCCTGGTACGCCCCCATTTGTCTAAGAAGGCCGAGCGGGACCTGATCGGGACTGTCAGGAACGACCGCATTGGACTTGAAATCCACTGCCAAGACCCGCTCTGGCTGAACAATAAGCCGGTCGATCGTTCCGCGCATTTTTTTGCCGTCCAATTCGGGCAGATCGGCAACTATTTCGACTTCGGCCAAAGCCGTGGGACTGAACATCCAGGCAAAGGTCTGATTGCGCAACACGGGCCCCACTTCTCGCAACAACTCGACCGATTCTTCGGGGGTCGCGGCGTCTTCGGATGTGGCCAAAAGATCGGTCGCGATCGCCTGCCATTCCTCTTCCGGGTAGGCCGGCAGGAATTCAAGCAAGCGGTGTAACAAGCGGCCGCGGCGCAACGACAATTCTTCGTCGGCCTCGACCATCTCATCGTCCGACAATGCCTTGGCGCCCCCCAGGCCCGTCGGGGCGAGCGTTTTCGGGCTTTGTGGTGCCGCCATGGGCGGCGTTTCCTGCCAGGAAAGTGGCTCTAACCCGGTGGATTCCTTCTTGTTGACCTCTTCGACATCGCCAGACCAATTTCCATGTTCAACCCGCAAACCTTCGCCCGTCGGAAAATCCGTGGCGATTCCGCCTGCCTGTCTCATTCCAGCCTCAACCATGGAATGCCAGCTGTCTTCACCTGTCCCGACATCTCCTGCGGCACAAACGATTAGCCATTTTTCGGCGCGGGTCATCGCAACATACAAGAGTCGGCGGTTTTCTTCTTCGTCCTTCGCTCGTTGTGCATCTGAGGTGCTTTGTAGGGCCTTTGGAGATTGATTTGCGGGTGTTTTCCAGGCTATTTTTCCGTTCGCCATGCGAACCAATTCATGGCGCGAATTTTTTCTGTGTTTTGCGGTATCGGGCAGAATGACGATGGGTGCTTCCAGTCCCTTCGCGCCGTGCACGGTCATGACCCGGACTTGATCCCCAGTATGGTCCAGTTGACGCTTAATTTCGATGCCACCGGTTCCGATCCATTCGATAAATCCGGTCAAAGACGGAATTTCCGTACGTTCGTAAGCCAAAGCCTGCGACAGTAGAACGTCGATCCCGTCTTCGGATGCCTGCCCAAGACGGGCGATCAGGTTTTTGCGGCCACCATGTCGGATCAACACCCGCTGGATCAGATCATATGGGCGCAAAAAATCCGCAGCGTCCCGAAGGTCTCTTAGTATTTCATGCGTGCTCTGAAATGCGTCTGATCTGCTTTCCAGTTCGCGCCATAGCGGATCATGTGCCCGGTTGTTGGCCAAACTGAAGAGCTGTTGTTCAGACCATCCGAACAACGGGGATTTGAGAGCGCAAGCCAACGACAGATTGTCGTCTGGCAGCGCAAGGAAACGTAGCAATGCGGTCAAATCCTTGACCGCCATTTCCGCTTCCAACTTGAGCCGATCAGCGCCAGCGACATCGACACCGGCCGCCTTGCAAGCTGCAATAATGTGCGAATAGACCCCGGATCTATTTTGCACCAAAATCATGAAGTCTCCCGGGGTGATGCGCCGCAGCGTCCCGTTTTCCCCAGGAATAGAGCCTGTTTCACACTGACGCTTGATTTCGTTTGCAATCTTTTGCGCCAATTGGACGGTGTGGTGGGCCTGTCCAACAACGTCTGACGTGTCAGTCCAGTCATCCGCAAGGGTGTCATCTTGTTTTTCGATAGCGGGCCAAAGATCAACGCGCCCGGCAAGATCTTTGAAAAAGGGAATGTGGAAGGACTTGTCGTATAGCCCGTGTGCACCCGTGAGATCAAAGACCTGATCCACGGTAGACAAAATTGCCGTGCTCGAGCGAAATGAATGATCTAGCGACGTTGCGAACAACTGCGCACCAATAGCGTCAAACCGCTGATCGAATTCGTCCCGCATCCGCGCAAATTCGGCAGGGTCAGCACCCTGAAAGGAATAGATCGACTGTTTCGGATCGCCGACGGCAAAAATCGTACGGTGCACTCCTGAACGCGCGCCCTCGCCTGCCGTAAACTCCTCGGCCAAAAGCTGAATGACGCGCCATTGCTCTGGGCTGGTGTCTTGCGCTTCGTCTACCAGAATGTGATCCAGCCCGCCGTCCAGACGGAAAAGAACCCACTGCGCAACAGCGGTATCTGACAAGAGTGCTTCAGTCTTCTGGATCAGATCATCAAAATCCAAGATCCCCAGCTCCAGCTTTCTTTTTTCGAAAGCTGGCAGAAACACCCGTGCGAAATTGTAGAGCGCTTCGTTCTTTCTTGCAGCGAAAATCGAATTGCGCCTCTCGCGTGCCAATACGACACGTCTCATGAGGTCGTTGACGTCATCCTGCACCGGGCCAAGATAGTCCCTTGCGCCTTTGCTCGGGAACTTGTCGATTTTTGGGGTGCCGTCTTTGGCGCCAGATTGGTAAATAAACGCCTTTTCCAGTAGATTTAGCGCCTGCTCGTCCAGCGCTGATGCTTGTTTGAATGCCGCTGCCCCCGAATTGTCGGTCTTGGACCCGTGGAGCATCGCGTCGGCAATTTTTTCGATAAGGACGGCATCATTTTCGACAAAGAAATCGCGCAGGAGATTGTCGTGATCGTAGCCTTCCTCAAGACCAAAAAGATGCCAAGCATTGACCGGTTCCATCAGGTCCTTTCGGTGTTTCGACACTTCAAGGCACAACGACAGAAGATCGTCGCTTGAATGGTGCTGGGCTATGCTATTTATCACATGCCCTTCCGGGCCATCGGCGATTTGATCGATCACGTCCAAGATCAACGCCTCGGACGTGTGTTCGTCGATTTCCTTGAATTGTGGAGACACCCCTGCCTCAAGCGGGAAGCGCCGCAGAACTGAGGCGCAGAAGGAATGAATTGTCTGTATTTTCAACCCGCCCGGCGTTTCGATCGCACGCGCAAACAAAGTGCGTGCGCGGGCCAGTGCCGCCGCCGTCACAGTGTCTTCGCCCAGGGCTTCCAGTTCATTGCGTAGGCTGCTGTCGTCTTTCATCGACCATGAACCGAGCCTTTTGAACAAACGATTCTGCATCTCGGACGCAGCAGCTTTGGTGTAGGTCAGGCACAGAATGCGCTGCGGAAGCACACCCTGCAGCAATAAACGGGCAACGCGGTCGGTCAAAACCCTAGTTTTTCCTGACCCCGCATTTGCTGACAGCCAGGTCGCGGCGTTCGGGTTCGCAGCTTTGATCTGGCGCAGCGTTGCCTCGTTGTGTTGGATCATGACAAGTCCACACCTTGGGGCAGATCCGACATTTCCCATTCGCCATACCGGGCGAGGTGATCGAAGGGGCTGGAAAACGGCAGCTGCTTGCCAGTTCTAAGTGAGGTAAAGCCCTTGCGGGCGTCTTTGTATTCGCTGATCAACGCCCGAAATTCGACGGTCACCTTTTTGATTTCTTCGGGCCCGATCTCGTAAGTTCTATCTTCGTTTTGTGGACCCAGGCCGATGTAGGTTGCCTGGGTCACAATAGCTGGATCTATGCTTTCGAAAGCGCCAGCTTGCAGCATCATGGCTTCCAGCATTAACTGCCGATCACTGGTTTTGACGGCTTTAGGCGATGGAATAGAGCCTGTTTTGTAGTCGTAGAGTACCAAGGTTCCATTTGACGACCGGTCCACCCGATCCGCAGTTCCGACCAGCGTAAAATCAAGGTCTTGGAACGCCATTGCTCCACGAACCTCAAGCTTCAATGGGGTGCTGAAGATCCTTCTTTCCCGTTCAGACTGAATGAACCGACTAGCGGCTTTTTCGACGCGGACTTGCCACAGCCTGCGCGCGGCGGGCCAAGGTACATCGTCATCCAGTGTCTGTCTTGCAATAGACAGAAAAAGATCGGTTGTGATCAAGCTGGGATCATCGCGGGTCGCATCAACGAACCGTTCAAGTATTTTGTGAATGATCGTGCCCCGCAGCGCTGCATCAGCGGATCGTCGCAAAGGGTCCACCGGGCTCAACCTGAGGATATTCTCCGCGTAGATTGAATAGGGATCCAGGATAAGTTTCTGAATACGAGTTACCGAAAGTTTGCGCGGTCGCGCGCGAACTGGAGGCCGCGGCGAAGGCCGTTTTGCCAAGGGCACGGTCTGATCAGGCCGGTCCAGAAGTTCGGCGTACCTTAGCCACATTGAACCGCGCGCGCGGGCATCCGACAAAGCGTCCGCACCATCTTTGGACATGCCCCCAAGCAAATTGAACAGGCGGTTGAGCCACCGGGACGAAACGGTTTGCGCATCTCCATCACGCGCGGCGCGCGTCAGAATGACACGCGGTGCACCTAGTCCGATTTGAAAATCATGGGCAGACAGGCCGATCCTTTGTTCCGGACTGGTCAAACCAATTTTTCGCCGCATATCCCTGCTGAACCATTGATCAGGCGCGGGCTGCGCAGGCCACACCCCTTCGTTCAGACCTGCCAAAATGACAACGTCCGACGATTGAACGCGTGCTTCCAAAGTACCGAAAATCCTGACGTCCGGTCGCGGGCTTCCGATTTCATTGACCGGAGCACGTGACAACACGGCCCGCAAAAGGTTCTCAAAATCTCTCGGCCCCATCGTGCCGCCGTGAACCGCTTCGCGTTCCAGCTCCGCCAGACTGATCTTGGCCTGTTTCCCGGCCGCGCGCGCCCAAAGACCATCCGCCACGCCATCGGGTCCTGCCACAAGTTGGCAAACCAAACCTTTGGCTTTTTCGACAAGGCTGGCCAAAGGTTGGTCGCCGGGAACATCCAGATTCTGAATCCACCCGCATACCCAATCCATCCATGCCCTTCGGCCATCATCCTTGGTACGGTCACTGGCCCAAGTGCGAAGGCTGCTTTCGTCAGGAAAAGCAGGGCCCTTTTTCCGGGCCCAAAGTTCCAACTCACGCGTCCAAAGAAGATGCATGCCCCTTAGATCGGACCCGGAAAGAACCAGCGGGTGTTTCAAGAGCACTATCAACTCTTCGAGCGCAAGTTTGCGGCCCAACATGGCCGCAACCTGGCGCAGAAGGCGCCCTGGCGCTGTTTGCGACAAAGGCTCACCCGCGGAATCGTCCGGTTCGATACCCCAGCGATCCAACGACGCAGTCACTTGGCGCGTTAGAACCCTGTCCGGCGTTATCAAAGCGACGGTTTGCCCCTCTTCGATCGCACCGCGAATGGCCAAAGAAATCGCAGTTGCTTCGGATTGTGGAGACAGCGTTTCGATCACATCGACATCTTGCATGGCGCTGCGCACCTGCTCGAATCCCGGGCCTTCGGCGAGCCATTGGTCGGTGACAGGGGCCGGTCGAAGCGCCAACGATACGAGTGCGTTGCGCGAAGGGCAGGGCGCTGGCATATCTTTCCATGGCTGGACGCTCAGCGCGCCCACATTCAATCGATTCAGAAAATGCGCATAGCGGTATTGAGGATGATCATCGTTGGGCGTGTCGCTGTGGATCAATTCGTGCCAAACATGTTCGGGCTGATGAAAGTCGAATCCAGGCAAAATCACCGCACCCTGCGGGAGCATGGCAACTGCCTCCATCAAAAGAGCTGTCGTTCCGCGCGACCCGGTTGACCCAACGATCAAAATAGGGTGGTCGGGGGGTGACGCAGCCCACTGGTCGACAAGCCGTTCCACCACGGTTCTTTGCCGAGCTTCGGCCAATGGGCTGAGCGCATCACCAAAATAGCGTTCGATCAACTGAATGAACTTCAGGTTCCGTTTCCAGTGGCCCGACGAATCCTGCACCGTCAGGTTCATCAAAGCTGCGGGCGGTATGCCTTCGTCGTGCAATTCGGACAACAACAGGGCCAGGCTGTCCGCCAGATCATAAATCGCCTTACGCGGCGCAAGATCCGGTTCAGCGTCGAGGAGGGCCGAAACAAACTGGGTCAGTTCCAATCTGGTGCGGAGCGACGAAACGGCCGGCGGCACATCGCGCATCGCGAAATCGTGCCCTATTGATGTAATCGGGCGTAAGCGCGGCAAAAGCATCGCCTGATTTTGCGACAGCGCCGCGTTGACTTCGCGGCCCATACGACCTGAGTTCACAAGGATCTCTACCCGCGCGATGTCTTCGGGCGGCAATTCAGAACAACGTTCAACGATACCTTCGGCCACGTCTTTGGCGAACGGGCGCCCTGGTGCGATTCCGAAAACCCGGGGTGTTGATCTGGGTTCAAACATCTGCACCGGCCAAAATTGACTCGGCCAAATCTATCCCGGCTGGGTGACCGACATCACACCATTTGCCGTCGTGGATCATGCCGTGCATCCGACCGGCTTTGTCCGCTTTGTCCCAAAGTTCGCGCAGGGAAAAAACGTCTCGGTCGATGCCTTTCAACAGTCGCAATGATATGATCTGCGCTCCGGTATAGACAAGTTCCCTTCCACGGGTGATCTGCCCGGTGGGCAACAGGTCGAAATCCCCGTGACCCTTGTGCCCGACCGCCAGATCCCGGGGGACACAAAGCAAGAGCGCATCCATCACTTGCGGGTCCCAAGCGCCCACCAGCTGGTCGATTGCGCGCGACCCGGTCCAGACGGCGTCCGAGTTCATTGTCACAACGGTATCACCGTCCAGATATCGTTGTGCATTCTTTAGCCCGCCCCCCGTATCCAGCAACACCGGCTCGCGCAAAAGGGTGATTTCCTTGCCGGACAAATGGCTTGCTATTTGATCGGGCAAATAGTGGGCGTTGATCACGATGCTTCGCGCACCCTCGACTTGATCCAGCGCGTGATCGATCAACGCTCGACCTGCAACACGGATCAACGGCTTTGGGCAGGTGTCCGTCAGCGGTGCCATCCGTGTCCCAAAACCGGCGGCAAAGATCATGGCGGGATATCTCACACGCGCTCCAATTTGGCCACGGCACGCTGCGTCGGCATTGGCAGATCTGACACTACAATGCTTTTTAATGCCCCAAGATCCGGGTGTGACAGGTCATCCATCAAGTGGCGCCAAACACGTGACATCCATTTCAGGTAACCGGGTTTCCCATCGCGAAGGCTCAGACGCGCAAAAACCCCAAGAATCCGGAGATTGCGTTGTGCAGAACAAACAGCCATCTCGTACTCGAAAGCGGCCGGATCCAATCCTGTGGCGCGTTGATAACGATCAGCGCAATCGCTTGCGACCGACGGGGATACGTCTCGCCTGGCGTCCTTGATCAACGATACCAGGTCGTAAGCTCGCGGGCCCGACATTGCGTCTTGATAGTCCAACAGGCCAACGCGAGCTGTCCCCCTTCGCGCAGGAAGCCACAGGAGGTTCTCGGCATGGTAATCGCGCAAGATCAGGACTTTGCTGGTCTTTGAGATTCTGTCGAGCGCAGCCTGCATTTCACTTTCGAAGGCTTCCTGTTGTGGTTTCTGACCGGAAATACCGCGCGCATACCACTCGTACGCCAGACTCGCCAACGGGCACATTTGTGGAAGATAATCCTGAACAAACGTTGGTGGTGTGGATTGGTGCAGTTCGATCAGCACATCGGTCGCCGCAATGTAGAGCAGCCTTTCGTCGGCTGGGTCGACTTTGACGTGCCGGGCAAACAGATCGTCACCCAGATCTTCAATCAACAACAGGCCATGTTCCTGCTGCGCTGCGAAAATTCTGGGCGCGGAAAAACCCAGTGCACGTAAGTGGTTCGTCATGTCGATGAAGGCACCAACACTTTCACCTTTTGCGGGGTTCGCGTCCATCAAAACGGCTTGGCCTGTTTCGGAGGAGAGCCTTTCGTATCTGCGGGCAGAGGCATCGCCGGCCAAGGGTTGACGCTCGGCGTCCAACCAGCCTGCTGAAGCCAGGAAATCTGATATGTCGCCAGCGCGCTTTGTCACCTGTGTTCCCCCTCAAGCAACGATTGCCACTTCGGCGAGCGCGTCTCAAGCTTTGCGATCCTTGCGGTGTCCATTTCCGTGGCCTCAAGGGTAATGGACAATGCGTCGTTGGGTTTCATGTCGCCCATACGATCAGGCCATTCGATGAGGCAAATGGCGCGGCCGAGTGCATCTTCCAAGCCCAGTTCGACCAAGTCCCATGAATCCGTCAAACGATAAAGATCTGCGTGCCAGATCTCTCCGATCGGCACAGAATACGTTTGGACTAACGTGAAAGTCGGAGATGGAACATCTTCGACATGGTTGCCCATAAGGTGTTGGATAAGCGCCCTGGCCAGAAAGGTCTTTCCAGACCCGATTTCACCCGACAAGAGTACTGTGTCGCCAGGGGTTAGGCTTTCGCCAAGGCGGTGCGCAAAAGCGATCGTCGCCTCTTCCGACGCCAGTTCCAAATTCGCCGTGTAAGGTGCAGTCATTTGCCAAGTTTTAGCTTCGGCGAAAACCGCTGCAAGCCCATTCAGGCGTCAAGTGCCGGCCTTTCGGTGATCTCTAGACGCTGACCCAAGTACGAAGGATGGTTTTTTTGGATTTTGAATTTGACCATGGTCGAGCCACCCGGCAATGGCACGAACTGGCATGACATGCGCCTGCCATCCCATAGTCGCGTGTCTGCTGACCATTCTGTGCGATCACCTCGCTGTGAGGCGAAGTCGCGAAATTCGCCCCAGATCGGGGACGGAGCGCATCGGGAATGCCAGATTTTTGTCGCACCCAGAACCGACATGTCCTTTGTGCGCGTGTTCGCGATACCCCACATCTTGTCGTAAGCTGAATTCGCGATGGCGATTTTTCCTTCAGCCGAAACTACCGCGATGGCCTGATCCATGGAATTCGCTACCGCCTGGCCGACTTGCAGCTGCGTATGAAACTCGCGCGCTGAGGCGATCGAAGTGCTGACGTCTTCGACAAAGAACGTCACCGACCCATCTGTGTAAGGACGCCCTTTTACCCGCAAGACCTGACCGGAGGGCAGATGCCAGTCTTCTTTGTAAGTTTTCGCAGATTCGGACCGCACGAGCGCAGCAATTTTTTCACGCCACGCGGCATAGTCCTTGGGTTCGGGAATGGCGTTGCTGTTGCGCAGTTGGTCCAGAAATTCACCAAAGGTTGGGCGGTTGGAAAGTAGCGAAAAGGGCAGTTTGGTCAGGTCCAAAAAGGCCGGGTTGAAAATGGCCAATCGTTGATTCCTGTCAAAAACCGCCAGTCCGATAGGAATTTGCGCAAAGGTTCTGGACAGGGTTTGTCGAAATTCTTGAAGCTCGACCTCGGCCTTGACAGCGGCATCCACGGACACAGCATGAAAAAGGTATTCATCGCCCAGCTTCGCGCATCCGCAATTGTACCATTTCTTGTTGGATGCTCCGTCGGCAATGACCGATCTGCGACGACCTTCTGTAACACCCCTGAGCGTGTCGGTTTCAAAAATCTTCCGAGGCGGCCACGTGCCTTCAGAGCCTGGATCAACTTGATCGGCCAGATCCAGGAACGCCGCATTCGCCCATGTGATTGTCCCGTCGCTGGTTTCACGCCAAACAGGGTAGGGCGTGTGCTCGACAGCGCCGCGAAGAGATGTGAGTTCGTGCTCCATGGCAGCAAGGCTATGTTGGTCTATGCGTGCAGGGATATCCGTGGACTTTTGATCAACCAGGGAAAGGCGCGCCAAACCCTTACGCCATTTCGCATTCAGAACAGCGGATCCGTCAGCTGAATCGAACGACATTTCCCCTAATTTTGCCAGGCTTGAGATATTGGATTTCAGGTCCGGGAACCGCGGAAGAAATACCGATACGAACTGCGCCCAGTCGGTGCTGGAACGTGAACCCATCGACAGAATACGCTTTGCCTGAGGTGTCGCATCCAACAACTTTTCATCGTCGAACAGGAAAGCAACCTCAGAATCCGGTGCCTCGGCGAACAACGAATGCTTGCGATCATGTGACCGGCCCAATCGCGCGAAAAATGCCAAGGCACTCAGCGCGATGGCGAAACTTGCGCCCACCAGAAAGAGCAGCATCAACAAGTCATTCACGTCCATTGCGTCACCTTTGGGAACAGAGAGATCTGGTGTTGAGACGCTATTGGGAAACTGGTTAAGGGGCCCTTAAATCGCTACGTGTTTGGAAAATATCAGGTGTAAATCGGTTTGTTGGTGCCCATTTCCGTGCGGCTGGGTTTCGCGGCTGGCGCTAACCTGCTGCGTGGCCAGATAACTTCAACGATTGCGCCGCTACGCTCGCCCGGGTGTGGGCGACCATCCATCGGGTCGGATCCGTTGGCAAAGCTCAACTCGGCGCCAGTTCGCTCTAGCAATGTCTTGGCAATGAAAAGGCCAAGCCCCATCCCCTCATATCCGGGCCTGCGCGACGTTTCGGGGCGCCGGCGCCGCACAAACGGGTCGCCAATCCTGCCAATAACAGAATTCGAAAACCCCCTTCCATCGTCGATGATCCGCACGATGATCCGGTCTTGATCCAAAGTTGCTTCGACCCAGACCGTGCTTTCTGCAAAATCCACAGCGTTTTGAATAAGGTTGCGCAACCCATGAATGATCTCTGGTCGTCTTAGAACCTCGGGGTGATCTTCGTCGTCGAACTGCGCGTCGATCAAGACCGTCTTGCCGCGACCTTTGTGGGGGTCGGCGGCCTCGTGCAAGACCGAATCCAGCGGGGCGGACTGCACATAGAGGTCGTCTTTTCCCGCATGCCCCATAGACCGAAGAATGTCCCGGCACCGGTCGGCCTGCTCGCCGATGAGTTTCGCATCCGCCTGCAGGTCCTTTTGGCCATCCAGGTCGGACGAAAGTTCAGCCGCGGCCAGTTTGATCGTCGCTAACGGCGTTCCAAGTTCGTGGGCGGCCGCTGCAACCACCCCCCCAAGATCAGTCAATTTCTGTTCCCGGGCCAAGGCCATTTGCGTCGCAAGAAACGCTTCGGACATGGAATGGATTTCGCTGGTGACCTTCCAAGCATACACGCCCAGAAACGTGACACCGATAACGATCGCAACCCAACTGCCAAACACGAAAATTCGGGGTACGCGCAAGATAATCCCCTGATCAGTGCGCAAAGGGTAGTGCCAGTTCGCAACCAACGTAATCAGGACAATGGCGACCAACCCGATCAGGACAGTAGACTGAGGGCGCAAAGCTGTCGCGGAAATGACGACAGGTACAAGGATGAAGAGAGCGAACGGGTTATGCAGGCCCCCGGAAAGGAACAGCAAAGCACTGAGCTGCGCGACATCAAACAGCAGCATTCCGACTACTTCATGTTCGCTCAGGCGCTTGTTTCGCGGATAAATGAAAATCGCGACAAGGTTCGCGATCACCGAAAGTCCGACAACAACAGCAAACAGTCCGATTTCGACACTGACGCCAAAGAAGAAATGCGCAACTGTCAGCGCAATCGTTTGCCCTGCGATTGCGATCCAGCGTAGCCAGATCAAGGTGCGCAGCCGAACCCAATTGCTGCGACGGTCTTCGTCAAGGATCAGGTCCGTGTCAGCCATGCGTTGCCTGCGACTTTATCTGCTCTTGTATCTGCGAAAGATATACCTGAACTAGATAGGATCAAAACGGGAGAGTCGCCATGACCCGAACTATCTCTATCATTGCGGCGGCCTTGGCTGCCTTGGTTGTTGCAGGATCGGCATTTTTTGCATTTCGCCCCTCTGACGATATCGAATGCGGCGGTGGCGTGGTCGCTGGCGGCGATATTGGCGGACCCTTCGAATTGGTTCGCGAAGACGGCGTCACCGTTACGGACCAGGATGTGTTCACCAAACCGACGATCCTTTACTTTGGCTATACATTTTGTCCGGATGTGTGCCCGCTCGACAGTGCACGCAACACTGAAGCGCTCGAGATCCTTCTAGAGAACGGGTACGATGTGCAAGCGGCGTTCATTTCCATTGATCCGGAACGTGACACGCCTGAAGTTGTGGGCGAGTTCACGGACATTTTCCACGATCGAATGATCGGTTTGACCGGAACGCCCGAGCAGGTCGCAGTCGCATCGAAAGCCTACAAGACGTATTACAATGCGCATGATGAGGAAGACCCAGAGTACTACCTGGTGGATCATTCGACTTTTACCTACCTGGTGATGCCGGACACCGGATTTGCAACGTTTTTCAAACGTGAAGCCACACCAGAACACATCGCAGAAACGACTGCCTGCCTGATCGATCAATCCAAGTGAGCGTTTGACCCGTATTCCCTTAAGGAATAAGTATTCCCGAACGGGAAAATGGAACCGAGAAACGCACATGGCAGATGAAGATCGGCTCGAATTGGGTCCGGATCCCTCTTTGTTGCTGATGGACGACGATGAGCCGTTCCTGAAGCGACTTGCGCGAGCCATGGAAAAACGCGGATTCAGTGTTGAGACAGCTGGTTCTGTCGCAGCAGGGAAAGCGATCGCGACGGCGCGGCCTCCGGCGTACGCTGTCGTCGATTTGCGACTGGGCGATGGAAATGGTCTGGATGTCGTTGAGGTGATCAGAGAAAAGCGCCCCGACAGCCGGGTTGTGGTCTTGACCGGCTATGGCGCCATCGCAACCGCCGTAGCGGCTGTGAAAATTGGCGCCACGGACTATTTGTCAAAACCCGCAGACGCCAACGACATCACAAACGCACTTTTGGCCCGCGGTGATGAACTCCCCCCGCCGCCCGAGAATCCGATGAGTGCTGATCGCGTTCGCTGGGAGCATATCCAGCGCGTGTACGAATTATGTGATCGCAATGTCTCCGAAACCGCACGGCGGTTGAACATGCACCGCCGGACCCTCCAGCGTATCTTGGCGAAACGTTCGCCCAAATAGGCTCTAATTCACCGCAACTCGTATCTTTTAAAGATTTTGTCGACGACCGAGCCGTCATCAAGAGAAACCTGAACTTTCTTGCCCCAGTCTTCAAAGCCCCGGCTTTGATAATAGATTAGGCCACTTCTGTTGTCCGCGCGGATTTCGGCGTTGATCCACGCGTAGCCCAAGTCGCGTGCGGCCCGTTCTGTCCGTTCAAATAGGGCCGAGCCAACCCGAAGACCAGTACGACCCACCTTTGTAACGGTAGCAATACTGGCGACTCTGGGCCCCAGTTCGGAATGTGGGATGATCCATTGGATCCCAAGAACGTCGCCACGGCCATCCTCGGCCTGGTGCCAGACTGAACGGTCCAAGCGAATTTGACGCTGGATCTCTTCGGCTGGTAACGGGTCTACGATGGCCTCCGTGCCAAAAGCTGCTCTGATTTCGTTGACCAGGCGAAACATCGCAGCGGCGTCGATTGGACCAGCGCGTCTCACCACAAGTTGTTCCACGAAGCGACGCCCTTTAGATTTCTTCCATCAGTTCAGCGTGGCGCGCAGTAAACGCGTTGCGAACGATTACCGGCGGGCGAAGATCAATCTCAAGGTTTTTGACGATTTCGGAATCTGGTCGCCCGAAAAACTTGTCGCTTTCTGCTTCGCTGAATCCCGCGATTCGCGTTGCTTCGAGCCACGCAGAAATCTTGTCGGCCTTCTTGATACGCTTTTTGACGGCGGCCGGCAGTTTTGCAGGCAAACCGAACCTGATGTGAATGGCAGCAGTCAAGCGATCATCCAGTTCCTCATATCCGGGACCAACGGCGGATTTCACGGGCGAAATCATATCTCCGATCACGTATTCGGGGGCGTCGTGCAGCAATGCTGCCAGTCGCCATTTGACCGGGTCGTGCGGGAACAGTCGGCAAAAGATTTCTTCGACCAGAAGGGAGTGCTCGGCCACGGAATAGGCGTAGTCGCCATAGGTCTGCCCGTTCCAGCGCGCCACAAAAGCGAGACCATGCGCTATGTCTTCAATTTCAATATCAACGGGCGTCGGATCCAAAAGATCCAATCTTCGCCCGGACAACATCCGCTGCCATGCACGTGGTTTTTTCAAATCGCTCTCCTGATGGCCCATGACTATTCAGGAGTATCAAAAAAGAAAAGGGGCGGTGACCCGCCCCTTTTCCATGTTCATCAGACCAAATGCCTTTAGGCGGCTTTGCGCTTGCGACGAAGCGCGAGTGCACCAACACCTGCAAGAAGCAGGGGCGCGGTAGCCGGAAGCGGCACGGCCGAAATTGTATCGACAGACAGTGACAGGCTGAAATCGTTGTCATACGAGAAACCATCACCAAACGGTCCGGTGTCGTCCTCATAATCGACGAAGAAATTCCCTTCGACCGACGTGTCACTGAAACCGGACAAGGATGCACCGCCATCAGTAATTTCGCCATCAAATTCGCCACCCAAACCAAGGAGCGAATCGATCATGGCCAACACATCATCTCCGGTCGAAGATGACAAAACGCTGCCGATGAACGATTCGATTTCGACGATGTTGGCCGAAAGGGCTTCGGACCAGGACATCGATCCGATGTTCAGGTCTGCCGTGAACAACAACTCGGTTGAGCTATCGACGCCGGCCAGCACGTCTTCGAAGTATTCGGCGTCAAAGACTCCGCTGGCGTTGGCTTCCAGAGCGCTGCCAGTTTGATAGATCGCAATCGATCCCGACGCGTCAAAAGTAGCAAGTGTCGCAGCACTTGCTGCGCCACCGATGGTCATAAAAGCAATAGTTGCCAAGCCAATCTTGGCATTACGTGTATAGGTCAATTTAATAATCCCCCGATTATCTGCTCTAAGATGTAGCCCTTCGCAGGTGCAGAATCAAATACTATTGGCCGTTAAGATTGGTTAACGATAGGGAAACAAACCGTTTTCTCAGTTTGATATGCCCTGACAAGAGTGCTATCTGGCCACAACAGTTTCGCGTAGGAGCCTTAAAAATATGGCAATCGACTATATCGTGAGAGATATTTCTCTTGCAGAATTCGGCCGCAAAGAGATCGAAATCGCGGAAACAGAAATGCCTGGTTTGATGGCGCTCCGCGAAGAGTATGGTTCACAAAAACCCCTCAATGGTGCCAGAATCGCCGGATCGTTGCATATGACGATACAGACCGCGGTTCTCATCGAGACCTTGGTTGAGCTGGGCGCCGAAGTTCGTTGGGCCTCGTGCAACATTTTTTCTACTCAGGATCATGCCGCAGCAGCCATCGCGCAGGCCGGTGTTCCAGTCTTTGCGATCAAGGGAGAGACGCTGGAAGAATATTGGGAGTACGCCGACAAGATCTTTGATTTCGAGGATGGAGCAAATCTGATCCTGGATGATGGCGGCGATGCCACGCTCTATATTTTGCTGGGCGCGCGCGTTGAGGCCGGCGAAGATGATCTGATCGCAGTCCCGCAGTCGGAAGAAGAAGTTGCGCTGTTCGCGCAGATTCGTAAGCGAATGGCAGCAAACCCAGGTTGGTTCACCAAGCAGCGTGACCTGCTACAGGGGGTTTCAGAAGAAACCACTACCGGCGTTCACCGGCTATATGAATTGAAGAAAGACGGCCAGTTGCCGTTCCCGGCCATCAACGTCAACGACAGCGTCACCAAGTCGAAGTTCGATAACAAGTATGGCTGCAAAGAGTCATTGGTTGATGGGATCCGCCGTGCAACGGACACGATGATCGCCGGAAAGGTAGCGGTTGTCTGTGGATATGGCGATGTCGGCAAAGGATCAGCGGCGTCGTTGCGCGGGGCAGGAGCCCGGGTCAAAGTGACTGAAGTGGATCCGATATGTGCGCTTCAGGCTGCGATGGACGGGTTCGAAGTTGTCCTGCTCGAAGATGTCGTGAGTGATGCAGATATTTTCATCACCACCACGGGCAACAAGGATGTCATTCGGATCGAGCATATGCGCGAAATGAAGAACATGGCTATTGTTGGCAACATCGGCCACTTCGACAATGAGATCCAGGTTGCCGCTCTCAAAAACCACAAATGGACCAACATCAAAGATCAAGTAGACATGATCGAGATGCCCTCTGGGAACAAGATCATCCTGTTGTCCGAAGGACGCCTGCTGAACCTTGGCAACGCAACCGGACACCCGAGTTTCGTGATGTCTGCAAGTTTTGCCAATCAGGTCCTGGCTCAGATCGAACTTTGGACAAAAGGCGATCAGTACGGAAATGACGTCTATATCCTGCCCAAGCATCTGGATGAAAAGGTCGCCATGCTGCATCTTGCCAAAGTCGGCGCCAAGCTGACGAAATTGGATGCCGATCAAGCAAGTTACATAGGTGTCAATCCAGAAGGCCCATTCAAGCCGGACCACTATCGTTACTGAATTTCCACGGGCTCTCTCATGCTGTAGGGGGACCGCACTTCGGAAAAAACCCTTTGTTTCGGCTTGACTAGCCCCTAGGCTGACGGCGAACCAGAGACAAGGTTCGTGTCTTGCGGTGCTACGCCGCCCCAATAACGGTGGGAGTGAACTTATGGGAAAACGTGACGAACTGATCGCAAAGTATGCGGACGACCTCAAAACCAAGTGCGGCATGACGCCGGATATGGACCTTTTGACCAAAGTAACGATCGGGTGTGGCCCATCGATATACAATGCCGACGCGTCGACCGTGGCCGCCAGCCAGCCTGACGAATTGGAAACCGTCAAAAACAACTTCCTGATCAAGAAGTTGGGCCTTTCTGACGGTGCTGAATTGATGGATGCGATCAACAGCGTGTTGGATACTTACGGACGATCGGAACGGAACAAGTACCGTGCGGTCGTCTACTACATGCTGACCAAGCATTTTGGAAAAGAATCCGTGTATGGCTAACAGCCATTCGAATGGATCTGTGGGCCGTGCGATTGCGCGGCCCATTTTCTTTACCTATGGCTAATTTGCATTACCCAATCATGCCAAATTTTGATCGGTTTTCTAATCACTTGAGAATTGCTTGGAATCGCGCGGCCCGCTAGGTTGAATTTATCGGGCCAGGACGGACCGGACCTTTCAAATTCGAACACGTGTGGTGCAATGGGAGCACGTGGGGTGGTGGAGGGTCCCGGGGGGTCGGGGCCCTCCTTCTTTTTTTAAATGAACACCTAGCAACGCTTTCACAGCGAAACCGGCGTTCGTGTAGCGTCATAGAATCAAGGCCAAGTATATCGGCCGGATGGACAAACCGTATTTGACGCGACGACAGCACCGTGGATACGGCCGCGGAGGTCCAGATCGCACCAACTGCCATTCCAGAACAGCGATCAAACCCGTATCTGAGTCCGCTTGACCGGCAAGCCGCGAAAAGATGACATCGACGCCCCGATCTGACCTAGGGCTTTGTGTCGCCCAACGCGCATACAATTTTCCATTCTTCTTCTGAGACCGGTTGAACAGACAGGCGTGAGTTATTCACCAAGACCATGTCAGACAGACGCGGGTCCTGTTTGCATTGGGCCAGCGTGACCGGCTTTGTGAATGGGCGCACAGCCTTGATGTCCACACACTCCCACCGGGGATCATCTGTCGTACTATCCGGATGCGCTGCGGCGACAACCTCCACAATTCCAACGATCTCTTTTTCAGCGCGCGAGTGATAGAAGAATCCCAGGTCACCCTTTTTCATCTCGCGCATATTGTTGCGGGCTTGGTAGTTGCGAACGCCATCCCATTCTTCGCCGCGCTCGCCTTTTGCAACCTGTTGGTCCCAGCTCCAGACGTCTGCTTCAGATTTGAACAACCAGTACCGCATTAGCCGACTACCTTCTTCCAGGCCTTTATCTCAACGCTCTCAAAAAGCCCGGCTTTCGCATAGGGATCGGATGCGGCCCAGGCTTCTGCGGATGATTTGTCATCCACATCCAAGACCACGAGCGATCCGCACATAGATCCGTTTTCGTCCAGAAACGGGCCCGCTTGTAAAACGCATTTGGTGTCCGCGATGTATTTCAGATGAGCGTCGCGATTGTCCAAACGGGTTTGCAGCGCACCCGGTTTATCACGACAAATGAGCGCAAAAAACATGCCTATTCCTCCTTCAATGGGCGTGACAGCAAAGACGTCATCGCGTCCGGAATTGAGAGTTCGCCGTCCAGAACATCCGATACGGCACAAGAAATCGGCATATCAATTCCCTTCTTTTGCGCAAGGTTGGCGACTGCTTTGGCCGTTGCGATACCTTCGGTCGTTGTGTCCGGTAATTCTCCCCCAGACCCAAGCGCGACACCGTAACTGAAGTTGCGCGATTTGTGGGACGTACAACTCAGAACCAGATCGCCAAAGCCTGACAGGCCAGCCAGTGTCGCAGCGTCTGCGCCCAAATTCGTAGCCAACCGCACCAATTCGGCGTAGCCACGGGTCACCAAGGCTGCGCGCGCGCTTTCCCCAAATTGGGCCCCGATTGTCATTCCTGCGGCCAACGCAACGACGTTTTTGAGCGCTCCACCCAATGCAACGCCAATGCGGTCTTGGGTCCGGTAAAGGCGCAACGTTTCCGTAGCCAGAAGCCGTTGCAATCGCCGCCCACTGATGTCGTCTGGTGATGCAAGCGACAAGGCGGTGGGCAAGCCAACGGCAATATCGGCGGCAAAACTGGGCCCTGAAAGAACCGACGCATTGGCGCCAATGTCATCAATGATCTGTACTGCGGTCTTGTTCGTTTCCAGATCAATCCCCTTGCACGCCGCAATAAGATCTCGGCCGACGAACAGATCAGCGTTTTCGGCCAAAAACCCCCTTAATGACTGCATGGGAACGGCCAATATGTATGCCTCTGCGTCGGTTGGAATGGACTCCACAAGCTCTAGATCGTCGGGCAGATCTATGCCCGGCAAACGCGGCCCGCTCTTACCCGTTTTGCGCATGTCGGCGATCTGTACGCTATCGCGACCCCAAAGTTGAACTTTGCGCCCGACAGACGACATCGCAATCGCCAGAGACATTCCAAATGCCCCGGATCCCAATACTGCAACCGTCATGCCTTGGCGCCCTTTTTGCCGGATCCCAATAAAGTTGGCGAAGTGGTGTCCAGGGGCCAACGTGGACGCGCCGACAGGCTAAGATCATCCTGCTGGCCGGCCCGCATTCTTTCCAGGCCGGCCCACGCAATCATAGCTGCATTATCGGTGCATAGCGAAAGCGGTGGGGCCACGAAACGGATGCCAAGATCTTTGCAAAGAGAGGTCAGAGCGTCGCGAATGACCCCGTTTGCGGCGACACCCCCCGCAACTGCCAAGACAGGCACCTTGGGATCAAGGCCCAGATACGTGACGAGCGCGCGGCGCGTCTTTTCGACAAGCACGTCGCTGACTGCTGCTTGAAAACCTGCACATAGATCGCAACGATCTTTTTGGGTCAGGCCATTGTGTTCGGAAACACATTTGTCACGCGCGCGCAGAACGGCGGTTTTGAGGCCCGAAAACGACATATCACAACCTTCCCGATCAAGGAGCGGGCGGGGAAATTTGAAACGATCCTTTGAACCGTCCTGCGCGGTGATTTCTACCTGCGGGCCACCCGGCTGAGGCAAGCCGACCAACCGTGCAACCTTGTCAAACGCTTCTCCCGGAGCATCGTCAATTGTTCCACCCAGCCGTCGAAACTTATCAAAACCTTCGACAATCAGGAACTGACAATGACCACCCGAAACAAGCAGCATCAGGTATGGAAAAACAGCATCATCTGTCAGGCGCGGCGTCAGGGCATGTCCCGCAAGGTGGTTGACCCCGACCAACGGAATGCCCGTCGCTGCGCTCAGGCCTTTGGCAAACATCACCCCTGACAAAACCCCCCCGATGAGACCGGGACCAGCGGTGACCGCGATCCCGTCCAGACCGGCAAGCGCCACACCCGCCTCTGACAGCGCCATTTTTGCACAGCTATCCAGTTTCTCAGCATGTGCCCGCGCCGCAATTTCCGGCACGACACCCCCGAAACGCGCATGAAGATCGGCCTGGCCCACAACGACCGAAGACCGGATTTCTGCGCCGACCTTCGGAACGTAGGAAACGATTGCCGCCGCGGTGTCGTCGCAACTGCTTTCTATGCCCAGCAATGTCAGAGACTTGTCCATGCCTTCGTCCGTTGCGCGCAGTCCTAGACGCAGGTAACACCGTGCGTGATGCCGCACAATAGCGCGGGGCTTGCCTTGAATCATTCTGCGCCCACAGTCTTGCTGACGCGACCCAAAGCACAATCCTTGGATTTTGCGCGGCTGCTTGTGCCAGCCCGCACGGTGATTTCACCAGTCACCCAGGTTGTCTTTATGCCAATCCCGGACACCTTGGCGGGGAAAGTTCTGATCGTAACGTCATCCAACGCGTTGCAAGCCGTCCGCCATGCAGGCATTTCGATAAAAGGGCGATCCATATACTGTGTTGGTTTGAAGACCGCGAAAATCGCCGAAGACCTGGGCGCAAATGTGCTCGGCGTTGCCGACACGGCCAATCATTTGGTCACCCAAATCATCCGACGAATGCCAAGAGAAAACCTGCTGTACCTACGTGGGCAAGAGATCAGCACCGATATAGCAAAATCGTTGTTATCCGCTGGATTAGACACTGATGAAGCCGTTGTTTACAGGGTTAAACCGCAGGCTTTGTCCCGGCAAGTAATGGATTTGGTCCGCTCACCGCAGACTGTTATCATGCCGCTGTTCTCTGTGAGATCCGCGACAAGGTTGTCGGAACAGTTGCACCAAGTGCAGTGCCGGATCGTTCTTGTACCCATTTCTCAAAATGTTGCGGATGCCTGGCAAGGCCCCGAACCAGCCGAGGTAACAGTTGCCAACCAGCCGTCATCTGAGGCAATGGTCCGCGCGATTAAGTCGCATATGGTCTGAACTTGCCTTGAGGCGGGCAGTCAGCATGGCTAAGTTTCTCTCGGCGATTTGAAAAAGAAATGGATTCGAAAGGGTGTTCTTCCGTGGCCAGTTCCAAAAAGAAGTCTGATTCCGATCCAAAGGACTTGGGCGATCAGGAAACCGACACAACGCAGCCCAGCGACGACATCGCGCCAGCAGCCCCGTCGGATGCCACGACCGACGCAGATGATCCGACATCTGCCGAGACCCTGGACAATCTAGCGGATGAGGAACAGGTTTCCGCCGAAAGCGCCGAAAGCGAGCCATCAATCGTGGATGTGCCTGATGAGCCTGCTGACGTAGAGACGCAGGATGATGGCGCGATATCGGGCCAGCCAGAACCCATTGCTCCGAAAAAAAGAAGCGGGGTATGGGGGGGCATTTTTGGCGGCGCCATCGCGGCTGCTTTGGGCGCGGCTGCCACGTACTTCGTGCTTCCGCTTGTTCCTGGCCTGTTGCCAAACCCAGCAGACGATCCGCAGGAACTGGCCATTGCACAATTGCAGGACGAGACAAGTGGGTTGTCAAACCGCGTTGCGTCGAATTCCCAATCAATTGATCAACTGACAGGAAATGTCGCCGAACTGGATGTTGACGCCGATCTCGCAGCGCTGCACGACCAGATTTCGGCGCTTCAGGAACGGGTGATTGCCTTGGAAGAGCGTCCTGTTCCCAGTTCGGCGCCATCTGCTGAAACGATGCAAGCTGTTGATGCCGAACTTGGCAAATTGCGGGCACAAGTCGAAGACGAACTGCAACGCATTAAAGAAGCCAGCGCCCAGGTCGCCGAAAACGAACAGGCTGCTGAAGAACGTGCTTTGCAAGCGGCGGCCTTGGCTGCGCTCGGGCGGATTCAGATTGCTGCAGATGCAGGACGGCCATTTGCTGATGACCTGGATCCTGTCCGCGACGCCGGGATCGAATTGCCTGAAGCCTTGCAAAACCATGCCACCGAAGGCGTCGCAACCCTGAGCGCGTTGCAGAGTTCTTTTCCGCAGTCAGCCAGATCGGCCCTGAATGCTGCCATCGATGCTGAAGCCCCGGAAGACCCACAAAGCAAAGTCAGCGCCTTTTTTCGCAAGCAACTTGGGGTACGCTCGCTTGAGCCACGCGACGGGGATAGCGCCGACGCGATACTATCGCGCGCTGAGGCCGCGCTTCGTGATGGTGACCTGGCGAAAACACTTGAAGAACTCTCTGGGTTGAGCGGCGAAGCCGAAGAACGGATGAATTCATGGATCGCCAAAGCAAAGGCGCGCATGGAATTGAAAACAGCGCTCGATACTCTTGCGCAACAACTATCTCAGTAAGGAAACGACAATGCTCTGGTCGCTTTTCAAGATCATCCTTTTTGTCGTCCTGATTGCCGCTTTGGCGCTGGGTGCCGGACAATTGCTGGAACTAGAGGGCGGCGTGCGCGTCGCCATTGCCGGATGGGAGTTGTCCTTGAGACCGCTGCAAGCGGTCTTGGCCGTCGTATTCTTGCTGTGCGCGGTTTGGTTACTTCTGAAGATCGTCGGATTGTTGGTTGCGGTGGTTCGCTTCGTGGTTGGCGACGAGACAGCGATTAATCGCTATTTCAATCGCAACCGTGAGAGAAAAGGCTTTCAGGCATTGGCCGACGGGCTCATGGCCCTCGCTTCAGGAGAGGGGCGCACAGCAATGTCCAAAGCCGCAAAGGCTGAAAAATACTTGCGGCGCCCAGAGCTTACGAACCTGGTCACGGCACAGGCGGCCGAAATGACCGGCGACAAGCGCAAGGCTCAGGCGGTTTACAAGGAACTTCTGAAGGACGAACGCACCCGGTTCGTTGGCGTTCGCGGTATCATGAAGCAAAAACTGGCCGAAGGTGATACGGACACCGCTTTGAAACTGGCCGAACGCGCTTTTGCACTGAAACCCAAGCATGAAGAAACGCAAGATGTGTTGTTGCGACTCCAGGCCGGTCAGGCGGATTGGAAGGGCGCAAGGGCGACGTTGGGCGCGAAACTCAAACACGGAAGTCTTCCAAGGGACGTGCACAAACGCCGGGATGCGGTCTTGGCGCTGTCCGAAGCCAAGGATGTCTTGGCCGCGGGATCAACGATCGAAGCCCGAGAAGCGGCGATCGAAGCCAATCGCCTGTCACCTGATTTGGTGCCTGCAGCTGTCATGGCAGCGCGCAGCTATGCCGATGAAGGAAAACCGAAGTATGCGGTTCGCGTGATCAAGAAAGCTTGGGAAAGCCAACCCCATCCCGATTTGGCGGCCGCGTTTGCAGCACTTGAGCCCGAGGAAGACGCGCAGTCTCGTCTAAAGCGCTTCAAGCAATTACTCAAACTCAAGCCTGATCACATAGAAACCAAACTGCTTCAGGCGGAACTGAATATCGCGGCTGAAGACTTCCCCGAGGCACGGCGTTCACTTGGTGATTTGATTGACGACAATCCGAATGCCCGCGTTCTGACCATCATGGCGGCGATTGAACGTGGCGAAGGAAAGCCGGATTCCGTCGTTCGCGGATGGCTGACGCGCGCATTGACAGCGTCGCGTGGGCCACAGTGGGTTTGTGGCAATTGCCATACCGTCCACGCCGAGTGGGAGCCGGTGTGTTCAAACTGCCAGGCATTCGACACATTGGCTTGGACCGAACCCTCGGGTGGTGACATATCTATGCCTGGGGGTGTCGAAATGTTGCCAATGTTGGTGGGCGCGCCGGAATCAACCGAAGTTGTCGCAGTCGACGAATTTTCTGAAGAACCAACCGAGAGCGCAAAGATAGAAAATTCGAACAATGAAAAAGACGTCTTGGATGCCGAAATCGTTGAAGGTTCGGCGGATCAGGCAGGGCAAAAATAGGGCTACACACCACCTTGTTTGGGTGCTAAAGACCCGCCACGCAGGCCTCTGTGGCTCAGCTGGTACCGACAGTCTACCCCAAGCGGCGCGTCCGCTTGGAGATTGAGGTCAAAAGCCAGTCGTTTGCAGGTGGCACGCTGAAATGGTTGGCCACGGTAGGGCCGAACCGAGAGAAGGATGCCGGTGTAGCTCAGCTGGTAGAGCACGTCATTCGTAATGATGGGGTCGTAGGTTCGAGTCCTATCACCGGCACCATTCTTCTCAAATTGGTCCCCTGGTTCTCTTTGATTTCGACGGCTCAACGCCACTGACATAATCGCGGTGCAGGTCACCCGCCCTGCAAACCGTCGGTTCGACCCAAACCAGGCCCACCATTCACTCACATTCAAACTGGTGTACTTGGGCGAAGCCGATCAACCGGGGAAACTGCCATTATAATGCCGTGGCCGAGAGTTTTTCCAACTGCCGAAACGGGAAACAACGCGTCGCCAGACATGACGATTTCGAAGACATTGAGATGCCCAACAACCACCACCGCCGGCACACAAGCCTCGCTGGTCTCACGCCGGTGGAGTATGCTAACCGGTCAAAAGATGACAAAAACCTGAACAGAGCTAACCTTAAGTCGCGGACTCAAAGGGGAGCAGGTCACACGTAACCAGTACGTCTATCCGCTTTGGATAAATTCCAGATGTTGGCGTTGCCGCATCGCTCGGACCAACGGCATATTTCATCTACCGTGCGTAAATGTAGGGTGTTCGCGAACGCCCGGTTGGCGGATGGCCGCCAATACCGGGCTGGATTTCTTTGTTGCGGCAATCGCCCTTGCTGGGCGAAGCTTTTTATCTGGTCTTTAAAACGAACAACCTAAACTTCGCACTCCTGCGAAATGGGTTTGAGAGACATGATGTGAAGGACGAACTATGATCCTCGAAATCGATGTGGTGTTGGCCTACAACGTAGACCAGCCGGTAGATCTTATTCTGCAGATACAAGCTCCGAGCTTTGCGGATCAACACGTCCTGTCAGAGACCATTGACTTTGGATCGCCTGAGCACATGGGCCGGATGGCCGGAGAAGCCGGTCTGGGCGAGCGTATTCTAATCCGTACATCAGGCAATTTTCGTTGTACTTACGCGGCGCGTATCGACGTAGACCGGCCTGAACTAGATCTTAAGCAACTCAACGCCGTGTCACCTCACCTATTGCCGAGTGATGCGGTGAGATACCTGATGCCATCCCGCTACTGCCAATCCGATGAACTTCAGAGCTTTGTTGCAGCCGAGTTTGGCCATCTGAACGGTGGCCGACGCATCGCTGCGATCCGCGATTGGGTATTCCAGCACTATCGTTATGTTCCAGGGTCCAGCAACGCGCAGACAACTGCCATTGATACCTTTGTGCAGCGTCAGGGTGTTTGTCGCGATTTCGCCCATGTCGTGATTGCATTGGCGCGGGCATCAGCTATCCCCGCACGTTTTGCCAGTGTCTATGCTCCGGATGTCACGCCGCAAGATTTCCATGCTGTCGCCGAGGTCTTTCTTGATGGAACCTGGCACCTTGTCGACGCCACGGGTATGGCCAGCGCAGTTGACATCGCGCGCATCGGCGTCGGTATGGATGCGGCGGAGGTAGCGTTTCTGAGTAGCTTTGGACCGATGACCTTTTCTGAACAGAGTGTCTCGGTCTCGCGGGCGACGCCCTATCCATAAAAAGCTGGCGGCGGTACTGGGGCCTCATGAGCGATCTCAATACTGCCGGGGATGACCCTGCTATCCCACAGCGCTCCAGGTACTCTTCGCGTCATTTCGACCGCTTCGGTCTTTCATTCGCGACATCATGCAAGCGCGGGATGCCATGCCGTTGCAAGCACAGGTGCAGCGCCCGGCGTGCCAAGTTTGGGATGGACGGCTGAAGGGCATAGAAGCAGTTGTTTAGTGGCCAAAGCATGGGCCGTCCAATAGCGACAATCGCCGCTTCTATGGCCCACACTATATCGCGATGTTCCGTATTGGCCCTACGCTGATATCCCGGATAGCCGCGAGGGCGATTACCTGGTTCAGGATTCGCCGGAGGTCGGGGAAAAACTGGTCATGTTTCACAATGGTCAGGGGCCGATGAGCAGGGATGCAGAGGAGTCCTGGCGGGTCTCGATTATCCGATCAAGGAACAGCAAACCGACGAGAAAAGCTTTCACGCCCTTCTGGACCGTACCCGTATCCATTTTCCCCCAAGCGATGGCGTATCGGATGCATACGCGTACTTCCCGACCATCCGATGGTCACTGAGGTTCCCCAAGCCGCGCGCAGACGATTCATGAATTGACGTAGATCATTATTGGCATCCAGCGTCCTGCTACGGGTGTGGTGCGTCTATTTGGTGAGAAATATTCGCAAATCTTTGGAAGGAGAGCCACATGCGAAACCAATTGAATGAACGCGTGGCGATTTCAGGGGTCGGATGTACGCATTTCGGCGACCTTATGGAAACGCCTGCAATCAAGGATATGAGCCTTCAGGAGCTAACCGCTGCCGCGGTGAAAGAGGCATTGGACGACGCCGGATTGTCGGGGCAGGATGTCGATGCGGTGTTTGCCGGGAATGCCATGGTCCACAGTTCGCAATTGCCGGCCACCTATTCGCAAATGTCCAAATGGACAGGCACGCAGTTCAAGGCTGGTGTGCATTTCGAGGCGCAGTGCTCGACAACCAATGTTGGCCTTGCGATGGCGGCGACGGCCATTGCTGCCGGTGTCTATGATACCGTCCTGGTGTTTGGCGTCGAATCCACGCGCAGCAAGGTCAAGGACTACAGCCCCTATGAGCGCGAGCCGATTTCGCATCAGCAAAGCTGGCTGTGGACGGATATGGCGGTGAACCAAGCATATGGCGTGCCGCAGGGATACGATATTTTTTCCAGTTACAATGGCCTTGTCGCCCTTGGCTATTGCCGCAAACACGGTATTTCGACCGAAGATTTCGACCGTGGAATGTTCGAGCTGTGCCGCACGCGGCGGCTGCACGGGTCAATGAACCCCAAAGCCAACATTCAGGAAACCCTGGAGGATGCGGCAAAGCGCAAGGGCCTGTCGGACGCCTTTGAATACTGGCAATCTGAAAATAACCCGTTCGTGGCTTGGCCGTCGCGGTTACTGAGCCTGGTGACCACGGCAGACGGAGCTTCGGCCATGGTGCTGACCCGCGCTGATGCGGCCAAGGGCGGGCGGTCACAGCCGGTTGAGGTGAAGGGGTTTGGCATCTCTGCATCCGATCTGCCCTGGTATGGCGAAGATCCGACCATTTGGAAAAACGATGAGCGCGCGGTCGAGGATGCCATGGACATGTCCGGGATCAAGGCGGCCGATATCGGATATCTGCATACCCATGATTGTTCGCATATCTCGGGGCTGTGTACCGCAGAGATGATTGGGTATCTGGAACCGGGCAAGGCGTTGGACGCGGCGCGCGAGGGTCGGTTGCGCTTTGATGGCGACAGGCCGATGTCCACCCATGGCGGGCGTCATGCGTTCGGTCATGCCTGGGCGGCGAGTGCGGGCAGCGACACCTACGAGGCGGTGCTGCAAATGCGCGGCAAGGCCGACAAGCGCCAGATAGCCAAACCGCCAGAAATTTCCGTCATTCACACCCACGGCTATGCCATGATCGGCACCGTGATCGTTCTGGGAGGGATGTGAGATGCAAGCTACGTCCAATAAACCAAACAAGATCCGCTGGTATTATGAAGGTCTGTCCAAGGGCGTGTTTCGCGCGTCGAAATGCGCTGACTGCGGGAAATTCACATTTCCGCCGACCGGTTGTTGCGAATATTGTGGCAGTTGGAATGTGGAAGACGCCGAATTGAGCGGCAAGGGAACATTGCTGTTCGCAACTCACTCGGGATCGGACGCGTCCCATCCGCGCTTCGAAAAGGCCGCACCGTTTGTTTATGGTCATATCCGGTTGGAAGAAGGGCCGATTACACAGGCGATCATCCAAGGTGTCGGGACGTCCCCAGAAGAGTTGAAGGCGCTCTTCGAAAAGGGGCCGGTTCCTGTGCAGGCCGTGACGCTTCAAATGGACGATCTGCCGGTCATTGCTTTCAAGCTGCAAGACTGATCGCGGACTCCGTTTGAACGGATGTATTGGCAGGCTTGCGGCCCGGTGGCGCATTAAGGTGTGAGCTTTCAACCGATTATCCAATCGATCTTTTCCGAGTTGGTGGGAGTGGGCAAAACTTGGCGGTCTGGTGCATGCCATCGTAGTTTTAACGAAAGCGACCTTGGCTGTTCGGATCATCGTCAAGATAACCCTCGCAAACGGCGCCCGGCGATCCCACCAACCCGGTCGACTTTCCCGCCCGATCCGGGACCAAAAGCTCGAAGTCATTGAGCTCGTGCTTGGCGCGGCCAGGAACGTGTTTGTGCGGTTGCAGCAAATTGCGAGTCATTGACGATTGCCTGCCCCGGATTCTGGGTACGCTGTTCGGCCGGTTTCGCCTCTGACAGCGCTTTCCTCGGACCGAAGCACGCCAGAATTGCGCCCCCGTGCAGGCTGAACATGGCGCGCGGCATTCGTTTCGCGAAGCTGCGCGGATCTTGGAAATGTTCCTACCTTGTGCGACGCAAATGAACACGACTGTGCGCAACCACTCGGGCCGCGTCGCGCAGGACATCAGCCATCAAGAACTATCTGTGCCTGCCATAAATGAAGATGTGCCGTCGCACCGGTCTCGTCTCTTAGGCGGCAACGTCACCGCACAAACATCTATGGCAGGATCTGGTTGTGCTCGGCTGGGACGGTCTGATGCGCCACATCTTCGATTTGTGGTATATTTCGATGCGCGTTCAGCATGTTGCAAAGGACGTCATAGCCAACCGAAAAGGGGCCACATGTTCAGCATTTTATCTGAAAAGACTATCGTATCTGTCGAACCAAGAGCACTTGAGGGTTTGCTGCGCTGGTCGCCGCGGCGAAAGATCCCGGCGCGGTTCAGGCCATCGTTTCGCGCGGCGATCGTCCCGACGTGGCCGGCGAAGCGTTGTTCAGGGTCAGGGCAACCGCGCTAATGATCGTTGCGGGTGCCGACTACCAGGTCATCGATTTGGACGGGTTTGCCGCCAAGCGGCTTGCCTGCCCATACGAGCGGGAGGGCGTTCCGGGCGCGACGCCTCTTTCCGAGGAACCAGGGTCCCTGAAACAGGTGGTAGATCTGGTGGGGGATCGGTTCGCATCGAACCCGACCCATGCAGGAGCGGGATCATGAGCGGATTTCTCAACCGGGCCGAGGCCGGAAAAGCACTTGCCTGTGAACTTGCCGACAGGGGCTACACCGATCCGGTTATCTTGGCCCTGCCACGCGGTGGCGTTCCGGTCGGAATCGAGGTTGCGCGCGAGCTTCGCGCCCCGATGGATCTGGTCATGGTGCGCAAAATCGGCGTTCCCAGACAGCCAGAACTCGCCGCAGCTGCTGTGGTGAACGGGGAAAACCCCCAGATCGTCATCAACGAAGCCATTGCTGCGAAGGCCAGGCTTTCACATGACGAAATTGAACGGCTGGCACAGACCCAACTTGACGAGATAAAGCGCCGTCGGGAAGTCTACCTGAAGGGCCGCGCGTCGGTTCCAGTCGAAGGCCGCACGGTGATCGTTGTCGATGACGGCATCGCCACCGGGGCTACGATGCGTGCTTCTCTTAAGGCCGTGCGAAAGCGCAAGCCGGCAAAACTGGTGCTGGCGGTACCCGTCGCGGCGCCAGATACGCTTGAGGCGTTACGTGGGGAAGTCGACGAGATCGTCTGCCTTCTCAAGCCCGAGTTATTGCTTGGGGTAGGCGCGCATTATGCCGATTTCAGCCAGACATCCGATGAAGAGGTCATTCACCTTCTGGACGAAGCAGATCGCTTGATCCGTAAGAATGAGGATGGCCAAGATTAACGCTCTGAATTCAGATCTGGGCCATACATTGCATGTGGATCAACCGGTGTCGTGAACCAGCCAAGCCCTGTCACTGAAAACTGCAACCGCTGGACTCGAGAGTTGGTCACAGCGTTGCTGTCCTATCGTAAGATCCCCGTCATCGAGCCCGATGCCAATGATCTCATCCTCTGGCCAAATCTCTTGAGCGTGGACAAATTTATCGGGGTGGCGACCACGAATGCGCCCGATCTGCAATTATGCGGAGGAAACGGTGTTGCTTGGCTTTCCTCTCGTTCAACTGAACCAGATCTGCCAATCCGATATGCGCGCTGGCGCGGATCGTCCGGTTGATCCCGCAGTCGCGATAAAAGCGGTTCAGCGCCCGGATGGCGGCATCATCCGGTGTGCGCATAAGCATCATTGCGTGGGCATGGACCGCATAGCCCCCGCCGGTCGGGCGCCATCGTTGCGCGGTTCCGGCAAACTTGCGGCCCGCCACCGCCACATTGAACCGGCCGTCACAAAACGCATCCGGCACCGATGCGAGGTTAGACGTGACGCCAACAGCCGACAGAGCGCTGCGGATCGGCGCGGTAAGGCGATGAAAGGCGTCTTCGATTGAGGGCGCTGTCTCATGTGGTGCTGACCACATCAGCGAAAGGTTGACGATGCCCGGCCCCTGCGGCACCAGATCGCCGCCGGTGCTCCGCAGATGAACCGGCCAGCCAGCGTCGGCGGCCTGCGCACATGCGTGGGCGAAACCGGGAAGCCTGCCCAGACGTGAAGGCGCAACCAGCGCAGGTTCGCAAGACCACAGCAGGGCGCTGGAGGCGCAGCGTCCGGCAGCAATGTCGGTCAGGCGCTCTGCCTCCCATGCCAGTGCATCGGAAAGTGCCAGGTCCAGCACAGGGCTGGCCGCTGCCGTGGTGATCACGTGATCTGCCCGATCACGTCTCCTTTGCGCACGATATCGTCAACCTGTTTCGTGATCGTCAGCGCCCCGTCGGCGGGTGCGGTGATCTCGAACTGCGATTTCTCAACCATGATTTCTGCGATAAGCGCGCCTTTGCGCACGGTCGCGCCGTCACTTGCCAGCCAGTTGGTGATAACGGCTTCCATGCCGTCATCCTGCCAAAGATCCTGTGGCACCTTCACTTCTGTCGCCATGCGTTCACTCCTTTTGATGCCTCACAAGTTACATCTTGCGGTAGGCGTCGATGATCTTGTCCGGGTTGGGCAGGCAGAACTGTTCCATGTTCCTCGCATAGGGAATTGGCACATCCGGAAAGGTCACCCGCGCCGGGGAGGCCTTCAGCTTCGAGATGTCATGCTCTGTCACACTCGCGATGATCTCGCCCGATACGCCATAGCTGTGGTAATCCTCATCAACCACGATCAAACGGCCAGTTTTGGCGACCGAATTGATGACCGTCTCGCGATCCAGCGGGACCAGGGAAACCAGATCAACAACCTCGGCGCTGATACCATCTTCGGCCAGTTTGTCGGCGGCTTTCAGCGCGTTATGAACCCCCATGGCAAGGCCAACCAGCGTTACATCGGTGCCCTTGCGCACCACCTTGGCCTTGCCGATCTCGACGGTGTATTCCTCTTCGGGCGTGTTCACGGTTGCACCGGCTTCGGTGCCCAGCCAGCCCATGCCCTGCAACCCCTTGTGGAACATGTAGACCACCGGATTATCGTCGCGGATCGCGGCGGTCATCAGGCCTTTGGCGTCATAGGCGTTCGAGGGTGACACAACCTTCATCCCCGGCAAATGGGCGAAGGTGCCGTAGAGGCATTGTGAATGCTGGCCCGCGTCCGAATAGCCGCCGCCTGTGGAGGTCATCAGAACCATCGGCACTGATGCGTTTGCGCCCGCGAAATAGGTGTTCTTGGCCATCTGATTATAGATCGCGTCAAAGCAGACGCCGAAGAAATCGACGAACATCAGTTCCACGACAGGCCGCATCCCGTCCATGGCGGCACCGACAGCCGCACTGATGAACCCGGTTTCGGAGATCGGCGTATCGCGCACCCGCTCCTTGCCGAATTCCTCAAACAGGCCGCGGGTATTGCCGAAGATACCGCCGAAACCGGCGATATCCTCGCCCATCACAAAAACGCTCGGGTCGCGCTGCATCTCCTGCTGCATCGCCTCGGCCATCGCGCGCGCAATGGTCAGGCGGCGTTCGTTGGTCGGTTGGTCAAGCATGGGTCAAATCCTTTCATGCCACAGGTCGGTGGTGGTCTGAAACTCAGACAAAAACGGCGGTCAGTGCATCGGTGTCCGGCGCATAGGCGCTGTCGCGGGCAAAGGTGATCGCCTCGCTCACGCGGGCTTCGGCGCGCGTCTCCAACTCGTCGAGATCTTTGGCTGCGTGGCCATCGGCAAGCAGGCGTTCGCGCATCTTTGGGATCGGGTCCTTGGCGAACAATGCATCCTTCTCGCCCTCGGGGCGATACTGTTCGGCATCCCCCATGAAGTGCCCGGCCAGCCGATAGGTTTCCACCTCGATCAGCGTTGGCCCCTTGCCGTCCCGCGCCCGCGCAATGGCCTCACCTGCGATGTCGAAGATCGCATAAGGGTCGTTGCCGGGAATGTAATGCCCCGGCATGTCATAGCCCGCTGCGCGCACGTCATTGCGGGCCACCGCGGTGGCCTCTGACTTGGGAACCGAAATCCCCCAGGAATTGTCCTCGATCACGAAAACGACCGGAAGGTCCCAGGCCCCGGCAAGGTTGAGCGCTTCGTGAAAAGCCCCCTGGTTCGCGGCACCTTCGCCCAGGAATGCAACCGCGACTCCCGGTTTGTTCTGCATCTTGCGGGAAAGGGCCGCGCCGCAAGCAGGGCCGCAACTTTCACCGATGATGCCCGAGCATGAAAAGTTCACTGCCGGGTCGATCAGGTGCATGTGTCCGCCCCGCCCGCCAGAGAGGCCTGTCGATTTGCCAAAAATCTCGGCGGCCATCTTTTTCAGATCCACGCCCTTGGCGATCGCCTGATGGTGGGGGCGGTGGGTTGCGGTTACGATATCATTGGCGTCCAGATGCGCACAAACGCCCACCGCGACCGGCTCTTGCCCATTTGACAGGTGCATTTCGCCAGGGATCGGACCATTCGCCATGTTGAACGCAGGTGTCTTGCCTTCGAGATAAGCCTTCTCGATCGCCTCTTCAAAGCGACGGCTGACCACCATGTTTTCGTACATCCACAGTAACTGTTCTTTCGTCGGTTGCATGTGAGTCTTGCCTCTTGTTCGATTCGCGTAGGGGCACACGAGCCAATTATCCCTAGGCCGCTTCTCACTCTCCGCATTGACGCAGATCAACGGGCCTATGCTACTCCGTATGTGTTGGACAGTTTCTGGCGTAGTTTCGGCTACTTTTTGTACCTGCCGATCCGTTGCCCGAGAGTTTTTTTCATGACCCTACGGGGGGCGGGGTGGTTGTTTTGATCCTCGGCCAATAGCCCCGGCAGGCGCAAAAGACGTGACTTGGTGTATTCATTATGTCCGGGGGTTAGAGGTTGTGGGTTGCTCATCCAACGCGACGCTCACCTTGAACTCCGGGTGAGTTTACTTCCGATTTAACATTTCTGATTGCGCGCCCTGACAGCGCCGCGGTGGGGGTTGATCATCGTTGGGCCTACACGGTGCGGAATGCGAGAGCGTAAAGATTTCAACGTTGCTCCAGCCTGGCGCAAGGGCCAGCTTGATACCCTGATAAAGTGTGACTCTGCATGAACCAGAGATGTTTCAGATGTCGCGGGGATCCTCTTGCACGGACAGGTTCGGACCGAAACTGCAACAAAAGATCGGCAGAGCATTTCGGCAGAATGTTCACCCGACGCCGCACCATCCCAGATAATGAAAACCGCGACAGAACATGGTGGCGGATAAGCCGGATGCTTCTGGATTGATTTTTGTCACGTCCTTGGTGAACCGACCCTTTAGCCTTTGACATCGAATGCAACATGAAAGCTGACAGCATGAAATCAGAACCGATTGTGAAGTCAGATGACATGCGCGCGCGGGCCAATATGTCGGATTATACCACAACCCGCGCTACGTTCTCATGGACCGATGCCCAAGGCGACATCGACGGGTTCGGTGATGGCAGCCTCAATATCGCGCATGAAGCGGTGGACCGGCATGTGGCGGCCGGTCACGGTGCGCAGGTGGCCATTCGCTGGATCGCAAAGTCCGGCGACAGGCGTGACATCACCTATGCTGAACTTCAGGTTCTGACCAATCGCTTTGCAAACGTGCTGCGCAATCAAGGGCTTGGAAAGGGGGATCGGGTCTATTCTCTGCTTGGTCGTGTACCCGATCTTTACATCGCGGCCCTTGGCACGCTGAAAGCCGGATGCGTGTTTTGCCCCCTGTTTTCGGCTTTTGGGCCAGAGCCGATCCAATCACGTATGAGCATCGGTCAAGCAAATGCGATCATAACCTCGTCACGGCTCTATCGGCGCAAACTCAAGGGCATCAGAGGCAACTTGCCAGACCTGCGCACCGTGTTCCTGATTGATGGCGACGAGGACGCAACGATTGATGTGAACGCGGCCATGAACGCCGCTGATGACACCTTCACCACAGAGCGGATGCAGCCCGAAGAAACGGCGCTATTGCACTTTACCTCCGGAACAACCGGGAAGCCCAAGGGGGTTGTCCACGTTCATCAGGCGGTCGTGGCGCATCACGCCACCGGGCGGCTGGCGCTCGATCTCAGGCCCGGCGATACCTATTGGTGCACCGCCGATCCCGGCTGGGTCACCGGCACATCCTACGGCATCATCGCGCCCCTGACCAACCGGGTCACGATGATCATCGACGAGGCGGAATTTGACGTGGACCGCTGGTATGCAACCCTAGCGCGCGAAGCCGTCACCGTTTGGTACACCGCGCCAACCGCCATTCGCATGTTGATGAAGGCCGGGGCCAATGCTGCAAAACCACATGATCTGTCCGCCCTTCGCTTCATGGCAAGCGTGGGGGAGCCGCTGAACCCCGAGGCGGTCATTTGGTCGAACAACACCTTCGGCATGCCGTTCCACGACAACTGGTGGCAAACAGAAACCGGCGGCATCATGATTGCGAATTACGCCGCGATGGATGTGCGCCCCGGTTCGATGGGGAAACCGCTGCCGGGTATCGAGGCGGGCATTGTCGAGGTTGAAGACGGCACCTTGCGGGAACTGACCGCGCCGATGGCGATTGGCGAATTGGCATTGCGCCCGGGCTGGCCTTCGATGATGCGCGGCTATCTTCATGAGCAGGCCCGCTATGAAAAGTGCTTTCGCGATGGCTGGTATCTTAGCGGCGATCTGGCGATGCGCGACGCGGATGGGTATTTCTGGTTTGTCGGTCGTGGCGATGACCTGATCAAAAGCGCGGGTCATCTTATCGGACCTTTCGAGGTTGAAAGCGCCTTGTTGGAGCACGAAGCGGTCGCCGAAGCCGGTGTCATCGGCGTGCCGGACGAGACGGCAGGCGAAATCGTCAAGGCCTTCGTCGCGTTGAAACCCGGCTTTGAAGCCTCTGAAAGCCTGCTTCTGGAGCTTACCGGACACGCGCGCAAACGGCTCGGCCCGGCCGTTGCCCCAAAGGAAATCGTCTTTCGTCAGAACCTGCCAAAAACCCGCAGTGGCAAGATCATGCGCCGCCTCTTGAAGGCACGCGAACTGGGCTTGCCGGAAGGTGACATCTCAACCTTGGAAAGCGATGAACGATGACCACCACCGATCTTAAACCCCGTTTGAACCATGCCCATGTGCGCGACCTTCTAAAGAAAATGATCCGCATTCGCCGCTTTGAGGATACCTGCGCCGAATATTACACCCGCGAGAAAATCCGCGGCTTCCTGCATCTTTACGATGGGCAGGAAGCGATCGCGGCGGGGATCATCCCGCTTTTGGGTGAGCAGGACCGGGTCGTCGCGACCTACCGCGAACACGGTCACGCGCTGGTGCGCGGCGTTCCCATGGGATCTGTCCTGGCTGAAATGTTTGGCAAGCGCGAAGGCTGCTCTGGCGGGCGCGGCGGGTCGATGCACCTGTTCAGCCGCGCGCATAATTTCTATGGTGGCAATGCCATCGTGGGGGGCGGATTGCCAATGGCCACGGGCCTGGCACTGGCCGATCGCATGACCGGGACCCATGCGGTGACGGTGTGCTTTTTCGGCGAAGGGGCCGTTGCCGAGGGCGAATTTCACGAGGCTATGAACCTGGCCGCCCTCTGGAAACTGCCCGTCCTCTTTGTCTGTGAAAACAACGGCTATGCCATGGGATCGGCGCTTGCGTTGACCGAGGCGGAAACGGGCCTGACCACCCGCGCGGCCGCCTATGGCATGGGCGCCGAAACTGTCGATGGCATGGATGTCGTCGCTGTCGAAGTCGCTGCACGACGCGCGCTGAAGTCGATCAGCGAAACGGGCAAGCCGCAGTTTCTGGAATGCAAGACATATCGCTTTCGCGCGCATTCGATGTTTGACGCCCAGCTTTACCGCAGCAAAGAAGAAGTGAAGGAATGGCGCGCCAAGGGGCCCATTGTGCGCTTTCAAGGATGGCTGGAAGAAAACGCGCTGCTGCATTCCGGCGAAGTCGCCGAAATCGAAGCCGAGGTGGACGCCGAGATCAAAGAAGCCGTGGCCTTTGCCGAAGCCGCCACTGACGAATCCATTGAAACGCTGACGAATTTCGTTCTGTCGCCCGACAGTCCCACGCCACCCGACACACCATCCGAGCCGGGGTCTTTGCGGGTCGCGACCTACCGTGACGCCATGCGAGAGGCGCTGACAGATGCAATGGATCGGGACGACCGCGTGTTCCTGATGGGTGAAGACGTCGGGCACTATGGCGGCTGCTATGCGGTCAGCATGGGCCTACTTGATCGTTTCGGACCGGACCGCATCCGCGACACGCCGTTGTCGGAGGCCGGGTTTACCGGCGCAGGTATCGGCGCGGCGATGGCCGGGATGCGCCCGATTGTCGAGATCATGACGGTCAATTTTTCGCTGCTGGCGCTGGACCAGATCCTGAATACCGCCGCCACCATGCGCCATATGTCGAACAACCAGTTCGGAGTGCCGCTTGTGATCCGCATGGCGACAGGTGCGGGCAAGCAATTGGCCGCCCAGCATTCGCACAGCCTTGAGGGTTGGTATGCGCATATTCCGGGCCTGAAGGTTCTGGCACCGGCCACCATCGAAGATGCATACGGCATGCTGCAAACCGCCCTGGACGATCCCGACCCGGTACTGATTTTCGAGAACGTCATGCTCTATAATTCCGAAGGCCCGCTTCCGGAAAAGCCGAGCGCCGTCAACATCGACCGCGCTGCAGTGCGCCACGTCGGCGATGAGGCAACGCTGATCACCTATGGCGGGTCGCTGCCGAAAACGCTTTATGCCGCGCAAAGGCTGTGTGACGAACATCATATCAGTACCGACGTCATCGACCTGCGTTCGCTGCGCCCCCTTGATATGGCCACGATACTTGCGTCGGTCCGCAAGACCCGCCGCGCGTTGATCGTGGATGAAGGTTGGCGCAGCGGCAGCCTTGCCGCCGAGATCGGCATGCGCCTGGCTGAAGAGGCATTCTTTGAACTCGACGCCCCGCTTGCGCGCGTTTGCAGCGAAGAAGTTCCGATCCCCTATCCAAAGCATCTGGAACAGGCGGCGATCCCGCAGACTGACAAGATCATTGACGCTGTTCTGCGCCTGATGGAGGCATCGCCATGAGCCAGTTTCTAATGCCATCGCTTGGGAGCGACATGACAGCTGGAACACTTGTCGAACAGACAATCGCGCCCGGCGAGGCGTTTCACCGCGGCGACGTCATTGCGGCGGTGGAAACCCAGAAAGGGGTGATCGAAGTGGAGGTTTTTGAGGACGGCATTCTTGACCAATGGCTGGTCGAACTGGGAACCAAAGTGCCAGTCGGCACGCCCCTTGCCCAGTTGCGGCAGATAGGCGCCGAACCCGAACCCCCAACGAACCCACCTGAAGTCCCGCCGGAACCACAACCGCCTGCCCCATCAGTTCCACCAGAAATCCTGCCCCAGCCTGAACCCCAGCAGCCCCCGGATCCACCCCCCGAAATCCAACCGATTCCGCCTGAAATTCAACCACCCGTCGATCAGTTGCCGCCGGACCGCCCACCCGAAAGGGCGATGACTGCAACCCGCCCAAGGATCACGCCAGCCGCCCGGCGGCTGGCGGCATCGCGAGGGATCGACCTTGGGACGCTTTCAGTCGCGACCGATCAGGTGCTGACCCGTCGCGATATCGAGGCCCTGAGCGAGGTGGACACGACGCAACAGAAACAGCGCAAACCGACCGCGACCGATGGCATGCGCGCAGCCATCGCAGCGGCAATGTCACGGTCGAAGCAAGAGATCCCGCATTACTACCTGAGCCACCGCGTCGATCTTGGGGCGGTCGACGCCTTTCTGACTGATCTGAACGCGACACGGCCCCCGAAAGAACGGATGCTGCCTAGCGCGCTCTTCGCACGAGCGATTGCGTTGGCTTTGAAGAAATACCCTGAATTCAATGGTCACTACACCGACGAACAGTTTCATCCATCCAGCGGCGTCAATCTGGGCGTCGCCATTCATATCCGTTCTGGCGGACTTGTCGCCCCGGCCCTTTTCGCCATCGAAACAAAAACCGCCGCCGAGGTGATGAGCGACCTGAGCGATCTGGTTGCGCGTGTTCGTGCCGGGCGTTTCAAGGCGCGGGAATTGACCGACGCGACCATCACGCTGACATCTCTGGGCGAGCGTGGCGTCGACGAGGTGATCGGCGTGATATATCCGCCCCAGGTGGCCACCGTCGGGATCGGCGCGCCGCGTCCCGCACCGATGGTGAAGGACGGCGGGGTCGTAGCGCAGCTTGCAACGACACTGACGCTGGCCGCTGATCACCGCGTCAGCGACGGACATCGCGGTGCGCTCTTTTTGCGCTCGGTTGACAGCAATTTACAGGAGCCGGAAACACTATGACCCTAGAAGAAGCCGAAGCCGCCGTTGCCGGGGAACTGCACACTATCGCGCCTGATATCTCGTTGGACGAAATTGACCGAAGTGGCGACCTCCGGGAAGAATTCGATATCGACTCGATGGATTTTCTGCGCCTTGTTACCGCTTTGGGAGAGCGGTTCGACCTGCCTATGCCCGAGGCCGATTATCCGCAGATGGACAGCTTTGACGCCTTGGCCAGGTACCTCAAGGACAAGACTTCCTGAGAATTGCTGTCGGGCAGATCAACAGGCCCCCGGCTGGCGAGCGTAGATGTCCGCATGGCATTGCACCCGCCCATCTGAATCAATGAATCTGCGAAGATACGCCAATGTCACAGGGACCGGCGGCGTTTCAATATCAATGGTTCGATTGCCATTGGCCAGACGATGCACCTGGGCAAGCGGCATATCCAGCAACCAGGCGATCAGAACGTCCCATTTTTCAACCCGGATGCACCCATGTGAAAGCGCGCGATCAGGCCGCTCGAACAGGTCGCGGCGGTTGGTGTCGTGAAGATAGTCCAGCAGCCCCTCTTCAAGCCGTATGGCCGCCAGACCAAGCGGGTTGTTTTCACCGGGCGGCCAAAGCCGGTCTGCGTAATCGCCACTTCGCACCATTGATGGCGTGGGCCGCCAGGTCGGACGAAACCGCACTTTGGTCGTTTCGGTTTCCATGATCGGGGTCGGGGTCCAGGGTGCGCCGACGATGATTCTGCTGCGCAATACGGGCTTGCCATTGTCAAAGGCGATCAGCTCGAACGCCGGGATATTGACGAGGATGGCTTTTCCAGTAGGCGGGATGCGATATTCAACGCCGTGCCGGTCCAGTTGCTGCTGGAAATTGCTATCTTGCGCCTTGGCCTGTGGCACCAATGACATGGCGAGGCTGATCATCAGGGTCAGAAATCGTGCAAAACGCGACGCCGTGGTGACGATACCAGAGAACGTTATTGGTTGCGGATTCGGATGACGACCGTTCATCCAAATCAGATCCTCAACCTGGCCAGCGCCACGTCCATCAAACGGGTTGCTCCGATCTGATCTTGCGCCAGGGCCATCAGAGTCAGACTTGGGTCGTCGCCGCCCAGAGGTGGTGCGAGGATGACGATCCCCTCAGTACTTTGCCCAGGGCGAAAAAGAAGCGGTTCCAGGCAATTGCGCAAATGGGACGTGGTGAAACCGTCCCGCCCCATGGGGGTCTGCACGATGACAAGACCGTCCGGCAGCGCGCCCTCCAGAAGGTCAGCTGCGACGGTCATCGGGATGGAAACACCACCCCATCGCCCGTTGCATTCGATCCAGTGTGGGATGAGCGATTTGTCGTTTTTCTGCACCAAGACGGCGTCGAAAGAGCATTGCCCGAAGTAACCGAGCCTTTGCAGGACCGCGGCAATCGCAAGGGCTTCAGACCCAAGCCGGGCCTGAACCGCGCCCGGCAGTGTCGAGCGTTCGGCGCCAACAAATGCAGCCCCGATGCCACACACCCGCTGTTCGAAAACCCCCTCAATACGCGGTAGTCCTTCCCCAACCTTGGGCAGCCACATCTGGACGGAAGGGCTGCAAACCACATCGCTTTCCCAGATACCAACCAGCAGGGGATACCGGCCCTGCCATCCGACAATGTTCAGGTGCCGGCGCAAAAATCGGCACAAAAGGTGCAGCGACGCATCGCCAATGTCGGCGCTTTCAAGACGGATGTTCCCGTTCGAACCCGCGCTGTCGGGCACCTTGATGATCACCTGCGCATTATCGCGGGCAAGCTGTCGAACAAGGCCCGCCGCTGCCGCAGGTCCATAGGCGTACATCGTTGGCGGTACCGCGTCGTGACCAAGAACACGGCGCGCAAGATCGGAAAACCAAAGCTTGTCGTTGGCCCGCCGCGCAATCCTGGGGGCCGGTCCGGCGACATGCACGATCTGGCCCGTTGCCGTGCCAAGCGCCTGCGCAAGCCGCCAGGTGTTGCCCGTTGTCAGATAAGACTGGATTGTGGCACCGCCCGCATCCGCGACAAACCGCCGTAGGGGATCAAAAAGCTGGGCCTCGGTCCGGCAGATTTTCGCAACCGCATCTGTCGGGTGACCACCTGCGGCCAACCATTTGATCCCTCTGCGCCCCAGAACATCGGCGACATAGCTCTGGAAACCGGCATCGGGCGTATGCAAAACCACCATATCGCCCCTATCGGCAAGAAGCGCCATGCGATGATCAAGGACGGGACGCGCGGGATTGTCCAGAAGCGGGATTTCGGATTGATCCCCGATAATGATGCGGGCGCCGCCGCCGTCGCCCTGCGTCACATGCGGCCCAAAATCCAGCGAAGACAACAACGCCGGCTCGTCCGCGGTAAGGGCCGCAGCCAAACGTGTCGCGCATTGCTGTGCTTCGACATCTGATCGAGAGCCAACTGAAGTTTTCGGCATGAGGGGTCCAAAGTAACTGCGTGGTTCAGTAAATCGCGCAAATTCACTTTAGCATTGATAAATGTCGTGGCCCTGCATCTGGAATCGGCTTTGCTATCGAAGACACTGGAAAGAGAGCAGGTACATGTGCCGCCTATACGCCATGCACGCCAACGAACCGACCCGCGTGGAATGCGGATTGGTCAGATCGCAAAATGCGCTGATGGCGCAAAGTCGCAGCGACGCGACGGGCGTCATGCATGGTCATGGATGGGGTGTGGCCGATTATAACGACGGGCTGCCCGAGATCGAGAAACAGACTTGGGCTGCGTTTCACGGCGAGCATTTCAGCCGCACGGCTTCACGCGTCTATGCCAAGACTGTCGTCGCCCATGTTCGGCGCGCCACGGTCGGACCGACCAGCATCGAAAACACACACCCGTTTCACCACGGACGCTGGATCTTCGCCCACAACGGAACTGTGCCCCATTTCGATGAGGTCCAACACCTTTTGTTGGACGCGATGGATCCCATTCATCGCAACGCGATCAAGGGGCAGACCGATAGCGAGCATGTCTTTCACTATCTTATGAGCCAATATTTGCGGCACCCTGATACGGGTCTGCTGGATACAGTACGTGACGGATTGGCGCGGATTTTGCATTGGGTCCTTGATATCGATCCGGACGCGAAGCCGGGATTGAATATCGTCCTTACTGATGGCGACCAGATGATCGGATCACGTTTGAACCGCAGTCTTGTACATCTGTACCGCGACCACACTTTCGAATGTCCGATTTGCAAGAAACCGCACGTGCATCACAAGGCCGGGCAAAACTATTGCGCGGTTGAAATCGCGTCGGAACCGGTGACAAGAAATGATACATGGGACGAGATCCCGAACGCAAAGGTCTTCCGCGTGAACAAAGACTTCAGCTTAGACATGCGCAATCTTCGTTAAGACAGACCTTGTTTCATTCTGCGCCGCGCGGAATATCGGTACCGGCCTGATCGCTGCCGGATAGAGATATCCGGTCTTTCTCCTCATGGACGAACCTCTCTGAACAATCGGCTCGCCTGGCGCCTACTTGGCGTTCGAACGAGGTTCGGCCATTTGCAGCGCTGATCTCTGCAAGTGTGCATAGCGGCGGTCTGCCGGGAAAGGAACAGCCAAGTTTAACGGATCTCACAGCCCTCAACTGATCTGCATCAATGCTCGTTTGAACTTTGCCGTCATGGTCATCAGGAACTCAGTAACGAACGGGTTGACCATGACTGAAGATACACAACATGTCATCGATTTCGCGGATGTTAGACGCCAGGATGTCGGTTTGGTTGGCGGCAAGAATGCTTCACTTGGGGAAATGATCGGCGCGTTGAAACCGCAGGGCATTTCTGTGCCGCCGGGCTTTGCCACCACCTCTGACGCCTTTCGCGCCTATCTCGCCGCCAACGGCTTGAACGAGAGGATTGCGCATGAGCTTGAGTCGCTGGCGGCTGGCACCTCATCCCTTCAGGAAGCGGGCGAGAGAATCCGAAAGCTGGTTTTGGGCGGCGCGTGGCCCGAAGACATCGCCGAGGCCATTAAAACCGCCTATCGCAATCTGTGCGAGGCTGCCGGCGAGAGCGACGTGCCTGTTGCCGTTAGGTCCAGCGCCACGGCCGAAGACCTGCCCGATGCAAGCTTTGCCGGTCAGCAGGAAACCTTCCTCAATGTCATCGGCGAGGCCGCGCTGCTGAAGGCCTGCAAGCGTTGCTATGCCTCGCTCTATACTGACCGGGCGATTTCCTATCGAAATATCCAAGGCTTTGCGCATGATCAGGTGGCGCTGTCGGTTGGCGTTCAGCAGATGGTGCGCGCCGATACCGGCGGCTCGGGTGTGATGTTTTCCATCGACACGGAATCGGGGTTTCCCGATGCGGTGCTGATCAATGCCGCCTGGGGGCTGGGCGAAAACGTGGTTCAGGGCGCCGTCGACCCTGACGAGTATCAGGTGTTCAAACCTTTCCTCGACAATCGCGACCTTTCGCCAATCCTGGAAAAGCGGTGCGGCGCGAAGAAAATCAAGATGATCCACGACCGCGATGGCACCCCGCGCAACGTGCCGACATCGAAAGAGGAACGTGAGCGGTTTGTCTTGGACGATGACGAAATCCTGTCGCTCGCCCGTCAGGCCAAGGTGATAGAGGCGCATTACGGCCAGCCTATGGATATGGAATGGGCCCGCGATGGCGTGACCGGCAAGCTCTACATCGTGCAGGCCCGTCCAGAAACCGTGCAATCACGCGCCGACATGGGCACGCTGAAGTCTTACGCGGTCAAAGATCCGGGGCCGGAAATTTTGCGCGGTCTCAGCGTCGGCAGCGCCGCCGTCGCGGGCCGTGTGTCGATCATCGAAAACGCCGCCGATATCGCGCGTTTCGTTGACGGTTCGGTTCTGGTGACCAGCACGACCGACCCTGATTGGGTGCCGATCATGAAGCGCGCCGCCGCCATCGTGACCGACCATGGCGGGCGTACCTCTCACGCGGCTATCGTCAGCCGGGAACTTGGCCTGCCCGCGATTGTCGGCTGCGGCAACGCCACCCATGTGCTGCACGACGAACAAGACGTGACCGTGTCTTGCGCGGGGGGTGAGGAAGGCGTTGTTACGGCGGGTATTTCCAAGATCGAGGTGAGCGAAGAGGCGCTCGACACCCTGCCCGATACGAAAACCAAAGTGATGCTGAACCTCGCCAATCCCAGTGCGGCACTGCGCTGGTGGCGACTGCCTGTCGAAGGTGTGGGCCTTGCGCGGATGGAATTCGTCATCAACGGCGCGGTGCGCATTCACCCCATGGCGCTGGCGCATATCGAACGTGTCACCGACGCTGACGCGCGCGCTGAAATCAAGCACCTGACAGCAGGTTATGAAAGCCTGCCGGAATACTTCGTCGACCGCCTGTCGCGCGGTCTGTCGCGGATTGCGGCGTTCTGCTATCCCAAACCTGTCATCGTGCGGATGAGCGACTTCAAGACCAACGAATACGCCGATCTTCTGGGCGGGCGCGATTTTGAGCCGCATGAAGAAAACCCAATGCTCGGGTTCCGGGGGGCATCGCGCTATTACTCCGACGCATATCGGGACGGTTTTACGCTTGAATGTCAGGCCATTGCCCGGCTGCGCGACAAGATGGGTTTTGACAACGTCGTTGTGATGATCCCGTTCTGCCGCACCCCAGAAGAGGCCGATAAGGTGCTGGCGGTCATGGCCGAACACGGTCTGACACGCGGCGAAAATGGGCTGGAAGTCTATGTGATGTGCGAAATCCCTGCGAATGTGCTTCGCGCCGCTGAATTCGCAAAGCGCTTCGATGGCTTTTCCATCGGATCAAACGATCTGACGCAGTTGACGCTGGGCGTGGACCGTGATTCCGATACGCTTGCTTCGCTGTTCCGGGAAGACGACCCGGCGGTTCTTCGCATGATCGAAATGGTGATCGATGAAGCGCACAAGGCGGGAACCAAGGTGGGGTTCTGCGGGCAGGCCCCCAGCAACAACCCCGCCTATGCACGGTATTTGGTTGAATTCGGCATCGACACGATTTCGGTCACGCCAGACAGTTTCGTGCAGGTCTTGCGGAATGTAGAACGCGCAGAAGCTGGCAAAGAAGACGTTCCATGAAACCCACCCATTCAGGGTAATTGGCCCAAAACCCCTTTCACCGTCTCTCGATGATGCGGGCGTTATCGCCCCGAGCACAGCATCCCTTGCGTTTCCCGGCTTTCGGATTGTGCGGGCAACAGTCACGCCGCCGCCGGGGGCGCGACGACAAGGTTTCTGCAAATCCAAAGCCCCGCCTATTCCTTGACGTAGGGCTTGCCATCCGCCGCTGGTGCCCGGGCTCGCCCGACAACACCGGCAACCACGACAATCGTTGCAATATAAGGGGCCATGGCAAGAAAATCTGACGGGATCGGCGTGCCCAGAAGCGCCAGCTTTTGCTGCAAGCTGTCGGCAAATCCAAAGACCAGCGCCGCCAGAAGCGCGCCAACAGGATGCCACCGCCCAAAGATCATCGCCGCCAAACCGATAAAGCCGCGCCCCCCGGTCATCCCTTCGTCAAACCGTCCGACAGAGCCAAGCGTGAACCAGGCCCCCCCGAAACCGGCGACCATACCCGCCACGGTGACGTTCACGTAGCGGGTGCGATAGACGTCGATCCCAAGTGTATCTGCGGCGCGCGGATGCTCACCCACGGCGCGGGCGCGGAGGCCATGACGAGTGTGAAACAGATAGTAGGTCGCGAGGCCGGCAAGAATGAACGCCCCATAAACAAAGATGTTCTGGCTGAACAAGACCGGGCCAAGAACCGGCAGATCGCTCAAGATCGGAATTTCCACCGCGCGAAACACGGGCGCATTATTGAGCGCACGGTATTCCTGAAAGACTTGGCTGGAGATGTAGCTGGTAAGCCCCAACACGAACAGATTGATGAATACGCCAGCGATGATCTGGTCCATTCGATAGGTCACAACCAGTGCGGCCAGAACGAAACCAAACACGCCGCCCACGGCGACTGCCGCAATAAGCCCTGCGATCCCGCCTGCCAGCGATCCGACCAAGGCGCCGGTGAAAGCCCCTGCAAGCAGCATCCCTTCGATGCCGATATTCACCACCGCGACCCGCTCTGACAAAACGCCTGCCAGCCCCCCAAGGGCAATCGGCACCGCGCGCACCAGACTTGCCTGCAACATGCCCGTCAACGAAAACGATTTACCCACCGTCGCCCAGACAAGAAACGCGGCCACCGCGATGATAAGGCCAATTCCCAGAAGCCGCGCGCTCCATTTCGCCCCGCCGCGCAGGAACAGGCGCACCCCGAAGAAGGCCAGAAAAGCTGAAGCGACATAGATAAAGGGCCCGCCGGGAACGACCAGGTTCGGAACAGGCCACACATCGGTCGGTCGCGACAGGCGGAAGGTGGCCACGCCGCTTGCGTCGGGGGCGAGGAAAACCGCGATCAAGGCGCCAAGGGCGATCAGGATGCCGCCGGTGATGCGGGTCTGGCGTTGCCGCGCTTTGTCAAGAAGTACGGTCACGACCTGCCCTCGCCTTTATCCGCCTTGCGAAATCCCCAAGGAAAGATCGCCTTGACCAGCAGGGGCGCGGCGATGAACACGATGATCAGCGCTTGGATGATGGCGATCAGGTCGATGCTGACACCTGCGTCTACCTGCATTTGCCGCCCGCCCGCTTCCAGCGCGCCGAAAAGGATCCCGGCAAATAGTACCCCGACCGGATGCGATCGTCCCAGTAGGGCTACCGCGATGGCGTCGAACCCGATCCCGGCGGAAAATCCCGGTGTGGCGCGGTCAAGAACGCCAAGCGTCTGGTTGGCACCCGCAAGCCCCGCCAGCGCGCCCGCGATGGCCATGGCCAACACGATCGTCAGTCCGGCATTCATCCCGGCAAAGCGCGCCGCAACCGCGTTTTCGCCGCTGGCGCGAAACTCAAACCCCAGCTTGCTGCGGAACAAAAGCCAATAGGCGATCGCGACCATCAACAGCGTCAGAAAAAGGCCCGCGTGCAGGCGCAGATTGACATCGAGAAAAGTCAGAAGCTTGGGCAGTTCAGCCGCATCCGGCACGGATTTCGAGATCGGATCCGCGCGCCCTTCTTTTTGGATCAAAGGCGTGCGCAACAGATAATCGAGCAGCCGGAAGGAAATCAGGTTCAGCATGATGGTCGAAATCACCTCATGCGCGCCCGTCGCTGCGCGCAGCCAGCCCGCGATCCCGGCATAGAATGCGCCCGCCACAGCGCCGGCCAGAAGCGCGCCGGGAAGGGCGATGAACGCTGGCAGATCGCCAAGTGCAACACCAGCCACGACGGCGGCCAGCCCGCCAATGACGATCTGGCCTTCGGCGCCGATATTGAAAAGCCCAGCCCGAAAACCAAGCGCCAGCCCCAGACCCGCCAACACCAGCGGCAAGGCGGCGGTCAGTGTTTCCGAGACCGCGTTGATCGACCCGACCGAGCCTTTCAACAAGGCAACATAAGACTGGGCGATTGTCGCAGGGGCAACACCAGTGGCCGCCATGACGAGCGCGCCCAGTACAAGTGCTGCGACAAACGCGAAGAGTGGAACGATGACCAGATCTTCAAGCTGCGTTCGGCCAAACACCCTGCCTTGTGTTGCCTGGATCATTGAATCGCTCATACCGCCGCCCCCGCCATTGCCAGCCCGATTGTCCCCTTGTCGACCGGTTGCTCGTGCGGTGCGTATTCAGCCACGATGCGGCCCTTGAACATCACCAGAATGCGGTCGGACAAGGCCATGATTTCGTCAAGCTCCGACGACACGATCAACACACCGTCGCCTTCGTCGCGCGCGGCCATAAGGCGTTCATGGATGAAAGCAATAGAGCCCACATCAAGCCCCCGCGTCGGTTGCCCCGCAATGACCAGCCGGGTGTCGCGCGACAATTCCCGCGCCACGACCAGCTTCTGCTGGTTGCCCCCCGACAGATGCGCCGCCGCAGCGCGAACCGAAGGGGTGCGCACGTCATACTGTTCGGCCACTGCGGCGGCGTCCTGGTGTACGCGGCCCCAGTCGATACCTGCCCCTTTCGAAAAGGGCGGACCGTAGTAGCTGTCCAGCACCATGTTTTCGGCGACGGTAAATTTCCCGATCAAACCGGCGCGCTGGCGATCTTCGGGGATGTGTGCGATCCCCATCCGGTGTCGTGCACGCGGAGAGGCATCCGTGATATCGGTGCCGTCAAACGTCACCTTTCCGGCGACTGGATGGCGTAGCCCTGCGAGCGCTTCGATCAACGCCGATTGCCCGTTCCCCTGCACCCCCGCGATGCCCACGACCTCGCCGCTGCGCACCTGAAGCGACAGATCATCGACGGCCACGGCCCCGTCATCGCGCACAATTGTCAGCCCCTGAATATCAAGGATGACTTCCCCAGGCGCGAATGGCGCGCGGGCAACGTCGAAATCGACCGGATGGCCCACCATCATTTCGGCCAGTTCCGGTCGGGTCAGTTTTTTGGGATCGCCACTGCCAACAATCTCACCGCGACGGATCACTGCGATCCTGTCTGATATTTCCAGGATTTCATTCAGCTTGTGCGTGATAAAGACGATTGCCTTGCCAGCATCGCAGAGCGATCGAACAATCTGGAAAAATTCATCGACCTCTTGCGGGGTCAGAACCGCGGTCGGCTCGTCCAGGATCAGAACGTCTGCCTCGCGAAACAAGACCTTGATGATTTCGACACGTTGTTGAACGCCAACCGGCAGCGTTTCGATTGTCGCATCCGGATCAACCGTCAGGCCATATTCTGTGCTTAACTTTTTCACTTCGGCCCGCGCTGCCTTCAGATCAAGATGATCGAAGCGCCCGGTGGGTTCGATGCCGAGGATGACATTTTCGGCCACGGTGAAAACCGGAACCAGCATGAAATGCTGATGTACCATGCCGATGCCTGCGCGGATCGCATCGCCGGGGCCCTTGAAGGTCACAGGGCGACCGTCAATCAGGATCTGGCCTTCTGTCGGTTCGTAAAGACCGCAGAGCACGTTCATCAGGGTCGATTTGCCTGCACCATTTTCGCCCAGAAGGCCCAGGACCTCGCCCGGTTCGATGGTCAGGTCGACGCCTTTGTTGGCAACGACCGGACCAAACCGTTTGGTGATATTTTTCAACTCGACCCGCATATCATCAACCTTAGTTCGACACAGATATGCTGCCGTCGATGATGCTTGTGCGCAGGGCCTCCAATTCGGCTTTCAACGTGTCTGGCACCATGCCATCCATGTCGTGGAACGGGGCCAGTCCGACGCCGCCGTTTTCTAGCGTGCCGACCAGCACACCGCCTTCGAAATCGCCGTTCATAGTGATTTCGATCACGTCAGAGACAGTTGCATCCATGCGTTTGGTGACCGATGTCAGATAGACGTGCTGCCGTTCGGTATCAGTGAAGTAGAGATCGGCATCGACGCCGATGATTTTCAACTTGTCCACACCCAGTTCATCGGCAAGCGTAGCCGAGCCGAGTCCGACGGGACCCGCGACTGGCAGAACGATATCGGCGCCCTCATCGTACAGGTTTTGCGCATAGGCCCGCCCGTCATCAAGGTTGTCGAAATTGTTGGTGAACAGTCCTTCACGCGTGTCCAGGTTCCAGCCCAGCACGGTGACCGTGTCGCCCTTCACCGCGTTCCAGTGGTCGACGCCCCGAACGAAACCGTCCATGAAGATCGTCACAGGCGGGATATTGATGCCGCCGAACGTGCCAAGAATTTTCGTCTTGGACATTCCGGCCGCTAGATAGCCTGCCAGAAATGCGGCTTGGTCTGTGGCATAGACCTGCCCCAACACGTTTTCGATTGGCGGATCATAGGCAAAATCCACAATGGAAAACGGCTGATCCGGGTTCGCCTTTGCGGCCTTCTCGGTCGCGTCCCCAAGCAGGAAGCCGACCGTAATGATGATATCGCAATCACCATCGATCAGCGAATTGATATTGGCGTCATAATCCGTCTCGGCTTGCGATTCGAGGAAGCGCCCTTCGATCCCCAGTTTTTCCTTGGCGTCCAGCACACCTTTCCAGGCGGTCTGGTTGAAACTGTTGTCGTCAATGCCGCCGGTGTCGGTGACCTGACACGCCGTAAAGGCTAGGGCCGGGCTGGCAAACGCCATGACCATCAATGTGCCCCATACTTTTAAGTCTGTCCTGAAAAATAATTTCATCTTCTGCATCCTCCCATGGGGTGTTCCGATTCCTAATTTCTAGATCGTGCCCCGCCGAACCAATTGAGGCAGATCAACCGGCAGGGCTGCTTTTCTTCAGCTGCGGTTTCCATTTCATGGACCCGGTTATTGGCCTGCCGGTTGGACCCTTCGAAAACACGCGTGATGAAATCACCACTCAGGCGGATCACGTCTTCGCCCGGTACGTCACCGATAACGCGGAAAAAATGCTCACCCTCGGTTGCGGACTGATCCCGACTGAGAACGAAAATATCGTCCGGGTCCTGCGCGCCAGCGTCTTCGATATGACCTTGCACCCGCGTAAAGACCTGCCCCATGTTGATCGGATCATGCACGAGGCTGCGGGTCGTCGCGCGCACAATGGGCTGACCGTGAAAAGACAGATGTCGACCATCCCAGCCTTTTGGATCAAACTTGGGGCAACAGGCCGTTTCGGGTGCGTTCATGTTCATGTCTGGCAGAGCATTGGTGTCCATCACGTGCCTCTTGCTGATGCATGATACCCGGTCATGATAGTCTGTTCGCCAAGGCGCCGGTTGATATTCGTCAATTCATCGCGCAACACGCATCCCATCAGCGTGGAAGGTGTGCGCCTTTGGGCCGCAGAACAGGAGAGAGTGTGGAAATCGACATAGCGCTTCTGACGCTTGGGGGTATGTTCGTCGTCGGGTTGGCCGCCGACCAGATCGGACGTCGAACATGGGTGCCGCGGGTCACCTTGCTTTTGCTTTGCGGACTGATCGCCGGCCACATGGGATGGATTCCTGCTTCTTTCTCAGACGCCTACGAATACCTTTCGGTAACGGCGCTGACATTCGTCGCTTTTCTGCTTGGAGGGTCGCTCAAATTCAGCGACCTCAGGGAAACGGGCCGCCGTATTCTGACAATTTCGATCGCCATCGTTCTCACCACTGTCATCGGGGTGTCTTTCGGTCTGATCGCACTGGGGGTTGAGCCTGGATTGGCTGTCATGCTGGGCGGAATCGCTTCGGCCACGGCACCTGCGGCGACTACCGATGTTATCCGACAATCGGAGATCGACAATGATTTCACCCGCACACTAAAAGGGGTTGTGGCCGTCGATGACGCTTGGGGGCTATTGGTGTTCAGCCTTTGCCTGAGCTATGCGCATTCGATCGCACCGACTGCAACCGCCCTGCATGATATGTCTGTCATTCGTGAAATCGGGGGTGCTATCTTACTGGGGTTTGCCATTGGTGCACCTGGCGCGGCGCTGACCGGGCGCATCAGCGCTGGTGAGCCGATTGAAATCGAAGCACTTGCACTGGTTTTCTTGACGGCCGGTCTGGCGCTTTGGCTTGAGGTTTCATTTCTGATCGCAGGAATGACCGCAGGCGCCGTCATCGTGAATTTTGCGTCCCATCACGACCGGGCCTTTCATGAAATCGAACATATTCAATGGCCCTTCATGGTGCTTTTCTTCCTGTTGGCCGGGGCATCGCTTGAAATTGACGCATTGAAGGGCATCGGAATGTTGGGTCTTGCGTACATCGTCCTGCGTGTACTGGCGCGAATTGTTGGGGGGTGGCTTGGGGCCTTGATCGGGCGCGCCCCCGCGCAAGAGCGTGCCATATACGGGCTGGCGCTTCTGCCCCAGGCTGGCGTCGCGGTTGGCATGGCATTGGTCGCCGCCCAAGCACTCCCATACCATGCCGATCAGATCATCGCGCTGACTATCAGCACAACGATTGCCTTCGAACTTGTCGGCCCCGTCCTGACTCTCTGGGCCATCCGCCGCACGATCACACCCGATCAGGGTACAAAGTCCGAGTGAGGAAGCCCCGATTTGCCTAGGACGCAGCGACGCCGGGATTGGCGCATTTTCCGCATAAGGGGGCGTAAAGGACGGCTTCCAACCGATCCCTAGAAATCGGGCCCTTGCACTCAAGGCACATGCCATAGGTGCCGTTTTGGATCCTATCCAATGCGCCGCGCAGCAGCCCAACTTCTTTCTGAGCGGCCAAGCCGGCACCTTCGAGAACTTCGACATCCTCTACTTCGGCGGCCATCCGACGCCCTTGCTTGGTGTCGACCACGTGCAGTCTGGCACCAAGGGCTGCGAGACGAGCCGCTATCAGGCTTTTGAAATAGTCTTCGTTGATCATCTGCGCATACCTTCGCCGCACAAGTTAAGGCGACGCTATTTCAGCTGGTCGGTGGCGATATTGATGGAAATCAATTGCCTCGATTTCGAGCGATGTGATGCTGCGCCACGATCAAGCTTGATCCAGCCACACCCCCCGAATTCTGCGCGCCTGCGACGACATCACTTTTCGCGCATTGCCGGGTTTAATCGAAAGCTCGTGAAGTGTACTAACGGCGCCGTTTCGCACCCGGATCGCTTTGTCGTGCCAGCTGAACGCCTTGAGCAATATCAAAGCGCCAAATCGCATCCGTGCAATTCTGGAATAAAAAGGGAGTCGCAGATGTTTACGAGTGCGGTGAAACTCTTCTCAATCGGTGGTTTCGACATCAAAATCGATCCAAGTTGGCTAATCATCGCTGCGATCATCACATGGAGCCTTAGCCAGCACTATTTCCCCTACACCTTTCCCGACGAAAGCCCGGGCATTTACCTGATCATGGCGGTCGTCGCCATGCTGTTGTTCTTCGCCTCGCTACTGCTGCACGAACTGGCCCATTCCATCATCGCAAGACGCTTTGGCCTGCGGATCGGCGGTATCACATTGTTCCTGTTCGGTGGCGTCGCCGAGATGGACAGTGAACCCAGATCGGCGATGGAGGAGTTTTGGGTCGCGGTTGCCGGGCCGGTCATGAGCCTTGGACTCTCTGTTGGTTTCTGGTTTCTCAGCCTGATTGCGGCGCTTTCCCAGGATCTTGAAGCGGTAGCGGCGGTGCTTTCGTACCTGGCAACGATCAATCTGATCCTGGCGGTTTTCAATCTGGTGCCCGCGTTCCCGCTTGATGGCGGGCGCATCCTGCGGGCTTGGCTGTGGCACCGCCGCGGTGACATTCTGCGCGCGACCGAGACAGCCACGAACGCCGGTATAACCTTCGCCTATGTCTTGATGGGTCTTGGGCTTCTGGCCCTGTTCCAAGGCGCGCTGGTCAGCGCCATCTGGCAGATGATGATCGGCGGCTTCCTACTGATGGCCGCGCGGTCAGCCTATCAACAGCAGATCACGCGCGCGGTGTTCTCGGGCCGGACTGTGGGCGATCTGATGCAGCACACACCGATCACGGTCGGGCCGGACCGCACGCTGTCCGATGTCGTCAATCAGGTTGTTCTGCGCCATGGTATCAGCTTTATTCCGGTCATTGAAAACGACGTTCTTCTTGGTCATATCGACCAAGCGATGATTTCCAGCATCGATCGAGAGCATTGGTCAAGTACGCGCGTTGGCGATGTGTTCGCAGGATTGGATGACGCCTCGACCATCACGCCCGAGACGCCGATCCCGGACCTGATGACGGCCATCACGAAAACCGGTCAGCGCAAGTTTATGGTTGTCGAAGATCACCGCCTTGTTGGCGTCATTTCCCTGTCGGACATCATCCGCCATTTGCAGCTTTCCGACCTCGCAGTCGCGCGGTCGCGCCAATCATCCTTGTCTTAACCGTCGTTTTTCCGCAAACCTGCATGGAAATTGCGGGGTGCTATGGAAAACGCGGTCACAGATAAAGCACTTCTTCACGCCGTTCTGGATGCGGCCGGGGACGCGATCATCCTGTCGGATCGGGATGGTGTGATCACGCGTGCCAACTCAGCAGCCAGCACGATGTTTGGCTATGCGGCAGAAGACATGATCGGGGAAAGCTTGAACATGCTGATGCCCGAGGCTTTGGCAATCCGTCACGATGGCTTCATGCAGCACCATATCGACACGGGCGAAAAGCGTATCATCGGCATTGGCCGCGAGGTCGAAGGGCAGCGCAGCGACGGCACCATCTTTCCGCTGCATCTGTCGATTGGTCGCGCCGAGGTGGACGGCAGCTTGATGTTCGTCGGTATCCTGCATGACCTGACAAAGCGCGCCCGGACCGAAGCCGCCCTCGCCCGATCACAGCGCCTTGACGCCATCGGCCAGATGACCGGCGGCATCGCACATGATTTCAACAACCTGCTGACGGTGATCATCGGCAATCTGGAACTGCTCGAAACGCGCACCAGTGACGATGCGCAAACAACCCTGATCCGCGATGCGCTAGAGGCCGCGGAACTTGGCGCGGACCTGACATCGCGCCTGATGATCTTTGCGCGGCGCAACAGCCTGAAATCCGTAAAGTCCGACCTGCGCAAATTGTGCGATGCCACGCTGAACATCCTGGAACGTACACTTGGCGAGCAGATCACGATCGAAACGGATTACGCGCCCGACACCAGCCTTGTCCTTGTTGATCCGGGGCAACTTCAGTCGGCCCTGATGAACCTTGCCCTGAACGCGCGGCATGCGATGAACGGCAAGGGCAAATTGCTGATCTCAGTTGCCGATGTCACAATTGACGACAGTTATATGGCGCAGGAAGTTGACGTCGAACCCGGTCAATACGTGCGGCTGTCAGTCAGTGATAATGGCGCGGGCATGACGCCCGAAGCACAGAAACACGCGTTTGAGCCCTTCTTTACCACGAAGTCCGAAAGTGGTGGCAACGGGCTGGGCCTGTCGATGGTTTATGGCTTCGTGCGTCAGACAGGTGGGCACGTCACGCTCTACAGCGAAGAAGGGCTGGGGACGAGCTTTGGCCTTTATTTCCCCGCTCTATCGGAAAGCGCCGCGACAAAAGAGCGATCGCTGGCGGCGGGCCATGTTGCGCAAACCCCGTTCGGGCATGGACGCACGGTTCTGGTGGTAGAAGACAATCCCAATGTGCGCAAACTGTCCGTCGCGCGGATCCGGGATTTGGGATTTCAGGTCGTAGAAGCGGTCAGCGGCGATGACGCCTATGCCATGCTGACCTCAGGTCTTGACGTCGACATCGTTTTTTCTGATCTGATCATGCCCGGCAATCTCAGTGGCTATGACCTTGCCGCAAAGCTGGCGACGGATTTGCCGCAGCTGAAGGTTCTTTTGACCTCGGGCTATGCCAGTGACACCGTGGCTGCGCGTCTTCCAAATGGGGACACTCACGATGTTTTGCACAAGCCCTATCGCCAGTCTGACCTTGTCGCGCGGCTTCAGGCGCTCTTGGCTGATGATTCTGACGGCTGAACGGTTTCGACTTCGCAGGCCAGAGTATATCCGACACCGCGCACGGTCTTGATCAGGCCGGGTTCTGATGGGTTACGTTCGATCTTCTTGCGCAAGCGCGCGACCTGGTTGTCGATGGTCCGGTCAAGCGGGCTCCAGTCATGGCCACCTGTCAGATCCATCAACTGATCCCGCGACAAAACGCGCTTGGGGCGTTCCAGAAAGACGGTAAGCAGTTTGAAATCCCCGCTTGTCAGCGAACTGTCCTTGCCGTTGCGGTCGATGATTTCCAGCCGGTCAGGGACAGCGGTCAATCCGTCGAACACATATCGCTGGCTTTCTTCGGTGGTGTCATGCGTGTCGGGCGGCGGCCCCGCCCTGCGCAGCACGCTGCGGACCCGCGCAATTACCTCGCGGACGTGGAAAGGTTTCGTAATGTAATCGTCCGCCCCGATTTCCAATCCGGCGACGCGGTCGATCACGTCGTCCTGGCCCGTCACCATGATGATCGGCACGGAAGAAATGCGCCGGATTCGCCGCGCGAGATCGAGACCGTTTTCGCCGCCCAGCCGGATATCCAGTGTGATCAGCGCGATCGAATTGGATGCCAGCAGGTCGATCACATCATCGCCGCACTTGGATTCGATGACGTCGAACCCTTCGCTTTCCAGCACATTGCGCAGGAGGGCTCTGATTTTGGTCTCGTCTTCAACGACGAGAATGGATGCCTTTTGCATCGCCGCCCCGCTCATACCTGGGTTCACTGTCCTGATGCACAGTGCCACACCACGTTTCAAACATATTCATACAATAAGATACACTTTCAGACAACTTCAGCGAAAATAGTAATACGCGGCTTAGGCAAGTTGGCGCCTGAATGGAAAACTGGGGGCCAACAGAATGTATGTCACGCTATCAACCGATGACCAGTCAGGCGGTGCACTCCCGAGCATCTCAAGGCCCTGTATTTGCGCGCGCGAGACGCAGATCAGGGCGGGAACCTATCTGTTCTACGAAGGCGACGAAGTGAACTGGCTTTATCAGGTCACTGCGGGCGTTCTGCGCCAGACGCGCCTTTTGGAAAACGGGCGTCGTCAGGTCATAGCCTTTGGCTATCCCGGAGATGTCGTGGGTTTTCCAGCCAACGGCTGCCACCACACCGATTGTGATGCGTTGGTCGACACGCGCCTGCAGCCCTATCGAAAAAGCGTGCTGGAAAACGCTGATGGCGATGTCGAATTGCACGGCGAGCTTTTGCAGGCCGCCCTGAGCGAAATCAGCGCGATGCAAGATCATTTCATGATGCTTGGCCGGAAATCGGCGGGCGAAAGGGTCGCGTCTTTTCTCACTGTTCTGGCCGGCCGGGTCGGGCGCTACGAGGACAATCTGTGCAAGGTGGATCTGCCGATGCGCCGCGCCGATATTGCCGATTTCCTGGGTCTGACCACCGAAACCGTCAGCCGGACCCTGACCCAGATGCGCAAGAGCGAGATTATCGAAATCGATAATATCCACACCATCGTCGTCCTGAATCCTGCGGCTCTGACATCGCTTTCCCAAGGCAACGAAGACTGAAACAAGCAGAGCGTGGGACTGTTTGCAATGCCCGCTCAGACCTTCACCGCTGGGGCCATTGGTTCGGCATAACTTGTGGCATACTGGCCCGCAAAAAACCCACAACACCGCAGTCGCGGTGCGCCGTGCGCACCCGTCAACCAAGAAACCACCATTCATCGAAAGCCCGTACGACGTATGCAAGCGGATCCCTTTGGGCTTCATCTTTGCGACGCGCTTGCGGATTGACGATTCGCGGGTCGTCGTCAGCTGTGCTGGGCCCCCCAATATGGGTCGCTGGCGCGGCGGGCTGACCCGGAAAATCCACGCGCTATTGCATACCATTGGCGGCCCGATCCTTTGGACACTGATCGAAGGCCGGGCCCACGTTAGACCATCGGCGGCGAACATATGCCCAGCGCTGAACTGTGGGAGCATCCAGACAGCCTGTTGGCCATCCCGCAAATGCGTCGGCATCTTTCCGGCTTTCGTTCTACACGTGTCGCACCGCATCTGGTCGCGAACCCATTAAGTTAGGTGACCAGAGCACCGCACTGTTAAGTTAGGTGACCAGAGCACCGCACTGTCATGTTCAGGCAGACGTATCTTGATGCCGGCCCGTCTGGTTTCTAGTAACGATACCCAAGCGGATCGGTGGGATATCAATTGTCTGTGCCGGTTGAAGTGTCGTCGTCGTTTCAGCGAATGCAGGTTGCCCTATGCCCTTTTCCATTGATGATCTGCGTGCGTTTCAAGAGATAGTTCGAACCAGAAGCTTCACCCACGCCGCAGACAAATTGCATGTGACCTCGCCTGCCATCACACGCCGGATCAAGAAGATGGAAGAGCTGATCGGCGAACCTCTGTTCGAACGTACCACCCATTTGGTGCGACTGACGGCTGCGGGCGAAGAACTCTATCCGCGGGCCGAGCAACTGCTTCGAGAATTCGACGCCTTTGAGGCTTTGGCAATGTCGATTTCGGGTGACAGGTCGACGACCATCCGGTTCGCCAGCGTTACCAGCGTTGCAGGGTCAGCCTTGCCGCTCTTGCTGGACAGGTTTCAGGGCAGATTCCCCGCCAGTCGGTTCGATCTCCATGACGGTCACGGGACCATTGTGCATCGGTTGGTAGAAGAACAGATTGTCGAATTCGGGATCGGCACCCGGCCGGCCGCCGGATCAAATCTGGAATTTCGTCATTTGATCGACGATCCGATCGTCGCGGCCGTTCCGAAAACAAATGGCCTGTTCAATGCCCATTCAATAAACTGGGAGGATGTCGCGCAAAAAAACTTCATGATCCTGAAAGGTGAATCGTCATTTTTCGGACATGTGGAGCTCGAGTTGCGCCATGCCTGCAAGCCGATGCCGCCGGGAATCCGGGTTCGAGATGTTTCAACCCTGTTGGGTTTTGTCGAACAAGGCACGTCCCCGATTATTGTCACGGGGCTTATTGCATACCGTTGCAAGAGCCCCCGTGTGAAAGCGATCGGCATTTCCGACCCGGATCTGTTCAATTCGCTGGGGATCGTAACCTACCCCAACAGACAGCTGAGCGCTGCCGCGAGTGACCTGGTTGAGGCAATCTGCGAGGACCTGCCCAAATTGCACGCGCGCATCCTTGGGCAGATCTACACCGAATGACGGTGCGGTGCGTAAATCAGTTTTTCTGATAAATAAATGATTTTTATTCAGTTCAAATTACCCGCGTGGCCGCTATGTTCATCACGCCGACGATTGTCGGTGGGAGAAAAACGCGTCGGAAAAAGACGCAAGGGAGGATTGATGAAACTTTTTGCTTCTGCGGCGTTCGTTGCGCTCGTTTCGGCCACATCGGTGGTCGCACAGGAACACACCATTGACGTGTCGTTGGACACCGGCCCCACACATCTGCGGAACGTGCTGGTGCATGATATCGCTCAGAAAATCGAAGAGGCGTCAGACGGCCGCATCGAATTCAATTTCTTCGAAGCCGGATCGCAATATAATGACCGCGATGTCACCACAGCGCTGGCCCAAGGTGCAATGGACATGGCATTTCCCGGGCACTGGAACCTTGCAAGGATTGTGCCCGACTTCAATGTTCTAGGCCTTCCGATGTTCTACGGCTTGCCGCGCGAAGAACAATACAAGGTCACCGACGGCGAAACCGGGGCGGTCCTTGCCAAGCAGATTGAAGACAAGCTGGGGGTCGTGGTCCTGGGCGACTGGGTGGATCTTGGTTTTGGCGCGATGTTCTTCACGAACAAGGCAGTTGAAAGCCCGGAAGATATCAAAGGTCTGAAGATGCGTTCGCCTGGCGGTGCCGTCGCGGTCGCCCGTTTCGAAAAATTCGGGGCCACCGGGGTATCCATGCCTTTCCCCGACGTGCCGCAAGCCCTGCAGAAAGGCACGATCGATGGGTTGATGACCACTTTTGAATCGGTCCGGTCCGCAAAACTCTGGGATTCGGGGCTAAAACACTCCTATTCCGATTTCCACGCATTTTATCAGTATGTTCCGCTGATCAGCGGGCAGGCGTGGGCCGAGTTGCCCGAAGACCTTCAGGAGATCATGCGAACAACCTGGAGCGACGGTGTCAGAGAAGCCCGCGAAGCTGCGGTAGTAGCTCAACTCAAGGCGGCCGACGAGGCAGCAGAACACGGCATGACCAACGTTGCCGCTGCCGAATCCGACCTTGATGCACTGCGGGCCGCGTTGATGACAGATCAGCCGCGTCTTGCAGAAGAGCTTCGCGTTGATCCAGCGATCGTCGAAATGGCCGCGAAAGACTTGGCAAAGTGAATGTAGACCGCAGCCGTATCTGCGGCTGCGGTCATGCGCTGGTCTTCAGTCTGTCTGGAAAATTGAGACAACAGAAATGAACAGAATTGTGAGAGCGCTTACCCGCTTTGAAACCCTGTTGATGGGTGGGGTCGCAGGCGTCGCAATACTATTGGTCGTCTATGAGGTGGTGGCACGATATCTTGTGCCATCGATGCTGACGAACTGGGGCGGTGAGGTCATCATCTATCTGGTTGTCAGCGCCGTCCTGATTGGCGGCGGGTCGCTGGTGACCAGTGGGCAACATGTTCGTGCCGACCTGTTTATCCGCCTGGCGCCACGCCCGGTACGCCGAACGGCTGAAATCGCGTCTCTAATCGCTGGGCTGGTCTATTGCGGGATCGTCGCTTGGTACGGCTTGGATATGGTCGAATTTGCGCGAATGATCGACATACGTTCGGACAGTTCCCTGCAGTTTCCGCAATGGATTTTCTACATCATTGTGCCCTTGGCATTTGGTTCCATGTCTGTGCGCTACGCTCTGCTTCTGTGGCGGACAGTGGTTTCCGGGGCAGATCCCTATCCCTCTGATGGCGATTATCAGGCAGCACGTCAGGAGGCGGATTGATGTCTCCCGTCGTGGCTTTATCCGGATTCCTTGCGCTGCTGGTTGCAGGCTTTCCTGTATTCCTGGTCCTTGGCACCGTGTCCCTTGTGTTGTTCGCCGCCGAAGGCCGCCCGCTGGTCGCGTTGCCGCAACTGTTCATCGATCACCTGAAATCCGACACCCTGGTATCGGTTCCGTTCTTCGTGATTGCAGCGACCTTCATGCAGCGCGGAGGGATCGCCAAGGCCCTTGTCGATGCCGCGTATAGCTGGATCGGCGGGGTGCGCGGCGGCATTGCCCTTGTCTGTGTGCTGGCAACGATGGTCTTTTCGGCAATCTCGGGGTCATCCGTTGCCACCGCGATGGCGATGGGAACCCTGCTGGTGCCCGCGATGCGAGACACCGGATACGATGAACGCTTTGCGCTTGGGGTCGTCGCGTCATCCGGTACACTTGGTATCCTTATTCCGCCTTCGCTGGCGATGATCCTGTTTGCCGTGGTGGCGGGCGAAAGCGTGCCGCAGCTTTTTCTTGCTGGTGTCATTCCCGGCATGTTGCAGGTCGGTCTGTTTGCCGCATGGATAATCTACGTCTCACGACGGCGCGGGTATGCTGCCGGCACGTCCATGAGCCGCACGGAATTCTGGGCAGTGAACCGGCGTGCCTTGCCCGCAATGCTGCTGCCAATAATCATCCTTGGCGGAATTTACAGCGGCCTTGTCACAGTCAACGAAGCCGCAGGAACGGCCGCCTTCGTGGCCATCATTGTGTCGTTAGTGTTCTACAAGGGGTGCACGATTTCCGAACTGCCCTGGATTCTTGCAGACGCGATCAAGTCAACTGCGGTCATTTTCTTCGTCACGATCGGCGCTTTGGCCTTTGGTCACTGGATCACCTCCGAGGGCTTTGCAAAGCACATGATTGACTATGTGGTCGAGAGCGAGCTTTCGGCATGGCAGTTTCTGTTGTTCATCAACGCGGTAATGTTCCTGTTCGGCATGTTCCTGGAAACCATCGCGGTTATCCTGATCGTGGTTCCACTGGTCCTTCCTCTCTTGGCTCCATTGGGAATTGATCCGGTCCATTTCGCCGTCGTGATCGTCATCAACATGGAGATCGCCTTGCTGACCCCCCCGGTCGGGCTGAACCTGTTCATCATGGCATCAACCACCGGCGCGCCTGTCGAAAGGGTCGCGCGTGGTGTTTTGCCCTTCATCGTTCTCTTGTTCGGGCTGCTGGCAACCGTGACTTTCGTTCCGCAGCTGTCACTCTTCTTACCGGAGTTTTTCTATGGACGCTGACGCACCCGCACCTTCCGACGCCCAAGCCCCACCCCCGCTTACCCGCACTATCGCCGATTGGATCAGCCAGGCGGATCAAAAGCCGGTGGGTTCCGACGCCCTGACATGGGCCCGGCACTGCCTGCTTGACTGGACCGCCGTGACAATAGCGGCGCGCGGCGAACCTTTGGTCCAGGCAGTAAAACAGACGGCCTTGGAAGATGGCTCCGGCGCGGCGACCGTTGTCGGCCATCACGAGCGGGTCAGCCCGGCCTGGGCGGTTCTTGTGAACGGCTCAGCCGGTCATGCGCTGGACTACGACGACGTCAATACAATGATGGTGGGTCATCCATCAGTCGCGGTTATTCCCGCGATCCTGACGCGGGCGGAAACACGGGATCTGGAAATTCCCGCGCTTTTGGATGCGCTCGTGCGCGGCTACGAAGTTGCGGCGCGGATCGGTGCTTTTGTTGGCCCGCAACACTATGCGCGCGGGTTTCACAATACGGCCACGATCGGCACGTTCGGCAGCGCCGCTGCACTGGCCGCGCTGGACAGGCTGACAGCGGATGAAACCGCACATGCCCTTGGTTTCGCAGCCGCGCGGGCGGCGGGGCTCAAATCGATGTTTGGCACAATGACCAAGCCGGTTCAGGTCGGCTGCGCCGCGCAGATCGGGTATCTGGCTACGCGGCTGGTCCGGCACGGGCTGACTGCCAATCCCGACGGAATAGAAGCGGCGCAGGGGTTCCTGGAAGCGCATCAGTTGGCAGATGCCAATGTCGTGTTCGCGCCGGCTCCGCAGGGTAGGTTTGCCGTCGAAGAGACACTCTTCAAGCGTCACGCAGCATGCTATCTGACGCACGCGGCAATCGAATGTGTCCAGACGCTGCGGACCGAACATGGCAGCGATGCGATTGACCAGCTGGTTTTACACGTACCTGACCATATCCTGGGCTCTTGCAACATCGACGACCCGGCATCCGATCTTGAATGCAAGTTCAGCCTGCGCCACGCGGCTGCCATGGTTCTGGCCGACATTGATACTGCGGATCTGGCCACCTACAGCGTCGAAGATGCCAAGACCGACAAGATGCAGGCCCTGCGGGACCGCGTGACGGTCCAGGGCGAAGATGTCCCGGCGTCTGCTTTGACGTGGTCGCGGGTTGTGGCCCGTTTGTCTGACGGGCGCAAGGTCGAAGCCGAATTCGACTCGGGCGTGCCTGACACAGACACCGCCAGGCAGTGGTCCGCGCTCTGCAAAAAGGCATGCCGCATCATCGACCCTGTTCTTGGCGCAGGGCGCGCAAGCCGCATCATCACCCTTATCGAACAAGACGCTCCGGTCAAACAACTGTTGGAGGCAACCAGATGACTGACGCCATCGTAACCGACCTGAAGTCTCGCGCCCGGACGTGGCACCGGGGAAATTACTTTGAGGATTTCACGCAAGATCAGGTCTTTAACCACCATTGGGGTAGAACGCTGACCGAGGCAGACAACACGTTGTTCGCCACTCTGACGCTTCACTACAATCCCATCTACACGAACGCCGATTTCGCAAGATCTCAGGGACACGCCGATGCCGTGGTCTGCCCATTGCTGGTCTTCAACACGATCTTTGGCCTTTCGGTCGAAGATTTGTCCGAAGTCGGCGGCCCGTTTCTTGGCGTAGACAAGCTGACGTATCATCGCCCGCTGATTGTGGGGGAAACCGTCTATGCCCGCTCGCGCGTCATCAACATGCGCGAACCAAAGAGCCGCCCCGATTTCGGCATCGTTACCTGGGCCACCACCGGCCTGGATGAAACCGGCGAAACGATCATTGAATTCCAACGCTCCAATCTTGTCAGGAGGAAACCGTGAACAATCATAACACCGCAACCCAAGGCTATCTTACCGAAGAACGACGCATGATCCGTGATCTGGCGCGTGACTTCACACGCAACGAAGTGCTGCCTGCCGCCAATCGGCTTGATCCGGAACAGGGGATCATGCCGCGCGAACTGGTCGACAAGATGGCGCAGCTCGGCTTCTTCGGAATCACCGTTCCTGAAGACGCGGGGGGGCAGGGCCTTGGCGTCTTTGAATACTGCCTTGTGGCCGAAGAGCTGGCGCGGGGATGGATGTCGGTCGCTTCGCTGATCGCGCGGGGCAACGGCACCTTTTACAAAGAGGGTCTTCGCGACGATCATCCCCGCCGCAAAGAATTGCTATCGCGCAGCGCCTCGGGCGAGATGCTGGTGGCTTATGCCCTGTCCGAACCGAATACCGGTTCCGATCTGTCGTCGATCTCTTGCCGCGCGGTGAAGGACGGGGATGATTGGGTCATCTCGGGTCAGAAGTACTGGTGCACTTTCGCCGATGGTGCCGACGCAATACTTGTATTCGCGCGCACATCGCCGCCGCCCGCTGCGAACAAACGGCACCTGGGTATTTCCGCATTCCTGGTCGAGAAACCCCGTGGAGAGTTGCCCGAAAACTGCAAAGGCGCCGAAATTCCGAAGATCGGATACTTTGGCTGGAAAACGTTCGAGTTGTCGTTTGATGGCTGTCGCGTGCCGGCAAAGGCCATGATCGGTGACGAAGGCAAGGCGTTTTACATGATGGCCGCAGGGCTTGAAACGGCGCGCGCCCATACAGCCGCACGGTCCATCGGGCTTGCGCAAGGGGCGTTGGAAGATGCCATCGCCTACGCCAATGAGCGCAAACAATTCGCCGTTCCGATTGCCGAATTTCAGGCGATCCGTTTCAAGATCGCGACAATGGCCACCAAGATCGAAGCGGCGCGGCAACTTCTCTATCACGTTTGTACCTCGATCGATCAGGGACAACGCTGCGATACGGAATCGTCGATGGTGAAGTACTTTGCGTCGGAAATCGCCGAGGAAGTCACGTCCGAGGCGATCCAGATCCATGGCGGGGCAGGATATACCAAGCTTTTTGCTGTCGAACGCCACTGGCGCGATGCGCGCCTGACCAAGATTTTCGAAGGCACATCGGAAATTCAGCAAAGGATCATCTCAGACAACCTGCTCGGGCGGTCAGAGACCGACAAGCAGATTGCCCGCAACGCCTACAACTTCAATTTCGGGTGAACAAATGTTCCTGACACCTTCCGAACTGACGTCGCGCAACAATTACTTTGAGGATTTCGAACCCGGCGACGTCATCCGCCACGCCCGCGGGAAGACCATGACCGAGATGGACAATGTCATGTTGACCAATCTGGTGATGAACACTGCGCATGCGCATTTCAACGAAGACTTCATGAAGGATGCCTTCAAGGATGTCGCCGGGTTCGACACCCGCGTTGTGTATGGCGGGCTGAATTTCTCGTTGGTGGTCGGATTGGCGGCGCAGGACACCGGCGAGCAGGCCATCGCCGAACTTGGCATGGACCAAATTCGTTTGCGCACGCCAGTTCATCATGGCGACACGCTGTATGCCTATACTGAGGTTCTGGAAAAACGCGATTCCGACCGGGCGGATGCGGGCATCGTCCGGTTCAAGCACTATGGCGTCAACCAGCACGAAAAACTGGTCTGTGAGCTAGAGCGGACGGTACTTCTACGCCGCAGGGTGACGTCATGAGCAGTTCAACGCCGGCAGGCCCTCTTGACGGTATTACCGTGCTTGACCTCACGGCGATGCTGTCAGGTCCGTTTGCCACAATGGTTCTGGGCGATCTGGGCGCGCGGATCATCAAGGTCGAGTCTTCCGACGGCGACATGGTGCGCCCTTCGGCGCGTTTGCCTGGAAACGACGATCCGAAAAGCTATGGCGGCTATTTCCAGTCCATCAACCGGAACAAGGAATCCATTGTTGTTGATCTGAAATCGGCAGAAGGCAAAGACATCATCCGCAAGCTCGTCGCGCAGGCGGATATCGTCGTAGAGAACTTTCGCGCGGGGGTCATGGACCGGCTCGACCTGTCCTATGAACAACTCAGCGAGATCAAGCCGGATCTGGTCTATGGATGTATTCGGGGCTTTGGTGATGCCCGCACAGGCCGCAGCCCCTATGCAGATTGGCCCGCCTTTGACGTCGTGGCACAGGCCATGGGCGGAATCATGGGGATCACCGGGCCTTCCGAACAAGAGCCGATGAAAATCGGTGCCGGCATTGGCGATACCGTCCCGTCGCTGTTCCTGGCGACGGGGGTCTTGGCCGCGCTTCATCGCGCACGGTCCACCGGAGAAAGCCAGTTTGTCGATGTCGGGATGTACGATTCCGTGCTCGCAGTGTGTGAGCGGATCGTCTACCAGCACTCCTATTTCGGAGAAAACCCCGGCCCCGAAGGTTCGAGCCATCCCTTGCTTTGTCCGTTCGGGCTGTTTCCGACGACTGACGGACATGTCGCCATTGCCTGCCCCAGAGATCATTTCTGGGCCATCCTTGCCGAAGAAATGGGACAGCCAGACTTGGCAGACGACCCTCGGTTCAAAACCAACGAAGCGCGGGTAAAACACCGTGAGGCGACCCAGGAAATCGTCGGCGAATGGACGTCCCGCCAATCCAAGAAACAGATCATGGACAGATTGGGTGGGCGCATTCCATTGGGGCCGGTCAACCGCGCCGCCGACATCTTTGCGGATCCGCATGTCGCCGCCCGAAAAATGTTGACCAGCGTCGAGCAGCCGGGCGCTGACGGTCGGAAAGTCCAGATTGTCGACACCCCGATCCACGTACTTGAAACACCGGGCGGCATCCGCAGCCGTGGCCCGCTCTTGGGCGAGCATACAGATCGCGTGCTCTCCGAGATCGGGTATGACCCGGACGAGATTACCGAACTCCACGCCGCCGGCGTGATCGCTTAGGAGAGAACAATGGAAAAGTACAACCGACCAAAGCGCCTGCGCCGTTGCCAGCTGTCTGTGCCCGGCAGTTCCGAAAAAATGATCAGGAAAGCCGCCAGTCTGGACTTGGATTATGTTTTTCTTGACCTTGAGGACGCTGTCGCGCCCAACAAAAAGAAAGAAGCGCGCGGAATCGTGGTCGAGGCTCTGAACACCCTGGATTTTGGCCGCACAACCCGATGCGTGCGGATCAACGACACAAGCACGCCTTACTGTTACGGCGATATCATCGAGGTCGTGACAGGTGCGCGCGAGAATGTCGACGTGATCATGCTGACAAAGCCGTTTCAGCCCGCTGACCTGCTGTTTGTCGACAAACTTCTGAGCCAACTCGAAGCGGATTTGGGCCTGAAAAAGAAGATCGGTCTGGAATGTCTGATCGAAGAAGTCGAAGCCATGATCGCCGTCAATGAGATCGCAGCATCGACGCCACGTCTTGAAGCGCTGATTTTCGGCATTGGTGACTATTCCGCAAGCCAGGGCGTTCCGTTTTCCGAAATCGAAGGAAAGGGCAATTATCCGGCCGATATCTGGCATTATCAGCGCCATCGTCTGATAATGGCCTGTCGCGCCAACGGGCTGGATGCAATCGACGGCCCGTTCCCTGATTTTTCGGACAGCGATCAATACCGGATCGAATGTCAACGCGCGCAAATTCTAGGCGCGGTGGGCAAATGGGCGATCCACCCAAGTCAGATCGAAATTGCGCAAGAAGTCTACTCGCCCACCCCGGAAGAGGTGGAACGGGCGCGCACCATCAGCAAGCTATATGCTGACGCTCTGGAGAACGGGCTTGGCGCTGTGACTTACGAAGGAAAGATGATTGATATCGCTGTCGTGCGCCTGCTGCAAAACACGCTCGACAAGGCCGATTTGATCGGAATGTAGACAAACACAGCCGGTTTGCGAAACACAGACGTGCTGGTCGCCAGTGGTGTCAGACGACTTTGTTTCGCAGACCGGATTGTGGGAGTCGCTGCGTGACACCGGCATGATAGGGGCCGTTGACCCCATAAAGTACAACACCGCGAATGGGTCGTGTTGGCGGCTTTGCCCGCACCCATTTCTTTTCGCGCAGCATCAGCACGGCCCCGACGGCGCCTGCCTGCCGTGATAGACGTGATAGGGGATCGTGTCCCTAGGGGCTGCCTTGACGAACGCGGGTTCAAAAACCATCCGTTCGCCATCGGCCCCCTTGTTGAGCATCCGGGCCTCAAACGGCCCGGCCCAGCAAACGCCACTCACCAGCGCCGCGATTGTCATGCCAGTTACCGTGGTGCGAAACATCTCACGTCCTTTCAGATCGCATCTTGTGATGCCCGGCGTTCCATTCACGCACTGCGATCCGACCTTTGCGCTTGCACAAATAAGGGTCCGGATTTTTGCCCTTTTTGCCAAATTCCTAATGGCACATTGCGCCGCTCTTGTGGCACTGTGCCGGCCATGACCGAACTGCCTGCGCGCAAGACACTTCCGCGGCTTGATGAGAGCCTGTTGTCGCACCTGCCCCCGTTCTCGAAATTGCAGCGGACGGATATCCGAACCATTCTGGATCAGGCCACATCACGGCGCTTGGACGAAGGTGTTTCTGTTTTCGAAGAAGGTGCACCGGCCGAACGGTTTTATATGCTGCTGGATGGTTACGTGCGCGTCGTTCGCATTACCCCGGCTGGCGAAAAGGTGACTGCCCTGCATATTCCACCCGGACAGCTGTTGGGAATTGCGCGCGCGGTGGGCCGCGACACGTACCCGGCAACCGCGATCACGGCGACCGAGGCTATCGTGCTTAGCTGGCCCACGCGCCTTTGGGACAGTTTCGTGTCCAATTACCCCGGATTTTCCACCGAAACCTATAAAACGGTCGGCTACCGGCTGAGCGAAATCAACAACCGCGTTGTGGAAATGTCGACGTTGCACGTCGAACAACGCGTCGCCAATGCGCTGTTGCGTCTGGTCGACCAGACCGGCCGCAAGGTGCCCGATGGCATCGAGATTGATTTCCCTATCACCCGCCAGGACCTGTCCGAGCTGACAGCGACCACCCTGCACACGGTCAGCCGCCTGCTTAGTGCGTGGGAAAAACAAAAGTTGGTTCAAAGCAAACGCAAGCGCATCAAGGTGTGCAACACCCAAGCGTTGCAATCGATCAGCCGGGCTGGTGCCCCCGAATAGCCACCGTCCCGGACACCACGAATCCATCCAGACTTTGCGATAGCACAAACTTGCGTTCGTCGCGCTATGGTTGACTGCGCCCATCCGGAATTTCAGGAGGCAGGCGCATGGCCGAATATCTGACGAAATCACGGGCGCGAAACATTTTCTACGGGGGATCGATCTTTTTTGTCGTGATCTTCGTCGTCCTGACCGCCCAATCGCACCGCTACATCGTGAAAACATCGACCGCGGGCATGGAGCTGAGCGAGGCCGTCATCCATGGCAAACATGTGTGGGAAAAAAGCTCGTGCATCAATTGTCACAGCCTGCATGGCGAAGGGGCGTATTTCGCGCCCGAACTTGGCAACGTGATGACCCGTTGGGGCGTTCAGGACAGCCCCGAAGACGCTTTTGAAATCCTGAAGGTGTGGATCGAATCCCAGCCCAGCGGAATCGAAGGGCGCCGCCAGATGCCACGCTACGATTTCACCGATGAGGATTTCCGCGGTCTGGCGGAGTTCCTGCGCTGGGCTGACCAGACTGACACGCAGGGCTGGCCGCCCAACGATGCCGGCTAAGCGGCAAGAAAGGACAATCCCATGAAATATCAATCACAAAGAGTGGCCTACTGGTACTTTCTCGCGGCGATGGCAGTATTCGCCATACAGGTTCTGGGCGGCCTTCTTGCGGGCTGGGTCTATGTTTCGCCCAATTTCCTGGCCGAGCTGGTCCCGTTCAACGCGATCCGGATGATCCATACGAATGCCCTGATTATCTGGCTGCTGCTGGGCTTTTTCGGCGCTGCATACTTCCTGATCCCCGAAGAATCCGAACGGGAAATCTGGTCGCCGAAACTGGCCTATGTGCAACTGATCATTCTGCTTGTCGGTACGCTTGGCGCCGTGGGATCGTATTTGATGGGCATCCACGGTGGGCGGGAATTTCTTGAACAACCCCTGTGGGTCAAGTTTGGCATCCTCGTGGCGGCGCTGATCTTTTTGCTGAACGTGTCGATGACCGTTCTGGCGGGCCGCAAGACCGCAATTACCAACGTTCTGCTGATGGGGCTATGGCTCTTGTCGCTTCTGTGGGTGTTTGCTTTCATCAACCCCAACAACCTGAGCCTCGATAAAATGTACTGGTGGTTTGTCGTACACCTGTGGGTGGAAGCCACATGGGAACTGGTGATGGCTGCGATCCTGGCTTTTCTGCTTCTCAAGCTGACCGGCGTCGACCGCGAGGTGGTGGAAAAATGGCTGTATGTCATTGTCGCCACAGCGCTCTTCTCGGGTATTCTGGGGACCGGTCACCATTTCTACTGGATCGGCCTGCCCGGCTATTGGCAGTGGGTTGGTTCCATCTTTTCGACGTTCGAGGTGATCCCGTTCTTTCTCATGATGAGTTTCGCGTTCGTCATGGTCTGGAAAGGGCGCAAAAACCACCCCAACAAGGCCGCTCTGCTGTGGTCGCTGGGGTCCAGTACCGTGGCCTTTTTCGGTGCAGGGGTCTGGGGCTTTTTGCACACGCTGCACGGTGTCAACTTTTACAGTCACGGCACACAAATAACCGCCGCGCATGGGCATCTGGCCTTTTATGGGGCCTATGTGGCGCTGAACCTGGCGGTATTCACCTATGCCATGCCGATGCTGCGCGGGCGCGCACCCTATAATCAGGTGCTCAACATGGCATCCTTCTGGCTGATGACCGGCGGCATGGCTTTCATGACCTTTGTGTTGACGTTTGCCGGAACGATCCAGACCCACATGCAGCGCGTTGTGGGCGACTATTACATGGACGTTCAGGAAAGCCTGTCGATCTTCTATATCATGCGGTGGGGTGCGGGCCTGGCCGTGGTGATCGGGGCGCTTCTGTTCATCTATTCCGTGCTGGTCGTGCGAAAAAACGAAATCATCGCGCCCGGTCCTGCCAACCCTGTACCCGGAGAGTGAGCCATGAACATCGCAACAGCGCCCTCCGTTCCGTTTTATAAACCGACCGGCCGCGAATGCGACCTGTTCGAAACGGCCCACGACAACGGTTTGCCCCTTCTTTTGAAGGGGCCGACCGGCTGCGGCAAAACCCGTTTTGTTGAACACATGGCCGCCCGGCTTGGCAAACCGCTATATACAGTAGCCTGCCACGACGACCTGTCATCGGCAGATCTGATCGGGCGCTACCTGCTGAAGGGCGGGGAAACCGTGTGGGTCGATGGCCCGCTGACACGGGCGGTACGTGAAGGGGGAATTTGTTATCTCGATGAGGTCGTCGAAGCGCGAAAGGACGTCACCGTTGTCCTGCACCCGTTGACGGACACGCGCCGCACGTTGATGATTGACCGCACAGGCGAAGACCTGACTGCGCCGCCAGGTTTCATGCTCGTGGCAAGCTACAACCCCGGCTATCAAAATGTGCTCAAACGGCTCAAACCGTCGACTCGGCAGCGGTTCTTGGCAATTTCATTCGATTTTCCGCCCCCCGACACTGAAATCGCCGTTGTTGCTGCCGAAAGCCAATTGGAACCCGGTCGCGTCGCGCCGCTGGTGCGGTTGGCCGGACATATCCGAAACTTGTCGGGCATGGATCTCGAAGAAGGCGTTTCGACCCGCCTGCTGATCTATGCCGCAACGCTGATGGCCGGGGGCATGGGCATAGCCCAGGCGCTTGAGGCGGCCATTATCGAACCGCTCAGCGACGAACCCGAAATCCAGCGGTCGCTACGTGATCTTGTCTCGACGATATATGGATAGACGCGATGCACTTTCTTGACTTGATGGAGCCTGAAGAGACCGTCGGCAATATCTGGCACGAGATGGCCAGCGGCATCGGTGCCGCGGCGCATTACCCCGACCAAACGGTGGCGCTGGCGTCTATTCGCCCCAACCTCGCGGTGCTGTTCCGGGCCCTCGGGGGGCCGGCTGGGGTTGAACTGGGCGAGGTCGCCGAAACCCTTGTCAGGCACCGCCAACCTCTTCGGCGCAAACTGGGCACGGCGCAGGATCGCGAACGCGTCGCGCGCTATGACGGTGAAAAACTGCAGCTGCCGCCAGTGATTGACACATTCCCAGATCCTGCCCTGAACCGCGCTGCGTATTTCTGGTTGACCGCGCTGGCAGCATGTTCGGATATTGGCGCGCTAGATTTCACCGGCACAGGGCCTGCGGCAGACTGCGCACAGATCCGTGCCAACGAAAAGGCTTCGGATGCTGCCTATCGCACCTGCCCTGGTTTGCGCCAAGCCTATGGTGCAATGGCCCATCACTGTCTCGCGACGCGCCCTGACGTCTATTTGCCCGGCCCAGAAGCGGTGATCGAACAGGCGATCCGGGATCAACTGGGTGGCCACCCTAGCCAGCTGTCCGCACCCACCGCCCAAGCGCGTAGCCACTTGCCCTTTGCGCCGGTTCCGATCTGGCTGCGGTACGCGCAGCCCGGTCTGGGCACCAATGCCTCGGACGACCCCGATGCAGGCGCCAGCCCGCCACCGGCCACGGCCCCGGTCAGCAACCGCAAGCTGGGCGAACGCAAGGACCAGGATCAGCATAACCGCAAGGACAGCTTCATTATCCACCGGTTCGAATCCATTTTGTCGTGGGTGGAATCGATGAACATCAACCGCAGCGTGGACGATGATGACGACGAAACAGCGCAAAAGGCTGCCGAAGATCAGGATCTCATCACCCTGTCCAAGCAAGACCGCAAAGTAGCCACAAGGTTACGGCTGCACCTTGACCTTTCACCAGCCGACGCAAACCACGAAGCGCTGGCCGGCGTTCATACCTATCCTGAATGGAATGCCCGCGCCCACAGCTACATGACCGATCACTGCCGTGTGCTTGATGCTCCAGCGTGCCCCGACCAAAGCCACCCGTTCCGACCAAACCCGACCCATGTGCGCGAAGTGCGCCGCCAGTTCGAAGCGCTGCGCCCGCGCCGCATACTGCAGCCGCGTCAAATCGATGGTCAGGAACTCGATCTTGACGCGCTGCTGACCACACAAGCTGACGTGTTGGCCACGGGGCGCGGATCGGACCGGATCTGGCAAGCGGCGCGCCAGACTGAACGGGATGTCAGCGTTGCGTTCCTGATCGATACCTCGCGATCGACGGAAGCGGCGATTGGCGACACATCGGTGATCGACGTGGCGCGCCAGACCATGGCCGCGCTTGCCAGCGGGATCGACGCCGCAGGCGACCGCCTGGCGATTTGGGGTTTTTCGTCACTGCGCCGTGACCGCGTGTTCCTCACCCGATGCAAGGGATTTGATGACCCGCTGTCGCCCGCTGTCACCGCGAATATCGGGGCTCTCCGGCCTGGCCACTATACCCGGCTGGGGGCCGCCATTCGTCACGTCAGCGCAGAACTGGCCCAAACCCCGAACGCGCGCAAGCTGTTGATCGTTTTGACCGATGGCAAGCCCAACGATCTTGACCACTACGAAGGCCAGCACGGAATCGAAGACAGCCACATGGCCGTGCGCGAAGCGCGCAGTGCCCAGCAGGCCCTGCACGGCATCATCATTGACGAAGACGGGCAGGACTGGTTCGCGCGCATTTTTGGGCGCGGCGGGTTCACCCTGATACTCGACCCCGCGCGCCTGACCCGCGCGCTGCCCGACATTTATCGCACCCTTACTCAGGAGAGCTGACATGCGCATCCGTTCCTTGTTGCTGACAACCCTGGTTGCACAGCCCGCATTCGCCGAAACATTCGACCGCCCCATCCCGCAGGCGCAGTCGGCCACGGCCGAGACATGGTTTGCGTTGGCTTGTGTCTTGCTTCTGGCTAGCTTGGCGGCGGTGCAATGGCTGGTGAACCACAGATGAAACAGGCTGGCTGGTCGACCGGACAGATTGCTTTGGCGCTCTATCCTTTCGGTGCAGGAGCGGCGGCGGTGAACGTCTTTTTCGCCTCGCTAATTTTCAGTTGGCTCGGCGCGCCGGTCCTGTCGACCGGACCATCCATTCTGATCGGCGCGGCGCTCGGCGTGCCCGCGACCTGGTATTTCGCGCGCCACATAAGACACCTGATGGACGTTGCAAACGGCACGAATTGCACTGTCCCAGACACGGAGAATGACTGATGCCAAAATCGACCGCGACGCAAATGCGCGACTGGCAGGGCCCGGCTGTACTCAGCTTCGGATTTCGTCCGTTTTTTCTGGGCGGTGCCGCCTGGGTCGTGCTGGCGATGGTGCTCTGGCTTTTCATGCTGGGCGGCAAACTGGTCCTGCCGACCCGTCTGGATGCGGTGTCTTGGCATGCCCATGAATTCCTTTTTGGGTACCTCGGCGCGGTGTTAGCGGGATTTTTGCTGACCGCCGTGCCAAACTGGACAGGGCGTCTGCCCGTCGTCGGCGTATCGCTGGGGTGGCTTTTTTCACTGTGGGTGGCTGGGCGCGTTGCGATGATGGGTTCGGCTCTGGCGCCCGCCTGGCTTCCCATTCTGGTCGATCTTGCTTTTCCCGTAGCACTTGGCGGCGTGATCGCGCGCGAGATCGTGACGGGAAAGAACTGGCGAAACCTGATCGTGCTCGGGCTGCTTGTTCTGTTCACAGTGGCCAACCTGATCTTTCATATTGAAGCCGCAGGATATAGTGCCCCGGCGCAGGGCTACGGCCTGCGGATGGGATTGGCGACGGCGGTTCTGATGATCAGCGTCATCGGCGGGCGGATCATCCCGTCGTTTACCAGAAACTGGCTGGTCCAACAGCGCAGCACCTCGCGCCCCGCCCCCCCGATGCGGCGCTTTGACAAAGGCACGATAGCGGTCACCTGCGCGATCCTGTTTGTCTGGGTGTTGCAGCCCGAAAACAGAACAACCGCCGCACTGTTGGCGGTGATGGCGGGGCTCCATGCGCTGCGACTGGCGCGCTGGCAAGGGCACCGCACGCTGTCCGAACCGTTGGTTTGGGTGCTCCATCTTTCCTATGCTCTGATCCCGCTCGGCGCGCTGATGATGGCCTATGCCGGGTTGACTGGCACGGCCGCGATGGGACCCGCCCAGCACATCTGGATGGCTGGCGCGATCGGAGCCATGACGCTGGCAGTCATGACCCGGGCCACGCTGGGTCACACCGGTCATACCCTGCGCGCCAACCGGGCCACCGTGGGGATTTACCTGGCGCTTTTCGGGTCGGTTGTCGCGCGCTGGCTGGCTGGCGATTTCCCTGTGATGACTTATGTTGCAGGCCCGCTCTGGATACTGGCCTTTGGCGGCTTCGTTGCCGCGTATGGCCCGCTTCTCGTGCGTCCACGCAGAAAGGCACACGCATGAGCTGGGCCGGGTTCGCAGCGATATTCGCGCTCTTCTTCGTAACCCATTCGGTTCCAGTTCGACCAGGGGTCAAGTCACGCATCACCTCGCGTATCGGCGCGCGCGGGTTTTCATTTTTCTATTCGGTGATGTCTTTGGTCATGCTGGGCGTTCTAATCTGGGCGGCCGGGCAGGCGCCCGAGATCTGGCTCTGGCCGCAACTTGCGTGGCATCGGTGGGTCATTCAGGCCGGAATGCTTGTCGTGTGCTTGTTACTTGCGCTCAGCATCGCGCGCCCCAACCCCCTGTCTTTCGGTGGGGGCGACAACAAGCGGTTCGATCCAGATCGTCCTGGCATCGTGCGCGTTGCAAGGCACCCGATTCTGATCGCGCTTGCCCTTTGGTCTGGGTTGCACCTGCTGGCGAACGGAGATCTGGCACATGTTCTGCTGTTTGGTATCCTCGGGGCTTTTGCCGTGGCCGGACAAAAGCTGGTCGACAGGCGCAAACGCCGGCAGTTGGGCCCGGACCGGTGGCACGCGTTGACTACAGCCATTGCCCGCGCGCCGTTGATATCGCGCCCCACGTCCTGGGGCGGTGCTGCAATCCGCGTGGTGGCCGGGCTGACCGCCTATGGCGCCCTGCTTTGGGCGCACCCTTTCGTCATCGGCGTTGCTGCGCTTTGATCCGCATCACACGGTTGCGCCCTTATGACGGATGGCGCATCCGACCAGACTGGCCAAGACCCCGATCAGAACCGCAATCCCGACATCATAGATATTGCTTTCGGCCAATTGGAAATCGCTGAACAACAGCGATTGAATGGCCCCGATCCCGATCCCCATTATCACCGCCAGCACCCAGTTGCGCGTCATCATCCCAAGTGCAAGCCCCACAAGCCCCGGCAGCCCAAGCACATTGCCCCCCACCGTACCCAGAAAATCAAGAAAATTCAGCATGTCCTGTCCTCTCGCAACGCAAAAAATCAATCATCCGAAGACGACAGATAGGATTCCAGTTTGGCCACGGTTGTGCCCTTGGCTGTGTCGCCACCCGACGCTGCCAGTTCGTCCGAGATCCGCTGGTATTCTTCGATGTATCCAGGGGCCAGCGCGTGCGCGATGCCCTGATGGCAGTCGATGCAGGTCATGTTTTCGTCGATGGCCCGTTGATGATTGTCAGCCGCGCGCGTTTCCTGGATGGTAAAATCCATATATTCGAACGCGTGACAGTTGCGGCATTCGCGGCTGTCGGATGCCTTCATCTTCTTCCACACCAGCGACGCCATGTGCAGGCGATGATCCTCGTATTTTTCGGACGTGGAAATCGTGCCGGCGATTTCGTGGTAGACGTCCTTGACGGCCATGATCTTGGCCTTGACCTTGTGCTGCCATTCATGGGGAACGTGGCAATCGGGGCAGGTGGCGCGGACGCCCGAGTGATTGTTGTAATGGATCGTCTCGCGGTATTCGCCCAGGTTGGTTTCCATCGTGTGGCACGACACGCAGAATTCTTCGTTGTTGGTCAGCTCGAGCGACCAGTTGAACCCGCCCCAGAAAAGCACCCCCGCGATGAATCCCGCGATTAGAAGAAACCCAAGGCTCAGCACTGATGTCGGGCTCCAGAATGCATTCCAAACCCGGATGATACGTCCGCGTCTTTTGTTTTCGTTCGGTTCGGACATGTCTGCCTCCCGGTTGCTCAGGTCAGTTGGATGTGCTTGACGGCTTGAAGATATTGTCAACCAGCGCCGGTGCATTGGCCTGTGGCACATGGCATTGGTTGCAGAACCAGCGCGTGCCGGCCACCGTATCCAGTTGGTTTCCTTCGCGGTCCAGATAATGGGTCATCGACAGGGTCGGCGCACCACGCTCGCCCGCCACGGTCCAGTCATGGCACGACAAACATTGGTTGGTGCGCAGATCCATCTGGTACTGGTCGATCGAATGGGGCACCAGCGGTGGCTGTTGGCGATAGTTGCGCGGCATGCGGCCTTCGATCTGTTTGTGGATGTCGTCGACCGCATTCGCCTGATCTATATCTGTGCCGCGCAGGCTGCGAACATCGGTGGCCGATTGCGCAAGGGCAGCACCGGCCACAAGTGCGCTCAGCGCCAAGCTTGAAAGTGCTGTCAGGACCGGGTGTTTCATCAGAGTTCTCCGTTGTTCCATTCAGGCGGCTTCGGACGCGTTTGGCTGCCCAGCGGGGGCGGTCACGCGCGTGTCAAAGCGATTGGTAAAAGCAAACACATCGACCGAACAGACATCGATGCAGCGACCGCAATTGGTGCAGTCGGGTGAAAGGATCAGGGGCGTTTCGTCCCCCTTGCCGCGCAAGGCCGGTGAAATGACCTGATTTTCAGGGCACACCGCGTAGCAATCCATGCAGTCGTCGCAGGCCTGGCGGTTGCGCGCGCTAACCCGGAGCAAGCTCTTGGCGCCGACCAGCCCGTAAAAGGCACCAACCGGGCAGATATGTCCGCACCAGCCGCGCCGTGCCACGACCAGATCGAAAACAAACACCGCGATCACGACAGCCCATGCAAACCCGACACCGAACACCAGCCCGCGATGCACCAGCGTAACCGGGTTCACGACTTCCCATGCGATGGTGCCGGTCAGCGCCGAAACCGCCAGAACCATGCCCAGCACCCAATAGCGGGTGGCGCGCTTGGGTTGCCATCCTTTTGGCAGACCCAGCCGGTCGTGCAGCCAATACGCCGCATCGGTGACCGGATTGATCGGGCAAACCCATGAACAATAGACACGCCCGCCAATCAGCGCATAGACCGCCAGCACGATTACTGCCCCGATCAAGGCTGTCATTTCGGGCCAATGGCCCGCCACGATACCCTGCAACAACACCAACGGATCGGTCAGCGGCAGCACATCTAGGGTGCGCGAACCTGCCAGGTTCCCCGCAACCCACCACAGACTCAGCCAAGGGCCCAAAAGAAACAGGCCCAGGAAGAACAGCTGGCTGATCCGCCTCAGTATCAGGAACCGGTGTGCCCCCAGCCACCCCTTGGCGGCGATCGCCTCCTGTCCGGTGGGAAGTTTTGTCTTGGCGCTCATTGTTCCGCCCCTGGCAGGGTAAACGCCGGCGTGAATTCGCGCGCCTCACCAAGTGGCGGTTCGGGCATGCGATCTGGCAGGTCGATGATACCTTCGACCACCGGTGCGCCCTTGCGTTCTTTTTCTTCCCAGCCCTTCAGGTAGTGATCGGCCGACGTTCCACGGGCCAGCCGCAAGGGCAGAACCTTGATCGCGGCTTCCGGCAGCACGCAGCTCTTTTCGCATACTCCGCAGCCAGTGCAGTGATCGGCATGGACAGTCGGGGCGAAAATAGCATGGTGGCCCGAGCGGTCATTGTGCGACAACTCGAGCGTGATCGCCTCGTCGATGGCCGGGCACACGCGATAACAGACGTCGCAACGCAGCCCCAGAAAGTTCAGGCAGTTTTCTTGATCGACCAGAACCGCAGTGCCCATGCGGGCATCGTCGATATCGGTCAGCGCGGGGTCCAGCGCTCCTGTCGGGCAGGCGGCCACGCAGGGGATATCCTCGCACATTTCGCAAGGCACGTCGCGCGCGGTGAAATAGGGCGTGCCCGTCGCCGGGCCGTCTTCGCCCAGCTCGGCCAGTTTAAGCGTGTCATAGGGGCAATCGCGTACGCAAAGCCCGCATCGGATACACGCACCAAGAAACACGTCTTCGTCCAGCGCGCCGGGGGGGCGCAAGGCCTGAGCCGGCAAGGCACGGGCATCGCGTGTGACATACGCCAGCAGCGATCCGGCCACCGCGCAGCCACCCACCATCCGCGCGGTGTCCGTCAGGAACCGGCGGCGAGCAGGAGACATCGGTTTGGCGCTGGCTGGCATAGGTCAGGTCCTCGGATCGGGCTCAGGCCCGTTCAACCTTGCAGGCGCATTTCTTGAAGTCTGTCTCTTTGGACAGCGGACATGTCGCGTCGAGCGTCAGCTTGTTGATCAGTTGGCCCTCGTCGAACCATGGTACGAATACCAGCCCCTTGGGCGGCTTGTTCCGGCCCCGTGTTTCCAGGCGGCTGACCATTTCACCGCGCCGGGTCGAAATTGTGATCTTTTGGCCACGGCGCAGACCGCGCGCGCTGGCATCGTCTGGATGCATGAACACCACTGCCGACGGGAACGCCCGGTGCAATTCCGGCACCCGCCGCGTCATTGAACCCGAATGCCAGTGTTCCAGTACCCGGCCCGTGGATAGCCACAGATCGTATTCTTCGTCGGGCACTTCGGGGGGCGCTTCGTAGGGCGCGAAGATGATTTTGGCCTTGCCGTCCTTATGGCCGTAAAATTCGACATCCTCCCCTTCGGACACGTAAGGATCGTAACCTTCGCGGAAGCGGTACAGCGTTTCCTTGCCATCAACGACCGGCCAGCGCAGACCGCGCGCCTGATGATAGGTGTCGAACGGGGCCAGATCGTGCCCGTGGCCACGTCCAAAGGTCGCGTATTCTTCGAACAGCCCCTTCTGGACATAGTATCCGAAATGGTTTGCCTCGTCGTTGTTGAAACCTTCGGCCGTTTCCTCGAGCGGGTACTGGTTCACCTGCCCGTTTTCGAACAGAACTTCGTACATTGTCTTTCCAGCCGCCTCAGGCATCTTGGCAAGCAATTCATCGCCCCAGACCTCTTCGACCGTGAAGCGCTTGGAAAATTCCATCAACTGCCAAAGGTCCGACTTGGCCTCGCCCGGGGCATCGACCTGCTGGCGCCAGAACTGGGTGCGGCGCTCGGCGTTGCCGAAGGCGCCTTCCTTTTCCACCCACATTGCGGTGGGCAGAATCAGGTCGGCGGCCATCGCGGTGACGGTCGGGTAGGGATCTGATACGGCGATGAAATTCTCGGGGTTGCGGTATCCGGGGAACCCCTCTTCGTTCATGTTGGCTGCAGCTTGCATGTTGTTGTTGCACTGCACCCAATAGGCATTCAGCTTGCCATCTTTCAGCATGCGGTTCTGCAAAACCGCGTGATAGCCTGGCTTGGCCGGTATGGTGCCTTCGGGCAGTTTCCACACCTTTTCAGCGTATTTGCGATGGTCTTCGTTCGTCACCACCATGTCGGCAGGCAGGCGGTGGGAAAAGGTGCCAACCTCGCGCGCGGTGCCGCAGGCCGACGGTTGGCCGGTCAGCGAGAACGGCGAATTGCCCGGTTCGGAAATCTTGCCGGTCAAAAGGTGCACATTGTACGCCAGTGAATTGGCCCACGAGCCGCGGGTGTGCTGGTTGAATCCCATTGTCCACAGCGACATGACCTTGCGGTTTGGATCGGCATATTGCTGGGCCAGACGTTCCAATTTTGCCGCTGGAACACCGCTCAGCTCGGACACTTTTTCCACCGTATACTCGGCCACCGACGCTGCGTATTCGTCAAAGTCGATCGGCGTCAGCTTGCCCGAATTGGGATTGGCCGCATCCGATTGGCGCGGATGTTCGTCGCGCAGACCATAGCCAATGTCGGTTTCGGTCTTGGTCAGGTTGACGTGCTTGTTCAGAAAGTCCCAGTTCACCGCGTCGTTCTGGATGATGTAGTTGGCGATGTAGTTCAGAATCGCCAGGTCAGTCTGCGGTTTGAACACCAGCCCGTTATCGGCCAGCTCGAACGACCGGTGTTCGAACGTTGACAACACATGCACCTCGGCCCCCGGTTTGGTCAGGCGCGTGTCGGTCAGTCGTGACCACAGGATCGGATGCATTTCGGCCATGTTCGATCCCCACAGCACAAATGTATCCGCGGCCTCAAAGTCATCGTAACAGCCCATGGGTTCGTCGATGCCAAAGGTGCGCATGAACCCCACCACGGCCGACGCCATGCAATGGCGCGCGTTCGGGTCTATGTTGTTTGACCGAAAACCCGCCTTCATCATCTTGGCCGCGGCATAGCCTTCCCAGACCGTCCACTGGCCGGATCCAAACATGCCTACGCTGGTCGGGCCTTTCTTGGCCAAGGCCTCTTTCCACTTCTGGGCCATAACATCAAAGGCCTCGTCCCAGCTGACTGGTTCGAATTCGCCATTCTTGTCATAGACGCCGTTTGTCTTGCGTAGCAGGGGGGTGGTCAGGCGGTCCTTGCCATACATGATCTTGGACAGAAAGTAGCCCTTGATGCAGTTCAGCCCGCGGTTCACTGGCGCGTCCGGATCGCCCTGGGTCGCAACCACGCGTCCTTCCTTGGTGCCCACAAGTACCGAGCAGCCCGTGCCACAGAACCGGCACGGCGCCTTGTCCCAACGGATGTCCGGGCTGCGCACCTGCGCAGTGGCCTGCCCAGTGGCCAAGGGGATGCCGGCGGCGGCGGCCGTACTGGCGGCCGCTGTCGCCTTGAGAAAACTACGGCGGGATTCCGAAATAGTCATACGTCTGTCCTCCGGCTGGAAAGGGGGGAACGTTGCGCCGGATCAGGCGCAGGTTCGAAATGGTGATAATTCAGGGTCACTGACATGACGCCGGGCACCTGGTGCAACGCCATGATCTGATCCGAAGCATAGGCATCGGGGGTGTCTTCGATCACGACAACCATGCGGCCATCATCGGCTTCGGCATGGATTTCTGCACCGCCGAGCGCGGCGATCCCGTCCCGCGCGGCGGCGCGATTGGCGGATGATACATGCACAAGGCAGCCGCAAATGTTCATACCTTCGTCTCCGTCGAAATGGGGGTCTGTCTGGTAAAGGTGACCGCTTGGGTCGGGCAGGCGTGGGCGCAGGCCCCGCATCCGGTGCACGTGTCCGTATCGATTATCGGCTGGGCGCGACCACCAAGCGCCAGGCGGAACCGGATCGCGGCAGTGTCGCACACATCTTCGCAGGCCCGGCAGGCAATACCTTGCATGGATAGACACTCGGCCCCGACCTTGGCGCGCCAATCCAGTGCAATCGGCGCCGAAGCGTTCAGCGCCCCGTCCGAACACGCGTCGCTACAAGCCCCGCAAAAAGTGCAGGCCCCAAGGGCAAAGTCGATCACCGCACGGCGGTCGTCATCCAGGCCAATGATCTGTTCGGGGCAGGCATCAGCGCAGCGCCCGCATCCGGTGCACAATTCAACAAAATCCGCCACCGCCGTCGGGGGGCGGATCGCGTCATCGCCAAGGCGCTCAAAGCGCCCTCGGATGAAGTTGCGGCGTGTGGCTGCGGCGGCTCGCACTTGTTCCGACCTCTTGGCTGACCGGCGGAACGTTTCCACACGGATTGCTCGACTGCGCGCCAGCTTGGGTCAGCGAATGACAAGTCCATCAAAGGGCTTGCCGACTTGGCCATGACCAGCAACACCCGCATAGCTTGCATGGGCCGCTGAAACCTTGACCCAAATCAATTCATTTATTCGCATGTATAAGAAATACTTGCATAACTTTCCATGATCCCCCACCATGCCCGGCAGCCAACAGGAAAGGCCGTTTCATGCTGGGCTACATCCATTCTGCCACGCGCGGCACGACCAATGCGATCCTTGCACGGGTCGCTGATCGCGCCGACAAGCAGGGTTTGCGGGTTACGGGTTTGATCCAGGCGCGCGGTCCACAGGGCGGCGCTCATCCCTGCGACATGGATCTGCGTTGCCTGCCCGATGGCCCCGTGTTTGCCATCGCACAACACCTTGGGGCCGGTTCGCACGGCTGTCGCATGGACCTTGCCGCGCTCGAGCAAGCCGCGCTAGCCGTGTCCGCCAGAATCGAGAAAGGTGCCGATTTGCTGATCATCAACAAGTTTGGCGCGCAGGAAAGCCAAGGGCGCGGGTTTGTTACGGCCATCGTCAACGCACTGGATCGTGGCATCGCCGTGCTGACCGTGGTCAATCCGCAGAACATAGACGGGTTCCGTGCCTTTGCAGGCAACCTGGCCACGGAACTGCCACCCGATCACGATGCGATCTTGTCGTGGGTCGCGCGCGCCACCGATGCCGTGTCCGCCGAGCACTGATCATGGGCCTCGTCGCTCAGGATCCAGCGACTGTACCAGCCCCGTGTGCTCGTTGGGCGTTCAATTTGTCGAGGGGTGTGATCGTCTGGTTTCCGAACCAAGGTCTGAATTGAAATCTGCGACGACTGGGTTTGCCAAAAATCGCGCGGGCATACGACGTAATTGGCCTGTCAGCGCAAAAGGGTACGACAAAAAGGTGTGAGCTCGAAGGCTGGACGCAGCAGCGCTTTATATTTGGCGCAGGCCGTCTTGGTCCGAAATGATCCCGCCGGTGGATGTCTAAAGGCGCGTGAATAAACAGGTGGTTTGGGCCTGTTCAAAGGAAGCGGTTTTTCGATTTCATGATACTAGGAAATTGGGGTGTCGTACCCGCGTTTTGTGCGGTGATTTAATTGGCTTGGCGCATGGGGCATCGGCGAACTTGCACAAAACTCATAATTATCCGGCGAACCTTTCAATTCACCTTATCTTCGAGTGTGCATATAAGGCGGCACCCAAAGCTGATCGGAAAGAATCTGATGTTGAACTTTTCTCTGCCTGAAGCCGACTGTGCGGCGCCACTGCGCGCCCTCGCTGCCGAGCGCATTTTGTTGCTCGATGGGGCAATGGGCACCATGATCCAGACCCTCAGCATGACCGAAGAGGATTTTTCGGGCCAGGGGCATGTGCACGGGCCAGCGTGCCGGCATCATCCCACCGATCACCCGCAGAAGGGCAACAACGATCTGTTGGTGCTGACACAGCCGCAGGCCGTTGAGGATATCCAGCTCGAATTCGCGATGGCGGGCGCGGACATACTTGAAACCAACACGTTTTCTTCAACCACGATCGCTCAGGCTGATTACGGGTTGGAATCGGCGGTGCACGACCTGAACGTGGCCGGCGCGCAAGTGGCCCGCCGCGCTGCCGCGCGCGCCCAGGCCGCGGATGGCCGCCCACGTTTTGTCGCCGGCGCGGTAGGCCCGACAAACCGCACGGCCAGCATCAGCCCTGATGTGAACAACCCGGGGTTCCGCGCAATCACGTTTGATGAGCTACGGGTCGCTTACGGCCAGCAGATCGACGGATTGATCGAAGGAGGGGCCGACCTGATTCTGATCGAAACGATCTTTGATACGCTGAACGCAAAGGCAGCCATTTTTGCAGCGTTCGAAAGCTTCGCCAAAGTCGGAAGGCGGTTGCCGATCATGATTTCCGGGACGATAACTGACGCCTCGGGTCGTACTTTGTCGGGTCAAACGCCAACCGCCTTCTGGCATTCTGTCTCTCATGCGCGCCCTTTCAGTGTCGGGCTGAACTGCGCCCTGGGGGCCGCGGCGATGCGCCCGCACATAGCCGAAATTGCCGCAGTCGCAAACACTCTGACATGCGCCTACCCCAATGCCGGACTTCCCAATGCATTCGGCGAATATGATGAAACGCCCGAACAGACGGCTGCGCAGTTGGCCGAATTCGCGCGAGAGGGGATCGTGAACCTGGTGGGCGGCTGTTGTGGCACAACACCCGATCATATTCGCGCGATCGCCGAGGCCGTCGCGCCGATTTCGCCCAGAAAGGTTCCGTCATGACCCATTACTTGCGCCTGTCTGGTATGGAACCGTTCGTTCTGACCCCCGATATCCCTTTTGTGAATGTAGGCGAACGGACAAACGTTACCGGCTCGGCACGATTTCGCAAATTGATCGTCAATCGTGATTTCGCCGCGGCGCTGGATGTGGCGCGGGATCAGGTCGAAAACGGCGCGCAGATCATCGATGTGAACATGGATGAAGGACTCATCGACAGCAAACAGGCGATGGTCGAATTCCTGAACCTTATTGCGTCGGAACCTGACATCGCACGCGTCCCGTTGATGATTGACAGTTCAAAATGGGAGGTAATCGAAGCCGGCCTGCAATGTGTCCAAGGCAAGGCCATCGTGAACTCAATCAGCCTTAAGGAAGGCGAAGACGCTTTCCGTCACCACGCGCGCCTATGCATGGCATATGGTGCGGCGGTGGTTGTCATGGCTTTCGACGAAACCGGGCAAGCTGACACGTTTGAGCGCAAAACCAGCATTTGCGCACGTGCCTACCGCATTCTTGTCGAAGAGGTCGGGTTTCTGCCAGAAGATATCATTTTCGATCCGAATGTCTTTGCCGTGGCGACAGGGATTGAAGAGCACGACAATTACGGTGTCGATTTCATAGAAGCGACACGCTGGATCCGGCAAAACCTGCCTTACGCACATGTTTCGGGTGGGGTTTCGAACCTGTCATTCAGTTTCCGCGGAAACGAACCCGTGCGTGAAGCCATGCACGCGGTGTTCCTGTATCATGCGATCACGGCTGGCATGGACATGGGCATCGTCAATGCAGGGCAATTGGCCGTCTACGATCAGATCGACCCCGACCTGCGTGAAGCTTGCGAAGACGTGGTCCTGAATCGCACGCCAAAATCAGGCGGCACCGCGACCGAGAACCTCTTGGAAATCGCGGAACGCTTTCGTGGGGATAAACGCGAGGAAAAAGTTCGCGATCTGGCCTGGCGTGAGTGGCCCGTTGAAAAACGCCTGGAACACGCATTGGTCAACGGTATCACCGAATTCATCGAAGATGACACCGAAGCCGCACGCCTCAATGCCGAGCGTCCGCTGCATGTCATCGAAGGCCCTCTGATGGCGGGGATGAATGTCGTTGGCGACCTGTTTGGTGCAGGCAAGATGTTCTTGCCGCAGGTTGTAAAATCCGCGCGCGTCATGAAACAGGCGGTCGCCGTCCTGTTGCCTTACATGGAAGAAGAAAAACGTCGAACCGGCGACGATGGACGGCAAACGGCCGGCAAAGTGCTGATGGCGACGGTCAAAGGTGACGTTCACGACATCGGCAAGAACATTGTTGGCGTCGTCCTGGCTTGCAACAACTATGAAATCGTGGATTTGGGCGTCATGGTCCCGCCGCAAAAAATCCTACAGGTCGCGCGTGAGCAAGGCGTCGACGTCATTGGCCTGTCTGGCCTGATCACCCCGTCGCTGGACGAAATGGTGCATCTGGCTTCCGAAATGGAGCGTGAGGGCTTTGACGTGCCGCTGCTGATCGGCGGCGCGACCACATCAAAGGTCCACACCGCAGTGAAGATCGCGCCGCGCTACGAAAAAGGACAGGCTGTGTACGTTACAGATGCCAGCCGGGCAGTCGGGGTCGTCGGCGCCCTGTTGAATGCGGAACAAAAACCACAATACGTAGCGAACCTGCGCGCCGAGTATTCCGAAGTTGCCGACAAACACGAACGCGCCGAGCGGGCTAAGAACCGCCTTCCTCTGGTCGCAGCACGTGCAAACGCGTTGAAGCTGGATTGGACAGGCTACAAAGCGCCTGCACCGAAAATCACAGGCACGCGGGTGCTGGATGATTGGGATCTGGCGGAAATCTCGCGCTATATCGATTGGACGCCGTTTTTTCAGACATGGGAACTGCGCGGGGTCTATCCCAAGATCCTCGACGACGAAAAACAGGGTGAAGCGGCCCGCGCGTTGTTTGCTGATGCAAAAGACATGCTGGCAAAGATCATTGACGAACGATGGTTTACGCCGCGTGCGGTGGTCGGTTTCTGGCCAGCGAACTCTGTGGGCGATGACATTCGCCTGTTTACCGGCGAAGACCGGTCAGAACCGCTGACAACATTGCATACCCTGCGGCAACAGACATCGAAACGGCGGGACCGCCCCAATCTGGCGCTGGCAGATTTCGTGGCGCCCGAAGGAAAAGGCGCAGATCACGTGGGCGGTTTTGTTGTTACCGCCGGCCCGGAAGAAATCGAGATTGCGCAACGATTGGACAAGGCCAACGACAACTACGGCGCAATTTTGGTCAAGGCGCTGGCCGACCGTATTGCCGAAGCCATGGCCGAGATGCTGCACGAACGGGTGCGCCGAGAATTCTGGGGATATGCACCGGACGAGGGTTTTGACCCTCAGGCCCTTATCGGCGAGCCATACGATGGCATTCGCCCTGCGCCTGGCTATCCGGCCCAACCTGATCACACGGAAAAACGAACGTTGTTCAATCTGCTCGATGCCGAAGCAGCGACTGGCGTCGAATTGACGGACTCGATGGCAATGTGGCCCGGATCGTCTGTTTCGGGTCTCTATATCAGCCATCCGGACAGCTATTATTTTGGCGTCGGCAAAGTTGAACGGGACCAGGTCGAGGACTACGCCAATCGAAAAGGGATTTCGGTCGACGAGGCGGAGCGCTGGCTGGCGCCTGTGCTGAACTATGTGCCTAGGTCCAAATCCAGCTCTACGGCGGCGTAAATAACTGGTTTGGTCCGGGTCACATCCTGACGATGCCAGCTGCCATGTCTTGATTGGCGCCGACATGGCCGGGCCCCGACCAGTTCGACCATTCTTCCCGGCCCCTCGTCGCGTCGCGAACCGAGGGGCCGATTCGTTGTTCAACGGGCAAGTCGTACCTGGCAATTGACAACGATCTGGCCGCTGGCACTTGCACAAATTGTACCGGCTCTTGTTCGTCAGTAACCGGAATTGTCGATGTCGTGGATCGCGCCGGTGGTCAAAACTGGCGATGCGTCGATGCTGCGAGCATCCAGCATTTCAGCAACCCGTTCGAGCGAAGACACCAGTTGGGCTTGTTCCCAATTGGCCAACTTGGAAAATGCCCGGGCATACTTTTGCTGCAGGGCATCTGGCGCGCGTTCCAGCGTCTTGTTGCCTTGCGGGGTCGCCATGATGTTGGTCTTTCGACGATCATACTGGGACGGGACGCGATTCACCAATCCACGGGCCACAAGCTTGTCAACCAACGCTGTAACGGTGGCCTGCGTCACACCCATCTGTGTCGCCAGCGCCTTTGGCGTGATGTCGTCCCGTTCACCTACCACCTGAAGAACGCGCAGTTGCGCGGGCGTCACCCCGGCTGCATGGGCCAGGTCACGCTCATACAATTCGGTTGCCCGAAGAATCCGACGAAGCGCCACAAGGCTGTCGTCCAGTCTATATTCTCTTTCAGCTGACATGATTGGTTTATGGCATGCGGTTGCGGCCTGCTGCAATCCATGATCGCTGGCCCAAGATAGTTTGAAAGAGAAAGGGTATTTTCTTTGCTGACAGAAGCTATGGGCCAAATTTTGGACCAACATGCTTGTTTTGCTTGATAAATTTTTCTCTAAATTACTTTGGCCTTGAAATCATATCCTATCTAAACTACTTAGCAAGCCTAATGAAAAACAAGGATTAAGTGAATGCCAAAAGCCAGCGACAAACCCCGAGCGTCCGAGCCCTGTCTACGCAAACCTGACGCGACTGACGGGGCCGCAATCTGGGAGCTGGTGAAATCCTGCAAGCCGCTCGACGAAAACTCGATGTACTGCAACCTTGTGCAGGCCGATCATTTCCGAGACACCTGCGTGGTAGCGGAAATCGACGGCGAGCTAATGGGCTGGATTTCTGGACATATGATCCCTGACCGCGACGAATTGTTTGTTTGGCAGGTTGCCGTAAGCCCGCGGGCGCGGGGTCTCGGGTTAGGAAAAACGATGCTGCTCGAATTGATCGAACGCGACAAGTGTGATGCAGCGACGCAACTCAAAACGACCATCACAAAAGACAATGAAGCGTCTTGGGGGCTCTTCAAGAGCTTCGCGCGCGCGATTGGCGGAGATTTGACTGACGAACCGCATTTCGAGCGCGACACCCATTTCGAAGGGCGTCACGACACGGAACACATGGTCACGATTTCCCTGCCGGGACCGGATGTGATTGCCCGGGCTGCTTGATCCCCCATACCTCCCCCCAGAATTTCTCGAAAGGATACACCATGTCCAAGGACATGACAGAAAGCCGTGATATTTTCGAACGCCGCGAAAGCGAAGCGCGCTCGTATTGCAGATCCATGCCCGCGGTCTTCGCGTCGGCTAGCGGATCGCGACTGAACGACGAAAATGGAAATAGTTGGATCGATTTTCTGGCAGGGTGTTCTTCGTTGAACTATGGCCACAATGACCCTGATATGAAGACAGCGCTGGTCGACCACATTTTGGCGGACGGCATTGCGCACGGGTTGGATATGCACACCGATACCAAAGCACGCTTTCTGAGCGCGTTTGAGCAGCACATCCTTGCGCCGCGGGACATGGATCATCGCGTGATGTTCACCGGTCCGACCGGCGCGAACGCTGTGGAAGCGGCAATGAAAATTGCCCGCAAGGTGACCGGGCGCACCAATGTTATTGCGTTCACAAACGGATTTCATGGCGTGACCGCCGGTGCGCTTGCCGCTACGGGCAACGGCTATCATCGCGGTGGCGCGGGCATGGCGCTGAACGGTGTCACGCGCATGCCGTATGATCAGTATTTTGGCGACGACATCGACACCGCCGATTTGCTTGAGCAGCAATTGTCGGACCCTTCCAGTGGGATCGACGCACCCGCAGCCATTATCCTTGAGACGGTCCAGGGCGAAGGCGGTCTGAATGCCGCGCGTGCTGAATGGGTTCAGAAAATCGAAAAAATTGCCCATCGGCATGGCGCCCTTCTGATCGTGGACGATATCCAGGCAGGTTGCGGCCGCTGCGGGACGTTCTTTTCCTTTGAAAATATGGACATCACGCCAGACATTGTGACCATGGCCAAATCGCTTTCGGGCTTCGGCTTGCCGATGGCAATGGTCTTGGTGCGCCCTGAACATGACGTGTTTGGCCCTGCCGAACACAATGGTACATTCCGGGGCAACACCCATGCGTTTGTCACCGCGCGCGTTGCGATCGAAAAATTCTGGAGCGACTCTGCGTTTCAGAGCAGCCTGGCCGGGAAAGAGGCCTTGGTCCACGGGCGATTGCTGGAATTGGCATCGCTGGTGCCCGGCGCCAAGCTGAAAGGACGCGGGCTGATGCAGGGCGTTGATGTTGGCTCAGGCGAACTTGCCGCAGATATTTGCGCCCGCGCCTACACCAAGGGACTGATCATTGAAACGTCCGGCAACCGAGACCAGGTGGTCAAGGTTCTCGCGCCTCTTACGACTTCCGAAAAAGAATTCGATACGGGCTTTAATATCCTTTTGGACGCCGCGCGGGATGCCGTCGCTGGCCTGACCAAGATCGCAGCGGAGTAAATTCCATGATTGTCAGAGACCTGAACGAGATCATCGAAAACGACCGTGACCGCGTTGTATCGGACGCCCAGTGGACCAGCGTCCGCTTGTTGCTGGCGAACGACGAAATGGGCTTTTCGTTTCACATAACTTACCTGCAAGCGGGCTCAGAACATACGTTCGAATACAAGAACCATTTCGAAAGCGTCTACTGTATGCAGGGCAAAGGATCGATCACCGACCTAGCCACGGGCGAAACGCACCAGATTTCGCCAGGCGTCATGTACGCGCTGAACAAGCACGATCGTCACATTCTTCGCGCCGAAGAGGAATTGGTTATGGCCTGTTGCTTTAACCCGCCAGTGACGGGCACCGAAGTCCATCAGGCCGACGGATCTTACGCGCCGGCCAAGGCAGACTGACATGGCACATACTGTGGAAAAGATCGGCGGGACAACAATGTCCCGCATCAATGAACTGTACGATACGCTCTTCACGGGTGATCGTTCCGGCCCCGATATTTACGGGCGCGTGTTCATCGTGTCCGCCTTTGGCGGGATCACCAACCTGCTTCTCGAACACAAGAAATCCGGTGAACCCGGCGTCTACGGTCTGTTTGCCAATGATGACACCCATCATGCTTGGCACGATCAACTTGACCGCGTTGCACAGGCGATGAAAGACGCTCACGCCGAGATTCTGACTGCCCCGGCAGACCTCCAGCAAGCCGATGCGTTCGTCGATGAGCGTATCCATGGCGCGCGCGGTTGCTTGATCGATTTGCAACGCCTGTGCAGCTATGGGCATTTCCGGTTGGCCGAACATATGGCCCATACCCGTGAATTGCTCTCGGGTCTGGGCGAAGCGCATTCCGCCTTTGCCACGACGCTGATGCTTCAGCGCAACGGCCTCAACGCACGATTTGTCGACCTGTCGGGCTGGCGCGATGCTGGCGACGTGTCGCTGGATGAACGCATCACAAACGCTTTTGCCGATGTCGATCCGTCCACCGAGATGCCGATTGTCACGGGCTACGCTCAGTGTGTTGAAGGTCTCATGGGCGAATTTGATCGCGGTTATTCCGAAGTGACGTTTTCCCGGCTGGCCGCACTGACCGGCGCGCGCGAAGCGATCATCCACAAGGAATTTCATCTGTCATCTTGCGATCCCAAGCTGGTCGGCGATGCCGCTGTCCGCAAACTTGGCAGGACCAATTTTGACGTCGCTGATCAGTTGTCGAACATGGGGATGGAAGCTATCCACCCAAAGGCCGCCAAGACACTACGGCAAGCTGATGTTCCATTGCGGGTGACAAACGCTTTCGACCCGGGTGATCCGGGCACCTTGATCGACGATCAGCCCGCTGACTCGCCGGCCGTTGAAATCATCACCGGCCTGGATATCGTCACCCTTGAAGTGTTCGAACAGGACATGGTGGGGGTCAAAGGATACGATGCGGCAATCTTGGATGTCCTTGCGCGCCACCGCGTGCGTATCGTGTCCAAGGTTTCGAATGCGAACACGATTACCCATTACCTCGACACATCGTTGAAGACGATGCGGCGGGTCGAACGGGACATCGCCAAGCTATACCCATCTGCGGAAATCATCACCCGAACCATGTCGATGGTGTCGGCAATCGGTCGCGATCTGAACGGGCTGTCCGTGTTGACGCGTGGGTTGACGGCTATCGCAGGCGCCGGACTGGAAGCGGTTGGCGCCAGTCAAGGCCCGCGCAACGTCGACGTCCAGTTCGTTCTGGATCGCGATGCATTAAAGCCGGCTATTGCGGCTTTGCACGCTGAGTTGATCGAAGCTGCGCCGGCCCGACTGACCCGCGCCGCCTGATTTTCAGCTCACGTTTTGCCCGGCAACGGATCTTGCCGTTGCCGGGCAACGTTCTCAACCTAGAACCGACGCGACCGCCTTTGTGAATTTGCCGACGACGTGATCGACCTCGTCCCTTGTGATGCACAGCGGCGGGGCAAATCCTGTAATGTCTCCCTCGGGCATGGCGCGGGCAATGACGCCTTCGTCGAAGAGCGCAGCAACCACACGCGGCCCGATCTTTTCGGCAGGATCAAAGAATGTTCGACTGTCCCGGTCGGCGACAAATTCGACTGCTGCCATAAGGCCCTCGCCGCGCACCTGTCCGACATTGACGTGTTCGACCAGAGCATCATTGAGCGCGGCCTGGAAATAAGCCCCAGTGGACCCGGCGTTGCTGACCAGATCCAGATCATCAATAAGTTTGAGGTTCGCGACACCCGCCGCCGCCCCGATAGGGTGGGCCGAATAGGTCCATCCATGGCCGATGGGACCATTTTCGTCGGTACCCTGCATCAGCACCTTCCACATCTTGTCACCTACGATTGATCCCGACAGCGGCGCATAAGCGCTGGTCAGTCCTTTTGCGATCGTGATCAGGTCGGGTTTCAACCCAAAGTGATCCGAGCCGAACATCGTACCCAGCCGTCCAAACCCCGTGACCACTTCATCGGCGACCAGCAGAATGTCGTGACGCTCCAACACTTTCTGGATCGCGGCCCAATAACCTTCGGGCGGGGGCACAAGACCGCCGGTTCCCAGCACGGGCTCTCCTATGAACGCGGCGATCGTGTCAGCGCCTTCGCGCTCAATCAGTGCCTCAAGTTCGGCCGCGCAATGTGCTGAAAAGTCAGCTTCGGACATTGCCGCGTCGGACCGGCGGAAATAGTAGGGCGCTTCGGTGTGGATGACCTGGGCAAGCGGAAGGTCGAACTTGTCGTGAAACCCCTTCAAACCGGTCAAAGATCCCGTCATCAGGCCCGATCCGTGATAGCCACGCCACCGAGATATGATTTTCTTCTTTTCCGGACGCCCCAGGATGTTGTTGTAGTACCAGATCAACTTGATGTTGGTTTCGTTTGCATCTGAGCCGCCCAGGCCAAAGTAAACCTTCGACATCCCGGCGGGCGCCCGGTCGAGGATCATTTTCGACAGGGTGATGGACGCTTCGGTGCCGTGGCCGACATAGGCGTGATAATAGGCCAGCTCACGCGCCTGTTCAGCGATGGCGTCGGCGATCTCGGCGCGCCCGTACCCAACATTCACGCAATAAAGACCCGCAAAGGCATCAAGTAGACGGCGTCCTTCGCGGTCGGTGATATACACGCCGTCGCCGCCGGTAATCACACGCGTCGGGGTTTCGCCGCGTGCATGGGCACCGAGTGCAGTGGACGCATGAAAGAAATTCTCGCGATCCCAGGCGCTAAGTTGATCATTGGTAAGCATCATTCGTCCTTTTCGTTTGTAATTTTTTGCTTGTCGCCGTCTATGCCCAGTCGCGGCAGACGTACTTGATATCTGTGAACGCCTCGAGCCCGGCGCGGGCCCCTTCACGCGCAAGACCCGACTGTTTCATACCGCCGAATGGGATCGGCGCCCCGGTCACCTTGGTGCGGTTCACAGCGACCATGCCGAACTGTAGCGCCCGGCTGAGCCGATAAATTCGTCGCGGATCCGTCGTGTGGATATAGGCCACCAGCCCGTATTCGGTGGCATTGGCGCGCGCCACCACTTCCGCTTCGTCTTTGAAGGATGCGATCGCAGCGACGGGGCCAAAAGTCTCGTGGTGGAAAATGTCAGCCGCATCCGGGACATCTACAAGCACAGTCGGTTCAAAAAACAGCGGGCCCATGCCCGAAACCTTGCCGCCCTGTATGCAGCGCGCGCCTTTGGCAATCGCGTCAGAGACATGGGCCCTCTGCTTGGCCACGGCATTGTCGTTCATCAGGGGGCCAAGATCCTGATCCGTCATCCCCGGTCCCATGGTCAGTTTTGCCACGCGGGCGGCAAATTTTTCACAAAAAGCGTCATAAACAGGGTCTTCGACAAAGAACCGATTGGCCCCAAGGCAATCCTGACCGGTCGTCGCAAACTTGGCTTTGATGGCCTCGTCAACCGCTTGGTCAAGATCACAATCGGCAAAGACCAGGAAAGGCGCATGTCCTCCCAGCTCAAGCACCAGTCGTTTGATGGTGTCGGCTGAGCGGCGATAAAGGTGCCGCCCGATATCTGTCGAACCGGTAAAGGACAATGCGCGCACGCGTGGATCGGTCAACCAAGGTTCGACCACCTCGGGCGCGTCACCTGTCACCACGTTGATCACGCCCGCCGGAAAACCGGACCGTTCTGCCAATTCCACCAATGCCAGCGCGGAAAAGGGTGTCTCGGCCGATGGATGAACCACGACCGTGCATCCGGCGGCCAGCGCTGCGGCCGCCTTTCGCGTGATCATCGCCGACGGGAAATTCCATGGCGTGATCAACGCGGCTACGCCGACCGGTTCCAGCCAAAGCTCCATTTCCGCATCCGGCAGATGTGACGTTACGCTTTCGATGTTTGGTCTCTTGGCCTCTTCGGAATAGAATTCCACGAACGACGCGGCATAGTCGATTTCGCCGCGCGCTTCGGACAAGGGTTTGCCTTGTTCCGTCGTCATCAGGCGGGCCAGATCTTCACGATGCGCATTGATAAGCTCGAACCACTTGCGCAAGAGCGCCGCGCGTTCCTGAGGCATGCATGCAGCCCATCCCGCAAAGGCAGCATGCGCCGCATCAACGGCCAGTTTGCTGTCGGCCGCGGTCAGCTTTGCAACCTCGCCTATACAGAGCCCGTCAGCAGGGTCGAATACGGAAAAACTATTGCCTGCATCGCCGCCGGTCCAACGACCGTTGATGTAAGAAAACCCCTTGAGCAAGGTTGCGTCTTTCAGATCCATGCCTTTAGGGCGGTCGAGCTGCTGTGCGGTCATTCCATTTGGTCTCATGTTTGGGGTGCTGTTTCCCAAACCATAGGCCAATCGCCGCCGCGATTTTTTCCGAACTGCAAACCCGCGGGGTCGGATTCTTCTGTTTTTTGGACGTAAACTTGTTAATCCATCTGCGCTGCGAGCAGTTCAACCATAGAAGAAGGGGCCGACTTGACCTGTTTGGTGACAATGTAGGTGAAGTACCGCTTCATGCCGATCTTGGCGTCCAGCATCTCATCGATCATGCGTTGATAGGAATTGATATCCCGCGTGTTCACCTGCATCAGATAGTCGACGCCGCCGCCGATAGCCCAGCACCCGGTCACATCCGGATAGTCTTGGATCGCCGTTTCGAATGTCTTGAAACTCTGGGCCATGTGGGATTCCAACTCGACCATCAAGAAGATCACGACGTTGGCCGACAACTGCGACAGGTCGATTTCGGCGCGATACCCTTTGATCAATCCGGCCTTTTCAAGCCGCTTTATTCGTTCCCAGCAAGGCGACGGCGACAGGTTCACCCGCTGTGCCAGTTCGGATTTGGAAATCCGCCCTTCGGTGGACAGTATCTGCAGGATACGAACGTCTCTTGGGTCGAGTTGAAGTGTCATGCCTGCAGCTAGGACCGCTGGATTGGACTTGTCAAACCAGATTGCTCCGACCAACACTAAACCATGACAATTTGGCCTCCAAAGCGCGAAGCGCTGACCCGTCCTGCCTATCATTCTTTGGCACAGTGCCTGATGCGTGCGATCGAGGCTGGGGAAGTTCCTGCCGGCACAAAACTACCGACCCATCGTGCGCTGGCTTTCGATTTGGGTCTAAGCGTTCAAACAGTCAGTCGCGCCTATGAGGAATTGACCCGACTAGGGGTCATTTCCGGCCAGGTGGGGCGGGGCAGCTATGTTCAGCCCAAGACAACCGAGGCGCCGTTGCCGTGGCATCGCCCGCATGGCACCAACCAGATCATTGACCTGTCCATGCTGGTCCCGGTCACGGGCGATGTTCACGGCGAACTGACCGCAGATGTCATGCGCGGCATTGCCGAGGATTTGCCGCAAGCGGCGGCGTTTTCCTTGCGTCCGCGCGAAACCCTTGAGGCACACAACCGCCAAGCCTGCGATTGGCTGGAACTCTGTGGTGTGCATGTTGGCAGCCAGGATCAAATTCTGCCCACAAACGGCAACACGCCGGCGATGACCTGCGCTTTGATGACCGCAGCAATGCCCGGCGACGTCATCGTTTCGGAAGATGTGGGCCATCATACGCTCAACTCTCTCGCCTCTGTTCTTGGGCTGAAGCTGACGGGTTTGGCCATGGACGATCAAGGCATTTTGCCTGAGGCGTTCGAAAAGGCGTGCAACAATAGCTCGGTGACGGCGCTTTGCGTCATGCCTGCGGGATTGGGGCCGACAGCGTCGAAAATGGGGATAGAGCGCCGGAAAGCGATCGTCGAAATTGCGCGTCGCCATTCTGTCTGGATTATCGAGAATGACGCGTGGGGGCCATTGGAACCCGACAGGACACCGCCTATCGCGTCACTTGCGCCCGAGCTGACGTTCTATTTCACTGGCATGTCCAAATCCATCTTGCCAGGTCTTCGCATCGCGTGGCTGGTCATTCCCGAATCCAAGGTTCACGCGGCCCGCACCCGTCACCTTGTCACGAACTGGATGGCCACGCCGATCATTGCCGAGATCGCAAGCCGATGGATCGAAGACGGAACAGCGCGACACCTGTTGAATTGGCAGCGCCAGCATCTTGCGCGGCGCAACAGAATCGTCGCGGACGTTTTGCATGACGTGTCTTACAGATCTACGCCCTACGGCTTGCATGTCTGGCTATCGCTGCCTGACCATTGGCCCGAGGACAAGATTGTCGCGCTTGCGCGCAACGACGGCGTCGCGGTGGCGTCGGGCGCGAATTTCCGGGTCGATGGGGCACAGCCCCAACGGGGCATTCGCGTATGTCTGGGTGCAGGCAGCGAGCGGGATCTTGAAATCGGATTGAACGTCCTGCGGCGGCTGGTCCAATCCACGCCGGAACCTGCTGTGCTGGCAATTTGAGCGCTAACCTATTTTACCCGCCTGGACGACACGCCGATATTGTCATGGTTCAATATATCAATTGACATGATTGCGAGTTCTTCCACCCTCTAGGCGAGTGGAGCGGGGCTTGGTGTGTGGTAAAATGCTACGCACCTGTTACGTTTCGTAGGAATTAATTGTCCGCGGCAGACGCTCTGCACACCAGCCAGACGGGCTGGTTTTGCACGTGGGGCATCTGCGCGAAAAACACGGAGAGGACACATCCATGACCTTCAAATCCATTCTCGCCAGTGGGGCTGCCCTGACTCTGATGGCCGGTACCGCCTTTGCCGACACCTGGCGCTACGCATTTGAGGAATCCCTTGAGGAAGTTCAGGGCCAGTATGCCCAGAAGTTCAAAGAATATGTCGAGGCGAATTCCGACCATACGGTACAGCTGTTTCCGTTCGGAACCCTGGGCGAATCCGCAGACATCATGGAGCAAGCGCAAGCGGGAATTCTGCAATTCGTAAATCAATCGCCGGGCTTCACCGGTTCATTGATCCCAGAAGCCCAAGTCTTTTTTGTGCCCTACCTGCTGCCGACCGACCAAGAACAACTTGCCCGCTTCTATAAAGACAGCAAGGCGATCAACGAAGATTTCCAGGAGCTCTATGCACAACAGGGCCTGGAATTGCTTACGATGTATCCCGAGGGCGAAGTCGCAATGACGACGAAGGATCCCGTCAAATCCTGCGAAGACCTGAACGAGGTCAAGTTCCGCGTCATGACCAACCCGCTGCTCGTGGAAAGCTACAAAGCCTTTGGCGCGACCCCGACGCCCCTGCCTTGGGGCGAAGTGTACGGCGGTTTGCAAACCAACATCATCCAAGGTCAGGAAAACCCCACGTTCTTCCTCTATTCGACCAAAATCTACGAGGTGACCGATTACATCACCTACACAGGCCACAACAACTTTACGACGGCGCTGATGGCAAACATGGATTTCTACGAAGGCTTGTCGGAAGAAGACCAGAACGTCATTCAGACCGCCTCTGACGAAGCTTACGACTTTATCGTAGAGTACCAAAAAGGTCTTGCCGACGCCGAGCTTGCCAAGATCATGGACGCCAAACCCGACATGACCGTGACGGTTCTGTCCGAAGAAGAACGGGCCTGTTTCAAGGCCGCGGCGCAAGAAGTCGAAGCCAAGTTCATCGAAATGACCGGTGAAGGCGGCAAAGCGATATTGGAACAGATGAAAGCAGACCTGGCAGCAGCTGCTGAAGGCTGAGCTTTGTGACGATTTTCCGGCAGGTACCCCCTGCCGGGAACTTTGCCGATAGCCGAGGACGTCCATTTGACCGACCAACCCCAAGCTGAAGAACACGCATCGAGCCTTCCCGGTTTTCTGGGCACCATAGACAGTGCAATTTCGCGCATCGAATCCGTGATGCTGGCCGTAGGCGTTCTGCTGATGGCAGCGAACACCATCAGCAATGTCATCGGGCGCTTTGTGTTTCAAAGCAGTCTGTTCTTTTCTGAGGAATTGAACCGTATCCTGATTATCTTGATCACCTTCGCTGGGATCAGCTACGCGGCCAGACAGGGGCGTCATATCCGGATGTCGGCCATTTACGATGCCATGCCGCCCCGCGTGCGCAAGATCATGATGATCGTGATTGCACTGGTCACATCCGTTTTCATGTTCGGACTGTGCTATTTCGCCGTCCAGTATATCGGCACCCAAGCCAGCCGCGGACGCGTTCTGCCATCTCTGCAAATCCCGGTATGGTGGACACTGGTTTGGGTCCCGGTCGGGTTTTTCATGACCGGGATGCAGTACCTGCTGACGGCAATCAAAAATATCACGTCCAAAGATATATACCTGTCGACCAATGTTCTCGAAGGCTACGAAAGCGACGAGATCGAGATTTAGGGAACCACGCGCATGGCCTTTTCCATTTTTTCCATCATGATCGTGCTTCTTTTGCTCGGGTTTCCCATGATGATCCCGCTGATCACCGGGGCCTTTACCGGCTTTTACATGATGCTGAACGGGTTTTCGCAAATGGAGACCATGATCCAGCAGTTCATGGCCGGTATTCGCCCCGCGTCCCTGATCGCGGTGCCGATGTTTATTTTCGCGGCCGACATCATGACACGTGGCCAATCTGCTGACCGGCTGATTGACATGGTCATGAAATTTCTGGGGCACATCAAAGGTGGGCTTGCCGTATCGACCGCGACCGCCTGCACCATGTTCGGGGCTGTATCCGGATCTACCCAGGCAACGGTGGTCGCCGTGGGCGGGCCACTCCGCCCGCGGATGCTCAAAGCCGGGTATAAAGATAGTTTCGTGCTGGCGTTGATTGTCAATTCGTCAGACATCGCGTTCCTCATCCCGCCGTCTATCGGAATGATCATCTATGGCGTGGTGTCCAACACATCGATTTCCGAGCTGTTTATCGCAGGGATTGGGCCCGGACTTCTGATTCTACTGCTTTTTTCTACCTACTCCATCATTTACGCGATACGGAACAACGTGCCGACCGAGGAAAAGGCGACATGGTCCGAGCGGGCCATCGCCGTTCGACAAGCAATCTGGCCGCTTGGATTTCCCGTCATCATCATCGGCGGTATCTACGGTGGCATTTTTTCCCCAACCGAAGCGGCGGCAGCGTGCGTTCTTTACGCCTTGCTTCTTGAGGTGGTGGTGTTTCGCTCGATGAGTCTTTCCGCAGTCTATGACACGGCCAAGTCGACCGGGCTTATCACGGCAGTCGTCTTCATTCTGGTGGCCGCCGGGGCGGCGTTCTCGTGGGTCATTTCGTTTGCCCAGATCCCGCAGGCAATCCTGGGGTCGATAGGGATCGACGAAATGGGTCAGTATGGCGTGCTGATCGTGATTTCGATCGCGTTCTTCGTTGGTTGCATGTTCGTCGACCCCATCGTGGTGATCCTCGTGCTGGTGCCTATCTTTGCACCGGTCGTCAACGATGTGGGGCTGGACCCGGTTCTGGTCGGCACTGTGATCACGTTGCAGGTCGCGATCGGGTCTGCTACGCCGCCATTCGGCTGCGATATCTTTACGGCGATCGCGGTTTTCAAACGCCCCTATTTCGAAGTGATCAAGGGCACGCCACCGTTTATCTTCATCCTGTTATGCGTCTCTGTCGCGTTGATCTTTTTCCCACAGATCGCCTTGTTTCTACGTGATCTGGCATTCGCGAAATAACGAAGGGAGGACCGCATGTTCACCAATATCCTGGTGCCCGTCGATGGTTCCAAGAACGCCAGTGCGGCCTTGGAGACTGCCGTCAATCTGGCCAAGACGACGGATGGCAGCATCACGATCCTGACAATCTATCGCCATCACTCGCTGCTTGAGGCATCGTTTTCCATGGTGCGGCGCGAAACGCCGGCGCCGATGGATGATGTCATGCGGGATTTCGCAAAAGAGGTCGCAGACAACGCAAGATCGCTGGCCCGCCAATTAGGTGCGACCAACGTCCGGGCAGTTGTCAAAAACGGTCCCGTTGCGCGCGGCATCGTCGCCTATGCAAAGGATAAAGGCGTGGATTTGATCGTGATGGGGGGCCGTGGAATGGGATCGGTCGAGAATTATTTGCTCGGCAGCGTGTCGCACAAGGTGACGGGCACGTCCGTGTGCCCTGTTCTGATCGTCTGACATCATGACTTCACCGGTTCAGGTGTCGCTTTCTCCTGTAGAGGTTCTTTTCGAGCCGGCCAACCAAGTCGTGCGACTAGGCCTGATTGCCTTGGCAACAGACTTGACGACCGAACGTGACGCGGCGCTGCTGGTTCCCCACCACGTGGCAGCTCTGCACGTCGCACGTATTGCGTATTCGAACCCAACCATCCCGGACAACCTGCGACGCATGACCCCGATGTTGACGCAGGTGGCGGGGTTGATCTTGCCCGACGAACCCGTCGCGGCCATGTATTTTGCCTGCACGTCGGCCTCGGTGGTCATTGGCGAGGGCGCAGTTGTCAAGGCGATCCAAGCCGCCAAGCCGGGTGTGCCCGTAGTGACCCCTGCGTCTGCTGCGGTTGAGGGGTTCGCAGCACTTGGTGTCAAACGGGTTGCTCTGGTGACACCCTATACCCGCGCAACGACGCAGCCCATGGTGGGGTTCTTTGAAGATCAGGGCTTGCATGTGATCGCCGCCAGTTGCCTGGATCTGGAAGACGATCGCGACATGGCCCGCGTGTGCGCACAGACGATCATCGATGCCGCGATTGCCGCAGATTGCCCCGAAGCAGATGGGATTTTCCTGTCTTGTACGGGGCTGCCTGCTTTGGGCGTGATCGACACACTCGAAGAACGATTGGGCAAGCCGGTTGTGTCCTCGAACCAAGCAGCTCTCTGGAAGCTTTTGTCCTGCGCCCAGTTGGAGCCCGCCCAGCGTGTGGGCCGATTGTTCAAAACCTGCACGCCAGAGGCACAGTCATGACCCAGCCCAATGACATCACGGTGTCCGACATCGTCACGGCGCAGAACGCAATCGCGCCCATGGTCCGCGACACACCGGTCGAAACCTCTGTATCGCTGAGTGCGCAGCTCGGGGTGCCAGTCCATCTCAAGCTGGAGCACCACCAACACAGCGGCAGCTTCAAATTCCGCGGGGCGTCGAACGCCGTCGCCCGCCTGAGCCCAGACGAGAAAGCTGCCGGTGTCGTGGGCGTCTCCACCGGGAATCATGGCCGCGCTCTGGCGCGCACCTGCGGAAAGGCGGGGGTGCGATGTGTCATCGCAATGTCAAAACTGGTTCCCGCAAACAAGGTCAAAGCGATCCAAGCCGAGGGCGCCGAGGTTCTGATTGAAGGCGACAGTCAGGATGACGCGCAAAAGGCGGTTGATCGTATGGTTGACAGCGGCATGACCGTCATCCCGCCGTTCGACCATCCTGACGTGATTGCAGGGCAGGGCACATTGGGATTGGAAATCGCCGCGGCATTGCCTGAGATCGACACAGTCCTGGTGCAGCTGTCGGGCGGTGGTCTGATCGCGGGGATGGCCGTCGCCCTGAAAGCACGCATCCCCGGCGTGCGCGTCATCGGGGTGTCGATGCAGCGCGGGGCGGCCATGGCTGAAAGCCTGCGTATCGGGCGGCCGGTCGAAGTCAGGGAACTGCCGACATTGGCTGACAGCCTTGGCGGCGGCATTGGTATGACCAACCGCTACACCTTCGCAATGGCACAGAACTTGGTCGATGACGTTGTTTTGTTGACCGAATCCGAAATTGCTGAAGGAATTCGCCACTGTTATTGGCAGGAACGCCAAATCGTCGAAGGGGCTGGCGCAGTTGGCGTCGCGGCTATTCTGGCTGGAAAAGTGTCATCCAAAGGACCGATGGTCGCTCTGCTTAGCGGCGGCAATATCGATATGGCGCTCCATCATCGCGTAATCTCGGGTCAGAATGTCGATCTGGGTAAGGAGCGCGCCTGATGTCCCAAATTCGTATCCTCACCGAAGCCGAATTGCGGGCCGCCGTGCCATTGGATTTGGAAGCGGTGTGTGTTGTCGAAGATGGGTTCCGCGCACTTGCCGAAAAGCAGGTCGTCATGCCACCGGTGCTGTCGATGGCCATCAAGGATTTCAATGGCGAAGTGGACGTCAAGACTGCGTATGTTCCGGGTTTGGATAGTTTCGCCATCAAGGTGTCGCCGGGGTTTTTCGACAACCCAAAGATCGGCCTTCCGTCAACTTCCGGCTTGATGATCCTGTTCGCGGCGAGAACGGGGCAAATTGAGGCGCTATTGCTGGACAACGGTTATCTGACGGACGTGCGAACAGCGGCGGCCGGTGCGGTCGCCGCGCGTCACTTGGCAAGAAAGGACGCGTCCCGCGCTACAGTCATTGGCACCGGAATGCAGGCCAGGCTGCAATTGGCGGCGCTTTGTCTGGTCAGACCAATAACTTCGGCAGTTATCTGGGGCCGGAATCGCGATGCCGCACAGGCGCTGGCGTCTGTTGTTGCGCAGGATCTTTCGATCGATGTTTCAGTTGCGACCGATCCCGAAAGCGCCGTTGCCAATGCAGATGTCATCGTCACGACGACCCCGTCAACCGAACCGCTTGTGATGGGGGAATGGCTTAGTCCGGGTCAGCATGTGACCGCGATGGGATCCGATCAGCATGACAAATCCGAACTTGCCCCGTCTTGCATCGCACGGGCTGACCTATACGTGCCGGACCGTCTCAGCCAGACGCGCACCCTTGGGGAATTGCGCGCGGCGATTGACGCGGGTGTCATCGGGAAGGACACTCGATTCGACGAACTGGGTGAAATCATAGCTGGGGCTGCGCCGGGCCGGGTTTCGCACGACCAGATCACCATCGCGGATTTAACCGGGACCGGGGTTCAGGACACCGCCATTGCCACCTTTGCCCACGCACGTGCAACCAACGCCGCGCTGGGCACCAACTTTGAAAGCTGATTGCCATGGCCACAATCGACACCTTTCGCTTTTCCGATGCCGAATATGAAACGCGTATCGCCAAGGTGCGCAAAGCGATGGAAAAAGCCAACGTAGACACGCTGATCACCTCGGACCCGTCGAACATGGCTTGGCTGACAGGCTACGATGGTTGGTCCTTTTACGTCCATCAGGCGGTGGTCATTGGCCCGACCGGGGATCCGGTCTGGTTCGGGCGTGAACAGGATGCTCAAGGGGCCCTTCGCACCGTTTACATGCAGGAACCGGACATCATCGGCTATCCAGACTACTTTGTGCAATCGTCCGAGCGGCATCCGATGGAATACCTGGCCGCAAAACTGACCGAACGCGGGTGGCATCACGGGCGCATCGGGGTCGAAATGGACAATTATTGGTTCTCGGCCAAGGGTTTTCAGGCTCTTTCAGACGGGTTGCCCGAACCTTTGGTGGATGTGACCGCACTGGTGAACTGGCAGCGCGGCGTAAAATCAGAAGCGGAACTGGACCGCATGCGCAAAGCGGCCCGCATTGTCGAACGTATGCACGAACGCATTGTCGAGACCGTCGAGCCGGGTATGCGCAAATGCGATCTTGTCGCCGATATTTACGACGCCAGCCTGCGTTACGATGAAGAACTCGGCTGTGGCGGCGACTATCCTGCCATCGTGCCTCTTTTACCCTCTGGTACGGACGCAGCCGCGCCGCATCTGACGTGGGATGACAAACAGATGCAAACGGGTGAGGGTACGTTTTTCGAAATTGCCGGGTGCTTCAGGCGCTATCACTGCCCCCTCAGCCGGACTATTTTTCTGGGCAAACCGACACAAAAATTTCTGGATGCGGAAAAGGCGGTTCTGGAAGGGATGGAAGCTGGTCTTGGCGCGGCCAAGGCTGGGAACACTTGCGAAGATATCGCCATCTCTTTTTTCGAAGTGCTTCAGAAATACGACATCGTCAAAGACAACAGGACGGGGTATCCGATCGGCCTGTCGTATCCGCCGGACTGGGGCGAACGAACCTGCTCGCTGCGTCCGGGCGATCTGACCGAACTCAAGCCCGGCATGACCTTTCACTTCATGACCGGGCTGTGGATGGATGATATGGGGTTCGAAATCACCGAAAGCATTGTTATCGGTGAAAAAGGCCCCGAATGTTTGGCCAACGTGCCCAGAAAATTGATCGTGAAACCCTAATGCGCATTCTAGCTGACAACCCCATCACGGCGACCGTACCTTTTGACCGTGATGGCAAACACCACGGTTTCCTGCGTCTTCCATGCAGCCGCGACAGTTCGGCCTGGGGGTCGATCATGATCCCGATCACCGTCGTTCATAACGGGCCCGGGCCGACAGCCCTGCTTTCGGGCGCCTGTCATGGTGACGAATACGAGGGGCCGATCGCCCTGCAAGGATTGGCACATGATCTGGAACCCGCTGCTGTCACAGGTAGGGTGATCATAATTCCCTACATGAATTTGCCGGCCTTTCAGATGGCGCGGCGGGTGTCACCCCTGGACGGGGTGAATTTGAACCGGTGTTTCCCCGGTGCGCCGGACGGCACGCCGACCCAGAAAATCGCGGACTATTTCGAACGGACCCTATTGCCGCTGGCCGATGTGGTGCTGGATTTTCACTCAGGCGGAAAAACGTTGGATTTCATTCCCTTTGCCGCTGCCCACATCTTGAACGATCGCGATCAACAAGCTGCATGTGTCGCGGCGATGAAAGCCTTTAACGCACCTTATTCCATGATCCTGAAAGAGATCGATGACGTGGGCATGTACGACACGGCAGCGGAAAACGCCGGCAAGGTATTCGTGTCGACGGAACTGGGTGGAGGGGGTACAGCCACGGCCCGTTCGGCGCGGATTGCCCGGCAAGGCGCCGAGAACGTTCTGATACACGCCGGGATCCTTGCTGGCGAAGCGACGCAGAACAAGTCCGTGGAAATCGATACAACCGGCCCGGGCTGTTACCATTTGGCAGAGACCACGGGTCTGATTGAACCACTGATAGACCTTGGTGAACAGGTGAGCGCAGGCGACGCGCTTGCCAGAATATGGCCGGCCGATCGAACCGGTGTCGCTCCGCAGGTCATTGCGTCGTCGGTATCGGGTATTTTGGCGGCGCGTCATTTCCCCGGATTGATTTCCATGGGCGATTGCCTTGCCGTGGTTGCCTCGCCCGTGCAATAGCGCCCGTTTCCTGGCGGCGCAGCGCCGGGCGATCCGGTGTGCGCCGCCGCGGCCAGATGCGCTTTGCTAGCGCACCACGTAAACCGAACAGCCCGAGTGGCGCACCACCCGCGCCGCATTGGGCCCCAAGAGATAGTCTTTGAAATCAGGGCGGTGCGCCCCGATCACGATCAGATCCGCGCCGTTCAACTTTGCGGCCTTCAGGACTTCTTCGTAGACCGTTCCGATGGCGACGATATGCCGAATGCTCTTGTTCGCTTCTTCGCCGAGCGTTTCTTTAACCATATCGTTGAGAAGCTTTTTGGCGCCGTCCCGCGCCGTCTTGACGTGGTGGTCTTCGAAATATGCTCCCACCAGCGATGCACCGAAGTCAGGAACAACGGTGATGACGTCCAGTTTCGCCCCATCGAGATCAGCCAGTTTCTTGGCAGTTTCAAGAACGCGCGTTTCTTCTTCGGGGCGGTTGATGTCGATGGCGCAAAGTATAGTGGCGGTCATGCGGGTTCTCCTTCAAGAACAGGGGCCGCACGACGCGTTTGCAAGAACGCGATCAGGCCCAGAAGCAGCAAGGCTGGGATAAAGATGAGCTCTTTTGGCGGTTGGTTGGCTGCAACCTGGACGCGCGCGATCTGCACCGGCTCATCCCCATAAAAGTCGAACGAATCCAAAGCGGCCGACATGTCGGTTCCAAACATCGGTTCATCCAATCGCTGCGTCCCGTTTTCGGGCAGCAGGATCAATCCCAGTGCGTCAAGACGCGCATCGGCGCCATCAACATCAGGCACAGTAACGGGGACCGTCACCTCTTTGACTTCCAACGTGTCGAAGTCTGGCCCTGAAATTACTGTGCGGAACTGGCTGCCAGGTTCGGCAGTGCCCAGGGCCTCAGAGAACGCCGCCGGGTCGATCCGTTCGAATGGCGGCTGGATCTGGTTCATGAAAAAGCCCGGCCGGAATAGCGCAAATGCGATCAGCAGCATCGCCACGGTTTCCCAGATCCGGTTGCGCGTCAGGAACCAGCCCATGGTGGCGGCCGTAAAGACCAAAATGCCGATCGTTGCCACGACGAACACCACGATCCCCTGCATCCAGGTAACATCGATCAGTAGAAGATCGGTGTTGAAGATAAAGACAAACGGCAACGCCACCGTGCGCAAGCTGTAGAAGAACGCTGTGAACCCGGTGCGGATCGCATCGCCACCTGACACGGCTGCCGCCGCGAAACTGGCTAGCCCGACAGGCGGTGTCACATCGGCCATAATCCCGAAGTAAAAGACAAACAAATGGACGGCGATCAACGGAACGATCAGACCCGACTGCGCCCCGAGTTCAACAACCACTGCCACCATGAGCGAGGACACCACGATGTAGTTCGCGGTCGTGGGCAAACCCATACCCAAAATAAGCGAAAGGATCGCCACGAAGATCAACATCAGGATCAGGTTCCCGCCGGACAGGAATTCGACGAAATCGGCCATCACCTGCCCAATACCGGTCAGTGATACGGTTCCGACAATGATGCCCGCGGTTGCCGTGGCCAAGCCGATCCCGATCATGTTCCGCGCACCGTCGATCATGCCCGAAACCAAATCCAGCAAACCGTCCCTCAGTTGGATCACCGCATCGCTTTCGCCGCGAAAGAACGCCTTGAGCGCTTTTTGCGTCAGAAGGATGAAGAACAAAAGGAAAGTCGCCCAGAACGCCGACAAGCCTGGCGATTTACGTTCGATCATCAGGAAATAGACCAGCACGATGATCGGAAGCAGGTAATAAAGCCCGGACTTGTAGATCTTGGCGACATCTGGCAGCTCGACGACTTCCGCGTTGGGGTCATCAGGTTCAAGGTCTGGGATTTGCGCAGCCAGATAAACCAGCCCGATGTAGATCACACCCAGCAAGATTGAAAGCACCAGCCCAGATCCATCGGGGAATAGGGATACGATCCACCCAACAGGGTATTGCGTGGCGTAGCACAGCAGCGCGAAACCTGCGAAAAAGCCGAACATGCCCAGCACGGTGTTGAACAGGTTGACCACCTTGTTGCCGATGGTCGGCATGTTGTTCTTCACCGCTTCCAAGTGGACGATATAGACCAGCGCGATGTAGCTGATGATCGCGGGCAGGAAGGCGTGGGTGATCACCTCGACATAAGAAATGCCGACGTATTCGACCATCAGAAACGCCGCAGCGCCCATCACGGGGGGCATGATCTGGCCATTCACCGAGGACGCAACTTCGACAGACCCGGCCTTTTCCGCCGAAAATCCGACGCGCTTCATGAGAGGGATTGTGAAGGTGCCGGTGGTCACCACATTGGCAATGGACGACCCCGAAATCAGGCCAGTCGCTGCCGATCCGACCACGGCCGCCTTGGCCGGTCCGCCACGTAGGTGCCCCAGAGCGCCGAAGGCCATCTTGATGAAATAGTTGCCGGCCCCCGCCTTGTCCAAAAGGGCCCCGAACAGCACAAACAGGAAAACGAACTTGGTCGAAACCCCCAGAGCGATCCCGAACACCCCTTCTGACGTGATCCACATATGGCTCATGGCTTTGCGCAGGCTGGCCCCGGCCCAGCGGATTTGGTCAGGCACGGCTTCAGAGGCCCCGAAAAAGACATAGGCCAAAAAGACGACCGCAAGGATGACCATCACAGGGCCAAGAACACGGTAGGATGCAATGAACAGTAATATGAGCCCCGCCAGCGCAAAATAGGCGTCCGACGTGTCAGCCAATCCGCCATTCCCGACGATTTTTTCGTAGAAGAAGTACCCGTACAGCGCCAGAAAAGCGCCCAATATACCCAGCACCCAATCGTACCACGGGACACGGTCACGCGGGCTGGACTTGAACAATGGATAGGCCATGGCGGCCAGGAATATCGCAAAGGCCAGGTGGATCTGCCGCGAGTTGTTGATCAGATCGCCAGGTAGCACGTAGGGCGCCACGGGCGAGGCCAGAAGAACCTGGAAAATCGACCAGATCAGAGCAACAGCAGCGATGAAGACACCTACGGCCCCTGTCGGACTGCGCGCGCCGCTATCACTGGCTGCGACGAGTTCCTGAAGTTCTTCTTCGCTAAGCGCGCGATCGTTTTGTCCTGACATCTGTCCCCCTGACGCCGCTGCACGGCGCGAGTCTGGTTACTGGGTGTTTCGCCATATTTGGCTGAAACGACACTGCCGGGGGCACAGGACGCCCCCGGCATCTTTACTTCATACCAGCTGAATTATTCGATCCAGCCTTTTTCGCGATAATACTTCGCGGCACCAGGATGCAGCGGGGCGGACAGACCCGCAGTTGCCATTTCTTCGGGCACCAGATTGGCGAAAGCCGGGTGCAGGCCTTTGAAATCATCGAAATTCTCAAAAACCGAGCTGACCAGAATATAGACCACGTCTTCCGACACATCCGCCGAGGTTACAAAGGTTGCGCCAACACCGAAGGTCATCGTGTCTTCGTCATTTCCGCGATACATCCCGCCTGGGATCGTGGCCGTCCGATAGAACGGGTTTTCGGCAACCAAGCCGTCAACCACGTCACCCGCCACGTCGACCAGAACGGAATCGCACGCAGTCGTCGCCTCTTGGATGGATCCGGACGGGTGGCCGACCGTATAGACCATGGCGTCGATCTGGTTGTCACACAGGGCGGCGGACTGTTCGGCGGCCTTAAGTTCGGTCGCCAGGGCGAAATCGTCTGTTGTCCACCCAAGCGCCTCTATCAGCACTTCCATCGTGCCGCGCTGACCGGATCCCGGGTTGCCGATGTTCACACGCTTGCCCTTGAGGTCTTCGATGCTTTCGATTCCGGCATCGGCGCGGGCCACGACCGTAAATGGTTCGGGATGCACCGAAAAGACAGCGCGAAGACCTTCGAAGGGGCCTGACTCTTCAAATCGCGACGTCCCGTTGTAAGCATGGTATTGCCAATCTGACTGGGCAACACCGAATTCCAGCTCGCCTTCGCGGATCGTGTTGATGTTGTAGACCGATCCGCCGGTGGATTCGACTGAACAACGCAAGCCGTGGTCGCGGCGTCCTTTGTTGACCAAACGACAGATTGCGCCGCCCGTGGGATAATAAACACCCGTCACGCCACCTGTGCCGATCGTGATGAATTCCTCAGCCATTGCGGCCGGGGCCAACAAGGCCGCAGATACGGCGCATGCAGCGGTCATTTTCAGCTTATTGAACATGAGTTTCTCCCTTGAGTTTGATGTTCGTGGTGAATCATCGGTCCCTGCCTTGGGCCAGAACCTGAATTGCACGCTCCACCTCGGCGATCCCCTCGTGTGCCGCCGGGCCGGACTGGCTGACTAGAACCCCAATGAGGGATTTTGCAAGGGACATCGTCACGACGTGAGAGGATAAGAAATGCGGACTGTCGGACGCTGCTTTGACCCGGGCGCCCGCGTATTTGTGCGCCGCGAACCCCGACCGGTCCGACATCAAGACAACCAAAACGCGCTCTTCCCAAGCCAGTCAAACGGCGCAAATGGTCTGATCTGACCAAAGTGGCTGTGTTTGGATAGCAAGAACGCCTTGGGGTTCCAGCACGGTGCGACACGCTGCCCCGTGGCGCGCGCCATCTGCCAGCCATGGCCCGGCCCGCCGCGAAAAAACTTGCAAGGTAGGGGCGGTGTTCGACAGCAGCCTGCGAATGCAAAGCCCGCAGCAGCGCAACACGCCTGGTGCGCAGAACACGATCGGCCAGATTCGATGGATTTTCCAGAAGGTAGTCAGCCGCCGGTTGCAGCGCACCTCTCAGATCACTGTATTTTTCTTGCAGTTGAATCTGGGACGTCGAACTCACTGTGCCACCTTTGAAACTAACTTGGACTGTCCGGGCTGGTTCATTTGTTGTCAACATTTGATTCATCTGCTTCACTCAACTTTACAAACCGCATCTGGAACCAAAGATGTCCCATGTCTTTCCCCGCCATACCAAAACAAAGCTTCCTCTAGCGGTCCGCGGCGACGGAATTTACCTATTTGATTCGGAAGGAAAATCTTATTTAGATGGGTCCGGCGGGGCGGCCGTGTCCTGTCTTGGTCATTCAGATCGCGACGTCATCCATGCCATCAAGACCCAACTGGATTCCCTTGATTTCGCGCACACAGGGTTCTTGACGTCTGCATCCGCCGAGACACTTGCCGACCGACTAATCGCGCATTCGCCGGAAGGAATTGACCGGGTCTATCTAGTGTCCGGTGGATCGGAAGCAGTAGAATCGGCTCTGAAATTGGCGCGTCAATACATGTTGGAGATCGGACAGCCAGAGCGGACACGGTTCATAGCCCGGCGCCAAAGCTATCACGGGAACACGCTTGGGGCGCTGGGCACTGGCGGCAATCTATGGCGGCGTGAACCGTTTGACCCAGTCATGGTATCCGCCAGCCATATTTCCCCGTGCTATGAATACCGTGGCCGCACGCCCGACGAGAGCGCGCAAGAGTACGGCCAACGTGTCGCAAACGAACTTGAAGCCGAGATCTTGCGCCTCGGGCCCGAAACTGTGATCGGTTTTCTTGCGGAACCCGTCGTGGGCGCCACGGCGGGCGCTGTTCCGCCTGTACCCGGTTATTTTCCCCGCATCCGTGAAATCTGCGACAAGTACGGCGTCCTGCTCATTCTTGACGAGGTCATGTGCGGTATGGGGCGAACCGGGACCCTTTTTGCCAGCGAGCAAGACGGGGTACGACCAGACATTGTGACGATCGCCAAGGGTTTGGGCGCCGGATACCAGCCGATCGGCGCGATGCTCTGTTCTGGCGACATCTATGCAGCCGTTGAAGAGGGAACCGGATTTTTCCAACATGGACACACGTATTTGGGGCATCCGGTTGCTTGCGCAGCGGCGCGCGCGGTTGTCGAAAAACTGACAGATGGCGGGTTGGTCGCGCGCGCTGCGAAAATCGGACGCTACTTTGAAGCGGCCTTGGCAGCCGAATTTGGCCAGCATCCCCATGTGGGGGATATCCGCGGTCGCGGAATGTTCCGCGGTTTGGAATTCGTGGCGGATCGCAGCACCAAAGAACCCTTCGATCCCGACCGAAAGCTGGCCTTGCGGCTCAAGGCAAAAGCAATGGAAAACGGTTTGATCTGCTATCCCATGAATGGCACGATTGACGGACGCTTGGGCGACCACGTGTTGCTGGCCCCGCCGTTCATTTGCACCGAGGCCCAGATAGACGAGCTTGTCGGCAAGCTTGCAACCAGCCTGGATGGCGTGATCTGAAAAGAACGCTGCAGATCAAAATTGCATCGAATGGGTCCGCGCGGGCAAATTGGAGCACGAATTTGGGCGGCCGACCCAAGACTTGGCGTAGAAAATAGGGCGACTTATTTCGGGGGCAAACTGCGCTGGACTGACGCGAACCCGGTCCGTCGCGCTGTGTAGTCGTTTTGCGCGCTCTTGCGTACAGCTTCTGTCGCCCATGCATCTTTTACCCATGTATGACCAATGGCACCCAAGCGTTGCGAAATCGCAGCGATTGCGCGCGAAAACACAGCGTTTCCGCGCCGCGGCATGAACAGGCCAGTTTGTCCTTTTTTTGGACCCGCACTTGGCTTATCCACGAACTGAAATTGGTCGAAGTCGATATTTAGTGGAGCGGATATCTTGAATGTCCAAGAAACAGACCTGCCGGGTGTTCTTATTCTGACACCGGCGCGGTTCGGTGACGATAGAGGTTTCTTTTCAGAAAGTTGGAACAAGAAGACGTTGGCAGACCTTGGGGTCGACGTCGAATTTGTTCAGGATAACCATTCGTTGTCGGAGAAAGCCGGCACTTTGCGCGGCCTGCATTTTCAGGCGCCACCGTCCGCCCAGGCCAAGTTGGTTCGTTGCGGGCGGGGATCGCTTTACGATGTGGCCGTGGATATCCGCAAAGGGTCCCCCACCTATGGCCAATGGACCGGCGTTGAGTTGAGCTTTGACAACGGCAAACAGCTTATGATTCCAGCGGGTTTCCTGCACGGGTTTGTCACCCTCGAACCGCAGACCGAGGTGGTCTACAAATGCTCTGATTATTATGACGCAACCGCAGATGGCTCGGTCGCTTGGGACAGTGCCGGAATCGACTGGCCCCTTTCGGGTGCGCCGATACTCAGCGCCAAGGACAAGGCCGCAGTCGCGCTGGCGGACTTCGATAGCCCATTTGAATGGGAGGCTGCATCGTGAAAATCCTTGTGACCGGGGGCGCTGGCTTCATCGGCTCAGCTGTTGTGCGCCTTGCTGTATCGCGCGGCCACCAAGTGGTGAACCTTGACGCGTTGACCTATGCCGCTTGTTTGGAAAATGTCGCAAGTGTCGCTGACGACCCGCACTATTGGTTTGAACACGTCGATATACGGGACCGCGCTGCCCTAGACCGTGTTTTTGAACAGTACAAGCCGGATGTGGTGATGCATTTGGCGGCCGAAAGCCATGTGGACCGGTCCATCGATGGGCCGGCAGACTTTATCGAAACGAACATCACCGGCACATTCAACATGCTTGAAGCGGCCCGAAAGTTCTGGACCGATCAGGGCAAGCCGGACGGGTTCCGCTTTCATCACATTTCGACCGATGAAGTCTTTGGATCTCTGCCGAATGACCCTTCGATCCAGTTCACCGAAGACACATCCTATGACCCGCGCAGCCCTTATTCATCGTCGAAGGCGGCATCGGACCACCTGGTGCGCGCGTGGCACGAAACCTATGGACTGCCAGTTGTTCTGACGAACTGTTCGAACAATTATGGGCCGTTCCATTTCCCCGAAAAGCTTATTCCGGTTGTCATCCTGAATGCACTGGCTGGCAAGGACCTGCCGATCTATGGCGACGGGTCGAACATCCGTGACTGGTTGTATGTCGAAGATCATGCCGATGCGCTGTTGCTTGTCGTCGCGAAAGGCCAGTCGGGCCGGAGCTATAATATCGGTGGCGAAAATGAACGAACCAACCTCGAACTGGTCAAAACTCTTTGCCAGATCCTCGACCAAAAAAGACCCAAACCACAGGGGTCTTATGGTGACCAGATCACCTTTGTCACCGATCGGCCGGGGCATGATGCACGATACGCAATTGATCCAACGCGAATTCGCGAAGAACTTGGCTGGCGTCCTTCAGTGACCGTCGAAGAAGGGCTGGAGAAGACCGTCCAATGGTATCTTGATAACGAGGATTGGTGGCGCCCCCTTCAAGAGCGTCACGGGGTCGGCCAACGGCTGGGCAAGGGCTGAGGTTCATGAAAGTCCTGATCTTTGGAAAAACGGGGCAGGTCGCGCAAGAATTGGCGCGATTGGACGGGCAGTTTGAATTTGCCGGCAGAGATATCGCTGACCTGTCCAACCCAGACCAGTGCGCAGGACTGATCCGCAGCACAGACGCGGATGCGGTCATCAATGCTGCGGCCTACACGGCCGTCGACAAAGCCGAGGACGAGGAATCGTTGGCCAACATCATCAACGGCGATGCGGTTGGCAGTATGGCGAACGCGTCTGCGAAGAAGGGCATCCCTTTCGTCCATATCTCGACCGACTACGTGTTCGAGGGAACCGGCACAAAACCTTGGTCGCCGCTTGATCCGGTCGCGCCGCAAAATGCCTACGGTCGCTCAAAGCTCTTGGGCGAAGAACAAACCCAAGCCGCTGCTGGCACCTACGCGATTTTGCGGACGTCGTGGGTGTTTTCCGCATTTGGCAACAACTTCGTCAAGACGATGTTGCGACTGGCGGACACGCGCGACGCTTTGACGATTGTCGGCGATCAGATCGGCGGACCAACCCCGGCGGCGGGGATCGCCAGAGCCTGCGCTACAATTGCACAATCGTTGGCCGATCAACCCGAGGCTGCCGGTATCTATCACTATTCCGGCGCCCCCGATGCAAGTTGGGCGGATTTTGCGCGCAATATTTTCCAACAAGCCGGGCGCAGTGTTGATGTCACGGATATTGCAACTGCCGATTACCCGACGCCGGCGAAACGACCACTGAATTCCAGGCTGGATTGCAGCGCGACCAAACGAGCGTTCGGCATCGAACGTCCCGATTGGCGAGCAGCGGTCGCCGATGTATTGAAGGAGCTTTGACATGACCCAACGCAAAGGCATCATTTTGGCCGGCGGCTCTGGCACGCGCCTCTATCCGATCACAATGGGTGTGTCCAAGCAGTTGCTGCCGCTCTACGACAAACCGATGATCTACTACCCGCTTTCGGTTCTGATGTTGGCGGGAATCCGTGAAATCGCGATTATCACAACGCCAGAAGACCAAGAGCAGTTCAAGCGCCTCATAGGTGATGGCAGCCAATGGGGGCTGTCCTTCACGTTTATCAAACAGCCGTCGCCGGATGGGCTTGCCCAGGCGTACCTTCTGGCCCAGGATTTCCTGGACGGCGCACCATCGGCGATGGTGCTGGGGGACAACATCTTTTTCGGACACGGCTTGCCCGAGATCCTGGCGAGCGCAGATGCCAAAACCGAAGGCGGAACTGTCTTTGGCTATCGTGTGGCCGACCCCGAACGCTACGGTGTCGTCGATTTCGACGGCGAAACAGTCCGCAGCATCATCGAGAAACCCGAAGTGCCGCCATCAAACTATGCCGTCACAGGGCTGTATTTTTTGGACGGGACCGCGCCCGAACGCGCAGCCGCAGTCAAGCCATCTGCGCGTGGTGAGCTAGAGATCACGACATTGCTCGAAATGTACCTGACCGATGGCAAGCTGTCGGTCGAACGGATGGGGCGTGGTTACGCTTGGCTCGATACGGGGACCCACGCGTCATTGCTGGATGCCGGAAACTTCGTTCGGACCTTGCAGGAACGGCAGGGTCTGCAGACGGGAAGTCCGGATGAAATCGCATTTGCACAGGGCTGGATTGACGCAGACGGGTTGCGCGCCCGTGCCAAAAAATTCGGCAAGAACAACTATGGCGCGTACTTGCTGCAGCTGATTAAGGAAACAGGCGAATAACCGCACGTTTCGGCCGACAGGCTAACGCAAATATGCTGCGGGCCAAGGTCGCGCGCGTGCGGGGAAACTTGGCTGTTTGTCGTCAAATCTGACATTTCCAGCCATGTATCCGCCGCACTAATGAGAATTTTCGATTCAAGTCTAAGGCGAAAAAATCGTTTTGAGCCAATGTGTTGAAATGACAAGCCAGAAAAACGCCTTATTGTCCCCCAAACTAAGACAGTTTTGTTAACCCTTCGTTAATTTCTTGACCGAATCACACTGGCGCCGCTTAACTGAGTGTGCAAATAACGTAATTGTTTCTACTGCTGCTTTGTTGAGATATTCATAGAGTGAAGAGTGATATTAGGTACACAAACCGAAGGCTGAGCCGCCTTCAGAGCGGCTAATCTCTCACTCAGACCTATATGACCAAATCGCGCTGCAAAGCGGGTGTTGGGTCCTTGGCAAACAGTAGCAATGCAAAAAAATTTATGCATGCCGTTCGCGGCTGCGCATGTGAATTTTCCTGTCCGACCCACTGGTCGGAATATTCTGTTGGGGGACTTTAATGACCTATTTCGCGTCGAAATTCTCGTACGACTACAAAAAATACGAATGGACTGCATATACAGAGGCCGATTTTCTCGGTGCCGGAGCCTTCGGGTTGTCGATCGGGTGCGGTGACACGTTTACGATGCCTGGCGGCGCGTCCGTCTGCATGTCGACCTATGACAATGATCGCGCCCTGTCGGGTGAGGGGTTTTGGAACGACACAGCCTCGGACAAGACCGGCCAGAAGACGTATATCGATGGTCACGCCGTTGGCAGCCAGATGTATGCCGAAAGCTACCACATCCTGAAGGATCAGGACGGCAACTCCTATTACATGATCGAAATTGAAGTCGAATGCCACAACGCCCCCGGCGCAGGTGACGACTATTTCACTTTCTACGGTGCTGTTCCGCCTGCAGGTGCCGAACTGACCGTGGTCAAAACATGCGACGCTGACGGCAAATATATCGACTACTCGTGCCTCGGCGCAGGCGACAAGGCCCCGGCGAACACGCCGCCGACCTTCACAAACGTTCCCGCCGATGGAATCATCTGCGTCGATGAGAATACCGCTTTCGTTATCGACCTGAACGCCAGCGACGATGACGGCGATGCAGTGTGCTATGAAATCGTTGGCGGCAAAGATGCCAAGTTCTTCGAAATCGACGCTGCGACCGGCGAACTGACGTTCAAGTCGGCGCCCGATTTTGAAGACCCTCAGGACTACTGCAACGACAACACTTATGACGTGAAGGTCAAAGTGTCAGACGGCAACGGTGGCGACGAGATCAAAGCCCTGACCGTTTGTGTCGACGATGTAGACGAAAACACTGGCGGCGGTTCGTGCACCGTTATCGAAGCCGAAGACATGTCGCTGTGCAACTACCGGGTTGAATGCCGCGACAACGCTTCGGGCGGCGAAGACATCAAGCTGACCTCGTTCAAAGGGCATGCGTCCACTACATGGGCCGGCGATGATGGCGAATTTGACCTGACCGTGACCTATATGGACGAGAGCGACGGCAAGGGATTCATCGATATTTTCGTGAACGGCTGCTTCGTCGACAAGATCCGCCTGAATCAGAACGATGATGGCAACGGCGGCGCAGGTTCGACATTCTCGGATTACACCATCGAGAATCTGGACCTGAGCAAGGGCGACGTAATCACTTTGAGTGGTCGCGGTGACTGCGGCGAATACGCCCGCATCGACAAGATCACAATCTGCAACGACGAAGCACCCAAGCCGGGCGCCATCGAAGGACGTCTGTTCCTGGACAGCGACGGTGACAACCTGGATGTCGGCGAAGCCGAAATGGGCATTGGCGGCGTGACCGTTACCTTGCTCGACATCGACGGCAACGAAGTGGCGACCGCTGTGACCGATGTTGATGGGTCCTACGCGTTCACCGGTTTGGTCCCAGGCGATTACACCGTCGTGTTCCCCACTGAAGTGGATGGAAAAGTTCTGGTCGCCAAGGACGCGGGCAGCGACGACACCATCGACAGCGATGCGAACGCCGACGGGTCGACAGAAACCGTGACCGTCGTTGCTGGTGAAAAGACTACGGATGTCGATGCTGGTGTTGCGGATCCGGGCACGGCTTCGCTTGGCGATACTGTGTTCCTGGACGCCAATGGCAACGGACTGCAGGATGCGGGCGAAGCCGGAGTTGATGGCGTTTCCGTCAAACTGTACGACGCTACCGGCACAACCGAACTTGGGTCGACGACCACCGCAGGCGGCGGCGCCTATTCCTTCGCCGGTCTGGCCGCAGGCACTTACGTTGTCGGGTTCGAACTGAACGACGACTACCTGTTCACCGCAGCCAACGCGGGCGACGATGCCCTGGACAGCGACGCCGACATGGTGACCGGTCTGACCGGCCCGGTCACACTGGCTGTAGGCGAAGAAAACCTGACCATCGACGCTGGTGTAGTGGCCGAACCCGCCCCGACCGCCAACGACGATGCGGGTAGGGTTTGCGCCACTGAAGCGGTCGACATTGTCCTGCTGGACAACGATGTTGACGCAGAAGGCAATGGCCTGACCGTGACGACGATCGAAGGCACTGTAGTTGCCGCCGGCGATACCGTTACCTTGGCATCGGGTGGTGTGGTCACGGTAGGTCGCGACGGCTCTGTCTCGTATGACAGCGCCGGTGCGACATACGGTGGTATCACGGCAGAGGATCTGCTGATCGGTACCAGCGCTTCGGACAGCTTCTCCTACACCATCACGGATGGTTCGGGTGACACATCCACCGCAATGGTTGACGTCACGATCTGCGGCGCCAAGAACACCATCGATACGATCGAAGCCAGCTTGCCGACGGCAGGCGAATTCACCGTGTCGCTGGATCTGTCTTCCGATGGCGATTTCTACACCGCTACGCTTGATGGGACCGGAGATGTTCGCTTCGACGGAATTTCTTTCGACGTTGCGTACTGTATCGCGGCATACGAACCCCTTTCGACAGACACGGATGTCCCGTTCGAAATGTATCTGGCTGACGAAGACAGCATCCCGGCGGGTCTGATTGGCGCACCGGAAAACCTGGATATGGTCAACTGGTTGCTGAACCAAGACTTCAGCGCAATGGACAACGGCGATGGCACGGGTGAAACCTATACCGAAGCTGAAATTCAGGGCGCTATCTGGGGTCTGACTGACGACATCGTATTCGTGAACGAAAGCCAAGGCACAGGCACACAGGAAAACGCCGAAGAGATCTACGATATGGTCTTGGCGGCGGTCGATGCTGAAGGCTTTGTGCCGGGTGAAGGTGACATCGTTGGGATCGTTCTTGACCCGACCGCCGAAGCCGAGGCTGCTGGCGACATCCAGCCGTTCATCATCGGTGTCGATTGGGACGACTTGGCACTCATCTGCGGGTGCTAATTCAACTTATCTTGGCGGGCTTAAGTGCCCGCCAAGGCGTGATGTCGTTACAGGTCCAAGAGTAACGGCATAGGCGGGCAAATTTCGGCTCGTCAATATCGAACAGATGGGTCACTTGGACACCCATCAAGTAAAGGAAACATTGCAATGAAAAAGTTTTTCTTTGGCACTGCATTGACTGCCGCCGCTGTTTCGGCCGCTAACACTGCGTTCGCCGCAGGCGGCTGCACCGGCCCGGCCGGATGTGCGCCTGCTTCAGTTCCGGAAATCAACGCCTATGCTGGCGTTGCGGCCGTTGCCGTTCTGGCTGCTGCTGTTGCTCTGATCTGGGAGCGCCGCCGCGCTGCTGTCTAAGACGAGCATCTAAAAGATTCGGCCCCGCCTACGAATTGGGCGGGGCCTTTTATTTGTTTTGAACGAATTTCAGATTAAGCCTGTCACATGTCAGTTGCATCCCCGATGAAAACTCCTGCCCCGATGCTTGTGATAGGCAAGGTTCTGGCGCTGGTTCTGGTTGAACTGCTCGTGCTCAGCGCTGTCTACCAGCACAATTTCGAATTCACTTGCCGTGCATCTGCGCCCGAAAGCTTCTGTGCCTTTGCGGGGCGAATTGTGCCACGAGCATTGGGTGTCATTGCGGCGTTGGCATTGTTTGCCTTTGCGCGCAAAGACGTGATTTCCCGCCTGCTGCAAACATCGCGCGCCACTCTGGCCGCCGTTGGTCTCAATCTGACCGGGCTGGTGTTGATCCTGCTGCCATGGCTTTTCGTGTCCGATGCGAGCGCCCCTGCTGTGGTCGTCGTGGCTGCGATCACTTGGGTCGTGGGCGGGCTTCTCGCCGTGCTTGGGATCTGCTTGTTACTGGCACCGTGGAGCGGCTGGCGCGGGTTGCTTCGCGATCATGGCGCGGTCTTGGCTGTGTTGATTTTGGCGGGCCTGGCGCTTCCAGAAATTGCCGATGCAATCATGCCACTTTGGCAGATCGATGGCGTGACCGAAGCGACGTTCGCTGCCGTCGCCGCGACCCTGCGCGCGCTCGGGTATTCCATTGAGACGATCCCCGATGAGAAAATCATCGGAACAAACGAATTTTATGTCGCCGTTGGCGCCCAATGCTCGGGTGTTGAAGGTTTCGCGCTGATCACTGTCTTCGTGACAGTTTATCTTTTGCTGTTCCGCAAAGACCTGCGGTTTCCCTATGTTCTGCTACTTTACCCGATTGGGATCGTAGTCAGCTGGCTGTTCAACGTCTTACGAATTTCGGCGCTGCTGTCGATTGGGGCGGCGGGGTCGCCCGAGCTTGCGATTGGCGGCTTTCACAGCCACGCCGGGTGGCTTGCGTTTACCTTGCTGGCGCTCGGGTTGATTTTCACCAGCCGTGCGGTTCCCTTGTTTCGCAACACGAAGGTTGCACGCCAGTCCCATGGGGCCCCGCCGCCATTTTTCTCTGACCCGGTCGTGGCGCAGGTATTTCCGTTCATCATCTTTATGGCCTCGGCGCTACTGGCTTCAACATTCTCACAAACACCAACGGTTCTATACCCGTTGCGCGTTCTGGTCACCGCGACGGGGCTTTACCTGTTCTGGCCCTATCTAAAGACATTGAACTGGCGCCTGGATTTTCTGGCTGTCGCCACCGGGGTGCTGATCGGTGTCGGGTGGATTGTGACTGCCAGCGACACCGGCGATGTGCCGTTCGGATCCCTGACAGGCATTGCCCTGATCATTTGGGTCATCACACGTATCATCGGAACCGCCATTCTTGTTCCGATAATCGAAGAATTGATGTTTCGCAGCTACATCCTTGGCCGGATTGCCGGGTTTGATCAAAACGGCGATGGGCCAGTAGTGTGGTGGCGGGTGGTATTGGCTGTCGGCGTGAGTAGTGGCCTGTTCGCGCTGCTGCACGGACGTTGGCTGGAAGCGCTCTTGGCGGGCGTGATATTCGGGCTTTTGTACATCCGTTCCAGAAACGTCGTTGATTCAATCCTTTCGCACGCCGTGGCAAATTCTGTCATCGCTCTCTTTGCATTGGTCACGGGCGCTTGGCACATCTTGTAAGCAGGGCCGTTGCATGGGCCGCCTTGATTGGGTTTCTCACGGCGCTGGGTATTACAGGCGTCAGAATCGCAAACTCCGCAATACAGACCGAAACAAAGGGCATCGCAATCAAGCACGGCCCGTCGGTTTGGATCTGGGATCATCCAAGCGATAGGTTCGGTGGCCTTTCCGCAGTCATTGTAGAAGACGCGGGCAAATCGATAGTCGCAGCAAGTGATCGCGGGACGATTTTCCAAGGGTCGATCGCCAGATCCGACGGCGGGATCGAGAGCATCGCGGTCGAGCGCGAAGTTGAAATTCGAGCACCGACCGAGGGCGAACCCGAAACCAATTTTCTGACCGATCTTGAAGGTCTGTCGCGAATGCAAGACGGCGGGTTGGCACTTGCCTATGAAGGCTATGCAAGGATCCGGACCCGCGAAGCGATAGATGCACCGTCAATTACACTTCATCACTGGGCGGAATTTCAGGACTATTTCGGGAATGGTGCGTTTGAAAGCCTTGCAACCTTGCCGGACGGACGACTGCTTTTCATTGTCGAAGAACCAAAAAAGTTTGGGTCCGCCACCGCTTTCGTTCTTGATGGTTCTGAACTGTCCGCTCCGTTTTCTGTGCCCCGATCCGATGGCTATTTGCATACAGGTTCGGACCTGGGGCCGGACGAATGTCTTTATACGTTAGAGCGCTCGTTCAGGGTCGGAGCGGGTTTCCGGTTCCGCTTTACCCGCTATTGGCCAGCAGATGGGAATTGGTTGAATGCAGCCAACTGGAACGCTGAGTTTCTGTACGAAAGCGCGACGGCGCGCATGGGGAATGCCGAAGGCCTGTCGGTCTGGACGAACGGTAGAACAATCACGATGACGGTGGTTACCGACGACGGTTTCTTGCCGTTCACCCCAACCCGAATGATTGAATTCGAAGTCTCGCCGGGTAAATGTCGCGGTCAATCCTGATCCTGCCAATTCTGATCCGGTGGGGGCGCCAGATCCTGGCCCCGTGGGTCAACCAACATGGCCATGAACCACCCGGCCACGAAACCACCCAGATGTGTTTCCCAGGCCAGTTGACCGGCCATCGCCCACCAAAGTACCACATTCAATGCGATCAACATGATCACAGCGCGCGCGACCGGCCAAAGCCGCTGACGGCCAGAATACCGGTCAACGTAATTCCAGGCCAGTACGGCGCCGGCAAGGCCGAACAGTGCGCCTGACGCCCCGACCATGGGCTGTAAAGTCGGCGCCAGAACTCCGAAGAACACCGCGCCGCCCAGCGTTGAAGCTGCATAGACCAGCGCGAACCCGACAGGGCTCACCCGTGCGATCACGGCCCGGCCAAGCGACCACAGGGTGATCATGTTCACGGCAAGATGCCACAAACCACCGTGCAAGAACGAATAGCTGAAAAACATCAGGTAGGGCTGGGTGTCATAGTTCGGCGTCCAACCCCGCAAAAGCCCCGGCCAGAACCCGAAGTTTTCGACCACCCGGCGCCGTAGACTGGGAGCTTCCAGAAACCCCCAATCCGCGGCAGTCAAAACGCATTCAATGGCGACACAGACCACAGCCAACAGGACGAGTGGCCAAAGTTGTCCCATTCCCGGTTCGTTATTCGGATCTGTGCGTGCCTGCATTCGCGCAAGATGACGCGGTTTACGTGTATTGAACAGGGCCTACTCGACAGTTTCCGTTGGAATGAAACGCGGCAGACGCGCAAGGACCTGCGCCATCATGCGTTCAATTCTTGCACCTGCCTGTTCTTCCGTTTCGTCGCCCACAATCGGGGTCGTAAACCGCACCAGTGCGCCATCAGTCCGTCCGTCCAAGAGGCTATCCGAAACAACCGATAGTTTGGCCATGAAGTCATTGGTGTATCGGCTGCCACGTTGCTCGAACCAGTAATAGACCAGTTGTTTGCTGACGCCTTTCTGGATTACGGCTTTGTTGACGTTGAAGGTCCCATAAGATGTTTCGGGAAAGCTCAGCTCGCGCTGCCCAATGGAATAAACTTCCCAGCCACCGACGGGCAAACAGACCTCAGGTGAATGGATGCCGGACCCTTCGGTCTGTTTGTGATAGAATGCCGAAAAGAAATTGACCGTGGCTTTTTCCTGACTCGAACGGAAATGTCCGTCGATGTAGTCATCAGCACCCAGCGTTTTTTCCACGGCGGGGTCCAGGCGGTTTTGCAACCCGGACCAATCGTCCATGACGCGGGGAAAGATCGCAAAACTATCCCGCTCAACCGGAGGTTTCGGTTCCGGTTGAATGAGAACCCAAGCCGCCGTCACCATTGCCGTCAAGAGCGTTGCTGCAATCAACGCGGCTGACAAGCGGATACCCCAAACGCGTTGGAACACACCGCCCAGACCGTTGAAGTCCAGGTCGATCGCTTCGGACAAAGGCAGCGGGTTTGGCGTCAGACGCTGCAAGGCTATGGCCATCAAAAACAGGATGCCGACGCAGAAGCCAAAGATGACCCACCCTTCGAAAAAGTGCAGGAACCCTTCGGCTTGTTCGATGCCGTAGGAATTCACCAGAACGCCGATCATCCCGATACGGAACGAATTCATGAAGACTGTCAGCGGCGCCGCCGCGAGCAACAGAACAGCCTTGTGCCACATGGGTCCGCGGTAAAGGATGGCGAACAGGTAAGAAAAGCTCAGAATGGGGAACAGGTATCGCAATCCGGAACAAGCTTCTGCCACCTGCAATTGATAAACACCAAGGTCGATGATGTTGCCATCCAGAAACACCGGAATTCCGGCCAGTTTGATGAACCACACCCCCAGAACTGACGACACACCTTGCAGGAAAACGGTGAATTTCCAGTAGATGAACTGGGGCAGGGGCAGCATGAAGACCAGATGGAACACTGGCAGTTGGTGATGCTTGCCCCGGTCCCAACCAAAGATGGTCAATACGACACCGGCAACCCAGATGATCAACGCATAGGTGTTGATATCCGGGATGCGCACCACGTTGCCCAGAATACCGATTGCCAGCGCCAGGCCGATGACGATGATGCCGGGCCAACGATCGGTAACCGTTTCGTTCGGCGGTTGTGAGTTACGAAGCTCGCGCAGAAACAGGTACAGGGAAATCAGCGGGATCAACGGCCCGTGACTGTATTCGGGGGTTGCCCAAGCGCTGCCCAACGATTTGAGACCGATCCAGAATATCGGAATGGCCGACACGATCAAAAGTACGAACCACCCGAACCCCAGCGGGTTTAGTGCGCGCCGCGCGGTTTGAGGGGCATAAGCTTGGTCAGTGAAAGACATGAACAATTTCCGGGGACAGCCAAAAGATCAATAAAACAAATTTGGGACCGATCCTAACAGGATTCGGCATAGTGATTCAGAAAAAACGCACCATCCAAGCCATTGCTCACAGAACTCTGATCAGATTGTTTTCAGGGTTTGGACGCTGGGCCACCCGAAGCTGGATTGTTCAGTGGCGCCAGTCGAACGTTTTCTGGATAGACAAAGACACGGAATTTTCGTCCACGTCCGGGCCCGAAGCTGGTTTGGAAAGCGCATGGCGATACCCAACCACAACATCCCACTCCTGGGCCAGTTCACGACGATATTCCAAACCGATATCCATCCGCTGCGCCGTGCTCGATGATGTGAGCGTGTCGGTCTGAGCGAAGTTCAAGCTGGTATTCCATCGCGATACGGAATTGATGTCTTGGGTATATTTCGCAGTGGCTGCGGTGTTGATCAGGTCTTGGTTCAGATCGTTGACGGAACTGGATTGAAACAGCCGGAACTCTAGCCCGCCGCGGGGTGTTTCGACCAGATAGTTGGCGGAATACAGCGGCTGCCAATCTTCATCATCGGGTTTGACCACCCCGATCGAGAACCCTGCCTGGCCACGTTGCAGATCAAACGCGCGACCAGCCGACAAAAGATACTGCCGTCCGGTCGTTTCGACTTCGCTGGAAAAATCCAGCGAAACGGTCCCATTCACCCGTGCAAGCTCAAGGCCGCCACCGAACCCGAATCCCTCTGTTTCCGTATCGACTACGCCGGACACATCGTTCCACTGATAGTCTACGAAAGCCGAGGCGCTCAGATCCGGCCGGATGTCGGTGGTAAGCACAGATGAAAGTCGTGTCGTCTCGCGCAAGGTGTCGGCGGCGTTGTCCACATCGTACCTGGATCCATCCAAAGCGACCTGCAAACGCGTCGTCGGGTTCAGATCGAAACGCGCTGTGACGGTCGCCGATGCCCGTTCGTAGTCACTAAGCGACGGGTCCGTCGTATTGGAATAGTCGCGTTGGGTGTATGACCCGCGAAACGACATGCCGAACGGAGCGGACAGACCCGTTTCAACACCAAACCTCAACCTGACGTCCGATCGCGTGCCGGTTCCCAAAACAACTTCGCGCAGGTCCAAATCGCCGGTGTCTGTCAGCGTGCTGAGGTATCCTAGCGATTCCACGTCGTCTTGCAGGTAGGACCCCGAAAACTCCAACGATGTGTTTCGCGATCCGGTTGAATACGCAAAAGATACGCTAGGGTTGACGACATCGACCGCTTCGTCTGTTTCAGCCGAGATCGATCCATCTGCATCGAAACTGAACCGCGACGCACGTGTTTCCGTGGCATAGGAGACCCCGAGCTGCGTCACAGCCTCGAGTCCCGATCGTTCTGCGCTGTCGAAATCCAGATTGTCAGATGCAACGATAGACTGTCCAATGAAGAACTGACTGATCACACCGCCAGAATCCTGAGCAGATGCAGCTGAAAACAAAGCCGAGCTCGCCACCGCAAGCCCGGCCGAAATTTTGATCTTTTGCCCCACCGTCATCTTGTCACTCGAACAGCCTGCGTTCGGGAACCAAAATTACATCGCCATCTTGCAAAACGATGTCACTCAGCAATTCGGCGCCATTCGCAACGGCTTTGTAATTGAAGTTGAACGCAACGGGTTTGCCGCTGCGCGAATCCGTTCGACGCAGCTGAATGCGCTTTTGGGCGGCAAATTTCGTGAACCCACCGGATTCAGCAAGCGCTTGCAGCAGGGTCGTTCCGCGCGGCAGGTCCTTTTTGCCCGGTACGCCGACTTCACCCAGGAAATGCACGTCGATCGTAGCCGGCCCGGATGACGACCGCGACGCGGCCCGAAGATCTTTTACCGACACAAACACGTTCGGTGGCGTGGCAAAATTCGATGCAATAGCCGACGCGACCGAGCTTTGCACTTGCTCAATCGTTTGGCCGCCTGCGTTCACCGTGCCAGCGAACGGAAAGCTGAAGCGACCATCGGGAAGTACCAGAACGTCGCGATTGAGAGATGGATCTTCGAGCACTTCAACCCGCAGGTTGTCACCCGATTTGATACGATACGAACTCTGCGCAAAAAGCGAGGTTGCGGTCAGGATCGCCAAGACAGCCAGGACAAGAGTTCTCATAACAGGCACCTTCAAATAGCGGTTTCAAACTACAAATGCCCAAGTATGGGGCAAAAATAAACTACTTGCGCGTTCCGTCACCCAACTGCGCACAAATTGTGCCAGTTACGCCACGGTAGGAACGTCACTCGGCGTCGCGCAGGAATTGCCGCGCTTCTTCGATTTCGGGCCGCGTGTCCAGCTCGCCTGTTGCTTCAAGCACTGCTTCGAAAGCGGCTTTCGCGGATTCGGTATTCTCAAGCGCCTGGTATGTCTTTGCCAAATGGTACTGAACGATTGGATCCGTGGACAGCGCTTTGGCCGCAGGTTCCAGATAGGTCAACGCCTCTTCAAATTCGCCGCGTTTGAACAGGATCCAACCGAAAGTATCCTGAAATGGCGGAACGGTGGTGTTGCGCAGGCGTTTGGCCGCATTATAGGCGCGCTCCAAGCTTTCCGGATCGTCCCGGTGGTTGGACAGCAAACTGGCAAGGTTGTTCGCAATCACCGGCGAATTGGAATTTTCGGCATACATGTCTTCATAGACAGCAATCGCGCCATCTATGTCGCCGGACCGTTCAAGGATGGTCGCTTTGGCCCAAAGCAGGTTTGGCGAAGCCGGATTGGCAGCGATCCCGTCCGAAATCGCCTTGTTTGACAATTCGGTCTGCTCTGTCGCGGCGTATGCACGTGCCAAAGCGATCCAGACGCGATCCCGCGCAGGATCTTCTTTCACCAGCTGTTTGTATCCTTCGATTGCGCTTGGAATGTCACCCGCAGCCGCTTGCGTGGCATAGAGCATGAACCTCAGCGACGGATTTTCGGGATCTTCCGCAAGCGCTGATTCAGCGGACGCCAAGGCATCTTCCACTTTTCCAGCACTCAGTAGCGCACGCACAACTGCGATCTTGGCTGCTGAATTGCCGTCTTCTTGGGCCAATTCAGACAGATACTCCAACGCGCTGTCGGGCCCTTCCTGTTTTGCCAGCAATTGAACTTCCAAGGTGCGGGCATTGCCCTGCGCTTGTTCTGTGCCGACGCGGCGCAGCGTATCCACGATCTGTTGCGCACGGCTGATATCATCCATCGCCAGATAAAGCCGCCCAAGTTCATTGAGCACAGAAACATTGTTCGGGTTCGCACGTAGCGAAGAAATCAGCGTCGATTCGGCAGGAAGATAACTTTCCTCGCGTATCAACCCACGCGCGTAGCGGATGCTTTCTTCGGGGGCATTGCCGGACTGTTCGACAGCCAAGGACAGAAAGTCCCGGGCCAGATCCTGGTTCCCCGCCCGGGTGTATGCCTGGGCCATCAAGGTCATTGCACCGACATCCTCGGGTGAATTATCCAACACAGTTCTGAGCGTCGAAATCGCCTGGTCGGTCTGGTCGGCGTCGATCTGCCATGCTGCTTGCATCTTCAGCGCTTCGGTCTGGTTGGGAAATTCGGCCAGAACCTCTTCGACCAACCGTCGGGCACCAACTTCGTTGCCCATCGATATCAGCATGCGGGCCAGCGCGACACGCACGCGCGAGAGATCTTGCTCGGGCTCGGCCGTAGCAAGGATATCTTCCAGTTCAGCGATAGCCACATCGCGCTTGCCTTGCTCGAACTGAATGCCAGCGCGCAGGCTTCGCATAAGAACGGGATCGGCACCGGATTCCAAGCTGCGCGTGATTTCCGCCAAAGCGGCGTCAGAGCCGCTCTGTTGACGCAAGAACTGGACCAGCATCAAGTAATATGCAGGATCTTCGGCGGTGGGATCTGCAATCGTACGCAAGAAATCCTCGACCTTTTCCGGCTCCTGCCGGGCCATGTAAAATCGAATCAACTGACGTTTGAGCGCTTCATCTTCTGGGAAAATGTCGATCATGGTTCGCAGTTGCGTTTCAACTGCCGGGAAGTCTGCAAGTTGCGTCAGGACTGCAAGCTTTTGCAGGTGGAAAACCTTCTTGTCGCCTTCACCTTCGATCGCCAGGTCCAATTGGGCCAACGCGTCGGCAAACTTTTGATCGCGAAGATATCCCTCTATCAAAACGCGGCGCAGCAGCGGGTTATCGGGCAAATCCTCTGCCAAGGCGGCCGCGTCCGAAACGGCAGCCTGCATGGTGGGCCGGTCCTTGGCAATGGCTGCCTGGCGGAAGCGCGCCGTTGTTGCGATCGCTTTCACCCGCGGGTCATCGCCGGCCAGTTCCTGGACCTTTTCGGAATGGCGATCGAATTCATCCCAATTGCCCGTCAGGAAAGCCATTTCTGACAGTGCGATGCGGCCTTCCACATCTTCTGGGTACTGTTCGATCAGACGAAGATATTGTCCGAATGCCTCGCGCGTGTTGCCTTGGTCGCGAACGATACGTGCGTATGTGGTCCGCGCCTCGCGGTGCAGTGGGTCGAGGTTAAAGACGTTCCTGAACTCGACCAGCGCTTTTTCCGTTTCACCACCCTCGAGCAGGGCGACGCCACTTTCGTAATGTTCTTGGGCCCGTTCCTCTGACGATTTACACGCGGCAAGGGAAAAGGAAAGAGCGGCAATCGCGGCCCAGCGGACTATCGAGTTGGCAATCAAAACGTACCTCGTGAATTCTAGCTATCGCCAAGGTGTATAACCCAGCTTGCTCAGGTTTGTAGCGGTTTCAAATAAAAACGGCCACCCAGCGTGTGGGTGGCCGACAACCATTGGACTTCAATGTGCGGTGAACAAGGCCCCGCCTTTGATCAATATCCTGTTCCGCGCAGTACAACGCCAATCGTGCGGGCCAGGATTGACACGTCCGTCAGAAAGGACAGATCGCGATGGTACGCGTCATCAAACAGCGCGCGATCACGGAAAGTGCATTCATTGCGATCCGAAATCTGCCAGTTGCCGGTGATGCCAGGGCGCAGGTGCTTGTAGTTCACGCCAGGGTAGATGGATTCTTGATCAACCATCATGGGACGCGGCCCCACCAAAGACATATCGCCACGCACAACATTAAAGAGCTGCGGCAGTTCATCAATCGAGGTTTTCCGAATGAACCGCCCGATGCGCGTAATTCGGGGATCGTTTTTCAGCTTTTGCGAGGTGTCCCATTCCAGGCGCGCGACCGGATTCGCTTCTAGATAGGCCTCAAGCTCCTGGTCGGCGTTCATCACCATCGACCGCAGCTTCCACATACGGAACCGCTTGCCATCCTTGCCCACGCGCATCTGCGAGTAAAACGGCGACCCACCATCAAGGGCGATCAAAATGGCGAAACAAATAACAAAGGGAACGACGAACGGCGCGGCCATCAAAACAAGCAGCGTGTCCAAAGCACGCTTCGTGAAGCGGCGGTAAAAGTTCGGTTTGCAGGGGGGTGTCGAAATCCGTGGGCTCAGAGCGTCCACGTCGACATCTCTTGTCAAGTGCGTCAAATGCAAAGTCATCTATGTAATTCGGCCTTAAAAACGGCCGACCTTATCAAAGTTGCAGCAGGACACCAGCAGAGGTGCCTAAGAGTGCGGGCCCAAAATACGGCTCGCAGACAGAGTATAGGTTGTCATTTAACGATTTGGTAACGGTTCTTGCTGTTTGATTAACCAATATTTGGTCGATATTTGGCTAATACATTGATAAATAACGGTAAATATAGAGGGGGAATTTTGCTCAATAATTGGCCGTACGACCGTCTGATCAACTTGTGGATGTGTTGGGGCGGGAATCAGTTGCTGCGCTGCAGCAAGAAGCGGCAGGATTGGTCAGGATTGGGAACCAATACGTCCTAACAGGGCGAATCGTAGATGCCAGAAAGGCTCACCGAGCTGTGAAATCACATTGATGCCGTAAAGCTGACGTTATTCTACTATGCTTACACATATTGGTGGTGGCATCGCGCCCAAAGTCGTTGATAGACACATGATCAAAGAACACGAGAGGTAGGCTGCCAGTGAGCGCCGAAATCTATACCGAGTATTATGGCTTCTCAGAGCGTCCTTTCACGCTCTTGCCCGATCCTGACTTCCTGTACTGGTCCAAGCCGCATCGCCGTGCATTCGCCGTACTCGAATATGGGATCATGTCGCGTGCGCCGTTGACCGTCGTGACCGGAGAGGTCGGCGCGGGCAAGACGACTCTGGTTCAGCAGCTCTTGCAGAACCTGGAAGAGGACACGGTGATCGGCCTGATTTCGAATGCGCAGGGCAATCGCGGCGATCTTCTGCGCTGGGTTCTCAATTCCTTGAACATTCCCTATGGAACTTCTGACGACTATGTCGCGATGCATCAGATGCTGCAGGATTTCTGTATCGATCGGTATGCCGAAGGGTTTCACGTGGTGCTGGTGATCGACGAAGCTCAGAATCTGAGCGCTGAATCGCTCGAAGAGCTTCGCATGCTCACCAATATCAATTCCAACAAGGATGAGCTTCTGCAACTGATCCTTGTCGGGCAGCCAGAACTGCGTGATATGATCGCCCAGCCGCGTCTCCGCCAGTTCGCTCAACGCGTTTCCGCTGCCTATCACCTGGATCCGATGGATGAGCAGACGACCGAAGAATATATACGTCATCGCCTTCGTCACGTTGGTGGGACAGGGGATGAGATTTCGTCATCGGCCATTCGATTGATCTACGCCGAAACAAATGGGGTTCCGCGACTCGTGAACAAGCTGTGTGATCTGTCTATGGTATACGCCGCCGGGGCTGATATGCGCTCGGTCGGGCCAGCCTTGGTGAAAGAACTGATAGAAGACGGAATTTTCGTGAATCCTAAAACCGAAGTTCCGCTTTATTTGGATAGTGGAATGAACCCGCGTGGAGCTGCGGCAGAATGAATTTGGACCTGAAATTTTATTGGAAACTTTTTTTGCGCCGTCTGCCTGCTATGACGGCCCTTTTCCTTGTTTTTTCTTTGATTGGGGTGGCGCTGGCGATCAAGCTTCCGACCAGCTACAGCGCTGAAGCGCGCCTGATCGTCGAAGCGCCGCAGATTTCGGACGTAAGCGCGGTTACCGAGATTTCAGATGGGCAAACGTTAGAAATCATTAAGCAAAAGCTCTTGACGCGCGCCAACCTGATCGACATTGCGCAGGATCGGCAGGTCTATCAAGACATCCGAAAAATGTCGGGCGACGAAATTTTGGCGGCCATGCGCAACGATGTTTACGTTCGCTACGACGTACCCCGCAACAGCGCCGCTATTATGCAGATCGGGTTTTCCGGGGGCGATCCCAAGACCGTTGCAGCCGTGGTCAACGACCTCGTCACGCTTGTTCTCAGCGAAAATGCCAAAATTCGTACCGGACGCGCCGTCGATGCGCTGGCGTTCTTTGAACAGGAAGTCGAACGACTGGAAGCGGAACTCAGCAAGCAGAACAGGCGGATCATCGAATTCAAGGCACAGAACGCTGACGCGCTTCCCGATTCTATGGAATACCGGTTCAGCCGCCAAGATCAGCTGCAGGAACGCTTGGAGAGGATGGAGCGCGAGATCGCCAGTTTGCGCGAACAAAAACAACGCATCACCGAAGTGTACCAGGCGACGGGACGCGTTCAGGCCCAAACCTCCCGAGACCTTTCACCCGACGAAGCGCGGCTTCAGGCGTTGCAGGACGAATTGCAGTCGTCGCTGACGATTTATTCGGAAACTCATCCCAAGATTCGTGTCTTGAAGACACAGATTGCAGGTCTCGAAAGCCAGGTGGCCGCCCAGGTCGGCACGACCAGTTCACAATCCAGCAACAACCAACAGGACGCCCTGTATGATTTGACGGTCGCTCAGATCGACTCGCGGATCCAGAGCCTGCAAAAAGAGATTGCTGAGACCGAGGGCGAATTGCGCCGTGTCCAAGACAGCATCACACGCACCGCGCCCAACCAGATCACTCTGGAAGGACTCGAGCGAGACCTTGAAAATACGCGGTCCCAATACGATGCCGTCGTTCAACGTTCGAACGTTGCGGCCATGGGTGAACGCATCGAACTGAGCTCGCGCGGCCAGCGCATCAGCGTCATCGAAAACGCAACCGTACCAACCAAACCGTCCAGCCCGAACCGGCCCATGATCATGTTTGGTGGCATAGCTGGTGGTGTTGCCGCCGCCCTGGGGCTTTTCTTGTTACTGGAACTTTTGAACAGGTCAGTCCGCCGACCGGCCGAGATTGTCGCGCGCCTTGGCGTCACGCCGCTCGGCGCCATTCCTTACATGGAAACCGCATCGCACAAATGGATGCGCCGGTCATTCCGTGTTGCGGCGATGTGCTTGGTCGTGTTTGGAATTCCAGCCGCCCTGTGGGCGATTGATACCTTTTACCTCCCCCTGGACCTTGTCGTTGAGCGTGTCATCAACAGAGTCGGCCTGGGTTGATTATTCGACGGATTAGACAAGTATGGAAAAGCTACAAAGCGCGATCGAAAAGGCCCGGGAAAAACGTTCCAGCGACCCCGCTGAGCGTGCGGCCAAGTCTCAGCAACGCCAGGTCAAGCGGGCGGGTAGCCCTGCTGCCCGTTGGTCCGAAATCAAACCATACGAACCTGACATCGACCTGCTGACCAAGAACCGGATCGTCACCTTGACCCCGTCAGCCGAAGCCAACCCGTTTGATATCCTGCGGACAAAAGTGTTGCTTCAAATGCGCCAGAACGGTTGGAAGCGGTTGGCCGTCACGTCGCCAACGCCTGAATGCGGCAAAACCACGACCGCCTGCAACCTGGCTTTCGGAATGAGCCGCCAGTCCGATCTGCGAACGATGCTCTTGGACTTTGACCTGCATCGTCCCGCTGTCGGCAAGTATCTGAACATCAGTTCGGGCGACGCAATTCAACGAATATTGGAAGAACAGGGCAAGTTCTCGGAATTGACCCACTGCTATGGCGGTAACCTGATTATTGCATCCGCGCGCCGTCCCACGGCTGATCCCACCCGATTGTTGATGAGTGGCCGGGTCGGAGAACTGGTCGACGAAATCCAAAATGACTACGATCCGGACTTGATGATCTTTGACCTTCCACCGCTGCTGTCGAACGACACGACGCGGTCGTTTCTGAAAAACGTCGATTGCGCCCTGATCATGGCGCGGGCAGGATCCACGACTGTGTCCCAGATCGACAATTGCGAGCGTGAAGTGGCCGAACTTACGAATGTTCTGGGGATCGCACTCAACCACTGCACCTACATCGAAGATGGCCAAAAGTACGACTATTACTGATCGGTAGGCCTCATTTTTCGATGGGGTTCAGGGCTGCACTGCTTTGATTGCGACCATGCCCGTGTACGGACCGGCCCATTGCCGCGACTGGACCATTCGCCCGCCAGCGCGCCAGTAAAGATTGGTGAACTGGATATCGCGGCCGCTGCATTGCTCGGCAACCAGATGGGTGTTCAAGCCCTCCAGTCGACGCGATCCACGATCCGAAACCCGGCAGTCAAACACCATACTTGTGATGTGATCACTGCCGGTCAAAACGTCCACAATACGCCGCGCCGCGCCGGTATTTCCGGTTTCGATCAGCCGGCTTAGGGCGGTCACATCGCTTGCCATCACGTCGCCGCCTAGTCCGCGCGTCTCGACAAGGATTCCATCTTGAAACGTAAGGCTGACACCGTCGGATCCCAGCCAGGTTTCGTATCCCTTGTTCGAGCTGGACAGGCGAAACGGCGCCGCCGTGCCCCGCGCTTCGACCGAAACCTTCATCGCTGGGGCGCCTTCTGCTTCAAGCGCCAGAAAGCGCGCAGGTGCTTCAATCGGCGCATTGGAGAGCCTGACAGCACTCTGCATGATTCCTGAGCTTGAAGGATCGGATGAACAGCTTGCCAGAGTAAAAACCACTGGAAGCGCGAGCAGTTGGATGAACTTCATCTCCAGAACCTCCCCCACTGGCGTTCAAGGACGGGGCGGTGGTAGCCCCGCGTAATTTCATAAAGCCGGTTCGCAACGTCCAGCCGCGCGCCGCCATCCCGTGTCACCGGCCGAATAACGGTTCCAAAGCCTTGTTGTGATGGGCGCCCGGACAGCCAGGACAAGGGCAGGGAAATGCGGATACCTTTGTCGAATGCACCTTCGCCGAATTCATCAAACGGCACGTCTGTCAGGGTAAAGAAGGCGCCAATGCGCACACCATTGTTGAATTCGCGGTCCAAACTGAACGTGGCACCCCAATCGCCAGCCAGATAGCGGCCCATGTCGATCTGGGCCAGAAAACCGTTTTTGAAGTCGTAATATGCTGATGCGTGCCCCGTCACGACGTCATAGTCCTGAAATCCGAAACCCAGATCGAAATTCCGTTGCCGCGCGTAATTGACCTCAAGCCCAAAGGCCAACCGGTTGTCGACAGGTTTCCACAAAATTTCGCCCGACACGCCCCCGAACATTCGTTCAAGATAACCAAAGGAAACACGGGCGTAGGTGTTCGTCGCTGGTCGAAAAAAGTGCTCGGCGACGAGATAGGACAATTCCAGATCAGCGGCGCGATCATAAAGCACCGCGTCGCTTCGGACGTGGTGCAATGTGCCATCTGGTTCGGGCTCGGCCCCGTCCCGATTTCCCAGTAACGGTTGGCGCAAGGCCCCGTGCACCACCCATGCCGGGGATAGCTGATAGCTCGCCGCGATCTCGACCCCGGCATCGAACCGCAACGGGCTGTCTGGGTCAAACAACGTGGGCGACAGATATGCGCCGACCCGAAAATTGAACCTTTGGTCGGGCGACAATGGCCCGACATGTGAGCCAAGAACATAAGCATCGGAAATATGCGCCCTGACATAGGTCTGCCAACTTCCCCCGGGCTGATGTTCGTAGGATTCCAGATCGGATCGCTTCAGCGTGACGGCGGATAGCGCCATGGAGTTGCTGGTTGGGATAATGGTGAAGAATTCAATATCTGCCGGCAGGGTGTTGGCTAGGATCCGCGCGGCCCGCCCTATCGCTTGCGCTCCGCTGCCAAACCGCGCGTTGTTGATCCGCGCAATCGCGCGCCCCTGGTGCAAACTTATCCCACCAAGCTGCAATCCCTGATCAGCCAAGTCGTTGGCAAACCGTTTGCCATCCACGTCGCCCCAACTGGCCGCGGCAATGGCCGATCTTGGCAGAAGTTCGGGCGGCGCTTCGTCAATTCCGCCCGGTATCGGTGGCGATTTTGGATTGAAACCATAGCTGAGCCGGATGCCGAGTTGCGATCCATAGAGATAGTAAACCCCAAGCGCCAGGCCGCTGTCGAACTGATAGCTCACGCCAAAATTGACAGGGTTTTGTCTTTCAAAAAGACCTCCTTCGACCTCGCGCGTGTATGCATCCGAGCTGTATTCGGCGAGCAAGTGGAAGCGGTCTGTGGCGGCCCAGTCTACACCGCCGAATATGGCCGCATCGCCATGGAAAAGGGTTCCCAGTTTGAATTCACCTGTCCCGCCGGACACGGCCCGTTCCGAGAACCCGGGGATTGGGTTGGTGAAACCATTGTGGGTTCCAAGGCGCCCCCAGCCGATGCCGAAGCTCAACCTGACATTTTGCGCGATGCGCTTGGTTGCGACGATATATTCAGACGCATAGATGCCGGTGCCACCGAAGTCGCGAATACCGACCCGCAGATTAGGGCGCCACGCAGTTTCGAACGCCAGTTGATAGTAGAGGTCAAAACTTCGGTCGTAGTAATCAGTTGAAGGGCGCCCGGCGCGCAGATTGAAATCGCGTGCGGCGGTGTAACGAAAGCTGCCCCCGAGCCTGTGCGTAATTTGGAAACTGAAGGTCGAATGGGTCGTCTTGGCGAAATGAGCTACGGACAGGGAAATGTGGCCGTCCGGAAAAGGGTCGGCCGTCGGCATCTCGACGATGCCCGGGGTTCCAAAAAACGAAAGAGTCCGATCTTGAGCTCGCGCCTGATTGGTTAACGCGCCCGCCGCAAAAAGCAGGGCCAGTGCGGCAAGCAAGAATCTTGACGTCGTATTTTTCAAGCTTCACACCGCCGTTCTGAAGGGCGCGCGTGTTGCACCGATTGCATCAATCGCCATTTCTACCCCGCGCGCAGCGTTGTTCAGCAAAGTTTGATGCCGGTCATCCGTGGTGATGCCAGTTGTACTCTCGGCCACGGTTTTCTGCGCAATCGCCCCCGGATCGGTAAGGCGACCATCGAGCAATGCAGTCTTTCGCCCCATCAGATCGAAACACGCGGCCATTTTGGCATCCCAAGAAAGCCCGACACAGGGGATGCCATATGAATGCGCAACAATATTCGCATGCATGCGGTGAGAGACCACGGCCGAGAACCCGGAAACAAGCGCCATGAAATCACGCGGCGCTTCGCATCGTTTTGCGACGGTGATCATGGGTTTGACCGAAGATGGGATGGCGTCAAAAACCGAGCGCAGGCAGCTTTCGTCCTCGGCGGCGCCGTTTGTGAATAGCTCTACGGCCATGCCGCCGCGCGCAATTTCGGCCGCTAATTTCGCATAGCGCGAAACGTAGGTGCGCAGTGGCAAGCGATAGTCGCTTCCGCCATGGACGATCAGTGGGGCCGGGTGGGTTATCCCCAGGCCGATCGTATTGCTTGCCTTGGGCTCGGGGCGAAAATACCGCGATGCGAGAAAGCCGGGATCCGGAAACACATGAATATCAGGTACGGTTTTCTTGGTGCGTGCCAGATGCCGGGCAAGGTTGTCGCGGGACGCAAAATCGCGAACGGAAATATGCGCAAGGGGTTGGGCAAAAACCTTGCCGAACAAATCCGACGCGTCGGATGACCACTGCTTTGATACACCTACGCCCTGAATGGCAACGGGCAGCCCATGCCGCTGCGCCTGCGCGTGCGTTGCGGCGATTTTCAGGGGGAAATTCAGGTGAGCATCGGCAAAGATCTGCCCTCCGCCGAAAAGTACGCCACATGAACCTGGCATCTCACGATCGATCAAGGGAAGCAGTTTGGTGCGTATCTGGTTGCGAACCAATTGGCTCGCAAGACGATGCGAGACCGCCGGTGGAAGCGCATCAAGTGCCCTGAGCACGTGCGCGCGTTTATGTGAGCCCGGTCCATCAAACCTGGTGCGCCCTGCAAGATCCAACCAAGCGGTTGGAACACCTGCCGCGTGTGACACGCATTCAGCGATGACCCCGTCGCCCAGGTTCGGGCTGTACATGACGGCGCTCAGGATCAGACGGCCACTACCCATACCAAATTGCCTCTGCAGCTTTGAAAACGACATGCGCAATGCCCAACCCACCCACGATGGGCCAGGACGCTGGCGGCGCGATCGACGCGATCAGGGGAAGATAGAAGAAAAAGTACCGTGCGTTTTGAAAGGCGTGCGTCACCTCTGTCAGACCGTAAAGGACGCAGGCGAAGGCCAAAATTGGCACCCAGTTTGCGCGCAACCTTTGGAAAGATCCCGCAAAGCACAATATGGAAATGACGACGAGGATCGAGAACGCCGCATCGATCATCCACAGCCCCGTGTGCAGGGTGAAAAAGTGAAATGACGTCATGAAAATGGCGACGGTTTCGAAAACCGAATATTCTGGGTTTACCACATCGCGGGTCCACGAGAACCGTGCAACATGCGATCCAATGAACGGTAGGTTCGCCCCCACACCAGCGTCCATGGCCACGCTGATCAGGACCCCCGCGCCGGCAAAAGCCAGTGGCGCAAGGATCGGGAACCCGCCCTTTTGACCAGCGAGCACCATGCGGAACATGATCAACACGGCCAAGTTTGCCTCTCCGGTCATCGCAAGAAGCGCCGCCAAGGCACCTATGAATGCAAGCTCGCCCCTGACGGTCAGATCATGCCGGACAAGACAAAATGGAAAGACAAAGAATTCCCAATAAATCTTGGAGAACAAAAAGATTGTCATCGGCCACAGGGCCGCAATGACAAGCGTTTGTATGTTGATGAGCCGCAGCCGGTACAGGACGAAGGTGATGGACAGATTTGTGATCAGCAGCAAGAGACGTGTAAACGCTTCGGTTGACCGCACCACATCACCCGACAGCCAGCCGACGTAGGTATCAACTGCCTTGTATTCGTCGGGTCGCATCTCGAAAGGAAAGGCTGCTGACTGGATGACGAAGTAAGCCAGTGCGACCAACAACACTCCACCGGCCATACCCTGTTGCGGGACAGAACGCATCATGCTGACTGAGCCGGCCAGTTGCGCCAAGCGCTCAGATCGCGTCCCGTCAAATGCTCCAATTTGGCAATATCGCTGTCGAAACAGGCGGCCAGATAGGACCGAACGCTATCATCTATTTCGTCGGCCGAGCTGCGCGATGCTCGGTTTGAAAACAAGATGCGATGCGTCCAGGGATGAGACTTGACCTTGCCGACGACGGCGGGCGCTCCGATCGCGCGCAAGGCCCAGCCGACGTTTCTCAGCAAGTTGACCAGTCGGGGCGCGCGGGCCGTTCCACCTTCCAGAACGCGATCCGAATAGGGCAAATCTTCTATGTGGGTGACCCCTAGCGCAGCACAAAGGCCCATCCCGAACAAGGCGGGATCGCGGCGAAGATCGTCGAACCACAGAATGCGCACACGATCACGCCCCAGCGTGTCGAACGCGGCCTGGATGCGAGAATGGTAAAGGCTGTGATCTGTCAGCCCCGGCAGTTCGCGTACGGCATCGCAAAACCCAAGGCGTGTGCGCCCTATCTTTCGCAAATACCGCCAATGCGACAGCGTGCGTTCATACGGATTGCGTAAGGTGATCAGGTAAACGCTGTCCGGGGCTGTATCGCGCGCGATACGTTTGAGCGCGGCGTTGGAATACAGGTAGTCGTGGCAAATTTCACCAGTACGTTTGGCTGAACCGTCTGGAAACTGGGACAGATACCACTGCCATCCTTTTTCGTAGAACCGATCAAAAAAGAACAGTTCCTTGGCGCGCGCCAGCTTGACCTCTGGATGACGCGACAAGACGTGGTGCAACCACGTTGAGCCACATTTGTCCCCACCTAGATACAGGAAGTTGATGGGTGTTTGTTCAGCCATCCAGCCTCTCCATCAGTGTGCGTGGCACAATACCCGCAGCGATCCCATGCACGCGCCAGATGCGCCAATAGATCACCGCGTTCCAGACGATGGTGTGTGCCGCCAGAGTCAGGGCGGCGCCTGTAGCGCCAAACGCCATGCTGAGCGGAACGAGCGCGCATAGTGCGACAGCCAGGCTGATGGTCATGACTTTCAGTTGAAATGTCGCGTCACCTTGCATTTCCATGATTTGGGCGGTGGGGCCTGCCAGCGCCGAAATCAGGTATCCGGCTGCGATGATGAGCAAGACGGGTTTTGCCGCATCATATCCCGGAGCGAAAAGATCAAGGACCCAGCCGCCAGCCGCCAAGAAGACCAAGAAAGTTATTGTGCTTGGAACACCGACACCGATCAGTACCAGGCGGCATATGCGTTGCACGCTGGCACGATCATCCAAGGCGTGGTGACTTGCGATGAGTGGCGCGGCGATCATGTTGGTCGCCAGAAGAAACAGGTTCATCAGCATCGCCAACCGCAACGCCGCAAAAAATGCCCCGGTCTCTTGAGCGTCGGACACAAGCCCAAGAAACACGACGGACAGGTTGGGAGCCGCCGAAACCACGATCGAACTGCCCCATAGCCCGCCAAGCTGCGCGCGCCACCGGTCAGGTTCGCCAATGCCGCCTTTGAATGCCAAAGGCCCAAGGTGTGGCGACATGACAAACTGGATAGCCGTGATCATCAACAGCGATGTAGCTGCAAGCAGCAGCCATCCGCTCGCCCCAAGGGTCAGAAAACCGAAAGACGCGGCGACGGCCGCTGCGATCACGACCAGGCGCCATAAAATATCACGCGGGAAAAGTGCCCGGTTCATCGACGTCGAGGCACGCAAGATATGCGGCTGTAGTTCGCCCAAACCAAGCGCAAGTGTCAGCAAACCGGCCCCGATCAGCCAAGGTGTTTGACTGATGACACCTGTAAGCATCAACAAGATTGCACAGGCGCCTGTCCCGGCAAGAACGCGGGTATAGCAATAACGAACAAGCGCGCTCATATCGTTGTCGCGGCGCTCCAACGCGTAGATGGCAGCAAACCGGAGCGACAAGTTGCGCAATCCAAAGCTACCGAAAATTGCCAGAAATGTTGCCAGCGAAAAGCCGAATGCGAATTGGCCGTATGTGCCTGCGTTCATGGCTTTTGCCAGTGTAAGGAACATGACAAACGACAGACCCGCCGCGCCGATTTTGATGACAAGCGCGTTTAGTCCACCGCGCAACAGTTTGGCCAGAAGCTGGTCGGACCGCAGGCGGCCACCGAAATGCGACGGTGCGATCGTCATTCCGCGGCTACCGCGAAACTGGATTTGGGCAAATGAATTCCATTTTCCCGAAGAACGGCGATCATCCCGGCGCGAAACGCCGGTTCGCCGAATTGGACGGCGTGCGATCTGAGGCCAATGGGGTCAAGTTGATCCAGCTTATCGGCTTCAAACCGCTCAACCGCATCAATAAGCCCCTCGGCGGACTGGTCATCATATAACACCCCGGTTTTCCGATCCACGATTGTGTCAGTTGCGCCGCCACGCCCCAGTGCGATGACCGGCCGCCCCGACGCCATCGCTTCGACGGGCACAATTCCGAAATCTTCTTCGCCGGGAAATATCAGGGCCTTGCAGCGCGCCATGTGGTCCTGAAGTGTCGCAAAATCGGTCTTGCCGAGAAAGTGGATCGTATTGCCAGCCCTACGTTTGAGGTCTCGGGCCGTTTTGTCCGGTCCGCCGATCACGACCAGCTTCTTGCCCATCCTTGTGAACGCTTCGACAGCGAGATCAGGGCGTTTGTAGGGGGCAAGTTCACCGACCCACAGATAGTAGTCGCCCAGAGGGCGGGTGGTGATTTCGAACGCATCCACATCCACTGGGGGCGCAAGCACGGTCGCATCGCGGCGCCAGTATTTTTGCACGCGCTTTGCAACATGCGTGGAATTGGCCAGAACCGTATCGACCCGCGCGGCGCTTGTGACATCCCATTTCCGAAGGCCAGGCGCAAAGACGGGCATGGCCATTTTGGCGGCCGTTCCGGCCCCCGATCGATACATGTGGTACTGATCCCAAAGATATCGCATCGGGGTGTGGCAGTAACAAATATGGGGCGCATTCACCGGTGCGATCACGCCTTTGGCCGGGCCGCTTTCGGATGAGATCACCAAGTCGTATCCCGACAGATCAAGCCGTTCCAAAGCGCCAGGCATGAATGGCAAATAGCTCTGGTAGAGCTTTCGCGCCATCGGCATGCGCCCGACCGATGTTTCGATGATCCGGTGGCGCCGCAACGTGGGGCTGAGTGCTTTGGGATCGCATACATGGGTGAAAATGTCGGCATCCGGGAAGATGCGGCACAGCGCTTCCAGGACTTTTTCGCCGCCGCGCATCCCGACCAGCCAGTAATGTATCAATGCGACTTTCAAGAGTTCTTCCTGCGAATTCCGGCGGCTTCTCCGCGCGTTTGCGAACGTGTTCAGGGGCGTATGGTGCGTGGGGTACTGCCCGAGTTTCCACGTTGGTTGCGCATCGTCGCGCCTAAGGCCGCACCCCCGCCAGCAAAGATCAGCGGCGCGATAAAGAACGGGATATTCGTCGCTTCTTTCACGTCCGGAATGATGACGCTTTCGTCATTTGCCTGCATCGCTGAATCCGGCACAGCGGGCGCACAGGCTTGCAGCATCCCGAGGCTGATACCGGTTAGAATCGCAAAGGGGCGCTTCATGAAACTGTGTCCTTCGAGCTGAAGGTCGGCGCGAAAGAAGGGTCACCGGCCTGTGTTGGTCAGCTCAGTGTTAGACCCAATATGCTTAACCCACAGTTAAACAATCCCGCTTAGTTAACGATGTGTCCGGACATGCCTTCAGGTTGAAATTCCCAACGGCTGCGCCGGATACAAGCGCCGGGCGACGACCCCGGCGAGAGACCAGAATGGACCACGAAAGCACAATATGGATCAGGGCACCAATGCGGTTTCTTTTGAGGCTTCGGCGATCTTCCGGGGGCTTTGGGCCGGCCGCTACACAATAGCATTCATTACAGCGATGTGCCTGTTCGTCGGTGGCTATTACGCGTTCGTTGGGGCAACTCCGCTTTTCCGCGCCAAGGCAATCGTCATGCTTGAGACCCGCGAAGAAACGGTCGTCAATCTGGATGACGTCATGGGCAATCTTTCGGGTGATGCGTCGGTCGTGGCGTCAGAAGTCGAAGTGCTTCGGGCCCGCGGCTTGATGGGCAAGGTGGTGGACCGGCTTGAATTGAGCAATGATCCCGAATTCAATCCGACCCTCAGATTGCCGACCTTTCTATCCCAGATCCGTAAGGAAATTGAAGAACAGCTGGGGATAACCGTGTCGGGGTCTGCACCCTTGAATGAAGAAGATATCCGCAACATCGCGATCGACATCCTGCTTGCGCAGAGCACTGTGCGCAATATCCCCAAGAGCTTGGTGTTCGAGATCTCGGTTCAGACCACCGCGCCCAAAAAGTCCGCCAGGATCGCCGACACGATTGCCGAACTTTATATCCTGAATCAGATCGAAGTGAAATTCGACGCGACCGCTCAAGCGACATCCTGGCTGACCGGGCGGGTCGCGGAATTAGAGGATGAACTGGAAGCCAACGAGGCGCGGGTCACCCAGTTTACAGCCGAGACGGAACTTGTGACGCCAGCAGGATTGGCCGCACTTGAGCGGCAGTTGAAGGACCTGCGCGACAAGGTAGACGTCGCAAGAGCCGTCGCCGAGCAGAAACGTGCCCGACTGAGTGAACTGCAAAACGCAAATGGTCTTGATGCCCAAAGAGAAGTGGCCGCAGACCCCGAGTTGGAAAAGGTGGCGATCCGATTGGCAAGCGTCGATGACAAGGCCTTGGTAAACCTCTTTCAAGCTCGGTTCGCACGCATTGTCGCGAACGCGCAAGATGAAGCCAAAAAGGCTGATATCCAATTGGGCAGTTGGCAGGCGGCAAAAGACAAAGTGGCCAGCCAGATTGAGCGCCAGAGCCAAGATTTGATCGCACTCCAGCAGCTGACCCGCGAGGCCGAAGCCAGCCGGTTGCTGTATGAATACTTTCTGGGTCGACTCAAGGAAACGTCCGCACAGCAGGGGATTCAACAGGCCGATAGCCGTATCTTGTCATCGGCGGTCGCGCCGCGCGCAGCCGCATCGCCCAAACGCGGGATGATATTGGCGATGTCCGCGATGTTCGGCCTGGTATTCGGCGCAGCGGTGGTCCTGCTGAGCGAATGGCGCAACAACACGTTCAGAACCGCACGCGATCTGGAAGAGGCAACAGGGGTGACCGTGTTGGGGCAAGTGCCGATTATTCCCGGGAAGAACCGCCAAAGAACGCTTGCCTATTTGAATGAACGTCCAACGTCCGCCGCCGCCGAAGCCGTGCGAAATCTACGCACGTCGGTCCTGTTGTCGAATATCGACAAGACGCCGAAAGTGATCGTTTCTACATCGTCTGTGCCAGGTGAAGGCAAAACGACCAACTCGCTTGCTCTTGCATTGAACTGCGCAGGTATGGGCAAGCGCGTTCTGTTGATCGAAGGAGATATCCGGCGGCGGGTGTTTTCCGAGTATTTTCCGAACGAGGCGCGTGGCGGGCTCGTATCTGTCTTGGCAGGTGAGGTTCCGTTCGAACAAGCGCTGCATCGCGATCCGGTCTACGGCATAGACCTGTTGTTCGGCGAACGATCGATGATCAACGCGGCCGATTTTTTCAGTTCGGACGCATTCGCGGGCTTTATCGACGCGTTGCGTGATCACTACCACATGATTGTCATCGACACCCCGCCGGTCTTGGTCGTTCCTGACGCGCGTATTCTTGCACAGGTGTCTGACGCGGTGCTGTTTACCGTCAAATGGGACCACACCACCCGCACCCAAGTCGAAGACGCATTGCACATGTTCAAGAGTGCCAATCAGAAAGTATCGGGCCTGATCCTGAGCCAAGTGCACCCGAAAGGTGCCAAACGGTATGGGTACGGGGACTCATACGGCGCCTACGGCGAGGAATATTACGCGGGTTGATCTTGGGTCACGAGGGCTTTCAAGCCGACCCTGTAGTCCGGGTAGAGCAGATCGACCCCCAATTCATCCTTGATGCGTTTGTTACAGACCCGCTTGCTTTCGGCATAGAAACTGCGCGCCATCGGGCTCATGTCGGCGGTATCGAAATCTTCGGCTGGCGGGGTCGGTAGCCCGAGAAGCTCTGCGGCATATTCCAGAACGTCCTGAGGCGGAGCTGGATCGTCATCACAGACGTTGTACACGGCCCCCGGATTGGGGCGCGCGATTGACGCGCGCAGGACCTGCGCGATGTCATCCACATGTATGCGCGAAAACACCTGACCCTTTTTGATAATTCGCCGCGCAGTTCCCGAGCGCACCTTGGAAAACGGCCCCCGGCCCGGCCCGTAGATCCCTGCCAACCGAAAGATATGCAGCGGCAATCCATGGTCCTGTGCCACCGCTTGCCAGGCGGCCTCGACCTCTTTTCGGCGTCTGCCACGAAGGGTCGAAGGGGCAACCTCGTCTTCTTCAGTGACCCAGCCCCCGCGGCGGTCGCCGTAGACGCCAGTCGTCGAAAAGTAGCCGATCCAGTCCAGATGCGTTGCCGCTGCTATGTCATCGGCGTACTGGTGCAAGAACGGGTCGCCCTCGTCGCCCGGTCCGGCGGAAACCAACAGGTGTGTCGCATGTGACAACTCGTGGGCGATGTCGTCACCGGGAAAAAGAACCATCCGGCTTGCATCCGGCGCGCGCTGCATTTTGTCTTTTGATCGCGTCGTGCCGACAACCTCCCAGCCGTCATGAACTAACGTTCTGGAAAAAGCCTGGGCGCAGTACCCGTGTCCGATGGAGAGCAGTCTGAAGGTCATGGTCCTGATATGTAAACAAGTCATCTGATGATCAAGCCGGTTGCTCTTGCTCTTGCTGACTTAATGGGGAAACCTGCGCCTGAGGCTCAAAAAAGGAAAAAAAATGAACGCAAGCCACGCAAATATTCCGATCCGCACGCCCGATCCGCGCCGACATGAGGCCTTTACTGACCCCGCCGCGGCCGTTTCGCGATTGATCGAACTCTATGAAGAAGCCACGCAATTCCTTTGCTCGAAGTTTTCCGAACATGCCGGGTCCACGCAGCCGAGCGCCAGGTTTCGCGCCTTTTATCCCGAAATCCGTGTGTCGATCACGTCCTATGCGCAGGTCGACAGCCGCTTGTCTTTCGGCCACATGGCGACCCCGGGAACCTATGCCACAACAATCTCTCGCCCGGACCTTTTCAAAAGTTACCTGACGCAGCAAATCGCCCTGATCATCAAGAACCACAAGGTCCCCGTCTTGATCGGCCCGTCCTTGACCGCGATGCCGGTCCATTTTGCCGTCGCCAACGACGCCAATGTGTCCGTGCCGCAGGAAGGCGCAATGGCCTATCCTTTGCGCGATGCTTTTGACGTGCCCGACCTATCGACGACCCATGACGACATCGTTAACGGCTACGGGTTCACCTACGAAGACGGTGCGGGGCCATTGGCGCCCTTTACCGCGCAGAGGGTCGATTATTCGCTGGCCCGCTTGGCGCACTATACCGCGACCGAGCCCGAGCATTTCCAGAACCATGTTCTGTTTACGAACTACCAATTCTATGTCGAGGAATTCGAAGTTTATGCGCGCGCCCAGCTGAGGGACCCCGACAGTGGATACACCGCTTTTGTTGGGCCGGGAAATCAGGTGATCACGTCGGGCGATGCCCCGATGACCACGCCCGCGAAACTGCCCCAGATGCCAACCTATCACCTGTGCCGTGAAAATGGGGCGGGCGTCACCTTGGTGAATATCGGGGTGGGACCATCCAACGCGAAAACGGCGACCGATCACATAGCGGTCCTGCGTCCGCACGCGTGGCTGATGGTTGGGCATTGCGCTGGGTTGCGCAATTCACAGAGGCTGGGCGATTTCGTGCTGGCGCACGGATACCTTCGCGAAGATCATGTGCTTGACGATGACTTGCCTGTTTGGGTGCCGATCCCGGCGCTGGCCGAAATTCAGGTCGCCCTGGAAGATGCCGTCGAAGAGGTGACCGAGCTGGAGGGCTTCGAGCTCAAGCGGATCATGCGCACTGGCACGGTCGCCACCATCGACAATCGCAATTGGGAACTTCGGGACCAGTCGGGACCTGTCCAGCGCCTGTCTCAATCGCGGGCGATTGCGCTGGATATGGAAAGCGCGACAATCGCTGCAAACGGGTTTCGCTTCCGGGTGCCCTACGGTACGCTTTTGTGCGTTTCTGACAAACCGCTGCATGGCGAACTAAAGCTGCCGGGCATGGCATCCGACTTCTACAAAACGCAAGTCGCACGCCATTTGCTCATCGGAATTTGCGCGATGGAAAAAATCCGCGAGATGCCTTTGGAACGCATTCACAGCCGGAAATTGCGCTCATTCGAAGAGACCGCATTCCTCTGACCTCGCGGAAACCCAACAAAATAAGCGAAAAAGTGACCCTAGGCCTACACTAATTGTTGTGTGCCACCGCAACATTCGCGTACAACAACGCCATAATCCCCTATTACAAGGGGGAGGTACGAGGAGATAGAAATGTCCAAACCATTGACTAAAACCCAGCTCGTCGCCGCTCTGGCCGAAGAAATGGACACCGATAAGAAATCGGCAAATGCGGCGCTTGAAGCCATTACGACAATCATCACCAAGGAAGTTTCGAACGGCGGCGCCGTCACTCTTCCTGGCGTTGGCAAGATCATGTGCCGGGCTCGCCCCGAACGGATGGTTCGCAATCCCGCCACCGGAGAACAAATCCAGAAGCCTGCTGACAAGGTTGTGAAAATGACCATTGCGAAGGCTCTGAAAGACAGCGTGAACGGCTGAGCCGTTGCAATCCACGATCAAAAGGCCGTCCCGTCAGGGGCGGCCTTTTTTGACTTAGGCCTGCCGCCGTCGTAGCCCCAGTCGTAGCCGCAAGCGAAGCGCGGCCCCGGGAAAAGAGGAACAATGGATTTTCGAGCGCTCCTTGCCGGACTGGCCTTTGCCGCAATGTGGAGCTCGGCTTTCACATCAGCTCGGATCATTGTGACCAACGCACCGCCTCTTGCGGTGTCGTCGGTCAGGTTTTTCATCGCCGGGATCATTGGCGTTCTGCTGGCGCGGGCGTTGGGCCAAACCTGGCACCTGACGCGCAATCAATGGCGCACGGTCTTGATTTTCGGCTTTTGCCAGAACGCGATCTATCTGGGATTCAACTTTTTCGCGATGCAGACCATCGAAGCATCCTTGGCCGCCGTCATCGCATCCAGCATGCCCCTGATTGTCGCATTTCTTGGCTGGAGCATTTTTCGCCGTCCCTTGGATCTGCAGTCGATCTTGGGACTGCTCCTTGGGTTTGCCGGTGTTGCGCTGATCATGTCCGGCCGCATTGGCGGCGGTACAGATCCCATCGGACTGGCGCTGTGTCTGGCCGGGGCGGCTGCCCTTGCAATTGCGACATTGGCCGTTCAGGGCAGTTCAGCGCAGGGCAACATGCTCATGGTCGTGGGATTGCAAATGTTTGTCGGTGCTATTGCTTTGGGTATCGCGTCGCCGGTTTTTGACACCTACGAATTTAATATCACCCCGGCCGTCGTAATCGCGTTTTCATATACCGTGCTCGTTCCGGGGCTGTTGGCAACGCTTGTTTGGTTCTGGTTGGTAAACCGGATCGGTTCCGTCAAGGCAGCGGTGTTTCATTTCCTGACCCCGTTTCTGGGCGTCGCAATCGCAGCGCTGATTCTGGGGGAGCAAGTGACCCATCGCGACATCGTCGGGGTTGTGATCATCACCGTTGGCATTATCGCTGTGCAAACCGCGCGGGTGCGCACGACATAGGGCCCGATTTTAGCGCCTGTTAACCTTCTTCTGCAATCTTTGGGACAACAACGATTGACGCAGAAGGGACAATCGAAATGCAGGCGGCGCGCGTTTTCATAACCGGCGGTGCTGGGTTCATAGGCTCTCATTTGGTGCAGGCCTTGACCGGGACATGCGATGTATTCGTGTTCGACAACCTGTCCCCTCGGGCGCATCGAAAAAACACCGAAAACCTCGCAAGAGTTCGAAAAAGCGGTGCGCGGGTCTTTCTCGGCGATATCCGGGATGTTGCCGCATTGACCGACGCAGTTGCTTTGGCCCGTCCCGATGTCGTCGTGCATCTGGCGGCTGAAACGGGCACCGGCGAAAGCTATGATCAACCGTCTCTCTATTGCCAGGTCAATGTAGATGGCACGGCCCATCTGATTGACGCCCTACGGTCTGCAGGGCCCCCGAAGCGTTTGCTGTTGGCCAGCACGCGCGCTGTTTATGGCGAAGGCGCGTATGTCGATGACTTTGGGTGCCCGGCGATGGCGCTGCCGCGTCTGCGGCGCGATCTCGAGGCGGGCGATTTTCAGGTTTATGACAAACAGCGCCGACCACTCACGGCAGTACCAGCCTCAAGCACGCAGGCGCCATCGCCCGTGTCGGTGTACGCGTCTAGCAAGCTCATGCAGGAACACCTGCTGACACAAGCGTTTTGGGGGTCTGAAACCCAGGTTTGTTCCTTCCGCCTGCAAAATATTTTCGGGCCCAGCCAGTCGCTTATTAACCCTTACACCGGCGTTCTATCCTGCTTTGCCCAACGCATTGCCGCAAAAGCGTCGCTGGACATCTACGAGGACGGCGGGATCACCCGCGATTTTCTCTATGTCACTGATGCGGCAGCCGCGCTGGCTTGCGCGGTTCATGCGCGCGATTTGCCAACTGTTCTGGATATCGGATCGGGCGACCGCAGCACGATCCTTGCCGTGGCGCAAACGATGCTGGCCAAATCCGGCCAGCCAATGGAAAATGCCCGGATTTCGGGCCGCTTCAGGCCCGGCGACATTCGTCATGCATGGGCAGACATTTCTGAAGCACAACGTGTTCTTGACTGGCGCCCACAGGTGAAATTGCGCGATGGTCTGTCCCGCCTTCTTGGCTGGTCTGCGGAAATGATTGCGGCATGACCCGGCGGCTTGTCGTACATGTCGGTCCTCACAAAACCGGGTCAACCTACCTGCAGTCGAACTTTCACCGGACCCGGCGTCAATTGCGTCATTCGGGGTGGCTCTATCCGCGTATTGGCCCAGATGCACGCGCGCATCATGAACTGGCGCATAGCGCTGATCCAACGCGCCAGATTGCCCATTTGAACCGAATTTGGTCGCAGGCGCCCAATATGTCGTTATTGCTTTCGTCCGAGGGATTCAGCGCGTGGTCTCCAGAGCGTTTTCATGCGCTGCGCGTCGGGGTGAATGCCCACCAGATCGAATTGATTCACGTGTTGCGCGACCCGGTGGAACGTCTGGCGTCCTACTGGGCAGAAGAGGTCAAACACGGAAAAACGGAAAGCCTGCCAGAGCGACTTGCGCGCGAATTGACCAACCCTTACGCGTCGAACCTTTTGAATCCGGCGCTCGGCCTGCGCCCGTTTCTACGTGATCCAAAGGTGCGATTGCACCTCGTGCCGTATGAATATCTGTCGTCCTGTGGCCGGGATCTGTTTGAACATATCGCAACGCGCGTTTTGAATTTGGAAGATGTCAAAGCCAAACCAGGACCGGCCAATGAACGGCTACCCTTGGAAATCACCGAATTTCTTCGCTTTTTGAATATGCACAGCGCCACGCCGTCGGCGGCCTTACGGTTAGCCTTCATGGCGCGGACATCGCCGCGCGAACGGGCCGACATTGTTCGTTTGGTATCTGCCGAAGCCCGCGGGGCGCACAAACGGTTGACCGTACCGGCAGACGCCGCTTTCTTGCGCCACATTGAAACCCGCGTGCGCCAAGAGCTGCGAAATAGTTTCACGTGCGATCCTGGGTCCGCATCCGTATTTCGCAATACTACGCATAGTTTTCTTTATTATGCGGATGCAGGTCTTTGGTTATCTGGCGCGGTGCGTGAAAAAGCGAACGACATTCTGGGCAGGATCGCCGCATGACGCTGGCAATCTACGCGATTGCAGAGGCATCTGACTGGGGACCGCACGTCCCAATCGCGCTTCAGGAACTCAAACGTCATGCAGATCGCTTGGTCATGGCCGGAGAGATCGACAAGCTGGCGCCGCAGATCGCGGCGCTGCCTGATGGTCTTCAGCCCGATACCATCATCAATGCGCCGGGGCTGGCCGCTGCCTACCGATCAGGACTGCCTGCACGCTTAACCGGGCAGGCGGTCATTTTGACCGGAGCGCATGCGTTGGGTGCTATGGATATAGAGCGTCTTGTGCAGGACTGTCCCCCGGACGGTGTCCTGTCTGCATATCCGATCTTGGATGTCCAAGGCCCGGCTCAGGCCACAAACGGGCCCCAAACGCCTTTGCCCAGCTTGGACTTTGCTGTTCTGGGGGCCGATTTTGCCCCCCGGCCATCGGCAGCTTTTCTGGATGGCCCTGCAGACTGCCAGCGCCCCAGAGCGGCCGAACACTCTTTGCGAAGATACCTGCAAGCAACCCGTGCCCCGCTGCGATTTGCCCTGGATGCCCCTGGTCTCGCTCCGTTGCCTGGGCTGTTTGAACCGGCGCGCGTTCTAAAGGCCGGATCACCGTGTGTTTCTTCGCGGATCTTTAATGTGGATCCCGGTCTCGCTGACGCCTTGGCAATCAATGTCCATGCGGCGCTGGAGGTTCTGAAAAACCGCGCGCCCGCGCTTCATTGTGCGGGCAGGGAACTGCTGCGCACAGAAAACCAACCGCGCGCAGCATCCGTATTGGCGGGGGATTATGCGGTCCTGCCAACCGAAGATCACCGACCGTCGCGCAGCGCGCGTGTCGCGGTATTCCTGCACGTCTGGTACGCTGACTCTGCCGGGGATTTACTGGATGTCGTCGCAAGAATCCCCGGCCCGGTCGATCTGTTCGTGTCCACAGGATCAATGGCATCCAAAGTACAGATTGAAGACACGCTCCGATCACGAAACCTGACAGCGGATGTGCGTTTGGTTGAGCAAAACCGGGGGCGAGACATGTCGTCTCTTTTCATCACATTCGCGGATGTTGCGCTGAGTGAGCGCTACGATATTGCCCTGCGGCTCCATTCGAAACGCACGCCGCAAATGCCGGTGCAGGTCGCGCAGGCCTTCAAAGAACACCTGTTCGCCAATCTTGTCGCCAGCCCGGGGTACGCCGCACGTGTCATCGAACGGTTCATGGATAATCCCAACCTTGGCTTGGTGATGCCCCCTGCTGTGCACACCGGTTTCGGGACCTTGGGGCATGGATGGTTCGCAAACCGTCAGCCATTTTCAAAATGGGCGGCACGGTTGGATATTTCGCTACCAAAGGACGATCTGACACCGCTTGCCCCGTTTGGAACGATGTTCTGGTTTCGACCAAAAGCACTGCAGAAGTTGTTTGCGCATCCGTGGCGGTGGACCGATTACAATGCCGAGCCATTTCACGTCGACGGCGGTTTGGCACATGTACAGGAAAGGCTGATCGCCTATGCCGTTCTGGACGCCGGATACGACGTGCTGCAGGTCATGTCGCCCGAGCATGCAGCCATGAACTATGCGCGGCTTGAATGGAAATACCAGGCTCTGGCAGGCCGGCTGTCGTCGCCTTCTTTCGTTGAACAAGAGCGCGAAATCCGCGCGCTATCAAACAAACCGCGCGTCGTTTTGCGCAAATGGATGGTCAGAACCTTTGGCACGCTGATGCGGTCAAGCCCGCGCGCAGGCACCATGCTGCGTCCTGTCGCGCGGCGCATTTTCAATCTTTTTGCGGCCCGTTAGGCGATCTCAATTCTCTTTTCCGCGGGCAAAAGTGCATTGAGCTCTGTGACATGGCGGGGAAGAGCGACCGTGTGGAAATCGTAATGTTGAACGACGTGGCGCCTTGCAGCCGGTCCGATATGGGCGAATTCCTCTGGCCTGGAAAGCACCTTGATCACCTGTTCGGCCAAAGCCTCGTGATCGTGAAAATCGACCAAAAGTCCGGTCTTGTTGTGCTCGATCACTTCGCGGATCGGTGCAGTGTCAGATGCGATCATCAGCGCTTCCATTGCCATGCTTTCCAGCACGGACCATGACAGGACAAACGGATAGGACAGGTGGATCGCACATCGACCCAACTGCGTTACGCGCAAATAGTCAGCATATGGCAGCCGGCCAAGAAAATGCACCCGATCCCAGTCTATCCGGTCACCTAGTTCAGCTTCCATTTCCCCGCGATATCCCCCGACTGCCGTGCTTTCACGGCCATAGCTGACGCCGTTCCCACCCACGATCAAGGCGCGCGCGTTTGGCCGGTTTTCCAGAATTTGCGGCAGGGCGCGCGCGAATTTGTGAAACCCCCGGGTGGGTTCCATGTTGCGCGATACAAAGGTGAAAACCTCGTCTTTCCGGGTCAAGGGTCTATCCAGCCGGCCCAGCGTCAGCGACACATCCGGGTTGGGGCCAAGGCGGTCGGTCCGTATGCCATCGTGCGCGACATAAATCTTGTCTTGCAGGTTTTTGGGAAACGTCTGGTGTTGCCAGTGGGTCGGGGTTTGCCCGCGTGTGCATGTGGCGATGTTCGAATAGTTTATCCCGTTGCGTGCGTGCATGATGAATTCGCTGCCCTCGTTGGGGGGGAATTCGGGATCAAAGCCGACCACGCCGCCATCGGACAGGTAATAATATTCAAAGTACCCGACGATCGGCACATCCGCCCAGACCTGGCGCAGGAATGTCATCTCGCCCCAGCCCACGTGGCCCAAGACGATATCGGGGGTGAAACCGGCGGCGGCAAGTTTCCGGCATTCCAGCGCGACTTGATGGCCTGCGCCGTGACAGTCCTCAAGGTAGCGGGTCAAGGGATACGCAGATTTCCCGGCGCTATGGCGCGGCTTGTAAATGACGTTCCGAATGCCTTCGATCTTTGGCGCAGGATCCCTTTGCGTCAAAAACACGACCTCGTGCCCCTGGGCAGCAAGCCACGGTGCAAGTTCACGATATTGGCCCGGCATGTTCTGGTGAATGAACAGAAATTTCGTCATGGTGTCCCTGTGATTGGCGGCAGTTAAGCGTGAAAAAGCACCGCCGAAAAGCGTCCTTTTCGGGTTTGGGCTGCGCGGAATGTCGTAAAATTTGCCACCGGCACGAAATCTCAATGCGTTCGCGACGAAAAATTGCCATGAATTGCGGGCAAGGTGGTCGCGGTGACAGCGATAGGAAATAGTGAAAACCAAAAACGCATATGTTGTGGCGCTGTCCATCGGGGCCGGTGCTTTTGTGCAAGCCTGCGCGGCTGGTGCGGCTGCATGCACCGGGGTGTCAGATGGACCCGTGCAAGCACAGCTCTGCGCCGAGATAGAACGGCGGGCACCTTCGGGCGCGAACGATTTGCGGCTTGAAATAATCTCAATCTCGCCATCCATGATCTGCGCGCAGCTCACCCGCGGGGGGCACAAGGGCGACGTTCTGACGTTCCGTAGCGTCGATTCGGATTTATCCCCGGCCATGATGCGCCAGTTTGCGACAGAACTCTTGAACAACTCGAAAGCGGGAAAGTAACAGAATGTGTACCTTGTGCGCGCAATTATTGCCTTTCGAAAAATCCTGTGCCTTTCCCGTGACCCAGCCGATGTTCGCGACGGTGACCGAAACCGGCGATGCGTCCGATTCCATCCCCAGCGGCGCGTCGATGTCGGTTGGGGATGTCTTTGAAGGCGGCCTGTCAGCCGGCGACCAGGACTACATTTCGGTCAGTCTGGTACACGATCAGTATTACGACATTACCCTGACCGGAGTGACGCTGGATGACCCTTACCTGGAAATATACGATAGCGGCGGGGCGCTGATTTCCAGCAACGACGACTTTGATGGATTGGATAGTTTCCTTCGATTCCGGCCAGACCAAACTGATGCCTATTACATCCGGGCGACGTCTTTTGATGGCAGCGGCGTGGGCGACTATCAGCTGGCTGTATCGGTGTCGTCCTATGCGCCGGATGCGGTCTTTACCCTTGACGAAATTGCGACCCAGCTGACGGAAACATATTGGGGCGGCAAACCAACCTATTTCGCGGTCTCAGGTGACCGGGTTCTCACCTATGATGTCTCGCTGCTTTCCGCTGTCGAACAAGACTTGGCGATCGCCGCGTTCGAAGCCTGGGCTGGCGTGACCGATTTGAATTTTGAGGCAGCGACCAGCTTTGCCGCAGCCGATATTCGTTTCACGAATGATCAACCCGGCGCCTACACCACCACAACAACCCTTAGGCGTCCCGATTACGACGAAATCCAATCCGCCCTTGTGAACATATCAACCGACTGGATTTCCACTAACGGGTCGTCCTTGGACAGCTATTCGTTCCAGACATACATCCATGAGATCGGCCATGCGTTGGGCTTGGGCCATGCTGGCAATTATAACGGGGACGCCACCTACGGGGTCGACAACGATTATGCAAATGACAGTTGGCAGGCGACTGTCATGTCGTATTTCAGCCAGTCGGACAATTTCGAGATCCTGGCGGACTTTGCCTATGTCATCACGCCAATGCTTGCCGATATTGTCGCGATCCAGAACCTCTACGGGCCTCTGACCGACGCGAATCCGGGCGACACCACCTATGGCTATAATGCGACTGTGTCCGGATATCTCGGTGATCTGTTTGGCCAAATTACCGGCGAAGATGCGCGCCGGTCGTCGGTTTATCTGGGCGCCAACGTGACCTTTACGATTACCGATACGGGCGGAATAGATACGCTGGATTTCAGCGGTGTGTCTTCCTCATTCGGTCAGAACATCGACATGAGAGAGGAAGGTGTTTCCGATGTCTTCGGTGTTACGGGGGCAATGTCGATTGCGCGCGGTAGCGTCATTGAAAACGCCCGCCTTGGCGCTGGTCATGACGAGGTTGTTGGAAATGACGCTGACAATATCATCTACGCCGGCCTCGGCGATGATACCGTTTCGGCAGGCCTTGGCGATGACAAGATCGGCGCAGGTGGGGGCGCGGACAGTATTGATGGCGGCGATGGGGCCGACACGCTGAACGGGCATGCGGGCGATGACACGATCATTGGCGGGACAGGCAGCGATTTCGTGCGTGGCGGCTCGGGGGACGATGACATCAATAGTGGTGCTGGCAACGATACGATTTTTGCGCATTCCGGAAACGACTCTATCGATGCGAGCGCGGGCGACGACATCGTTCGCGGCCATGGCGACAACGATACGATAACGGGCGGAACCGGAGACGATTCCATCAACGGTGGCTGCGGGAACGACTATCTCGATGGCGGGGGCGACAACGACACCATCTTCGGCGCCCCGGGCGAGGACACGATCGTCGGAGGCAGCGGCGACGACACCTTGTTCGGTGGATCGCACGCAGACTGGGTTTCGGGCGGCATCGGCAATGACATGCTGCGGGGCGATCATGGCGAAGATACGTTGATCGGCGGGGACGGCGACGACAGTTTGTCGGGCGGTGATCATGCTGACAGTCTGGTCGGCGATGAAGGTGCGGACAGCCTGGTGGGTGGCGACGGGAACGATACGCTGGTCGGTGGGGCCGGGGCCGACACGCTGAACGGCGGCGAAGGAAATGACAGATTGACCGGTGGCGGCGCGGCAGATGCATTCGTGTTCGCCGTGAACGACGGTAAAGACCTGATCACAGATTTCACGCAAGGCGCTGACCAGCTTTGGCTGGAAGATGATTTGTGGGGTGGCGGGCTGAGCGCGGTGCAAGTCATTGAATCCCATGTGACGCAAGCCGGTGGCGATACCGTTTTTGCGTTCGGCACGGACATCTTGACGTTGGTTGGAATGGCTGACTTGGGGACCTTGTCAGACGACATTTTTTTCGTCTGATTGACTGCTCAACCAAAGCGCTTGCTGGTAATTTTGCCTATTTGCCCATTTGTCGGCACATTCTGATCGGCCTTTTTTAAAGCCTTTCCGGCAATCTTTTCTCAACGCACGGGGGTGCGAGTGGGAAAGGGACAAGGGTGACTGCGTTCTCATATATTGCAACACTGTCTGAAGGCGGTGAACCCTTTCACACAGGGATCACCGACCTGCAAGCAGACTGGATTGACGGGCAGGCTTTTCTGTTCGCAATATCGGGGCCCGATGGCGGGCTGACTGCATGGCAGATCGACACGCTTGCCGTAACTTTCGTTGATCAAGTCAGCTATGGAGCGGGCGTTTATACTGCGTCTCCGAATGCAATGTTTGTCGGCGAATTGTCCGGCTCGACCCATATTGCCCCTCTGGGGCCAAGCGCGTCGGGTCTGTTGGGTCACGGTGTCCAATCCGGCGGCGATATCCAAGGGGCGTCGGTGTTGACCGCAGGCCCTGGCCTGGCCGATTCGTCCACAGCGATGACAACTTGGCAAAGCGGCGCGAATACCTACGTCTTTACGGCGCATGTGGGGGATGATGCGATCCTCACCTGGCGCGACCAGGGCGATGGGACATTCGCCCAAGTCGGCCAATCGACCATTACGACGACGTATCACGGCGCCGCGGTGCCCCAGATCGCGCAGGTCGATGTCGCAGGAATGCCCCTGCTTCTTACACTCAATGCCATCGACAACACCCTGACCAGCTTTGCCGTTGACCCCGATGGGGCCTTGACGGCGCTGTCGTATATCAGCGCGGGCGAAGGTTTGGGGATCGACAGCCCAACCGGGTTTGTCACGGCCCAAATCGATGGCAACACCTATGCAGTGATCGCCGGTTCGGGCAGCTCGTCCCTGTCGGTCGTCCAGGTGGATTCCGACGGGATGATCCGGCCGGTCGACCACATTCTGGATGATCAGATCACACGCTTCGGGGCTGTTCAGGACATCGACATCACCACCATAAACGGGCGCACGTTCATCGCGGCGGGGGGCGGCGATGACGGCATATCGCTTTTCGAACTACTGCCGGGTGGCACCTTGCTTGGCATGGCAAGCATCGAAGACAGCCTGACAACTCCATTGAATAACGTGCAGGCCATCGAACTGGTTGCGCTGGGTGGTGGGCTGCAAGTGTTCGCGAGCGCTGGAACCGAAGCAGGGATTGGCCACTACGGCATCGATCTTGGTACCCTGATTGCCCCGCAAATCGGGAATTCAACCAGCGAAACTCTGATTGGAACCGGATTTGACGATTTGATCCTGGGCGGTGCCGGCAACGATACGATTGACGGTCAGGCAGGCGATGATGTCATCGTCGACGGAAGCGGCGATGACCACCTGACAGGCGGCTCTGGGGCCGACGTCTTCGTCATAACCGCCGGAGAAGCCATAGACTGCATTCTTGATTTCGAAGCAGGAATAGATGCCTTGGACCTGTCCGATTTTGACATGTTCTATGGTCTGGACCAGTTGGATATCACGCCCACATCAACCGGCGCGCAGCTTCGCTACCGCGACAACCTGATCGTGGTCACCTCTGCCAACGGAACGTCTCTGAACGCGGCCCATTTCACAGCAACCAGTGTCGTCAGCGTCACGCGCCCCCCTTTGATGGCTGTCGAGGCTGGCCGATCGGTTTCCGGTACGTCGGGCGGCGACACCCAAATCGGTGCGACCGGGCATGACACGCTGATAGGTAGCCTTGGGTCAGACACGCTGAACGGTGCGGAAGGAACCGACCTGGTAGATTACGGCGCCAGCCCCGGACCCGTGCTGGCATCTTTGTCATTGGGCTTTGGTTGGGCCGGCTTTGCTCAGGGCGACGTCTATCTGGGGATCGAAAACCTGTCTGGATCGGCGTGGGACGACATGTTGGCCGGTAACGCTGAACCCAACACCCTTTTGGGCGGGGGCGGGCATGATCGTCTTTTTGGTTTGGACGGGAATGACACGCTATCTGGGGGCGGCGGCGATGACTTGCTGGCTTCAGGCAACGGCGAAGATGAAGCGGACAGTGGCGACGGCCGCGACACGGTCCACGGGGCGGCTGGCAATGATACGCTGTCCAGCGGCGCCGACGCCGATCAGGTCTACGGCGGGCAAGGTGCGGACTACATATCCGGTGGTGATGGAAATGATCGCTTGACCGGTGGAAACGACGCAGACCGCGTTTATGGCGGCGCCGGATCGGATACTGTCATTGGCCAGGCTGGTGACGATGTTTTGTTCGGCGATGACGGCAACGACACGCTTTCCGGGGGGTACGGTGACGACACGCTTTTCGGCGGGCAGGGCGCCGATCGTATTGTGGGCCACTTCGGCAACGATCAGATCGAAGGTGGCGCTGGCGACGATACCTTGTTCGGCGGGTCCGGAGAAGACGTTTTCATTTTCCGCGCCGGGGACGGCAGAGACCGAATCCAGGATTTCGATGTGTCTCTAGACACCATGATGGTGTCCGGAGAGATCTGGGGTGGCGGACTGTCGGCCATGCAAGTGGTCGAAAGCTATGGGAATGACCAGAACGAGACCTTTTCATTGGTCATGGGCGGCGGCCACCAAATCACGTTCAACGGAATTTCCAACGCGGACGATATCGTGGATGCATTGGTAATATTTTGAATTTGGTAACCATGCTGCGGGTACCCTGATGGTCTCATCCCCCCTTGGGAAAACTGTGACATGCCACGCCCCACGCTCTATATCCATGTCGGCCTGCCCAAAACCGGCACGACCAGCTTTCAGGTTTTTTGCATGCGCAATCGGGCTTGGTTGGCCGAGCAAGGGATTTGCTATCCACCGACAATGTGCGCGCCGCATCCCACTGCCTCGCAGCATCGATACGTAAATTCAGCGATGCGCGCGTCTTTGCAAAGCGGCAGCGCCACCAATGTCTTGACCCGGCTGACCCAGGATATTCTGGAATCGGGTCTTCCACGGGCGCTGATTTCAGAAGAACAGTTCAGCTACGATAGCTTCCTTTCAGCGCCGTTCTTGGGTGCGCTGAGGTCCAGTTTCGATTGCCGGATCTTGCTGGTTTTGCGCCGTCAGGACAGGTGGGCTGAATCCATGTATGCCCAAGCGGTTCGCGGTGGATACAAGCACAGTTTCCAGACCTTCTTGGGGGCGGGCGCGACGCGCGAACGTCTTGATCACCACGGCCTCGTCGCGCTCTGGGAGGAAGCGTTCGGCCCGGGAAACGTGAACACCCTGACATATCCCGAGGATGGTTCATCCAGTCTGGACCTATTGCTTGGCTTTCTGGAACTGGCCCCTTGCGTGCAAGCTACGGATGACCGCTTCAACGTCTCTCTCGGCGCAGAAGCAATAGCATTCATCCGTGCGCTTGACCTGCCAAAGGACGCCTATGGGTTCTTTAATCAGTCTTTTTCCAAGATGTTGCGGGACCTGACCGATCCCACTCCGTTTTCCGGGTTTGATCCTGCAGCACGTGCCGAATTTTTCGCACGGTGGACAGGCGCAAGTGCGACGTTCAACGATGAACCGCCCCTCACCACGCTCGACATGTCAAAACCGCGCCAGCGCGAACTTTTACAGCGCCTTGTCGGTGCGTGTGATACGCGGATGTCCATTCCTGAATTGACCCGGCGACTGGCGCAGGCATCCCAAGCGGACCGGGCTGCGTGATGCGGTATCTGATCTATTTTGCCTACCATCCGTTAGGCATCATCGAACCCCATGTGCACCAAACTTTGGATCATCTGCGCGCCCACTTTGATCACATCCACCTGGTGCATAATGGTCCTATCGCTGGCAAGCGGCCGTCTGCGGCTGACACGGTGCAAGAACGCGAAAACGCGGGGTTCGATGTAGGGGCCTACAAGGCTGCGTTGGCGACTATCCCGCCGGCAGTGTTCAACAGCATTTCTGAACTGACCCTGGCCAACTACACGTTTTTTGTTCGTCAATCTCTCGACCCCGTATTCGAGTGGGCCAATCAACAGGACGTGGATTTTTGGGGGATTTCGGCCCATGGGCAACTGACGCCCAACCCATTTACCGGGGACGGGGTCCTACCGTATCACCTCAATTCGCATTGGATATCGGTTCGGTCGAAAATGCTCGTGAGCGGCGATTTTTCCGCTTGGTGGCAGCGTTTGCCGGAAATCACCAGCTATGAAGACTCGGTTCAATTTCACGAAAGCCGCTTCACGGACCATTTCGCAAAGCGCGGCTATCGCCACGCGGCCTATGTTCAGCCCACGGATTGTGCGTACCAAGTGTTCGACCGGGCGCATGACCCCACGGTGCCGATTCTGAAGCGCCGCCTGTTTTATCACCAGCCCACTCTTTACGGCGACATCAACGGGACGAACCCCCGCCAAGCGCTGGAAAACAGCGCAACGGATCCATCCGTGGCCTTTGGGTCGGTCATGCGAGAAGCGCCGCCCGAGATCATCTATCGGAATGCGGATCTGTTGTTTGTCGTGCCTGACGCGAATTTCGGTGATGTGGATTGCCCGCCCATCAAGACCGTTGTGGCAGCCGGGGCCGAGCTGCCCGACCTGCCAATCACGGTGGAGGTTTGCGATCCAACCGACCTCGGGCCCGATGAGCCGGCCCTGTACATCGGACCCGGACCTATTCAGCAAAAGGAACACGGGCTTGATCACTTGGCACGGGACGCAACGGTGTGTCTCCATGCGCAGCAGGTCATTGCGCGCCCGGGAATTGGTCTGGCGCTGCCGGTGTTGCAAAGTCACGGCCCGGATGGTGAAATCGGCTTTGCGCCTTTTTCCACCAGCGGCATCGCGTGGGCCCGTGGGCATGTTCTTCAGCGCGCCGCCAAAGCAGATGTCGCCGATCTGCCAGAGATCGCGGCTACCTTGGGATTGGCAACGGCCTGTGTTTCAAACACGGCGTCGTTGCCTCGAAACTATGTCAAGCTAGAGGCCCGACATGGTGCGTTGACTGCCGCTATCGGCAAGAAAAACCCATACGAAGCGCAAGCATTCCTGCACCACTTGATTGAGCTGGCATCCTCGGAAGGCGTCGAAAAAGCCCGCGCTGAACTTGCAAAGCAAGCCCACGATTTCGGGTTCAAAGCAGGGTTTGACCAGGGGTTCGATGCCGGGTTCAAAGACGGTTGGGCCAAGGCACGGCGCCCCATTTGGCGGCGCCGTGCCTAGCCGATATTGCCGCGTGGGCCGTCGCCCACTTGCCCGCGGTGCAATAGCAGGTGATCCAGCACCACGCAGGCCATCATCGCTTCGCCCACGGGCACGGCCCGAATGCCAACGCAGGGATCGTGGCGCCCCTTGGTGATGATTTCTGTCGCGGTTCCTGACTTTGTGATGGTCTGGCGCGGCTTGAGGATCGACGACGTTGGCTTGACCGCAAAGCGCACGACAAGGTCCTGCCCGGTAGAAATGCCGCCCAGGATGCCGCCCGCGTGGTTCGACGAAAAGACGGGCTGCCCATCGTTCCCCAGAAAGATCTCGTCTGCATTCTGTTCGCCGGTAAGTTCAGCAGCGGCCATGCCTTCGCCTATTTCCACACCTTTCACCGCATTGATCGACATCATCGCAGCGGCCAGATCCGTATCCAGTTTGCCATAGATCGGTGCGCCCAGTCCGGCTGGAACGCCCGCTGCAATGACTTCGCAAACAGCGCCAACGGAATTGCCGGATTTGCGCAAGCCGTCCAGATACTCTGCCCAGTCCTGTGCCGCGTTGGCATCGGGCACCCAAAACGGGTTGTTTTCGATCTCGGACAAATCGATCGCGTCGCGATTGATCTTGTGTGGGCCCATTTGAACCATGTAGCCGACGATTTTCACCTGGGGGGCCAGCACACCCAACGCGGCGCGCGCGATGCCCCCGGCCGCGACACGTGCGGCTGTTTCGCGCGCTGACGACCGGCCACCTCCGCGCGGATCGCGAATACCGTATTTTTGCCAGTAGGTAATATCGGCATGTCCGGGACGAAACTTTTCCGCGATGTCTCCGTAGTCCTTGGATCGCTGGTCGGTGTTGCGGATCATCAATTGTATCGGGGTGCCGGTCGTCTGCCCTTCGTAGACACCGGACAGGATTTCGACCTGATCCGGTTCACGCCGTTGGGTCGTATACTTGGATGTACCGGGCTTGCGGCGATCCAGCCAATGCTGGAGCATGGGCTCATCGATTTCGACGCCGGGGGGGCAGCCGTCCACCGTCGCGCCAAGCGCCGGGCCGTGACTTTCGCCCCAGGTCGTGACCCGAAACAAATGCCCAAAGGTATTGATCGACATGGGTGCCCCCCTGAAAATTCCGATCTGATCTAGCGCATGCCAGCCACAAGAGCAATCCGACCGATTGCGCATCAAGCCACGCCGCACGCTGAATGCCCTGCGGGTACCGGTGCTGCGTCGCGGGGGTATCGCCTTGCAGCTTGGCTCGGGCCGCACTAGGTTTACGCCCACCTCGGGGTGCTGTCCTGTGCAGCTGAGATGCCTATCCGGCGAACCCGTTGAACCTGAACCGGCTAACACCGGCGGAGGGAAGGTGATTGGCCGTGCGCCGCCCTTGCTCCGCCCGCAATTTGGAAGGAGCGTTCCAATGAGAACCATCACTTTCGCTGCGGGTATTGCACTGATCGCCACCATGGCGCAGTCCGATACCCTGACCGTCTATGCGCCCGATTATTTCGGCTCGCAATGGGGGCCAGGCCCCGCGATCGAAGCGGCGTTCGAGACCAAGTGTGGCTGTGATCTGGAATATCTGACTGGCGATGTGATGCCACGTTTGGCGCTAGAAGGGCAAAACACAAAGGCCGATGTCGTGATCGGTCTGTCCCAGGATGAAACCGCGCGCGCGCGGGGCACCGGATTGTTCGCCCCGCACGGTGTGGACACCGCCCCGCTGACGTTGCCGGTCGATTGGACGGATACCGATTTCCTGCCGTTCGACTGGTCTTATGTGGCCTTTGTCTACGACAACACGAAAATGGATGGCCCGACTTCATTCGAAGCGCTTCTGAACCTGCCGGACGAAACACGCATTGTGATTCAGGACCCGCGCGCGTCGGTGTCCGGCCAGGCCCTGCTCATGTGGGTCAAGGCCCTGTACGCGGACGACGCGGCTGGCGCGTGGGAACGGTTGGCCCCCAAGATTCTGACCGTAACGAAAGGCTGGTCCGAGGCGTACGGTCTGTTCACTGACGGGGAAGCAGACATGGTTTTGTCCTTCACCACGTCGCCCGCTTATCACGTCATTGCCGAAGGAGACGAAACCAAGTCGGCCGCAATATTCGACGAGGGGCACTACCTGTATGTCGAACTGGCTGGGAAAATCGCCGGAACAGACAATCCGGACCTTGCCGATCAATTCATGGATTTCATCATGACGCCAGAATTCCAGACGATCATTCCGCAGGGCAACTGGTCATATCCGGCGGCGCTGGATCGCGCGCAATGGCCGCAAGGGTTCCAGGATTTGCCGATGCCGGACAAAGCGATCTTCTTCGACGAGACCAAGGTGTCCGAAGTCCGCAGCCAAGCGTTGGATGAATGGCGCGCCGCCCTGTCGCGATAACCGTTGCCAGCGCGGTTTCCGCCGCGCTGGTCCTGGGGTTGACCTTGGGCACCATCGGCGCCGTGGCCGCGCGCGCCGATGGATTTGCATTTAATCCTGCGGATTGGGGCGCCTTGTGGTTCACGGTTTGGCAGGCTTTGGTCTCAGCTTTGCTGTCTGTCGGCTTTGCTGTTCCGCTGGCCCGGGCGTTGGCGCGCAGGACATTTCCGGGCAGGCCCGGCCTGATCGCTGTCATGGGCGCACCATTCATTCTGCCCGTGATCGTGGCGGTTCTTGGGTTGCTTGCGGTGTTCGGGCGGGGCGGTTGGGCGAACGCCGCCCTGGGTGCGATGGGTCTGCCGCAAATATCGATCTACGGCATCGACGGTGTCTTACTGGCGCATGTGTTCTTCAACCTGCCCTTGGCGACGCGATTGATCCTGCAAGGCTGGGCCACGGTCCCGTCCGAGCATCTGCGGCTTTCGCAGACACTCAATTTCAGCGGCTATGATCGGTTTCGCATCATCGAATTTCCGATCCTGCGCGAGGTTCTGCCTGGCGCCTTCACGGCCATTTTCGTGATCTGTACGACCAGTTTCGCGGTCGCCTTGGCGCTAGGGGGCGGTCCCCGCGCGACCACGGTTGAACTGGCGATTTACGAAGCGTTCCGGTTCGATTTCGATTTGGGGCGCGCGTCGATGTTGGCGGTCGTCCAACTGGGCATCTGCGCCATCGCAGGCATCATCGCAGCTTGGGTTGGCGTGCCAAGGGTCTCTGCTGCGACCTTGGACCGCAAACAGGTTATTCCTGCCGAAGGGGGTTTGTCACGGGTGGCCGACGCCGCGATCATCATTTGTGGCGCGCTTTTCCTTTTGACCCCGTTGTTGGCGATCGCAATGCGCGGCCTGCCACAGGTCTTCGACCTGCCCGTGTCAGTCTGGACCGCCGCGTTTCGGTCGCTCATCATGGCGCTTGGTGCGGCCGTGCTCGGCTTGATGATATCTTTGCCGCTGGCATTCGCGGCCTCGCGGGCAGGGGGTTGGGGGCGCACGGCCGAGACAGTCGGATTCCTGACGATTGCAGCCTCGCCTCTGGTGATGGGGATCGGTCTCTTTATCCTTTTGCTTCCGCATGCTGACCCGGTTTCGCTTGCGCTGCCACTTACCGTCATCGTGAATGCGGCAATGGCTTTGCCGTTCACGATGCGCGCGTTGACCCCGCCAATTGCGGAAAATACCGCGCGGTTCATGCCCCTGGCCCAAAGTTTGGACATGCCGCCCACAGCCCGGTTGCGGTTGATCTGGTGGCCCAGGCTGCGACGGCCCATGGGCTTTTCCGCAGGGTTGGCGGCGGCATTGTCGATGGGGGATCTCGGCGTCATCGCCCTGTTCGCAGCGCCCGATCAGGCCACATTGCCGTTGCAGATGTACAGGTTGATGTCGGCATATCGCATCGAGGACGCAATGGGCGCGGCGCTCGTGTTGCTTTCGATCAGTCTGGCGCTCTTTTGGATCCTTGACCGCGGGGGGCGGATCGGTGCTGACACTTAAAGACGTGACAATCAGTTTGGATGATTTCCGCCTGAGCGCAGACCTGGTCGTTCCGCGTCGCAGCAGGACGGTGGTCCTTGGCCCATCGGGCGCGGGCAAGTCGACCCTGCTTGGGGCGATTGCAGGGTTCATTGCCCCCGAAGGCCTGATCGCGTGGAACGGCACGGATTTGACCGGGGTGCCCCCGGGAAAGCGCCCGATTGCGATGCTGTTTCAGGACAACAATCTTTTTCCCCACCTGACGGCAGAGCAGAATGTCGGCCTTGGACTGAACCCGCGGCTGTCTTTGACCGACGCACAGCGCGCGCAAGTGCGCGATGCCCTCATCGCGACCGGTCTGCCCCAGCACGCTAAGCGCAAACCGGCGCAGCTATCCGGCGGACAGCAAAGCCGCGTCGCACTTGCGCGAATTCTTGTTCAGAATCGGCCGCTCGTTTTATTGGACGAACCTTTCGCCGCCCTCGGCCCTGCATTGCGGCGTGACATGTTGGATCGGGTCGGCAGGTTGGATGCGACTGTCTTGATGGTGTCGCACAACATGGACGATGCCCGTCAGTTTGCGACGCATGTCATCTGGCTGGATAACGGGCGGGCGCATCCGCCGCGGCCCACGAAAGCCTTTTTCGACGACCCGCCGCAGGGTCTTGGCGATTACGTGTAGGGCAAAAAAAACGCGCCCCAAGGGGCGCGCTTTCATGACATATCCAACGACGATCAAGCGTCGATCTGTTTGCCTTTGTGCGGCGCCCACAGACGTTTGTTCGTCAGGTACAACAGCGTGGTCAGGACCAACAGGAACGTCACCGCAACAAACCCGGCATGCTTGCGCGCCATCATTTTCGGCTCGGCGGCCCACATCAAGAAGGCGGCCACGTCTTCAGCTTCATGGTGAAGATCAGTCGAATGGCCGTCGGCAAATTCTACGTCGTCACCATACAGGGGCGGTGCCATCGCGATCCAGCCGCCGGGGAATGCGGTGTTCTCGTAGAACGTGGTCCCGGCCTGTTCCTTTTCCTCACCGGTGTAACCGGTCAGGATCGAAACGATATACTCGGGCCCACCAATGCCTTTGAAGAACTGGTTGATGCCCAAACCGTAAGGCCCGTGGAACCCGGCACGCGACTTGGCCATCAGGCTCAGGTCCGGGGCGGTTTCCAACGACGAACCGGGGAACTTGTCGTTTGCCGTGGCCGGGCGGTAATCATCCAGTTCGGGATCAAAAACTTCAAATTGAGCGGCATAGGCACGAACCTGGTTCTCGGGCAGGCCAACGCCGCCCTCGTCGTGCAGGGTCCGCATCGGAACCTGCTTCAGCCCGTGACAGGCCGAACAGATTTCCGTGTAGACCTGCAGGCCGCGTTGCAACTGGAACTGGTCGTAGGTGCCGAACGGGCCTTCGAACGAAAAGTCCACGTCGTGGGTGTGACCTTCGCCACCGGCCGCCATGGCACCGGTCGCCAGACCAAGCGCCGCGACAACAGACAGGGTAAGTTTCTTCATCATAATCCCTTTCCCCCTTACTCGGCCGGTGTCGCGTCTTTCGACGCAGCCGGGTAGTGGGCATTGAAGTCGGCTTCGATCGTTTCGGGCTGTGGCAGCGGCTTCTCGATCACGCCCAACACCGGTAGAACGACCAGGAAGTAGGCGAACCAATAGGTCGCGCCGATCAGCGCAATGGTCGAATACGGCGGCTCGGCGGGCATTGCCCCACACCACATCAGCACGACAAAGTCGATGATGAACAGGGCGAACCACCACTTGAACATCGGACGATAGCGGCCTGACCGCACCGACGATGTGTCCAGCCATGGGACAATTGCCATCACGATGATCGCGCCGAACATGGCCAGAACGCCGAAGAACTTCGCATCGATGATCCCGCCCGAAATAAATTCGGCCAGCATCACGACCCATACGTCGCTCGTGAAGGCGCGCAGGATGGCGTAGAACGGCAGGAAGTACCATTCGGGCACGATGTGCGCAGGTGTCGCCAGCGGGTTAGCTTCGATGTAGTTGTCGGGGTGGCCCAGATAGTTGGGCATAAAGCCGACGATGGCAAAGAACACCAACAGAACGACGGACAGCGCGAACAGATCCTTGATCACAAAGTAGGGCCAGAACGGCAGGGTGTCTTTCTTGGCCTCTTCTTTCGAACCGCGGCGAACTTCAACGCCAGTGGGGTTGTTGTTGCCCGTGGTGTGGAAGGCCCAGATGTGAACGATCACCAGCGCCGCGATGACAAACGGCAGCAGGTAGTGAAGCGAGAAAAAGCGGTTCAGCGTGGCGTTGTCCACAGCCGGTCCGCCGAGCAGCCAGGTCTGCAGGCCTTCCCCGATGAACGGGATAGCGCCGAACAGGCCGGTGATCACGGTGGCGCCCCAGAAGGACATCTGGCCCCAAGGCAAAACGTAGCCCATGAAGGCGGTGGCCATCATCGCCAGGTAGATCAGAATGCCAATGATCCACGTAATCTCGCGCGGGGCCTTGTAGGACCCGTAGTAAAGACCGCGGAACATGTGCAGGTACACGGCCAAGAAGAACAACGATGCGCCGTTGGCGTGCAGGTAGCGCAACATGTGGCCACCGTTCACGTCGCGCATGATGTGCTCGACACTGGCAAATGCCAGATCGACATGTGGCGTGTAATGCATCACCAGCACGATGCCGGTCGCGATTTGCAGAACTAGACAGAAGGCCAGGACAATGCCCCAGATCCACATCCAGTTCAGGTTTTTCGGCGTCGGAATCATCAGGGTGTTGTAAAGCAGCCCGATCACCGGAAGGCGGGATTCAACCCACTTTTCGGCGCCCGATTTCGGTTCGTAATGGTCGTGCGGAATACCAGCCATTTCCCAGATCCTCCCTTAACCCAGAATCAGCTCATCGCCGTCAAATGCGGCGACGGGCACGTCGAGGTTGCGCGGTGCCGGGCCCCGGCGAATGCGGCCCGCAGTATCGTAATGCGATCCGTGACACGGGCAGAACCAACCGCCAAAGTCGCCTGCGCCGTCCCCCAGCGGGACACAGCCAAGGTGCGTGCACACGCCCATCATCACCAGCCATTCGCCGTTTTCGTCCAGCGTACGGTTTTCGTCGGTGGCCGGGGCGGCTCCGTCGATATTGGCGTTCTGAGCGATCGGATCGGGCAGGTCATTAAGGTCGACCGCGCGACCGTCTTCGATCTCTTCTTGCGTCCTGCGGCGAATGAACACGGGCTTGCCCAGCCACTTGATCGTCAACTGGGTGCCGCTTTCTACGCCCGACACATCAACGCGGATCGAGGACAGGGCCTGCACATCGGCCGAGGGGTTCATCTGGTTGACCAGCGGCCAAACCGCGGCGCCGGTTGCGACAAGACCTGCACCGCCGGTGGCGTAGTACAGGAAATCTCGACGGGTGCCTTCGTGTTCTTCTGCGTGGGACACGAGCGTTTCTCCATTGTCTCAAGCCGGCGGGTTCCGGCCAAATACTTACGGGGTAGCGGTTTCCCGCAGCCCTTCGCACGCGCTTTTAGCGGGGGCAATGCCCCACGTCCAGCATACAATGGGCCGCAGGGGCGCGTGGTGGTGTCGCAGTAGCGGTCATATGCGCGGCAAGGGGGTTGAGCGATGGCTTTGGCAGGTCCATAACACCCCCATCATAAGGAGCATGTCATGTCTTCGATCAGATCCGTGTCGGTTGCTTTGGGCCTTTTTGCAGGCCTTGCATCACCGGCCTTTGCCGAAGTTGAACTGAGTTTCTACGGCGGCTACCAGACCGCGCCCCATTCAGACGTTACAGGAAATGACCCCGAAAACGGTGGTGCGCAGGATTTTACAGCAGGCTGGGAGGGTAAATCGTTTTCGCCGCCGCCCTATTATGGGATTCGGGCCACCTGGTGGCGCACGCCGACCTTTGGCTATGGCGTCGAATTCACCCACGCCAAGGTGTATGCCGATTCCGACACCCTGGCTGCCAATTCATATGAACGGTTCGAAATGACCGACGGGCTGAACCTGATCACGGTGAATGCCACACGGCGGTGGCCCGAGCAGTGGGGCGACTTTACACCCTATGTTTCGGGCGGGCTGGGCTTGGCGATTCCCCATGTCGATATCCGCGCGACTGGCGGCAGCCACACCTTCGGCTACCAGGCCACCGGCCCCGCGTTGCGCCTGACTGCCGGCGTCAGCTATCAGATCAATGACCGCTGGAGCGCCTTTGGCGAATACCAGGGCAGTTATTCGATGCACACGATCGATCTGGATAATGGCGGCGAACTGAAAACCGACATCGTCACCAATTCGCTGAACATCGGGGTCAGCTACGGATTCTGATCAGCCCGCAGACGGCTGCGTGGATTTGAAACTGTCGCGCGCGCTGAATGTCTCGAACCAGGCGTTCAGCGCATCATTGCCGTTGCGCCAGTTGCGCCCACCGTGCCGGAAATCGATATAGCCCAAGGCGCAAGCCACAGCGATCTGCTCCATGTCCAGGGGGCCGGCCAGATGGCTCATCCATCGTCCGTTGATTGCGTCGCAGGCGCGGGCAATCTTGTCCCACTGTGCATCCACCCATTCGGGCATTTGCTTGGCTTGCGGGCGCTGCCTGGCCTCGTATGTCATGGACACGGCCGCATCCAGAATGCCGTCAGCCAAGGCTTCCAGCGTCAGAACCTCCCACAGGCGATTTCCACCGGGATAGAGCTTGCCACCCGCCCGCGCGTCCAGAAAACGGCAGATCACGCGGCTGTCGAAAAGGGTTGGCCCATCGGCCCGTTCCAGCGCCGGGATCTTGCCAAGCGGGTTCATCGCGACACTTGTCATGTTCGGCTCTAGCGGGCTGCCTTGCCCGTTCACCAGTTCCACCGCATCCGTCTGACCGGTTTCCTGCAGCACGATCATGACTTTTCGCACATAGGGCGAATTGGGGCTGTGGGTCAGTTTCATTGCGCGTCTCCCTTTTCCTGCGAAAAGCTAGCCTTGGTCGTCGCGCGTGTCCACGCTGCGCATCAATTCTGCCAGTGCCGCGACATTCGCGCCAATCGCCCCGCCATCCATGCCACGCGCGGCGCCGGCGCGCGCCGCGGCGCTTTTGTTCTGACCCAGCTTCCATGTGCCTTCGACGTGTTCGATGTCAAAGCGCAACGGCACAATCATGCGCAAGAAGCGTTCGCGTGTCTGCGCGGTCATCTTTGCCATCGTCCAGGCGGGTTTCGGGGCAAGACGGCTTTCGAATTCTTCGGACAACCGTTCCAGCGTTCCGGGCAACATCTCTTGCGGTACAGGCACCAGTCGGCCGCGAAGGTGGACGGAGACATAATTCCACGTCGGGACCTGATCATCGATGCCGTACCAGTCTGGCGACACATAGGCGTCTGGCCCGTTCACGGTGATCACGGCCGGAACTTCGCCCAATCTAGCCACCGGATTTGACCGTACCAGATGCAATTCGGCCGTGCTGTCGCCGGTCAGCAGGAACGGGACGTGAGAAACAAGCGGACCTGCCGGACCGTTGGCGCACAGGCTTCCAAACCCGCGCTCTTTCGCAAAGGCAAGGTTCTTCGCGGTCTCTGTTTGCCGGTAGATTGGATTCGGATACATCGCCACGCCCCTTGTGATCGGGTGCAGGTTAGGCGGTGAAGCGGGGCGCTGGGAACCCCGAACTGGCGAGGCTTGCCCTAGGTGCTGCCGATTTTCAGTGCCAGAGACATCACTGTTGCCCCGGCCTTACCGCATCAAACGATCAGGCTATGACCATCATGGCCCGTGACCGTCGCGCTCACGATGCTGCCTTCCGCCTGATCTTGGGAAAACACCACCTCAGCGAATTGTTCGGTGCGGCCCATTCGCGGGTTTTCCATCAGGATCCGATGCGTCTTTCCGGTTTGCGCCCTCAGGTGGCGGTCAACGGCGGCCTTGCCGGCCGCGCGCAATTTTGCGGCGCGCGCCTTGATGACATTGCCATCAACCTGTCGCGGGATTTTGGCCGCCGGCGTGCCGTCGCGCTTGGAATAGGGGAACACATGCAGCCAGGTCAGCGCGCAGTCTTCCACCAGCCGCAGCGAATTTTCGAATTGGGCATCTGTTTCCGTCGGGAACCCGGCAATGATGTCGGCGCCAAAGGTCATGTCGGGCCGCAATGCGCGCGCTTCTTCGCTGAAACGGATCGCGTCATCGCGCAAGTGGCGGCGCGCCATGCGTTTGAGGATCAGATCGTCACCATGCTGAAGCGAAAGGTGCAAATGCGGCATCAATCTGGGTTCGGTCGCGATCGCTTGCATCAGGTTGTCGTCGACTTCGATTGAATCGATTGAACTGATACGCAGACGCGGCAGGTCGGGGACCAGTTTCAGGATGCGCAGCACCAGATCGCCCAGCTTTGGCGCGGCGGGCAAATCGGCGCCCCAACTGGTCAAGTCGACACCGGTCAGCACAACCTCGTTATAGCCCTTGTCGATCAATCGCTTGATCTGATCCACCACCACGCCCGCCGGCACGCTGCGCGAATTGCCGCGACCATACGGGATAATGCAAAAGGTGCACCGGTGATCGCACCCGTTCTGGACCTGCACATAGGCCCGGCTGCGCGTGCCAAAACCGTCGATCAGGTGGCCCGCGGTCTCGCGCACGCTCATGATGTCGTCGACCTGAACGCGCTCGGTCTGGCCGATAAAGTCCGGCCCAAGGCGGGCCCAGGTTTCTGGCGCCATCTTTTCGGAATTGCCGATGACCAGGTCAACCTCATCCATTTGCGAAAAGGTCGCCGGTTCCGTCTGCGCGGCGCATCCAGTGACGATGACGCGCGCGGTGGGGTTTTCGCGCCGGAGCTTGCGGATTTCCTGCCGCGCCTTGCGCACGGCTTCGGCTGTCACGGCGCAGGTGTTCACGATCACCGCATCGGATATCCCGGCCTGTGCGGCCAGATCCTTCATCGCTTCGGTCTCATAGGCGTTCAGCCGGCAGCCCAGCGTGGAGAAAACAGGCGGCTTCATATCGATGCCAGAAACTCTGCGCTCAAACTGGCCTCAAAGACCGACGCCACCGGGCCGGTCATCCAGACCCCGTCGTCTTGCCAGTCCAACGTCAGCCAGCCGCCATCGACCTGGATGCGGACCTTGCGATCGGTCAGGCCGCGCAGATACCCGGCCACCGCCGTCGCGCAGGCCCCCGACCCGCAGGCCAGGGTAATCCCCGTGCCGCGTTCCCAGACGCGCATTCGAATGTCGTTTCGGGCCCGCACCTGGGCAAACTCGACGTTCGTTTTTTCAGGAAACAACGGATGCGTTTCAATTTCGGACCCCAGCCCGGCCACATCCACTGTCTCGACGTCATCCACGAAAAACACCGCGTGGGGGTTGCCCATCCCGACGGCGACGGGGTCACCGCTTAGCGGCAGGTGCAACAAGTCGACCTCGTGGGCCAAGGGAACGTCGGCCCAGTCCAGCACCGGCGGGCCCATGTTCACCCAGACCTCTTCGCCGCGCATTTCGGCGATCAGTTTGCCGCGTTCTGTTCGGATGGTCAGGGTGGTTGCGTCTTGTTCGTGCATGATCAGCCATGCGACGCAACGTGTCGCATTTCCACAGGCCCCCGCGCGCGTGCCGTCAGAATTCCAGAAATCCAGCGCGATACCGTCGCCGTCGCTGCGAATCTCGGCCAACTGATCAAAGCCGACGCCCCTGTGGCGATCTCCAATGGCCCGCGCAAGGGGTTCGGTCACGCGCGCATCCCCCCCGCGCGAGTCGATGACCACAAAGTCATTGCCCGCGCCGTGCATCTTGCGAAAGGCCAGGTTTTTATGGGGATACGCTGCGTTCATGGCGCGCATATAGAACTCTGTCATCGAATTTACCAGAGAACCTTCCAAAAACAGCACAAACAGCGCTTGACCCCACTGAGCGCCTTTCATAAAGAAGCGCCTCAAGTGGGCCGTTAGCTCAGTTGGTAGAGCAACTGACTTTTAATCAGTGGGTCGCAGGTTCGAATCCTGCACGGCTCACCACTAAATCAAAGGCTTAGGCGTATCAGCCTGAGCCTTTTGTTTTTTCAGCGGACATTCCGCGTGGCACTTGGGTGTAGGACTTCGGCGAAGTATGTTTGGTGCGCCCGCGCCGACATGTGTCGATTGCATGGTTGCGTTGATCGCCTTTTGACCTGTCCGGAAAAGCCAATGTCGCGTTGAAACTGGTCGAGCGTTAGGGCGCCGACGACATGGTCGGACTGGCCGTAGATTGTGTTGTCCGCAAAGGTTTTCTCAAAACCTATGGTGCCCATTCTTGCGATATTGAAACGGAATTTAGGTAGGCGTCTGTAGGGGCGTTCGCCTTTTTCTTCCGCAGTCGCGGGACAACTGGAACAGTTCAGCAGGCAAAGCCGCGCCGCCGAAATGGTGATCATCCCTGACACAGATCCCGAGCCGATCTATTCGCGTTCCACCTTTCACCTGACCAGACAAGTGTTCCTGCCCCAATGCGACGCGGCGCAGTCAGTTGGACTGGCCGAGAACTTTTGACAGCAGATTGACGTTCGTCAATCGCAGTCTCTGTGCATGGTCCTAGACCTTAAAGAGCGTTCCGATCAGGGCAAAGCTGTCGTGTCCCATCGGGATGTATCTGAACAATGAGCAAGCGCCTGGCCCTAAATCCTCGCCTTTGCCCACGACGAACCAAGGGGAAATCCGAATGGCAAATGGAATCTGTGATATCTGCAAGACCAAACCCGCCACGTTTCGCGCGCAGGTTATGGTCAATGGCAAACGGCAAACATTAGAGCTTTGCGACGACGACTATCGGAAATTGGCCCGCTCGCAGGGCCGCACGAGTTCGCCTCTGGAATCGCTTTTCAGCGGAAATTCCATTTTTGATGAATTCTTTGGTGACCGTGGCGCGCGTGGCAGCATGTTTGATCGTTTTGGCGCGGGCAATGAAGGTGGCGATGACGTGCCGCCACCGTCGCCGCCCTCACGTGGCAGAGGTATCAACCTTGCCGATCGTTTGAGCGAACAGGCCAACAAGCTGCTGCAAGAGGCGGCCAAGAAAGCGCATGAGTTTGGCCGCGCCGAGGTTGATACAGAACACCTGTTGTTTGCGCTCACCGGGTCGGATGTTGTGATAACACTGCTTGATCAATTCAAGATCGATGCCGACGATCTGCGCCGGCAGATCGAAACCGAGGCCAAACGTGGTGAGGCCGCCGCGGATGCTGATATCGGCGTCAGTCCGCGCCTGAAAGATGCACTCAATCGCGCGTTCATTGCCTCGAACGAGCTTGGCCATTCCTATCTGGGACCAGAGCACCTGTTGATTGGTCTTGCCGAAGAAGGCTAAGGTGTCGCGGCGGACATCTTGCGAAAGTATGGACTGACCCCGCAGGCCCTGCGCCAACAGGTCACGAAGGTGGTGGGCAAGGGGGCCGAAGAAGGGCGCGTCGATGCGCCGTCGAATACGCCTGATCTTGACGAATTCAGTCGCGACCTGACCAAGTTCGCCCGCGAAGGCAAGCTGGACCCGGTGATCGGTCGCGCCCGCGAGATTGAGACCACCATTGAGGTGCTGGCGCGGCGTAAGAAGAACAATCCGGTTCTGATCGGGGAACCGGGCGTCGGCAAGACCGCGATTATCGAAGGGCTGGCACAGCGCATCGTCGCCGGGCAGGTTCCCGAGGCGCTGCGTGACAAGCGGTTGGTCGAACTCAACATCAACGCGATGGTCGCGGGGTCGAAATATCGCGGCGAATTCGAAGAGCGGGTCCAGAAAATCCTGAAAGAGATCACCGACAACAAGGACGATATGGTCCTGTTCATAGATGAGATCCACACCATCGTCGGGGCCGGTCAGGGCGGCGGCGAGGGCGGTTTGGACATTGCCAACACGTTCAAACCTGCTCTGGCACGCGGCGAATTGAACCTGATCGGCGCGACGACGCTCAGCGAATACCAAAAGTACATCGAAAAAGACGCAGCGCTCGAACGTCGTTTCCAACCTGTCTATGTGGACGAGCCGACCGTAGCGCAAACAATCATGATCCTGCGGGGTTTGCGCGATACGCTGGAAAGCCACCACAAGGTGACAATCACCGACGAGGCTATTATCGCCGCGGCTGAACTGTCGGATCGCTATGTCACCGGGCGGTTCCTGCCCGACAAGGCCATCGACCTGATTGACCAGGCCGCAGCGCGCGTCAAGATCAGCGCCACGGCGCGACCCATAGATGTGCAAGAGCTGGAAGCCGAGGTCGAACAGATAAAGCGTGAGCAGGATTATGCGGCGGCACGCAAGCAATTTGAACGCGCAGCGAGTCTGAAGACCGAGCTGGAAGGCAAACAGCAAGAGCTGGACGATCTGTTGGCCATCTGGAAGCGTGACCGTGCGTCGGCGTCAGCCGAGGTCCGGGCCGATCATGTCGCCCAGATCGTCAGCAAACTGACCGGTGTTCCGGTGACCGAACTGACCAGCGAAGAAAGAGAAAAACTCTTGTCGCTTGAGGATCGTTTGCATGAGCGTGTCATCGGTCAGGATGAAGCAATCCATTCGGTTGCGGACGCTGTGCGTCTGTCACGGGCGGGGTTGCGCGAAGGCGCGGCGCCGGCGGCGACGTTCCTGTTCCTTGGACCGACAGGTGTCGGCAAGACCGAATTGGCCAAGGCGCTGGCGGCGACAGTCTACGGTGACGAAGACGCCATGATCCGCATTGATATGTCGGAATATGGGGAACGGCACGCTGTGGCCCGTCTGGTCGGGGCGCCTCCGGGTTATGTTGGGTATGATGAAGGCGGGCAACTGACCGAAAAGGTGCGACGTCGACCCTATTCTGTCGTTCTGCTCGACGAGATCGAGAAGGCGCATCCCGATGTTTACAATATCTTGCTGCAAGTCTTCGACGATGGCCGCCTGACCGACGGCAAGGGACGTGTCGTGGATTTCACCAACACGATCATCGTCGCGACCTCAAATCTCGGGTCGGACATTATCCAGAAAAACCTCAAGAAACGGGGCACAAAGGAATTCGACGAAGCGCAGCAGAAGGCCGACTTGATGGGTGTCCTGCGGCATCACTTCCGACCCGAGTTCATCAACCGGATTGATGAGATCATCGTTTTCCATTCACTGAACCGTGCCGAAATTCGCAAGATTGTAGAGCTGCAATTGGCCCGCGTCGCGCGCACGGCTCTCGCTCAAGGGGTCGAGTTGGTGTTTGACGAAAGCGTGGCGGATCATTTCGGCGCCGTCGGTTTCCAACCGGAATACGGCGCGCGCGAATTGCGCCGTCTGATCCGGTCTGAGCTTGAGACAGAACTGGCGCGCGCCATGCTTGGCGGCAGTGTCGAAGACGGGGACAAGGTGCGTGTCATTTGGTCACCTGACGATCAAAAGGTCGCTTTTGAAAAGCTAGAAAAAACGCCTGAGACGCCATCGGGCGCGGAAAACGCAGACTAATTCCGCGCTGCGAGCGCTGGAGCGCCAAGCGGGCCTACGTTTTCAAAAAGTGGCCTAGGCGCGGCGCCGTGGGGAACTTGCCCCAAAAGGGGCAGGTGACCCGATGCAAGGTGTGTCTGCGCGGTGTTCATGACCTTCAGATGCATCAGTGCGACTGTTGGCAAACGGGCGTGAAACATAGGCCCATCTGACGATAACTGTCATTCCGTTTCCAATCGCCGGAAACCGTGAGGTGCTGCCCGTTCGCTGAAGGTCCAAATGTCAATTGTGGGTCACGGCCAGATATCCGTACCCGCCGACATCACCCTGGCCGATGAAAACACCGGTCTGAAGGTCCGCCCCGCCAAGATCGTGGTGGTAAGACCGTGGTGGTGGTTGTGAATGCATGTCTTGACTGCGCCGGTGGCGGACCAGAGGCGGCAAGTTCATCTTTCAAGGGCCGCTTCGCTGCGCCTGCTGGCCCGGTCTCTTGGCCCAAACCGTCCCCCGTTTCTTGGGATATCACGGAAAAACTGGAATCGCCGTGTATGGAAACAAGACGAAAGCCAAGGGCAAACCCGATGACGATTGGGACGTTCGGCGTTGCTGGGCAACCTGGATAGCCAGAAAAAAGTCGACGGCAAGGATTGGACGGATGGCAAAATGCCCGGTTCGCTAAGCCATTCGTCCAACAACGCCGGTCCAACAATGCCGTATGTTTTTATTGGCATCCGGGCAAAACCATCATTCCCCCTCTTACGTACATAGGTATGATCCAAAGTCGGTTAGTTTTCGTCTTCAGCCTGCAGCGCTGCGACAATCATGACACCGATGGCGAGCCCTGAACTCACCAGCAAAGCGCCGGATCGGTGACGCAGCAATCCGGGCAGTTCAGCAAGCAGGGCCACCCGCGCTTGCTGTCTGGTGTTCAATTGGCGCAGTGCAGCGCGCTCTTTCTGCAAACGAACCCGCCGTTTCAGAACAAACAGCAAAATCAGCGCTATCAGTAAAACCAATATCACCACTGCGAAAATTGCGGCAGCCAGCCCCCAAAGCGGGGCAAGCAACACTACCAGCCCCGCAATGAAAGCAACCCACGCCGTCAGCGCAAGCAACGAAACGGCTAAAAGGATCGCGGCATCACCCATCACATCACGGATGCGCTGTGATACCGCGCCGGTTACAGCTGCGGCAAAATCGCTGGTCGGGTTGGGCATGGCTTTTCTATTCGCCCCTTCGCACCAGCATCGCAATCACCATCCCGACACCAAGAGCGCCAAGGAACCATTGAAGCGGGTGTTCCCGTGCGCGTACTTCCATGTCTTTTTCGAGGCTTGAAACCTGCTTGCCCAACTTTTTTAATGCGCGCCGCGATTCATTCAACATCTCGTCTGACATCTGTGTTGCGCGGTCTTTCATGTCGGTCGCCTGCACCTTGCCATATCCGCCGACTGACTTTGCCAATGCCGCGATGTCGCTTCGGATTTCTGCCAATTCCGCACGAACTTCAGCTTCGTATTCTGAAGCGTCCGGATAACCATCGGATTTTGATTCAGTTTTTGCAGTCGCCATGACTGGTCTCCTTCTTGGTGTGTACCGTTGTTTCAGCAATCCCCTCGGAAATGCTCGCCAACATCACCTATTCAACACCAAAGACGTCCAACCGTATTGACGATCGTCAATCGTCAGCACGCTGGTCGACGAAAAAAGGAAGGATCAGGCCGAGTGTCCATTCGCCGATAGGGCTGAACTTGAGCTGCTGGGGAATGATGAGCCTGCATCCCAGCGGATTGTCCGTCGTCCTGCCCTTTGTTCCGACCACAGAAAAGGCTGTCGGCACCGGTCGCCCCCAGTCGATCTTGCGGTCCTGCTTGTGGGGCGGAATTTAATTTTTCGCGGGCGTCTCGGCGAACGCACGCTGATTACGCACCCCTAAGGGGGCCAGTTTTCCAAGATCTGCGTCGCTCAGCACTCGATCTGACGGCATATCGCCACTGCGTGACTGTTGCCGTGCACGACCTTCATTGATGCCGAGGCAACGTCGTTTTCAAAAATGGGGCAAGCGCTGGGTCTATGCACATGGGCGCGAGAAAATCTGTTGTCGATGCGATGACAACGCCAGCAAATGTTCCTGCATCGTTTCCGCCACAGGGCTGCTTTTTGGTTGCTGCGAAAAACCAAACACGTCCGGCCATTGACGAACGTCAATCCTGCATCATCGGTCTGTGGCACGTCTCTGTCATGATTTCAGATTCACCGAGGTCGTTTCACGGCTCTGGGTGGGTCACATTGAAGGGAGGCGCCACATGCCGGACATGACACCAGCCACAGAAACCCCGGATGCGCAGACACAGTCGCGATTTCCGACGGCTTACACGATCCTTTTCCTGCTTATCATCCTCGTGGCCGCGCTGACGTGGATCATTCCGGCGGGCAGTTATGATCGCGTGCTGGACGACACAGTCGGGCGCGAGATCGCCGTCGCGGGTACCTACCAAGAGGTTGACCCGAACCCTCAGGGTTTCTGGGACATCATGCTGGCGCCAACGGCGGGGTTTTATGACCCCGAAAGCTATGCCGCCAATGCCATCGACGTCGCGCTGTTCGTGCTGTTTCTGGGCGGTTTTCTGGGCATCGTGAACGCGACCGGCGCAATTGACACGGGAATCCGAAGCGTGATGCGCGGTCTGCAAGGGCATGAAATCTGGATGATTCCGATTCTGATGTCGCTTTTTGCCCTAGGCGGCACAACCTATGGCATGGCCGAGGAAACGCTGGCTTTCTACGCCATTCTGATCCCCATCATGATTGCGGCCGGCTATGACGCCGTCACCGGTGTCGCGATCATTCTGATCGGGGCCGGCATTGGGGTTCTGGGCTCTACGATCAATCCGTTTGCAACGGTCATCGCCGCCAATGCCTCGGGAATTCCATTCACAGACGGGATTGCCTTGCGGTTCGTGTTGTTGATCGGCGGACTGATCATTTGCGCAGCTTACGTCATGCGGTATGCCTCACGGGTGAAAGCCGATCCGTCACGATCCGTCGTCGCCAGGCAATCGGCCGCGCATCGGGCGCTCTTTCTGAAAGATCAACCAGAGGGGGCCGAAGCCTCCACCCTGACCGGGACCCAATCCATCGTTCTTGTCATTTTCGGATTGACCTTTGCGGTGATGATTTGGGGCGTATCCTCGCAAGGCTGGTGGATGGCACGCATGGGCGCGCTGTTCCTTGGTTCGGCCATAGTCATCGGCCTGATCGCGCGCATGGGTGAAAAGCAAATCACCGGCAACTTCGTCGATGGCGCGCGGGATCTTCTGGGCGTGGCGCTGGTGGTGGGGCTTGCCCGCGCCATCGTTGTCATCATGGAAAACGGCCTGATCGCAGACACTATTCTGCACGGCGCGGAACAGTCCCTTGCGGGTCTGGGCGATCTGGCCTTCATCAACCTGATGTTCTGGATCGAGGTCGGGATGAGCTTTTTCGTGCCGTCCTCGTCCGGTCTGGCGGTGTTGTCGATGCCGATCCTGGCACCGCTCGCCGACTTTGCCGGCGTGGCCCGGAGCCTGGTGGTCACGGCCTATCAATCCGCGAACGGGCTGGTGAACCTGATCAATCCAACCTTCGCAGTCGTCATTGGCGGCCTCGCGATCGGGCGCGTTTCTTATGACCGGTGGCTCGTATTCATTTGGCTGCTGCTTCTGATCTTGACCGTCTTTATCTCTGCCGCGCTCAGCATCGCTGCCATCCTCTGAGGGAGCCAATACAATGTCAGATTATCCTTTGGGCGTTCATTCTGAAACTGGCACATTGCGGCAGGTCGTCGTCTGCCGCCCGGGTCTGGCCCACCGCCGCCTGACACCCGACAATTGCCAGGACCTTCTGTTCGATGATGTTTTCTGGGTCAAACAGGCCCAAAAGGATCACGTCGTTTTTGCGCAGACCATGCGCGATGAAGGGGTCGAGGTTCTTGATGTCAACGATCTGTTGGCCGAAACGCTGGATATCCCCGAAGGTCGCGATTGGCTGCTGGATCACCGTATCGTGCCCGACCAGATCGGTGTCGGCATGTTGCCGGACCTGCGGGCCTGGCTTGACGAATTGCCCGCCACCAAGTTGGCAGAGTACCTGCTTGGCGGTCTGGCCACAGACGATCTGCCCTTCAAACCGGCCAGTCTGTTCGGCAGTTACCTTGGCGCGCATGGATTTATCCTGCCGCCATTGCCGAACGCCCTGTTCACACGCGATAATTCCGCGTGGATCTTTGGCGGTGTGTCGGTCAATCCGATGTATTGGCCCGCGCGGCGTCCCGAGACGTTGCTGAACACCGCAATCTACAAATTCCACCCCAAATTCGCCGGCAAGACGACGATCCACTTTGGCGATCCGACCGTTGACCATGGGCTGGCTACGGTCGAAGGGGGCGACATCATGCCCGTCGGCGATGGCACGGTGCTCGTCGGTATGGGCGAGCGGTCTTCGCCGCAAGGCGTGGGCCAATTGGCCGAGGCCCTGTTTGACACGGGCGCAGCGCAGAGGGTGCTGGCCTTTGCCATCCCGAAATCGCGCGCGGCGATGCATCTGGATACGGTTTTTACCCTATGCGGCGGCGATGTCGTGACCACGTTCAAAGAGGTCGCCGACGAGCTGGTCTGCTATGATATCCGTCCGGGCGAAGGGGCCGCGCCGCTGCAATTTCGACATGACCCGCGCCCTATTTTTGACATCGTGGCCGAGGTGCTGGGCTACAAGCGCCTCACGATCGTGCCGACCGGCGGCAACACGGAAGAAGAGCGATCCCGCGAGCAGTGGAACGACGGCAATAACGTGCTGGCTCTGCGGCCCGGCGTTGTCATTGGCTATGACCGCAACGACGACACAAACGCCGCGTTGAAGGCGGCTGGCGTCGAGGTGCTGGCCATCCCCGGCGCCGAGCTTGGTCGCGGTCGCGGCGGCGGTCATTGCATGAGCTGAACCCGCTATCGGCCATGACGGTGGACTATGTGCGTTTGCGCGACGGCTATGATATCAATGTCGTTGCCGACCGGGTCATCGGGATCGACGCCGATGCCAGGTCCGTCAGCCTGGCCGAAGGTCAGGCCCTCAGGTATGAGCGCCTGGTGTTGGCACCCGGCATCGCCACCCGTTTCGATGCGATTGATGGCTATGACGAAGCGGCGGTCGAGGTGATGCCCCATGCCTGGAAGGCCGGCGCGCAGACCCAACTTCTGCGCGATCAGATTCAAGCGATGGACGATGGCGGCACAGTGATCGTCGCCGTTCCCTCCTCGCCTTTCCGCTGCCCGCCGGGGCCCTACGAACGCGTAAGCCTGATCGCGCATTACCTCACGCAGTCCAAGCCCAAATCCAAGGTGCTGGTCCTTGATGCCAACAAAGGTTTCGCCAAACAGACCCTGTTCGAGGAAGGTTGGGAAAACCTCTATCCCGGCATGATCGAACGCATTTTCGGGGCAGACGCCGGCCGCGTGACAGGCGTGGATGTGAAAGGAAAAACGCTGATCTCTGCCGACGGTTCCAGGTATGCGGGCGATGTCGTGAACCTGATCCCCCCCGAGAAGGCCGGCGCCATCGCCGAAGCCGCGGGTCTGACTGATGATTCCGGCTGGTGCCCCGCTGACCCTGTGTCCCTGCTTGCGCGCGGACAGGAAAATATTCACGTGATCGGTGACGCGGCCTCAACCGGCCTGCCCAAATCCGCGACCGTCGCCAACAACCAGGCAAAAGTCTGCGCCGCCGCCATCGGATCGCTGCTTGCGGGCGAGCCGGTCGGTGATCCGGTCTACACCAACGCCTGTTACAGTCTTCTTGCCCCCGACTACGCGATTTCCGTCGCGACGATGTACCAGGTCAAACAGGGCAAGGTCACGCCGATTGAAAACGCAAGCGGCACAAGCCCGCTTGGGGCCAATCAGCGGTATCGCAGCAGGGAATCGAAAGACGCGCGCGGCTGGTATGCCAGCATCGTGGCCGATACCTTTGCCTGAAAAACCGCTGATGATTTGGCCAACCGGGGCTTCGCCCGACACCAAGGCACAATGCGAAGGGCGGCGGGGGGCGCCGGTCTTCGGCCCCAGTCGCCCGGGTGAACGGTCGAAATGCCGGTTGAACTTGGCAACGGTATGGTGACAGGATCGTGACGTGGATGGCGTCAGGTTGCGACGCGCCATATCGTCAATCATGCAGCGGCGCAGCACGCCTGCCGCTGGTGCGGCGACAGTCTTAACATGGGCTCTTGATCAAAGATTGCCCGCCTGCGGGCTGCACTTGAACCCAGGGAAAACGGTGGACCATGGAATTCAAGGACTACTACAAGACGCTTCAAGTTGAGCGCGACGCATCGCAGGATGAGATCAAGCGCGCCTATCGCAAACTGGTGCGCAAGTATCATCCGGATGTGAACACCGGTCCTGATGCTGGCGATGCAGAGCAAAAATTCAAGGACGTTGGTGAGGCTTACGAAGTCTTGCAGGATCCTGAAAAGCGGGCCGCCTACGACCGGCTTGGCGCCAATTGGAAAGACGGACAATCCTTCCGCCCACCCCCTGACTGGGACGAAGGGTTCGAATTTTCGGGGGGCGGATATACCGAAGCCGACCCCGATCAATTTGGCGCGTTCTTTGACGAATTGTTCGCCCGGCGTGGTCGGGCCCGGCCAGACATGCGCGGCGCAGGGCAGTTTCATGCGGCAGGTCAGGATCATCACGCGAAGATCTCGATTGATCTGGAAGCCGCCTACAAGGGCGGGTCAATGGACGTCGGGTTGCGCAAGCCCGAACTTGATGCGTCCGGTCATGTCGTTCTGAAGGAAAGGACCATCCGGGTGTCCATCCCCAAGGGCGTGTACGATGGGCAGCATATCCGGTTGGCCGGGCAGGGATCACCCGGCCTTGGCAAGGGGCCAGCGGGTGATCTTTATCTTGAGGTTGCGATCAAACCGACGCCAGGAATTCGCCTTGAGGGTAAGGATGTGATCATGGATCTGCCCGTCACCCCGTGGGAGGCCGCCCTTGGCGCGCGCGTCGATTTGGACGCGCCCGGCGGCCCCGTGCAACTGACGGTGCCAAAGCATTCTCAGACGGGCAGAAAGATGCGTCTCAAAGGGCGGGGCATACCGGGGAACCCGCCGGGCGATCTCTTTGCGGTGGTCAAGATCGTCATACCGCCAACAGAAACTGAAAAAGCGCGGCAGCTTTACGAACAGATGGCACGCGAGATGGACTATGATCCGCGCGCGGGACGGAAGGGCTAGGACGATGGCTTCAGACAATGAACTGGTTCCAACAGGAGAAATCGTGACCTCGGTCACGTTGAAAGAACTATGCCGGCTGGGCGGGTGCTCGGCCGATTGGGTGATCGAGTTGGTCGACGAGGGCATTCTGGAACCAGAGGGGCCTGATCCGTCCGTGTGGCGGTTCGCTGGTGCGAGCATTGCCGTGGTGCACCGTGTCCGGCGGCTGCAAAAGGACTTGGCGCTCAACCTTGCGGGGGTCGCCATCGTCCTTGTGTTGGTCGAGGAAAACGCGGCCCTCAAGCGGAGGCTATCTCAGTTTGATGAAGAAGCCGCACTTTCGATCTGGCAGCCGGGGCCGCAGCGCTAGCACCGATTACGACCCGGCCTCATGTTCGACGATTGATGAACGTCAATCGCCAGCGACCACGACCAGCTAAACAGCAACAAGACCGCAGGAGTCCGGACATGCCCATCGAACAGAATACTCACCCTACCACCTATATCAACGTTCCCGAAGCCGTCGGTGTTTTCGACAGTTTCGACACGCTGCAGCAGGCGATTTATGATCTGCGCATGGCCGGTTTCAGTCGCTACGACATCAGCCTGCTGGGAAGCAAGGATGCGATGACCGAAAAGCTCGGATCGGCCTATTGGCGCGCCGAGGATCTGGAGGATAACCCCGACGCGCCGCGTGCAGCCTTTGTATCCGAAGAGGCGATTGGTGAACTGGAAGGGGCGATTACGGGCGGCTTCTTTTTTCTTGGATCTTACATCGCGATGGCTGCCATGTTGACACCGCTGTCGGCACTGGCCGCGTCAATCGCCGCCATCGCGATCGGCGGCGGCCCGGCTGCGGTCATCGGCGCGCTTCTGGCGCGGCGCGTCGGCAAGCATCACAAGGATTATTATGCCGACCAAATCCGCAATGGCGGCATCCTTCTTTGGGTCAGGACCGCCGACAAGACCAAAGAGGATTTGGCGGTGAAGATCCTGAAAGGCCATTCGGGCCGGGATGTTCATGTACACAGCTGGAGCGAATAGCGTGCCGCCATTGATGAATGGCATCAAACTGAAAAGGACAAGAACATGACTGACAAAAGCAAGACGCTGGAAAACCTGCAGACGGCGCTGTCGATGGAACTGGCCGCAGTGAGCCAGTATCTGTTGCATATTCTGACAACCGATGATTGGGGCCTGGACAAACTGGCCGAAAAGATGCGCTCCGAGATGCATGAAGAACTGGGGCATGCCGAAGAATATGCCCGGCGCATGATTTTCCTCGGGGGTGTCCCGGAAATGAAACCCGCAAAGGTCCCGGCCCAGGCGCAATCCCTGCAGGACATGTTCGAGGCGGATCTGGCTGACGAAAAAGACGCCGTCAAATTCTATTCGCGTGCGGCGCGGGCAGCGGATCAGGCCGAAGATATCGGCACGCGCAACCTGTTCGAGCGCACTGCAATGGACGAAGAGGGCCATGTCGCCTGGCTCGAACTGCAACTGTCACTCTTGCGGCGTATGGGCGAACCCGCCTTCATCGCGATGCAAGTCGGCCAGCCCGAAACCGACTAGCCAAGCGTATCATCATCGGCGCCGAGCGCGCCGCTTTCCCAAGGAGGCCACGATCGAAAATGGCAGTCAATTCCAATAGGGCCCAGCCCGAAACCATCTTGGCGCGATTGCGAAAAATCTGGCTCTGGATCGGGATCGTGATGATCGTCCTGGGGGTCGGGGCACTGATCTTGCCGGTGCTCAGTTCGCTGATCATCGGCATCCTGATCGGCTGGCTCTTGTTCATAAGCGGCGTCGTTGCGGTTGCCTCGGCATTCACGTTCCGGGGGACGGGCCTGTTTGCCTGGCAGCTTGTCGGCGGCCTTGTCCCGCTGGTGGCAGGCGCGCTTCTGATCGTGTTCCCCGCGCAAGGTCTGATCGCGTTGACGGTGTTGGTGGGCATCTTTTTCCTGCTGTCGGGGTTTGCGCAATCCTCTTACGCGTTCTGGGTACGCCCCGCGCCTGGCTGGGGATGGCTGCTGGCGTCGGCTGTGGTCAGCATCGCGTTGGGATTGTTTGTCCTTGTGGCGCTGCCGGAAGCGTCTGCGGTGGTCCTTGGGATCTTGTTCGGCATTGATTTCGTCAGCACCGGCATTTCCATGGTTCTGATTGCCGTTTCGGTGCGGCCAGATGCCTGACAACACGCACCCACCTCATACCGCGCCGGGGCGCGCAATGATCGCCAACAAACGCCGCTGCGTTTCGCGCGCAAGGCAAGAACATGACCAATGGAAAGGAGTATAACGTGGAACATTATGCGAAGATCGCCAGCGAATATCACGCGGGATATGCTGAACTGACCGACGAAATCCCCGAAACGACCGCAGCTTTCGGGCGTTTGGTGATGGAGGCCACCACCGACGGTGCGCTGCCCACCAAGACCAAAGAACTGATCGCCTTTGCGATCGCGATCGCTGACCGCTGCGATGGCTGCATCGCGCATCATTCCCAAGCCGTGGTAAAAGCCGGTGCCACGCGGCGCGAAGTGGCCGAAATGATCGGGGTTGCCATCTTGATGGGGGGCGGGCCCGCCTCGGTCTACGGGGCGAAAGCACTGCAGGCCTTTGATGAGGCCGCTGGCCGCAAAGCCGCCGCCACATAGGTGGCCGTGCCGTCACGACCCTGAGGAAAACATCGATGGAAAAGCGAAGACAGTTCAACTGGAGCTATTGGCTGATCGCGGCCCTGATCTGGCTTGGGATACAGGCCTGGATCGGATATCGCGATGTCGTGACGCTGTCGTACAGTGATTTCATCGACAATCTGGAACAAGGCACCGTCGCCGAACTGACCGTGACGGAAAGCTTGATCGAAGGTCGCTTCAATGAACCGGTGGATGGGCGCACGCATTTCCTTGTGCGCCGTGTCGATCCTGATTTCGCGTCCGAATTGGCGCAATACGATGTTCTCATCAACGGGGCGTCGGATCAAACCTGGCTGACGACGTTGTTGTCGTGGGTGCTGCCTGTCCTGTTGTTCTTTGGTTTGTGGATGATCCTGATGCGCCGGATGTCCGGGTCTCAGGGGTTCGGAAGTCTCGTAAATATCGGCAAGTCGAAGGCCAAGGTTTATCTTGAAACGAAAACCGGCGTCACGTTTGAAGACGTCGCCGGGGTCGATGAGGCCAAGGAAGAACTGCAGGAAATTGTTTCGTTCCTCAGGGACAAGGAAAAATACGGACGTCTTGGGGCGCATATTCCCAAAGGTATCCTGCTGGTTGGTCCACCCGGAACAGGCAAGACGCTTCTGGCACGCGCCGTGGCGGGCGAGGCGGGCGTGCCGTTCTTCTCGATCTCGGGGTCGGAATTCGTCGAAATGTTCGTGGGCGTGGGGGCTGCGCGTGTGCGCGATCTGTTTGAACAGGCGCGTCAGGCCGCACCTTGCATCATCTTCATCGATGAATTGGACGCGCTCGGGCGCACGCGATCCGCCGTATCGGGCTACGGCGGCGGTGATGAAAAAGAACAGACGCTGAACCAGCTTCTGTCCGAACTTGACGGGTTCGATCCGCGGGTGGGAATTGTCCTTCTGGCGGCGACGAACCGGCCCGAGGTGTTGGATGCCGCGCTGTTGCGGGCAGGTCGGTTTGACCGGCAAATCGTCGTGGACCGGCCCGAGCGCAAGGGCAGGACGGCGATTTTGAAGGTTCACGCCAAAGGCATTGCCCTTGGCGACGACGTCGATCTGGATCAGGTGGCCGCGATCACCACGGGCTTTACCGGCGCCGATCTTGCCAACCTGATGAACGAAGCGGCCATCGTCGCGACCCGGCGGAACGGCGACAAGGTGACTATGGCCGATCTTACCGCTGCGGTTGAGCGGATCGTGGCCGGGGTCGAACGCAAATCGCGGGTTCTGGGTGAAGCCGAGCGCACGCGCGTTGCCCATCACGAAATGGGTCACGCCCTGGTCGCGGCGCATGTTGTCCATGCTGACCCGGTCCACAAGGTGTCAATCATTCCGCGCTCGATCGGCGCGCTGGGCTATACCATGCAACGCCCGACCGAGGATCGTTTTCTGATCACATTTTCCGAATTGAAAGACCGCATGGCCGTGTTGATGGCGGGGCGCGCCGCAGAGGCGTTGATCTTCGACGAAGTTTCGACTGGCGCCTCCGACGATCTGGCCAAGGCGACAGACATCGCGCGCGAATGCGTGACCCGGTTCGGGATGTCGTCTGACGTCGGTCAGGCTGTTCTGGAAGACAAACCGGGACAGTACCTCAACCAACAAGGGGCCATGCTGGCGGCCAAGGATTATTCCGAACAGACCGCGCGCGAAATAGACCTCGCGGTGCGTGCCCTGCTTGAAGCGGCCTTTGAACAGGCGACAACGGTCTTGGACGCGCATCTGGCGGATCTCAAGGCCGGGGCGCAGATGTTGCTTGAGCGTGAGACCCTAACGCCAGAGGATTTTCCGCCGATTTCGCGCAAAACCGACGCGCCCGCGGCGGATCAGGCGGCCCCGTTGGACACAGGGAAAGCTGAGGGGGGCGTACAATGACCGACAAGGTTTCCAGCCTGGTCCAGCGCATCCGCGATCTGGAATCAGAACTTGAGGAAGAATTCGACCAGCGGCGAACCGTCGTCAAATATACCGTCAAAAAGCACCGCGTTGTGTTCGAGAAAGAGGCGAGAGACCGCCATCTTGCGCTGCGCCAAACGCTATCGTCCTATCTGTCCGGGGCCCGGCCCATGGTCGTCCTGACCGCGCCGGTGATCTATTCGGTCATTGTGCCGCTTGTTCTTCTGGACTTGGTCGTGGCGCTTTATCAGGCGATCTGCTTCCCGGTCTACAGGATCGAAAAGGTCCGCCGTACTGATTACATTTCACTCGATCGCGGCCAACTCGCCTATTTGAACGGCCTGGAGAAACTGAACTGCATGTATTGTGGATATGGGAACGGTCTGCTGGCCTATGCGGGTGAAATCGCGGCCAGAACCGAAGCGCACTGGTGCCCAATAAAACATGCCGCGCGCATCAAGCGGCCCCATGGGCACTATCCTGAATTTGTCGAATACGGCGATGCGGAAGGGTTCATACGCCGAAAGAAAAACCTGCACGAAGCGACCAAATAGGGCACCGATTGCGCCCGGCAGCAGGATAGCTGCCCGGGGCAGCCGAGCCTTTCCGTCAAAGCGCGGCGAACCTTCACTGACGCAGAAGTACTGACGCAGAAGTTGGCTGCGCGCCGGGATGGATCCCCAAAGATCGAACACACTGTTCCCAAACGCACGCAAGGGCTTGGCGCGAACCCATGTTCTGCCGGTCGTTCCAGTCGGTCGCGGTGTATGAAAGGATGGTCATGTGATCGAAAATTAAAAAAGAAACGACGGGAATTTCCCCCTGTTTCGTAGAATGACTTTGGTCAATTCTTTACCGCACGGCTGCAGTAGCACCTGTGCAAATGCTCAATTGGATCAGCGAATGAACGAAACTCAGCGTGAAATCGAGGCCGCACTCGGTGTCGGAAAAACAAAACACCATCCCCTGAAATGGGCCGGATGGATCGGCGCCGCGGTCTTGGTCGCGGCGCTCGGCGTCTGGTGGATGCGCGGCGCCGAAGAACGCGCCCAGGTAACATACCTCACAGAACCGGTCAGCCGCGGCGACCTGACGGTCAGCGTTTCGGCGACAGGCACGATCGAACCGACCAACAAGGTGGAAATTTCATCTGAACTGTCGGGAACGATCGCCGAAGTCCTGGTGGATTATAACGATACCGTCGAAGCCGGTCAGGTGCTGGCAAGGTTGGACACGGTGCAGTTGGATGCACAGTTGGCTGTCCAGATCGCCAGTCACGCAGCCGCCGAAGCGCAGCTGGCCAGCGCCCGCGCCAGCCTGTTTGAAGCGCAAACGAACTACGATATGGTCCGCGAGCTGGATGAGCGCGGCGTGACCACGCAGGCCAACCTGACCGCATCCAAGGCGGCTTTGCAGCGCGCGCGCTCCAGTGTTGCCAGCGCCAAGGCCAACGTGGATCTGGCGCAGGCCCAGTTGGAATCGCAGCAGGCAATTCTCAGCAAGGCCACCATCGTATCCCCGATCAACGGTGTCGTGCTGGACCGCTCGGTTGATGCCGGGCAGATCGTGGCCGCCAGCCTGTCAGCGCCCGAGCTGTTTTCCATCGCCGAGGATCTGACCCAGATGGAGCTGCAGGTTGACGTGGCCGAAGCTGATATCGGGCGCATCAAAGTGGGGGACAAGGCTAGTTTCACCGTCGATGCCTATGATGACATGCTGTTTCCGGCCCAGATATCCATGGTGCGCTATGCGTCCGAAAGCACGGATGGTCTGGTCACCTACAAGGCGATCCTGTCGGTCGAGAATGACGATCTGTTGTTGCGCCCCGGCATGACGGCGACCGCGGATGTGATTGTCGCGCAGTATGACGACGTGTTGCTGGTGCCCAATGCCGCGCTGCGTTTTGCCCCGCCGCAAGTGATCGAAGTGGAAGCGTCGGGGAATGACAGCAGTGGCGGCGGCTTGTTGGGCCTGGTCATGCCGTCGCGCAACCGCGGCGACAATGCGCGGGCGGTGTCCAACAGCACGGTTTGGGTGCTTCGCGATGGCGCGGCGATCGAGATCCCCGTTGAAACAGGTGACAGCGACGGCTTGCAAACCATTGTCACCGGCGGCGATCTGGCAAGCGGCGATCAGGTCATCACCGATATGATCGAAGGCAATTAGGATGGCCGATGAAAAGGACGCCAGCGTGCCCGTTATCGCGCTGCGCAACATCGTGAAAACCTATGGCCACGGCGAAGCAGAAGTGCGCGCCATGGACGGGGTCAGCCTGTCGATCGAAAAGGGAGAGTTCGTGGCGATCATGGGGCCGTCGGGGTCGGGCAAATCGACGGCGATGAACATGATCGGCTGCCTCGACCGACCGACCAGCGGTGAATATCTGTTCAACGGCGTGCAGGTCGGAAATCTGACCAAAGACCAGCGCGCAATCCTGCGTCGCAACTACTTGGGGTTCGTGTTTCAGGGGTTCAACCTGCTGCCGCGCACCTCGGCGCTGGATAATGTGGAATTGCCGCTGATCTACAAGGGCGTTCCCGCCGCCGAAAGGCGTGCACAAGCGCTGGATGCCTTGGCAAAGGTCGGGCTGAAGGGGCGCGAACACCACGATCCATCCCAGTTGTCGGGCGGCCAGCAGCAGCGCGCGGCTATCGCCCGCGCTTTGGTCGGCAGTCCACAGGTCATTCTGGCGGATGAGCCGACGGGCAATCTTGATACAAAACTGTCGGTGGAAATCATGGAACTGCTGAAGCAGCTCAACGAACGCGACCACATCACCATTGTCATGGTCACCCACGAGGAAGACATGGCCGCTTACACCCAACGCGTCATCTGGATGGTCGATGGCCGGGTCGAACGCGACGGCCCGCCTGACGAGGTGTTCGATCACGAAAGGCACAGCGCATGATCGGGGGCATGATCTGGGAAACAATCCGTCTGGCGATCCAGGCGATCTTTCGCAACACTTTGCGCTCGATCCTGACAGTCTTGGGTATTGTCATCGGCGTGGCCGCCGTGATCGCCATGGTCACGGTCGGGCAAGGCAGTTCGGATCAGGTGACCGAGGATGTCGCCAAGCTGGGCACAAACGTCTTGATGGTGATGCCCGGCTCTGGCCAGGGCGGGCCGGGCAATAATTCCGTCTCGGCGCCGCTGGATCTCAAGGATGTCGAGGCGCTGATCGATCAGCTTTCCAGCGTGCGCACCGCCGCCCCCTACAACCAGACCAGCCTGAATGCCGTTTTTGGCACCGAAGACACCCGCACCTCGGTGGCGGGCACCGATAAACGGTATCTGGACGTGGTGGATTGGCCAATCGTGCTGGGGCGCGGGTTTCTACCCACCGAGGAAAGCTCGGGCAAAGCCGTTTGCATCATCGGCGAAACGGTGCGCCAGGAATTGTTCGGCAATACCGACCCGATTGGCGAAAAGATACGTCTCAACAACGTGTCGTGCGAAGTGATCGGCCTGCTCGAAGCCAAGGGGGCCTCAAGCTTTGGCTCGGATCAGGACGATATCGTGCTGATGCCGATCAAAGCGTTTCAACGCCGGGTCACGGGGTCGTCGGACATTTCCATGATCTATGTCGCGGCGGCGACCAACGTGTCGACCGATCGAACCCTGGTCGATATCGAAGCGCTGATGCGCGAACGCCGCCGGATCGGCGACGGTGAAGAAGACGATTTCAACGTGCGCGACATGAAGCAGATGGCGTCGATGCTGACAGGGATCACCGATGTGCTGACGGGCCTGCTATCGGCCGTGGCGGCTGTCAGCCTTTTGGTCGGCGGGATCGGGATCATGAACATCATGCTGGTGTCCGTGACCGAACGCACCCGTGAAATCGGCATCCGCCTGGCCGTCGGCGCCACTGCAAATCAGGTCTTGCTGCAATTCCTGGTCGAAGCGATCGTGCTGTCGATGATTGGCGGCATCGTGGGTATTCTGCTGGGCCTTGGGCTTGCCGCAGCGGCCGCCAGCTTTATGGCTATTCCGTTCAGTCCCGACCCGATCGTCGTGGCGATTGCGTTCCTGTTTTCAGCAGCCGTAGGGGTGATCTTTGGGTATTTCCCCGCGCGCCGCGCCGCGCGCCTGGACCCGATCGAGGCCCTGCGCCATCAGTGACACGAAACGGCAGGTGTGGGGGACAGGTGTGGGGCGCTTTTCAGGATATTTCCGCACCAGCCAAATGCAAAATAAATGGCGCCCGGCCTTGGCAGAGGTCCGGGCGCCATGCGTATCATCGGTCAGGGACGGTTTGATCAGGGACGGTTTGATCCGGGGCGATTTGATCAGTGCGCAAGAAAGACAGCTTGTTCCGTTTGATCGATGATCGCCCGTGTTGTTCCCCCGAAAACGGCTTCGCGGGCGCGGGAATGGCTGTAGGCGCCCATGACGATCAGATCAGCGCCGAATTCCTTGGACCGATCCAAAATGCACTGCCCAATCTCATGGCCGCCGCTGGGATACTGCTGAACCGTGACCTTGCAGCCATGATGGCTCAGCCATTTGGCCAGATCCACGCCGGGGTCTTCGCCGGCGCTATAGGCGGCCATGACCGGATCCACCATTCCGATTGTGATCTCGTCGGCCTGGCGCAACATGGGCAGGGCCTGATGCACCGCGCGCGCTGCGTGCAATTCCGGAGTCCAGGCCACGAAGATCCGCTGCGCTTGTGCAAGCTCTTTTGCTGTTGGAGAGTTCAGGATCATGCCAACCGGAGACTGGAACAAGATGCCATGGGCGGTGTGCCGAAAAAGGAAATCGGGGTCGCGCAAGTCATCGCTGACCAGCGCAAGATCACACAGCATGGCGCGCTGCGCGATGATATCGGAAAGCTGTGTCGGATCAGTGGCGATCACGGCAACCCCGCCTTTGATATCGTGTTGCTGAAGCAGCGTTTCGATCGCATCCTGCTTGGCGATCAGCGCGGCTTTGCTTTCGGACATGGCGTCTTGCCACTCAGGCGGGATATCGACCCCACCGTAAGGCGCCACGCCAACCGCATAAGCGGGGAATTGCGGCACTTCGCCGACAATGACGATGGCGACCTGCGCCGGGATGGCGCGAATGGTTTCCAGTTTTCGCGCAAGATCATCAAGGGGGGCGTCCTTGCCGACTGCGATTAGGATCGTGCTGTTTTTCATGGTGAGTTTCCTTTGACTTTCCTGAACTTCTGGGGCGCGTCCCCAAGCGTTCTTTGATGTTCGTCAATTGCCGGTCGGGGATCATGCAACAGGGCCCTGTCCGTCGCGCCGGTTGGGTCATCGCGCGTGCGACTACGCCCAAAGGCCGTTCGCCCGGCACCGGGGGGCTGATCGAAAAGCCGACATTCGCCAGTGCCTTGCAGATCTACTGTGGCGTCAGCCCCGGTTCACGAGAGTGGCGTCGGGATCAAACCGGGCTCGATTTGACCGTTTTCGTCGCGCGTTTCACAGTTTCAACGCTCTCTTCTACGGCTTCGACCTCATTTGCGGTCGCTGATGCGGCGCAAGCGGTCAACATTTCCATGTAGTCCTTTGCGTCTTCGGCAAGGCGCTCCATCGAATCGGCTTGCCAGCCTGACAAAATGCCCATCGCGGCCGTTGGGTTGTCGATGGCGTCTTCGGCCAATTGTTTGCTGGCCTTTAGCGCGGTTTGCGTTCCTTGGTGGCGTCGCTTGAACCAAGCGCTTGAAAACTTTTCGAGTTCTTTCAAAAACGTGTCCTGAGCCTGCCAGAAATGGGTGCTTTGGACCCCGATGGCTGGCACGGCGGCAAAAACGGATGGCGTCGATTTTGCCATCTCTTGCATGCTGGCGAGTGTCTTGCTGAGGTTCGTCATTTTCGTCTCCTGTTTTGCGGTGCAATTGGGCGGGCGACAGCGCCCTGCGGGCGGGCAAGTGTGATCCACAGTTGCCTGCTCTGTATTGCAATTCTGGCGAGGTACTGATTGACAAACGTCAATGCCCGGATGCGGGCGCCTAGCGTCAGAGCGCGGATGTGACCTGCAACAGCAACAGGCCCGAGCGCCGCTCGTCGGACAGGACCGTGTCGTCATCAATCAGCGCTTGCAGAAACGAGATCGCCGTCGGAGACGTCATCGCGGTCAGGTGGTTGCGCGGATCGCCTCCGGGGGCATCAGACAAATCGATCACGACGATGTCCAGGCTTTCCAACTTCTCGATATCGCTGCCTTCGCCCAGACGGGCCTGGCCGCCGGCCAGACGTTGAGACAGGTGCAAAAGACGGTCTTTTTGCGAAACAACGATAATCGTTTCTGACGGAAGTGTGCCGCGCGGCGCGATCTGGGACAAAAAGACATCCATCCCGATGTCCGGTGAAATAAGGACCATGCCGGCCAGCCTTTGGGCAAGCGTGTTCCCGGTCAGCGCAGCTTGTCGCATGACCTCCATCACAAGCAAGGCGCCCATGGAATGGGCCGCGACAAGGACACGGTTCGGAAATCGTGTGGACAGTCGGTCGAGAAAGCGCAGAAGACCATCGCGCGAGATCAGGACATTGTCCCGGTCCGCCACATATCCCAGCGGCTTTCCATCCGAGGGCCAGACATAGGTGATCTGGGGTGACGCCAGCCCATAGTCAAAAGCGATCTGCGCATGCCGGTAGAGCGCCTCTGAGTAGCTGTTGTTATAGCCATGAACAAACACGCCAATTTCGTCTTCTGGCCCCAGCCGCGCGGCGATTTCTTCGAACATTCGCTCTTCGGCCTCAAGGTTGACCAGATCGGCAATGCCAAAACTGGTGCCAGGGTCGCCTTTGACCGTTGGCCATTCCACCTGTCCGACGCGATGGCTCGGCGGGATCGCGACCTCATAGCGCGCGAAAGAAGAGATCGATTCGAACCTGTCACGATAGTCAGGCGCGACCAAGGCCCGTGCAGACGGTTCCACCGAAACGGCCCAGAGCGTTTGGGTCATGCCGTTGCCAAGGTCGGGCGTCGCGACGAGAAGCCCACGGGGCGTACACGATGCCAGCAAAGACCCACCAAGCCCACCAAGCAATGCGCGGCGGGTCAGACCGCTGGGACTTGGGGCCATCTCAACCATTTCGTCTGTCGATTGCATTGGGAAACGTCACAGCCTGTCACTCCGTCGCCGATGCCGCTGTTGCAGGCAAAGACGCATTTATGGCACACCCGCGCCCCTTTGCAACTTGCAAAGACAGCCAACCAGCCGCGGATTGCTGCACCGCCTGCGCGCGGAGCGCGTCACCAGCAGAGGCTTTGCCTGCGACAAGTGCCGCCGGCTGGCCGCCGATTGTTGCGGTGGTGTCGCCCCACGAAGGCGGGGCGATTTCCACCCCGGCGCCATTGGTGCAAGCGGTGAAGCGCGGTTCAGCGGCGCCGTTTGCGGCCGGATATCTGAGAACGGCGCTCCGCGTCAGTTCCTTGTCCCTCATTTGGCGCCGCTTTTGCTTTCGCCGCTTTAGGCCATATAGCTGCCGCCGTTCACGTTCAGCGTTGCGCCCGTGATAAAATCGGCATCCTCACTGACAAGAAAGGCAACCGCGCGCGCGATATCGGGCGGCTGGCCAAGACGGCCCACCGGCGTTGCGTCGATGATCTGCTGCACGATGTCCTTTGGCACGGCGGCCACCATGGCGGTGTCACAATAGCCGGGCGCGATGGCATTGACCGTGATGCCCTTGGCCGCAGATTCTAACGCAAGTGCCTTGGTGAACCCGATGATCCCGGCCTTGGCGGCCGAATAGTTCGTTTGACCGAACTGCCCTTTTTCACCGTTGATCGAGGAAATGCTGACAATGCGCCCGAACCCGCGTTCACGCATTCCCGGCACGATGGCGTGGCACATGTTGAACACCGATCCAAGGTTGGTGTTGATCACCGCGCTCCATTGTTCATGCGTCATGTGGTGCAGGGTGGCGTCGCGGATGATGCCGGCGTTGTTGACAAGCACATCAATTGGCCCAACCTCTTTCTCAACCCGCGCCACGCCCTCGGCGCAGGCTGCGAAATCCGACACGTCCCATTGGAATGCGGCGATCCCGGTTTCGGCGGTGAACGCCTTGGCCGTGTCATGTCCGCCAAAGTAATTGACCGCGACCTCAAACCCCCGATCCTTGAGCGTTCTTGCGGTTTCCGCGCCCAGTCCCCTGGTGCCTCCGGTGACAAGTGCGATACGTTTCATGCGTCAATTCTCCTGAAAATGGGTGGGGCGGACGGGCCGCTCAGTTGATCACTTCAAGCGCCAGCGCGATCCCCTGACCGCCCCCGATGCAGAGCGTGACAAGACCGCGCTTGATGCCGTCGCGCTTCATGGAATGGGCCAGCCGGGTGGTCAGGATTGCGCCGGTCGCCCCGATCGGATGGCCATGGGCAATTGCCCCGCCTTCCACGTTCACCACGTCCTGCGGCAGGTCCAGTTCCCGCGCCACCGCGATGGCGATGACGGCAAAGGCCTCGTTGATTTCAACCCGTTGCAGATCGCCGACGGTCCAGCCCGCACGATCCAGCGCCTGTCGCACGGCGGGCACCGGGCCAAGCCCGAACATGCCCGGCTCGACCGCGCCAACACCATAGGACACCAGGCGGACCAGCGGCGCGGCGCCGTGTGTTTCGGCCCATCCGCGTTCGGCCACGATCATCGCGGCGCCCGCGCTGTTCAGACCGGGGGCGTTGCCCGCAGTAATGGTGCCGTCCTTGCGAAAAGCGGGCCGCAGCTTTGCCAGCGACTGCGCCGTCGTTTCGGGGCGATTGTGTTCGTCTTTCGCAAAAGCGGTCGTGCCGCCGCGCGATTTGATGTCAAACGGCGTAATCTCGTCCTCAAAGCGTCCCGCCGCCTGCGCCTCGGCAAAGCGCTGCTGCGAACGTAAGGCCCATTGATCCTGTTCCTCGCGGGTGATCTGGCATGTGTCTACCAGATCTTCGGTGTGCCAGCCGGAATGCTTGCCCGAAAAGGCGTCGTTCAGCCCGTCGCGCAGCATGCTGTCATGAATTTCGGCCGGGCCCATGCGGTAACCCCACCGCCCGCCATCCAGCAGATACGGCGCCTGATCCATGTTCTCCATACCGCCCGCCACGGCGCAGGCGATATTGCCAAGCCAGACCTCTTGTGCGGCCGAGGCGATGGCCTGCGCGCCCGAACCGCACACCCGGTTGACGGTCATGGCGGGCACATCGACGGGGATGCCGCCCCCGATAGAGGCTTGCCGGGCCGGGTTCATCCTGGCCCCGGCCTGGATGACCTGGCCCATCACGACGCCATCGATCGCCGCACTGTCGAGCCCGGCGCGCTCAAGGCACGCCCTGATCGCGGCCGCGCCCAGATCGGTGGCTGGCGTGTTCTTGAGCGTTCCGCCGTAGGTTCCGATGGCTGTGCGCACCGGGGCGCAGAGGACGACGTCTGTGCTGGTCATGGGGCTGATCCTTTGTTCTCAAATGTTCCTGTTTAATGAGGCGACGTGATGGCCGCCATCGACGTAGGTGATGTCGCCCGTAACCATGGCGGGCAGATTATTGACACGGGCGGTGGCCACTTGGCCGAAATCCCCAAGGGTCACGGGGCTTTGTTCGGGCGCGCGCCTTGGGGCGTCATCGATTCCGTCGCAAAAATGCCCATAGCCCGATCCCAAACATTGGCTGACCGGGCCATGCCGGTCGGTCTTGGGACAGAGCGCATTGGAAAGCCGATTGGCGATCCCCGAAACCAATCCGCCTTTGCCTTTGGTATGGGGGACCGTCATCGGATATCACTCTTGAAAAACATAGGTGCCGGGGGCGTCGCACAGCGCGCGATACCCGGCGTCGCTTGCGCCCAGTGGCGGCGGGTCTGTCGGCTTGCCGGAATGCTGGGCCAGCCAATCGCTCATCGCCGGCCACCATGACCCGTCGGTGGGGTCATTCTCGGCCATCCAGCGATCCGGGCCGGTATAGGGCGCGTCCTTGGCCCGCGTCGCGATGCGGTAGTGGCGATGGGGATGGCCGGGTTCGGACACGATGCCCGCGTTGTGCCCGCCGCTGGTCAGCACGAACGTCACATCGGTGTCCGACAGCAGGTTGAACTTGTAAACCGAACGCCACGGCGCCACGTGGTCGCGTTCGGTTCCCACCAGAAACACAGGCGCGCGAATATCAGACACCGTCACCGGTCGATCCGCCACTTTATAGCGCCCTTCCGCGAAATCGTTGTTCAGGTAAAGCCGGCGCAGGTATTGGGAATGCATCCTGTAGGGCATGCGCGTGGCATCCGCGTTCCACGCCATCAGGTCGATCATCTGGGTGCGTTCGCCCATCAGGTAATCGTGGATCATGTAGGACCAGATCAGATCGTTTGACCGCAGCAGCTGAAACGTCCCGGCCATTTGGGTGGTGTCCAGATAGCCCTGGTTCCACATCATGTCTTCGAGAAAGGTGAGCTGGCTGTCGTTTATGAAAAGCTGCAATTCGCCGGCTTCGGTGAAATCGGTTTGCGCGGCCAACAGGGTCAGCGTCTTGAGCCGCGTGTCGCCATCGCGTGCCAACGCAGCCGCCGCAATCGACAACAGCGTCCCGCCAAGGCAATAACCGATGGCGTGCACCTGATCGCTTTGCGCAATGGCCTGCACCGCGTCCAAGGCGGCGATCACCCCGTGCGACAGGTAGTCGTCCATACCAAGATCGCGGTCCTCGGCATCGGGGTTCATCCAGGACACCATGAACACGGTAAAGCCCTGATCGGTCAGGAATCGGACCATCGAATTGGTCTCGCTCAGATCGAGAATGTAATATTTCATGATCCAGGCGGGCACGATCAGGATCGGCTCGGGGCGCACCTTTTTGGTCGTCGGGGCATATTGGATCAGTTCGATCAGACGGTTGCGCAAGACCACCTTGCCGGGCGTGGTGGCCAGGTTCTGGCCGACCTTGAACGCCTCGGTTCCGACGGGTTTTTGACCCGTGCTCACGCGCGTGACGTCCTCGACCATGTTCTGCCAGCCGCGCACAAGGTTCCACCCGCCGCCCTGCACCGTCTTTTGCAACACATCCGGGTTTGTCAGAATGGAATTGGACGGCGAAAAGACATCGAGGATCTGGCGCGCGACGAATTCCATCACGTTCTCGTGCTGCTTGGTCATGCCTTCGACGCCGGTCGTGGCGTTGTGCCACCATTGCTGGTTCAGCAGAAAGCCCTGATGGATCACATTGTACGGCCATGTCTTCCAGGCCGCGCTGCGAAACCGCCTGTCCTGTGGCAAGGGTTCGATACAGGTCTGCGGGGCGTCCGGATGGATGGCGCAGGTGGCTGCAAAGCGGGCCAGTTTCCCGGATTTCTTTACCGCCTTTTCAACAAGTTGAAGTTGCTTGCCGGGCGCGGTGGCAAGGTGCAGGGCCCAGTCCGAATAAGCGGCCGCAAGCGCAATGGGCGATAGCCCCGCAGTAGACTTCGCGATCGCCGCCTTGAGCCCTTTGTCCAAGGCCTCTTCCATGGTCGTGTGTGCGTGGGGCAATGGATTGCTGCTCATTGCAGCATCGGTTGTTTGGGGCGCATATTTGGTTGCCTTTCGCGGCCCCGTTTGCGGTGAAGACTGATCGTGCCGTGTGGTGACGCCCGCCATCGGTTGGCCCTTCCAAAGAATCCTGAAAAGCGCGAACAGGTCGCGTTTCTTCCTTGGTACTGCAGCGCAGCATTCGACGATTGACGAACGTCAATCGCCAGGCGCGTGCAGATGTCAGATGCGATGGTCGCAACGATGCACGGGGCTTCTTACGCCAGTTGCTTCAGGGGCAGCAGCGATGGGGGCAGGGAATTGGCCGATCCTTGTGACCGCAGGTTTGGCCATGGCCAAGGCGGACGCGTCATGTCGTCATCACCAGCTTCGCCAATGCTCAGACCGTATGCGCTCAGGGTCCGCCACAAAGGGATTCACTATGAAAACGACCAACGGCAAAAAGTGTCACCGAGACCGCCAAAAGAATGCCAGCCCCACACCAACCCGGCCCGCGATGGTGCGCGTCGGGCGGCCCGGCGGCTATTTCTTCAGTCGTTTCAGGGTATCGCCAAAGCTGATCTGCGGCGTCAGGACGATCTTTTCGCCGGCCGCGTTTTCGGCACCTTCTGAGACGCGTTTGGCAATGATGTCAGCTGCGGCGCGCCCGATTTCGGTCCGGCAGGCATCCATCGTGGCCAGCTGGCGCGGCAGACCATCCAGCAGTTCAACCCCGTTAAAGCCGGCCAGGCCAATCTGCCCGGGCACGTCGATGCCGTTGTCCAGGCAATATAACAATCCACCAGCGCCAATCATGTCGTTCGAATAATACAGGAAATCCAGATCCGGCGTGCGTTTCAGCATCGCTTCGGTCATTTCCCGCCCCTTGGCCAGGGCCGATCCGCCCGAGTAAAATTCTTGATCCGCGATTTCCAGGCCCGCCTTGGCAAGGCCCTGGGTGAACCCTTCGAACCGTTTGCGGGCGCGGTGATCCAAGGGCATCTTTGTGCCCAGAAAGCCGATCCGCTTGTAGCGGGCGCTGACGATTGCGCGGGCCATTTCGGCGCCCGCGCGCCGGTGGGAAATACCCACCACACTGTCGATCGCTTCGCCGTCGGTATCCATGATTTCCACCACGGGAATTCCGGCCGCGCGCAGCATCGCCTTTGATGCATCCGAATGCTCAAGCCCCGCGATGATAACGCCGGACGGGCGCCACGACAGCATTTCATACAGCACTTTTTCTTCGCGTTCAGGCTTGTAGTTTGTCACACCGACCACCGGCTGAAGCGGGCTGTCATCCAACACGTCCGAAATGCCCATCATGACTTCGGGAAACACCATGTTGGACAGCGACGGAATGATGACGGCCACCAGGTTGACGCGTTGCGAGGCCAAGGCCCCGGCGATCTTGTTTGGCACATAGCCCAGATCTTTGGCCGTTTCCAGAACGCGGCTGCGCGTGGCTTCGGACACTTCGCCCCGGTTGCGCAATACACGGCTGACCGTCATTTCACTGACCCCGGACGCTTCTGACACGTCACGGAGCGTTAGGGGGCGGCGTGGCGGCGGAGTTGTTTCTTGGCTCAAGTCAATGGTCCTTACGGGGGTCCCTGCGGGTCACTCAAGCCGATGTTACCGCCAAACATTTCCTTGTCCAGCCAATAACGCCGCAAAATGTTATCGCTAACGGGCGCGGCCGGGGTTGGACGTTCTGTCGTTTGCCCAAGCCCGCCCCCTCGGTGGGCCAACTGCCGGGGTCAACTTGTCCGCGCCCGCTTGGATTTCCATTGGTTGCCATAGGGACGTTTCCGGGGCAAAAAGGCGCTGGTTCAAGGCCCCGTGGCTCAACTGGATAGAGCAGCCCCCTCCTAAGGGGCAGGTTGTTGGTTCGAATCCAACCGGGGTCACCAAAACCGCCCGAAGTTTTGGCTTGTCTACAGGGCCGTGCGTCAAAGCGGCGAACCCTGTCCGCTCACGTTTCCTGTTTCTGCTCGGTGTCGATGGGCGGTATCTCGGTTCGGGCTTCCTCGGGTGCACCGCAGAGCAGATCGACAGCGCGGTCGGCGGCGTCCTGAAACGGTTCCAGCACCATGTCAGCGCCTGAGGCGAGCAAATCCTGGGTGTCAACGGAATGGTGCGATGCCACCGCCAAACGCCCCGAAAACCCGGCCATCCGCGTCAGCTGAATCAGCGTTGTGCGCGTATCTTCATGGCTGAGACCCGAGGGATGGATCGGAATGGTCGACACGATCCAGTCGGTGCGCGCAAGCGGAAGCTCGGCCACGAATTCGGGATCGGTGGCATCGCCGAACCGGGTTTCAAGCCCAAGCTCGCGCCAGCGCCGTATCGCCAGCGGGTTGAAATCGACCCCCAGCACCCGGATGCCCCGTTTCTTCAGCCGCATCCCGATCGCGGTGCCAAAACGCCCCAGCCCGAATATGACAACCGTGTAGCCGTTGTCGTAATGCGCGCCGGCCTCGGGCGGCTCGCGCGGGGTGGCTTTGCGCTCGAAGATGGCCAGAAATGGCTCGAAAATCGCATAGAGTTGATGCGAATAGGTGATCATGTAGGTCGAGGCCGCGATGGTCACCAGCCCGACCATTGTGACCAGGCCAAGCGCGTCCTGTTGAACATGGCCAAGAGAAACCCCCATCGCCACAAAGATCAGTGAAAATTCGCGGGGTGTATCCCCTTGACGCAAGTTGAATATTTGCTGCTTGTTAACGTGACTTCCATCAACCGTCTCGGCTTGCGCTTGACGGACCCCCCATCAAGCAGGCATAAGGGGTTCACATCAAAGAGGTCCGATTCGTCATGCCGCAGACACTTCGAGATTTTATCAACGCCCGTGAAGGCGAGGTCAAAGCGCAAATCAAGGCGCTAAATGATGAGTTGCGTGAACTCCGCGCCGCTAGATCTGCCATTGACGGAGGTTCCGCACCGGGTGCGGACAGGACGACTTCAGGACGCATGACGCACCGGGATATGATTGTCGCCGTTCTTGACGAACGCCCAGAAGGCGGCACATCTGACAAGGTGATAGAGTGGATCAGGGAAAAGTTTGACACGGAAATCCCACAAGCCAGCATGTCGTCTCAATTGTCTCGGGCAAAGTCAGACGGCGCAGTGAGTCTTGATATGTCAACAAAGACCTGGCGGTCTGCAAAGCATTCTGAGGCAAGCGGTGGCCTGCCATCCGCAACGCCTCAACACGAGAATTCAGGGTCCGCAGGCCTTGAAGAAATGAAGGCCGAAGATGCTCCCAGCATCTTCGGCCTTCGTAAACCTCAACCAAGCCCATCCAAGGCGCAGGATTAAGGAGTATCCCTATGTGGCAAGCCGTCTTAATACGTCAGGGCCGTTGATCAAGAAATCCGGCTAAAGCCGAAAGGCGGATCGGGTTGGCGCTGCGGTGCCTTCCCGATTTTTCTATGCTACACTTGATTGTAAGTCAAGAATCTTGGAGCGAATCCAGTATGTTATCTTTGCGCGAAGCGGTAGAAAGCGGGCGTTTACAAGAGTTTATCGCCCAAGAGGAGGCACGTGGCGTCCTGCCAATCAGCGAGGCGGAATTTGAAACCACCGCCTCGACTGTGATCAGAACGCCGCCACAAGGCGATCAAACATCAGGTTCGCTTCCCCGCGATGGTTCGCGCGGAAAGTGAATTCGTCCAGATACTTGCGCATGTGCTGCTGGCTGATTGAAACGTGGGTGCCACGGATCGAATGCTTGAAGTGACGCCAGAACGATTCAACGTGGTTCGTGTGATGCAGGGTGTCGGTTTCAGCATCGTAAACCGCCCATTCCTTCGCGCCATGCTTGACCGCCACATGCGCATAGCCATGCTCTTTCAGTAAGCGGTAGCTGTAGAGTTCGTCGGTCGAGACAGTTGCGCCAGCCTCAACGGTCTTAAGCGTTTCGGCGCGAAGGGTTTTCAGCTTCACGTCCGGAATGATCTCAGTCACCAGACGCCCACCACGCGCTTTGAAGCCCATCACAATGGTCTTTCCTGCTGCGCCACGACCACGCTTGCCGGGGCGCTTGCCGCCAACATAGGCTTCATCAATTTCGACGTGCCCTTGCAGCATGGCTTTCAGATCGTGCTTGTCCATTTGCTCACGGATTTTGTGGCCGATCCGCCAAGCGGTTTTATAGGTGACGCCAAGCTGGCGCTGGAGTTCTTTGCCGCTCACTCCGTGGCGGCTGGTGACGAAAAGGTAGATTGCATAGAACCAGACTTGCAGCGGGGTGCGGGTGTCTTGAAAAATCGTGCCCGCTGTTGGGTAGACGTGATCCCCGCACGAGGCACAGGCCCACGCGCGGCGTGCACTGCCTTCTTTGTTGCGCTTATCTGCCGATCCGATCCGGTGGAAAGTGCTTTTAACACCACAAGCGCGGCAAGTGTGGCGCTCACCAAAGCGGACGTTGAAGATGTGCTCAAGGCACGCTTCATCATCCGGGAAGCGCTTGAAGAAGTCGCGGACGCTAAAGTCGGGGGATGCTGATTTACTCTTTTCCATGCATCATAGATAGCAATTCAGCTTACTTGCGTCAAGGGGATACACCCCAAATTCGCTGATCTGGGCCACCGTCAGGCCTGCAAGAAAGCCCGTGCGCTTGCGATAGCCCATCGCCCCCATGATCGCCAACACGATCAGCGGGTTGCCAATAAGCACGAAGAGCGAGAACACGATTGCGCCGGTGACATGCGTCCCAAGCAGCGACAAATCCAGCGCCGAGCCCAGGGAAATGAAAAAGAACAGCAACAGAAAGTCGCGCAAGGGGGCCAGCCGCGCCGCGATGGTTTCGCGGTAGGGGGTCGACGCAAGCGCGACACCCGCCAGCAGGCCGCCGACCTCTTTGCCCAGCCCGACGATATCGCCAAATGCCGCGAACATTGACGCCATGGAAATGGCAAAAATCACCAGAAGCTCCGGCGCGCGCGCCAGTCGTTCGGTCAACGGATTGGCAACATAGCGCACAAAGAAAACGACCACGGCCACCATCGCAACGCCCGAGCTCAGCGCAATGGGCACCGATCCCCCGCCATGGGCGCTGCCCGCGCCTGCAGCGCCGATTCCGATTGCGGACAGCACGATCATCGCAAGCACGACGACAAGGTCCTGAACGATCAGGAAGCCCAGCGCGATCTGACCATGCAGGCTGTCAATTTCGCGTTTGTCGGACAAAAGCTTGACGATGATGATGGTCGAAGAAAAAGTCAGCGCCACGGCGACATAAAGGCTGGTGGTGTTCCCCAGCCCAAGGACGCGCCCGATCAGATAACCGAAAATCGATGTGAACGCGACCTGACCAAGCCCGGTCAGCAATGACACCGCGCCAAGCGATCGGATAAGCTTTACGTCAAGCTTGATGCCGACCAGAAACAGCAGCACGGCGATCCCCAGCTCGGACAGCAGGTCGATCTGTTCGTCAGAGTGGACAACATCAAGCGCCGACGGTCCGGCGATCAGTCCGACGGCGATAAAGCTGACGATCAAGGGCTGGCGCAACAGCAGACCGACCAGGCCAATGCCCGCAGCCAGCACCAAAAGAACCGCAACCTCGGCGAAGGGCGTGTGGAGCAGGGTATCTATTATGTCTTGATATCGCGCTCACAGGGGCCGCCTTGGCTGGCGTCGTCCTCTTGCGCCCCATCCTCTTGCGCCCCATCCTCTTGCACCGTGGTGTCTTTCACGCGCGTTGAATGGCTGCAAAGAAACGCGTCCAGATCGCTGTCGGCGATGCGCCATCCCTTGCCAATCGCGATGGCGCGCAACTGGCCATCTTTGATCCAGCCCCTGACCGAAGCTTCGTTCACTTTCAGCATGTCAGCGACCTCTTTCACTGTTTGATACTGTTCGCGTGTCATCGCAGTTACCCGTGCAGTTACCCGTATGATGCTGTATAGTACAGTATAGCGAAGTTGGGTGTATTTGAATTGATTTGGGTCAATGCAGATTACAGGCGACGTGGTTGAATGGAAGGCATCAGGATCGATGCTGCGAGCAGGAGAGTGACATGAAAAAAATCATGCTGGCGACTGACTTTTCCGAGAGGTCTGATCGTGCGCTTCGCCGTGCGACATTGCTCGCGCAGCAGTTCGATGCAGCCCTGTCGATCGTTCACGTCGTCGACGATGATCAGCCACGGCGCATCGTTGAAAGCGAAAGCGCCGCAGCCGCTGACCTGTTGCGACAGTTGCAAAAAACCGTGCAGTCGGTTGACGGGCTGGACTGCGACACCCGTGTCGTGCTGGCCGACGCCTTCGTCGGCATCGCGCGCGCAGTGGCAGACGATGCGCCGGATCTTCTGGTTGTCGGCCCGCATCGCCGCCAAGCCTTGCGCGATGTGTTCGTCGGCACCACCGCGGAACGGACCATCCGCGCGGTGGACTGTCCTGTGCTCATGGTGAATTCACCGCCCGTAGGCCCTTATCGGCATGTGATGCTGGCCACGGACCTTACCGCAGGGTCCCAGCGCGCTGCAAAAGTCTGCGTTGATCTGGGTTTGACCAACAACGTCGATTTTTCCTTTCTGCATGTCTATGACGCCCCGGCGACGCGACTGACCATGAGCCATACCGTCCGCGCGGAAGACAGAGAGGCCTATCTTGAAGGCCAGCGCAACGAAGCGGCCAAGAACCTTGCGCAATTCGTGCGCGAAACAAGCGTGCGCTCGCCGCGTCAGTTGGTTCGTTTCGCGCTACATGCGCCAGCGCAAGAGATCCTGAGCGCCGCGAAAGACGAAGCGGCCGGGCTTGTCGTTCTGGGAACCGAGGGCCGGGAAGGTGTGGCAAAGTTCTTTTTGGGAAGCGTCGCCGAGGCTGTGCTGCGCATGGCCGACCGCGACGTGCTTGCGGTGCCGCCGGCGTCGGCATAACGCACCGTTTTGGGTTTGGCGCCAAGCGCAGCGCGCCCGCGTGGGCGATGATTGGATCGCTGACGCTGGGTACATCACACTGGGCGCATATTGGTGGGCAATCGCGTGTTCCAGCCACGGGCCCAGCCGTAAGCCGCGCGTTCCTGCAGCGCCCGTTTCCTCGGGCGTTAGTGTTTGAAACAGTTTTCCCGGTGCCAGGTAACGAATTGCGCCCTTGGCCGGTTCGCCAGACGTTCGGGCGCCAGCAGCTTTCCCGAAGGATTGATCATCGCCCTCACGGCGTCCAGATCGTTGCTTTGCCGCGACACCAGAATGGAAAGATCATCGTCCAAGCCAACCAGCCCCCGGTCAAACATCCAGTGCGCGGTTCCAGATAACGCCAGCCCATTGCTCACGATGTCTGGGCCGTCATGTTCCACCGGCCTGATATGGGCGGCCTCAACCTCGGCGCGCCCACCGCCGTTGATCAGGCGCAGTCCCGTTATCGCGCACCGTTCGCCATATGCTCGCAGGACATTCTTTCTGAAATTGCGGTCGCGCACCGCGCGGTTGGTCAATTGGTTGACCCGGTCCCGCACCGTGACATGCTGAAAGGGCACCTGCGAATCCTGGAAACCAGGCATCTGGTCTGTCTGACCAGGCATCTGTTCTGTCTGATCCACGCGGGGCAGAAAATCATCGTCTCGTCCAAGTCCGCGTTCGACAATCCGGGCGAAATCCTCTGCCGAAAGTGGCCGCACCGCAGCCTGCGCACGACCCGAGATATTCCCAAGATCGTTCAACACGCCCCGCTCGACGATGCCATCAGTATCGCGGAATGGAACCGGGTCGCCAAAATCGAGATAGGTTCCCGGTTCGATGACAGCCAAATGCATGTCCGCGTGGCGCGGGTCTGCGATGATCTCTTGCACCTTGGCGACAGCAAAGTAGCCCTTGGTGTTTTTCACCTTGGTTGGTTCCAGATAAACGATCCAGTCGCCGACACATTGTTGCACCCGTGACAGGTACATCTTGGGGAACTGATATCGTTCCGATGGGACATCATCGTAGATCGAATCTGTTCGGTGAATGAATACGCCGAATGTCACGTCAGATGGGCTCCTGTGCGGGCAGGGTGCAGCAAAGTCTCAAACGCATCGAACAAGTCCCGGCAGTGATGACGTGCCGTGAAACGTGCTTTGGTGCATTGTTTCCCCGCTTATAGCGCAATCCGCGGGTGCACGTCATCATCGCTCATGTCTTGCGCGATGCCGCGTGTTTGCGACCTGCGTCGGCGATCGCGTTCAGGTGTCACTTTTGACCCAGATATCATCTGCGCCGAGGCGCTGATTGCGCAGGGGTTTGATCTGCTTGACGGCGGCCCGGTCATGGGCGGCGCAGATCGCTTTGGTGGCCACCCGCGGCGCGGCATCTTTCACGTTGACCCGATCAGCCAGAGTGGTGTGCGCCGGAATCCCGCCGGGGCCGAAGGGAACTTTTGGCCGGTTTGGCTGTTCTTTGAATACGGTCGAACAGACCGGCACGCGTATCACCCTGATCTTTTGTAAAAGGTAACTGTTTATGGACTCGCTCATTCGCCCGGTTTCGCGCCTTTGGCCCCAAGGCCGCGTTTGTGTGGGTCAGATCAGTCGGGCGCTCGGCGCCGTTACATGTGGGGCGGGGCCCGCGAACACACACAGATACCTGCGCATTGTTGCGGGCAAGACGGCCCGCGTGGCGCCCGGTACGTTCACTGCGTTCAGTGTGCCCGGCGCGCTGCGTGCCATTGCCCCGACGATAGCAGAGCGCACGGATTCCTGCTGCGAAAGGGGAACATCATGAACGTTCGAACACGTCTCGATTTTACCAAATTTACGCCCGCGCCGCGCATTGCGGACAATATTCTGGATCTGGTCGGACAGACCCCGATGGTTCGCCTCCACCGCTATCTTGACGTCGCCGACGTCAATCTGCTGGCCAAGGTGGAAGCGTTGAACCCCGGTGGCAGCGCCAAGGATCGGCCCGCCCGCCACATGATCGAACGCGCCCTGGAAAACGGGCGGCTATCGCCGGGGGATACGGTGGTGGAATCGTCTTCGGGCAACATGGGCATCGGGCTGGCACAGGCCTGCGCGGTCCATGGGCTGAAATTCATCTGCGTCGTCGATCCCAACGCTCAGGCACAGAATGTCGCGATCATCCGCGCGCTGGGCGGCCAGATCGACCTGGTCGAAACCGCCCTGAACGGGGATTTCCTTGCCGCGCGTCTTGAACGGGTGTCGCAACTGCTGCGCGAGGCGCCGGATCGGTTCTGGCCGAACCAATACGCGAACCTGGACAATCCCGCATCGCACCAGGCGGGAACCATTGCGGAAATCGATCAGGCCCTGCCCGGCAAGATCGATTATCTCTTCGTGGCCTGTTCCAGCACCGGCACGGCAAGGGGCTGCCGGGACTACCTGCACAAGGCGGGCCGCCACACCAAGGTCATCGCGGTCGATGCGCAAGGCAGCACGCTGTTCGACGGCACCGCCGGCCCGCGCAAGATTTCCGGCATGGGGGCAGGGCGTTTGCCCGACCTGGCCAAGGGGCAACGTTTCGACGACGTGATCCGCGTGCCCGATATCGCCTGTGTCGCAGGGTGCCGGCGTGCGGTGGCGCGCGAAGGGTTTCTTGTCGGCGGCTCTGGTGGCGGCGTGCTGGAAGCGGTGCGCGCGATGCAAGACACCCTTCGCGGCAAGACCGTCGTCGCGATCATCCACGATTCCGGATCACGGTATCTGGGCACGGTATTCGACAGTGACTGGGTGGAACGTGAATTGGGCGTGTCAGAACCCCAGGTGCTGGCGCTGGCCGGATTGGACGCGCCCGCAGCATGACGAAACCGAAGAGAACCACCGTTAAAACCACCGTTAAAACCATCGTGAATACCACGGTAAAGAACACTGTGAAAACCATCGCGATTGTCGGGTGCGGGCCCAAGGGCCTTTACTCCTTGGACAGCCTGTTGCGCGCGGCGCGTTGCGCGCCGTCGATCACGCTTGATGTCCATATATATGAGCCCGCGCCCCATCCCGGCGCGGGCCCGATCTATGATCCCGATCAACCCCCTGTTCTGGTCATGAACTTTCCCGCCCGTCTGATCGATGCGTGGGTTGACGGACACGGCCCGGATCTGCGCGCATGGCTGAAACAGACCGGCAAGATCGCAGGCGCGGGCGATTTTGTGCCCCGCGCCGTGGTGGGCCAGTATCTGGCATGGTGTTTTGACCGGGTTGTCGCCGGCGCGCCGCCCAACGTTCGCCTGACACGTCACCCGGCCCGGGTCACCGGCCTGCGCCAGGTCGCCAAGGGGTGGCGGCTGTCACCGGGCACCATCATCGCCGACGAAGTGCTTGTCACAACCGGCCATCAGGATTGGACCCGCACGACCCATGCAGGCGCGACCCATACTGGCGCGGCGCAGACCATCGCGTCGCCGTTTCCGATTGACCGCGCGCTGAGCAAGGCTGCCGTTGCGCCCGGCGCCTGGGTGCAATGCAAGGGCTTTGCCCTGACCTTCATCGACACGGTGTTGGCCCTGACCGAAGGACGGGGCGGGGTGTTCACCCAAACCGGCGATACCTACAGTTACGCGCCCAGCGGCGATGAGCCAGCCGTGATCGCCCCCTACAGCCGCACCGCCCGCCCGATGCGGCCCAAGGTTGACCCGGATCGGTTTGTTCCGCCGCAAGGCCCGGGGTTCTGGGATGCGCGGATTGGCGATTTCGAAAAGATTGCCGCGCAGCCCGGCGCGACCTTCAGCGCCGATATTTGGCCCGCCGTGCTGCGGATCGCCGACAGCGCGCTGGCACGTACGCCCGGGTCGGCTGCGGCATTCTTTGCCGATAGGAGCGGGCGCGTTTTTGGCCCCGAAGACAGTCGCGCTGACTTGCGCAAAGGCTACGCCGTGGCGGTCGGGGCCAGCGCGCCAGACATCTGCTGGGCGCTGGGCGAGGCATGGCGCCAGTGCTATGCGCCGCTTGTGCAATGGATCAGCCACCGCGATCTGTCTGCGCGCGACGCGGCCCTGTTCCCCCTGATTGCCGGCGAAATGGAGCGGCTGGCATTTGGCCCACCGGCGCGCAACATCGGCAAATTGATCTGTCTGGAATCGGCCGGCCTGGTCAGCTTGCAGCATCTGTCCGGCACCGTGCCAGGCGATCTTTCCCCGCCGGTGATTTCCATAGACGCCACGATTCCGCCGGCGGGCGCTGCGGAACTATCCGAACCGCTGGCCGGTTTGCTGCGCGACGGGTGTATCAGCGTTGGGGCCTTGGGGGGCGTCGTCGTGAATGACCGCGCGCAGGCGCTTGTCGATGGCACCGTCACCCCCGGTCTGTCGATCATCGGGCGCGCGTGCGAAGGCAGCGTGTTGGGCAATGACACCCTGTCGCGCAGCTTGCACGATCATCCGGCGCGGTGGGCGGCCCATGTCACCGGCGCACCTGCCAATGCGCAAAGCCCGGCGATGGAGCAATCCGCATGAGCCGCTCGTCGCCCATCTTTGCCTATTGCCACGGAATTGTCCCGCTGCGCCCCCGGCTTGAGAGTTGGATGGTGGATCTGATCGCGGATCAACCCCGCTTGCACGCGCTTGCCGACGACTTCGGGGCACCGCTCAACATCCAGTCTGACGCCCCGTTTCGCCGCAACGCTGGCGCGCTGGCCGATTGTGTGGGCGAATTCGACATTCCCTTCCTGCCGATGTTCGCGCGCAAGGCCAACAAATGCCTGACGTACGTGGACACAGCGCGCGACACCGGCATGGGCATCGACACCGCCAGCCACGCCGAAGTTGAACAATGCCTGGCGCGGGGCGTTCCCGGTCACCGCATCGTGTGCACCGCAGCCGTCAAGGACCGCGCGCTGATGGCCCTGTGCGCCAAGGGCGGGGTGACTGTCATCCTGGACAATACCGACGAGGTCGCATTGCTGGAAGATGTGGCGCGCGACAGCGGCACGGACGTGTCCGTTGGCTTGCGCATGAACGGGTTCATCCGCGATGGCGTGCCGCTCTATTCCCGGTTCGGAATGCCATTGGCTGAAATCCCGGCACTGGCCGCGCGGTTGGCGAAATCGCCGCGACTGCGCCTGGACGGTCTGCATTTTCATCTGAATGGGTACAAGGCCGAAGATCGCATCGCTGCCATCACACAGATCCTGCCCCTGATTGGCGAAGTTCGCGGTGTGGACCAGGGCGATTTCTTTGTCGATATCGGCGGCGGCATTCCGATGAATTACCTGGACGATCCGAACCAGTGGGACCGCTGGGTATCGGAACTGGACGGCGCGCTTGCGGGCGCGCGCGATCCGATCACGCAGCACAACGATGGTCTGGGGCGAACCCTGGGGCCCGATGGCCCCAGCGGCGCCGTCGATAGCTATCCGGTGGCGCAAACCTTGGTCCAAACCGCCTGGATGCGCCGCATCTTGCAGGCCTCGGACGGGCAAAAGACGATTGCCCAGCGGTTGCGCGATGCAGGTGTATCGCTGCGGTGCGAACCCGGGCGGTCCCTGTTGGACGGGTGCGGCATGACCATCGCGCGGGTCGCCTTTTGCAAGACCGACAGCATCGGATCGCATGTCATCGGGGTGCAGATGAACCGCACCCAATCGCGCTCGGGCTTTGCCGAATTCGCGCTGGACCCGGTGATGGTGCCCGGCAATGCGCCCCGGGGCGCGGCGATCCAGGGGTATCTTGCCGGCACATATTGCACCGAAAGCGAATGGCTGACGCGGCGCAAGATGGTCTTTGCGCACGGCGTGCGGGCGGGGGATCTGATGGTTTTTCCCAATACGGCGGGATACCTGATGCATTTTCTGGAAAGCCGGTCGCACCAGTTCCCGCTGGCCCGCAATGTCTTTGTGACACCGGACCGGACCGCGCCAGCCAGGCTCGACGACATAGAAATCACCTGACCTGCGAAACCAACTGACCTGCGCAACGGGCGCAGGCAATGACGAACGGGAGACACGATATGACGAAGCCAGACATCAACGAACGCGGCGTGCCGCACCAAAAAGCCAGCGCGCGCGATGACACCATGACAACCGCCCAGGGCGCGCCCATAGCCGACGATCAGAATTCGTTGAAGGCGGGGCCGCGCGGGCCGGTTTTGCTGGATGATCACATCATGCGCGAAAAGATCTTTCATTTCGATCACGAACGCATCCCCGAACGCGTGGTGCATGCGCGCGGCTATGGCGTGCACGGCCATTTCGAACTGAAAAAGGCGATTCCCGAATTGTCCTGCGCCGACATCTTCCAACGCGAGGGCGAAAAGACACCGCTCTTCACGCGCTTTTCCACCGTTGCCGGCAACAAGGGATCCTTTGATGTCGCCCGCGACGTGCGCGGCTTTGCGGTCAAATTTTACACCAAGGAAGGCAACTGGGATCTTGTCGGCAACAACATGCCCGTTTTCTTCATTCAGGACGCAATCAAGTTCCCCGACCTGATCCATTCCGTCAAACCCGCCCCGGACCGCGGCTTTCCGCAAGCCCAGAGCGCGCATGACAACTTCTGGGACTTCGTATCGCTGTCGCCTGAATCGGTGCATATGACGGTCTGGCAAATGTCCGATCGCGCCATTCCCCGGTCGTTCCGCTTTATGGAAGGGTTCGGCGTGCACACCTTCCGCCTGGTGAACGCCGAGGGCAAATCCCATTTCGTGAAATTCCACTGGAAACCGAAACAGGGGCTGCAATCGGTCGTCTGGAACGAGGCGCTGAAGATCAACGGCGCCGACCCGGACTTTCACCGCCGCGACATGTGGGATGCGATCGACGCGGGCGACTACCCGCAATGGGATCTGGGCATCCAGGTCTTTGACGACGATTTCGCCGACAAGTTCGAATTCGACGTGCTCGACGCCACCAAGCTGATCCCCGAAGAACAGGTGCCCGTGCAGATCATCGGCACCATGACGCTGGACAACAACGTCGAAAACTTCTTTGCCGAAACCGAACAGGTGGCCTTTTGCACGCAAAACATCGTGCGCGGCATAGACTTTACCAATGACCCGCTGCTTCAGGGGCGCAACTTTTCCTATCTGGACACACAGACAAAACGGCTGGGCGGGCCGAACTTTACCCATATCCCCATCAACGCCCCGAAATGCCCGATGCACAATTTCCAGCAAGATGGCCATATGGCGATGCACAACCCCAAGGGCCGTGCAAATTATGAACCCAACAGCTGGGGCGACGACGGCGGACCGCGCGAAAACCCCGACATCGGCTTCACCAGCTACCCCGACCCTGTGCAGGGCGAACGCCAGCGCACGCGCTCGGAAACCTTTGCCGATCACTATAGCCAGGCCCGGCAATTCTGGATCAGCCAGACCGAGGTTGAGCAACAGCACATCATCGCCGCCTACACGTTCGAACTGTCCAAATGTGACCACGAAAAGATCAGGTTGCGGATGCTGAGCCACCTGATGAATGTGCATGACGATCTGGCCAACGGGGTGGCCAAGGGGCTGGGGGTGACGGACATGCCCCAGGCCGCCACGCCAGCGCGCAAGCCGATCACCGATCTGCCGCCCTCTGACGCGTTGAGCATCCTCAAGAACGGGCCGGAAAACTTTGCCGGGCGCAAGCTGGGCCTTTATGTGACGGACGGCGCCGACGCAGATCTGGTCACGCGAATCGAAACCGAATTTACCAATGCCGGCGCCATGGTGGCGATCGTCGCGCCGCATATCTTTGGCGCAACCCTGTCCGACGGCACGACCAGGGCGGCAGACGAAAAGATCGATGGCGGCCCATCGGTGCTGTTCGATGCGGTGGCGCTGGTATTTTCGCAAGAGCAAGGCAGCAAGCTGGCCGCCGACAAACCATCGCAGGATTTTGTCAGCGATGCCTTTGCCCATGCCAAGTTCATCGCCTGGACCGACGCCGCCATGCCGCTGTTCAAATCCACCGGGATCGCCGACAAGATCGACGATGGCATGATGAAGATCGACGCGGGCACTGTCGCCGATTTCCTGAAAACCTGCGCCAAGTTGCGGTTCTGGGATAGAACGGCGGCGTGATCCGGGGCGGCGCCGCGCCCTGTCCAAGCTGTGCGCCCGGCGAATGGGCCACGCGGCGCTAACCACTTATGCGCACTGGGCGCGCGCGGGCCGTCGGGCACGATGCCTTTCGCCGCCCCCACGTCATCGGGATCGCCGGGTTCGGTTTCGATGTCACACGCAATTCTTGCAGCAAGGATCCAGTCATGATTTTTGAATATACGCCGCTCGATATACTCGCCCGCGGCATCGTGCTTTCGACGGTTGCGGTCTTCTGGGTGATTTTCGTCGTCCGTATTATCGGCCTGCGGGCGTTCTCGAAGATGACCGCTTTTGACTTCGTCGTCACCGTCGCGACCGGGTCGATCCTGGCTGGCGCCTGTCAGGCATCGTCATGGGACGGGTTCTTTCAGTCGTTGGTTGCGATCGCGTCTTTGTTGTCTGTTCAGTACGTCGTCGCGCGGGTGCGCAAGTCATCCGACAGGTTCGAAGCGGTGGTGCAGAATTCGCCCGTGCTGTTGATGCGCGACGGCATGATCGTGCAAGAGGCCCTGGCCGCGACCCGCGTGGCCGAGGCCGATCTGATCGCAAAGCTGCGCGAAGCCAACGTCTTGGAAATGTCCAGCGTGGCGGCGGTTGTGCTTGAAACCACGGGCGACATTTCCGTGCTGCACGGGGGCAATTTGCAGGACCGGATTTTGTTCGGGGTGGTCGATGTTGCTGGCGGTGATTGACGCCGACATTTGAAGCCACCGATTGACCCCGACATTTGACGCCGACATTTGCCACGGGGGCGACCGGACCCTCAGTCATCCAATGCCCGGGCTGGCGGCTCTAGCCGCCCTGCCATCACCCTGTCACAACCCGGTCGCCCTGCGCTTGGCCGTGGGTGATCCGCCTTGGCGGATGATCCCGTTTCTCAGGGCCGGTTCAGCCGCGCCGCGCAGCGCCCGCCCAAAAGACCCCGCCCAAAAGACCAGGCGCAGCGCCTATCCCTTTTCCCAGCCCCGCAGCGCCTTTACCTCGCCGCGCGCCTTCTTGGCGTCCAGCCGTTTGCGCTTTTGGTTTTTCGACACTTTCGTGGGCACCCGCCGCTTGGGCGCCACCAGCGCCTTGCGCACCAGATCGGCCAGCCGGTCGCGCGCGATTTCGCGGTTGCGGGCCTGGTGGCGGGTTTCGTCCACCTGGATCACCAGCGCCCCGTCCTTGGTCCAACGCCGCCCCGCCAGCCGCTTCAGCCGCCGTTTCACCGCATCGGACAGGGTGGGCGAGCGTTCGGCCTCGAAGCGCAGTTCGACCGCGCTCGCCACCTTGTTCACGTTCTGCCCGCCCGGACCTGACGATCGCACGAACTGCTCGGTCAGCTCCCATTCGGCGATCTCTATCTGAGTGTTGATGCGCAGCCCCACGCCGCCCTCCGGTTTCTTTTGTTCCGCCCGTATCGCGCGGGCATAGCGCGGCGACTGGCCCCGATTTAGGGCCCCGATCCACCCGCACCTTGCCATACATTCTGCCATACATCTGTCCGACGCGCAGCAGACGTACAGCAGACATATCGCAGACGTCTTGCCGACGCATAGCCGGCACTGCGCCGACACCTTGAAACGCCACAACGAAAAGGGCTGCCCAGATACGGCAGCCCTTCGAGATCATAGGGAGATGGGCCAGTTAGGTATGCCCAATCAAGAGTGTTTAGCCATCAGGTTTGCCCTCAGGCCACGGCCCTCCCGACTGTCTTGACACCTCTCTCCAACATCGTCTCTGACACTGGACCACCTCCTTTCAATGCGTTGCCGATGACTTCATGGTGGCACAGATTTGGTATATGGCAAGTAAAATTACGCAACCGGTGGCGTCAGCTGCCTAACAATCAGGCGGAACGGCACCAGGGCGATCAAAGCAAGGGCAAGTTTGACACCCCAGTCGGCCACCGCCAGCGTGACCCACAGCGGCATATCGGGGCCAGTCAGCAAAAACGGCGCATTATCGCGGGCCCACATGACCTCATCATTCGCGGCGACCGAAAAGCCCGGCACAAAGGCGGCAAAGGCGATGGTAAAGAAGATCGCCGTGTCCAAAGCCGATCCCACGATCGACGACACGAAGGGCGCTTTCCACCAGCTGCCCTCGCGCAAGCGATTGAAAACAAAGACATCCGTCATCTGGGCAATCAGAAAGGCGATGCCCGATCCCACCGCCACGCGAAGCGCCACCGCTTGATAGCTATAGCCATCCCCCTGCAGCGTGATCTGCGATCCGATCAGCGAACAGATCACACCCACGGCAAAGCCCGCGAAGATCACCTTGCGCGCCGGCCCGGCGCCATAGACGCGGTTCATCACGTCGGTGACAAGAAACGCCAACGGATAGGTAAAGGCGCCCCAGGTGAGCAGCCCGTCGAGAATAAGGAATTGAACAAGGATGTTCGAGGCCACCACGACAGCGGCCATGGCGACAACGCCAGAAAGAATACGCATGGATCGGTTCCGTTTTTGCAAGGTTGCGGAGACTTGGCCCGAAGGCGCGCGCTCTTTACCGCCGATCGGGGCGGCGCGCAAGTCAGTCGCTCAGAACATATTCGACGATTTCATTGGCAAGAAAGGGTTTGAAATTGTCATCCGCAATCAGTGTCAGACGGATTTTCGCGCCGTCCTGCGACACCGCGATGCCTTCCAGATCCCCATGCGTGCCCAACGACGTTTCAAGCACGGTCTCTTCGTTCGTGACCTGTCCGTCCTGGATGGTGAACCGGCGTACACGGCTGGCGAAGGTGATCAGAACGTTGAACCGTTCCAGCAGGTACAGCTTGCCATCGGGGCCGAAATCAGCGCCCACGGCCAGAAAATCGCCATCGCGGCGCAGCGAAAAGGGCTGGTCCCAAGTGCCGTTGCGATACCGCCACACCGGGAAAGGGCGCGTCAATTCCCCCGAGCGTTCGGGCAAGGTATAAAGGCTGCCGTCATCGTCGATCGCCAATGCCTCAAGCGACGAATTGAGCTGTAGATCCGCAAAGGCGGCCGGTTGGTCAAACGGGGCCGACGCCCCGAACGGATCGGGGTAGGCGGTGACACGGTGCCGGCCCTCGAACGATACGTAAACGCCGCCCGCGCCGTCGACGGCAATGCCCTCAGCGTCGGTATAATAGCGCGGCAGCGGGGCGCCCTTTTGGTCGCGCAGCGGGGCGAATGTCAGCACCTCGGCCCCGGTCAGGGCGGCCCCGGTTCGCAGCAGGCGACCGTGTAGGATGCTCCCCCGGTCCGACGATGCGTAAAACGTGCCGTCGGGGGCGAAATCTATCGACGAAAAGCCGCCGAACCCGCGCTGTCCCGGCAGCGCAAGCTGTGCCCGCCCCGCCGGTTCAGCCGTCTGTGCCCACAAGGGCGCAACGCCAAGTGCCAGCCCGAGAGCCACACCGAGCGCCCAACCTGATACCCCACTTAGCGCGAGGACAATACGTTTGAGCATTGGCGCGGCAGGTCGGCAAGGGTCAGCTCACGACGCGGTATGGGTTTGGGGGCATTGGGGTCGCGCGGTTTCGGGGGCGGCGGGTTGAGGATATTGCGCACCCAGTCCTGCGCATCGGCGCAGCCATCGCCGGGGGGCGGCGGGGCCTGTTCGACACAGTTGCGCGCGCCGGCCGGGCATTTCAGGCGCACATGGAAATGATAGTGGTGTCCCCACCACGGCCGGATCTTGCGCAGCCAGCTGCGATCGCCGGTCTCGTCCTTGCACATCTGCACCTTGGCGCCGGGAAAGACAAAGATACGGGCCACAGCCGGATCGCTGGCCGCAGCCTTGAGTAACTGGTGATGCTGGCGTGTCCAGTTGTCATTCACATAGGCCCCGTTGGCGCGGCGCAATGAAATCGACGAGATTTTCTCGCGTTCGGCGACCCCCAGGTCCAGCCGTTTCGCCGGCAACATCCAGATGTCGGCATCCAGCCCGATCTGGTGTGATCTGTGCCCGGTCAGCATCGGCCCGCCGCGCGGCTGGCTGAGATCGCCGATATACAGACCCTCCCAGCCGGGCAGGCGCGCGGCCTTGGCCGACAGGCGCTGCAGGTAGGCGATCAGTTCGGGCTGGCCCCAGTTGCGGTTGCGCGACAGGCGCATGGCCTGCCATGTGGGCCCGGTTTCGGGCAGCTGCGTCGCCCCGGCCTGACAGCCCTTGGCATAGCCGCCCAGCGGCGCGGCGCTCTGCGCCGAGGCATTGCGTTCGGCGCCAAACAGTTGCTTGGCCGGCTGTGTGCTGCTGCTGGAAACGGTTGCCTGATGCGGGGTGCACGAGGCCAGCAAGACCGCGCTCAGGAAGGCTGCAAATCTGGAGACCATGATTGCTGGGATTCCCCTTGTGGTTTTACCCACACTAGCAAAACCAGCCCAAGAAGAAAGAGCGGGATCAGCGGCGACACCCCGATGCGCGCGCTGCCGGTCGCTGCGGTAACAATGCCGATCAGGGCCGGCGCGATAAAGGCGGTCGCCCGGCCCGACAGCCCGTACAGGCCAAATTCCTCGGTTGAACGGTCGGCGTCTGTGTGCCGGGTCATCATCGACCGGCTGGCCGCTTGCAGCGTGCCGCCCATGCCGCCGATCAGCACGCCGCAGATGAAGAACACCGTGTCAGGCAGGGCCGATCCCGGCGCCAGGGTGACCCAAAAGAAGAACTCGCGCGACATAAAGACCACGGTGATGCAGACCCCGATCAGCACCAGGATGGCCGCGATGATCACCGGCTTGGGGCCGAACCGCTTGTCGGCCTTGCCGCCGATCCAGCTAAAGGCGGCCGCCGCGATGATCGACACGATGCCGAACACCCCGATCGACGTCAGTTCCCAATCCAGCACCAGCGTCGCATAGACCCCGCCAAAGCTGTATAGCCCGTTCAGCGCGTCGCGATAGAGCATCGAACCGCCCAGAAAGGCGGCCAGACTGCGGCGCCGGCCCAGGGATTTGATCGACCCCTTGAGCGACCGCATCGCCTGCCCGAAACTGCCGCCTTTGGCGCTTTTGTCCAGGTCTCGCACCCACAGGAAATAGGGGATCATGAATACCGCGTACCAGATTGCGACCAGCGGCCCGATGAACCGCGTGCCCTCGCGCGCGCTGGCGTCAAAACCAAAAGCGGGGGGGCGGTTCAACAACGTCAGCCCGTTGCCTTGCTCGACGAACAGCGCCAGCGCGATCATCAGCGCCACCAGACCGCCCAGATAGCCAAAGGCAAAGCCCGATCCAGAAATCTCGCCGATTTCGTCTTTCGCGCCCAACGTTGGCAGCTGCGCGTTGGTAAAGATCAGCGCGTATTCGGCGCCGACAAAGCCCAGCCCGAACGCGGCCAGCATGAACCACATGTTGCTGCCCGCCGGATCGGTGAACCAAAGCGCGCCCGCGCCCACGATATACATCACCGAAAAGGCCACGATCCAGGGGATGCGCCTGCCGGCGGTATCGGCCAACGCGCCCATGACGGGCGCCCCGATTCCGATGATCAGGCCGGTCAGGGTCAGGCACAGCGACCACGCGCTTTGCGCCCGCGCATCGGCCACCAGATCGCTATATCCCTGCGACATGAAGTATTGCGCGGCAACGGCGGCAAAAAACGGGCCGAAAACGAACGTGACAAGGCTGGTGTGATAGGGCTGGCTGGCCCAATCGAAAAAGAACCATCCCCAGATCCGTTTGCGCGCACTCGGCTCAGCCATTTGTTCCTCCGCCCTTGTAGAGGTGACTTAAGCCTTCCCGTTGCGCGCAAGGCAACCGTTAATCGGCAGCGCGCCGTTCGGGGGGCCAGGGGCGGGCCGTTTCGGCAGCGATCCATGCGTTGACCCAATCGGGCAGGGCGGGGCCGGCCGGATCGACCCCCAGTTCGCGCGTCAGAACATCAGTGCTGACGATCCCGTCCTTGCCTGCCACGGCGACGCGATACACCGCCTCGTTCGCGCAATCGCCGTTTTTCTTCCAGATTGTCTGGTGCACATAGATGAATCGGCCGTCCCAGCCCATAAAATGGCTTTCGACCGTAAACCGTTCAAAGGCCCGAATGCGGCGGCGATAGCGCACGACCACCCCGGCCATGGCGATTGTCCAGTTGTTGCGCGCTGTCACCTTCCAAATCCCCGAACGGATGAACAGGGGAACACGCGCCAGATCCAGCAGCGTCAGGGTGCGGCCGTTGTTCAGTTCGACCGCCATATCCAGATCCCACGGCCAGCACATATGTGTCGACACATGCACATCGCCAATCGCGAGCGGGGGCGATTTACGGAACTTCAGGATTTCTTTGGTAAGTCGAATGAATGGGAACATGGCGCCGATGTCGCCGCGTCGCAAAATGACGTCAACCGGGACGTTGCGGCACGACGTTGCGGCAAAGCGGCCCTTGCGCGGGGCGGGGGCAATCCATAAATAGCGCAGATCGAAATGAACCAGGGCTTTGCCAATGTTATCACTGATCCAGATCCTGTTAATGATCCTCGGGGTCGTGAAATTCGTGATGATCGTCCACATCATCATGAGCTGGCTGATCAATTTCCAGGTGCTGAACCTGCGCCAGCCGCTGGTGTACCAGATCTGGCAGGCGCTCAATGCCCTGCTCGAACCGATCTATTCGCGCATTCGCCGCATCCTGCCCCCGATGGGTGGGCTGGACCTGGCCCCGCTGCTGGCCTTCATCGGCATCTACGCGATCGAAATTATCATTCGCAACAACGTGGGCTATTTCATGTGAACCGGCGCGCCTTGGGCCTTGCCTGAGGCGCCCGCATGTGGGAGTCGTCGGACAACAAGAAGCAGTCCAACAACACCCGCAGGCCCATGGCATCCGCCCGTGACCTTCTGAAATCCGTTTTCGGGTACGATGATTTTCGTCCCGGCCAGGCCGAGATCGTCACCGCGGTCGCGTCCGGTGAAAACGTGCTGGCCATCATGCCGACAGGCGGGGGCAAATCGCTGTGCTTCCAGTTGCCGGCGCTGATGCGCGGCGGGGTGACGGTGGTGATTTCGCCGCTGATTGCGCTGATGCGCGATCAGGTGCGCGCGCTGCGCGAAGCGGGGGTTGCGGCCTATGCGCTGAACTCGGGCAACACCGAAGAAGAAGCCGGCGAAGTGTTCGCAGCGTTAGAGCGTGGCGATGTGCGCCTGCTGTACATGGCGCCCGAGCGGCTGGCCTCGGGCGGGACGTTGTCCTTGCTCCGCCGGATCGGCACGGGGCTGATCGCGGTTGACGAAGCGCATTGCGTCAGCCAGTGGGGGCATGATTTCCGCCCCGATTACCTGCGCATCGGCGATCTGCGCCGCGCGCTGGATGTGCCGCTGGCCGCCTTTACCGCCACCGCCGATGAGCGCACGCGCGAAGATATCGCAGCGCGGCTTTTCGACGGGCAGACGCCCACCGTTTTCCTCAAGGGGTTCGACCGGCCCAATATCCGGCTGGCCTTTGCGCCCAAGGATGGGCCGCGCCGCCAGATCATGGACTTCGCCGCCGCGCGCAAGGGCCAGTCGGGGATCGTCTATTGCGGCACACGCGCCAAGACCGAAACGCTGGCCAAGGCGCTGGATGACGCCGGGCATCCCGCTGTGGCTTATCACGCGGGCCTGGACCCGGACGTGCGCCGCCAGGTCGAAGCGCGCTTTCAGCGCGACGACGGGCTGATCGTTGTGGCGACGGTCGCATTCGGGATGGGCATCGACAAGCCGGACATTCGCTGGGTGGCACATGCCGACATGCCCAAGACAGTCGAAAGCTATTACCAGGAAATCGGGCGCGCCGGCCGCGACGGGGCTGCGGCGGATACGCTGACGCTCTATGGCGCCGATGACATCCGGTTCCGCCGCGCCCAGATCGACGAGAGCCCCGCCACGGCGGACCACCGCGCGGCCGAACACGCGCGTCTGAATGCGCTCTTGGGCCTGGCCGAAGCGCAGTCCTGCCGGCGCCAGTCCCTGCTGGCCTATTTTGGCGAACCCTCGGACCCCTGCGGCAATTGCGATCTGTGCGATACCCCGCCCGAGGTGTTCGACGGCACCGCCGCAGTGCGCAAGGCGCTGTCGGCCGCGCTGCGGACAGGCGAATCCTTTGGTGCGGGCCATCTGATCGACATTCTTCTGGGCAACCGCACCGACAAGGTGATACAGCGCCGCCACGACGATCTGCCGACCTTTGGGGTGGGGCAGGAATACGACCGGCGACAGTGGCAGGCGATTTTCCGGCAGATGATGGGGTTGGATCTGGTCCGACCCGATCCAACGCGGCACGGCGCGCTTGTGATGACCGACCCGGCCCGCCCGATCCTGCGGGGCGAGCAATCGATCACCCTGCGCCACGACACCGTGCGCCAAGCCGCGCGCGCTGCTGTGCGCCGGGTCAAGGCGCTGATCAGTGACGAAGACGCGCCGCTGTTGTCCGCGCTCAAGGCCAAGCGGCGGGCGCTGGCCGAGGCCGCGCGCGTCCCGGCCTATGTGATCTTCACCGACCGCACCCTGATCGAAATGGCCGAACGCAAACCTGCGACGCTGGACGACATGGCGCAGATATCCGGGGTGGGGGCCAAAAAGCTGGACCGATATGGGGCCGGTTTCCTCGAGGTGATAAACGGCGCACCCGCCATGCAGCAGCATCCAAGCCGCCGGGCCTTGGCGGGGCGACCGGCCGGAACGCTTTATGATGCCTTGATGGACGCGCAGCGCACGCTGGCGCGGGGGGCCTGCGGGACGCTCAAACCGATGACCTGCCCGCATGCCAAGATCGCGAAACTGGCCGAACTGAAACCCGGCGATATGGCCGGGATCGAACGGGTGCTGGGCGACAGGCGGGCCGAGAGGTTCGGCCCCCGGTTTCTTGAAATCCTGTCTGCAGACTGATCCCTAGGACGCTTCGGCGCCGGCAGCTTGGGCATCGGCGCTTTGGTCATTCTGCGCGCCGTCCCCCTGCGCGCCGTCCCCCATGGGGTCGGACCATGTCGCCGGTGGCAGATCGCCCGCGGGCGACGTTTCGGGCGCTGCTGGCTGATATGGCGCGTTGATGTTGCGCCCGCTGGAAAACAACGATGCGGCCAGGGCCGTCGGGTCAGCCGCCAGATCCAAGTCTTCGCACACCGCTGCGCATTCGTCAGGCCGCGCCGCTTCGATCCGTTCGACAATGGCCGCCTTTTTCAGCGGCTTGGTCAGGTAGTGGTCCAGCCCGGCGGACAGGATGTCCTGATCATCCCCGGCCATGGCATGCGCGGTCAATGCCACGATTGGCACGTGGCGCCCGGTCACCGCCTCAAGCTTGCGGATTTCCTGGGTCGCTTCCTTGCCATCGACCTCGGGCATCGAAATATCCATGAAAATCAGGTCAGGATCGAAGGAAACATAGCGCTGGATCGCCTCGGCGCCGTTGCTGGCGAAAACCAGATCGACGTTCATCTTCCTGATCAGCTTGCCAAGGACAAGCTGGTTGGTCTTGTTATCTTCGGCCGCCAGAATGCGCATTTTGCGCGGCTGCAGGACGATGTCGTCGCAGGCCAGTCCAGTGTCCTGGGCGTCTTGGGCGTTTGCGTCGGGCGTCTGCGGCGGCGTGTCGGCGCTGTCGGGCAGGTCAGCGAGCGGGGCAACCGGCACATCCGTTCCCGGATCTTCGGGCGCGCTGGGGGCATCGCCTGCCGGAGTGCTGTCCATTTCTGGCAACGCGCCCGCATCCGATCCGTTTTCCGCAAACCCGTCTTCCACCGCGGGTTGTTCCGCAGGACCGACTTTCGCAACCAAAGCTTCTGCAGCCACGTCTTCCGCAGGCACCTGTTCCGCGGGCGCATCGCCCGCAACGACGGGGGCGTCTGCGGCGTCGGCCAGATCGCGATGCGCGTGTGTCTCCGGTGCGTGGTCGTCTTGATCAGACGTGGCTGGGCGAGTCAAATCGCTGAGCGCCCAGAACAGATCGCGCCGCAGCAGCGGTTTTTGCAGCGTCCGCACCCCATCGATCGACAGTTTCGAAGCCGCTACCGGCCCGTTGGACATCACAACCACGACGACATCGTCCCGTATTGCGCGCAAGCTGGCGATCGTGTCTTTCAGCTGATCGCTCGGCAGATCAAGATCCAACAGGTACACGTCGGCTGGCGGCGCGTCGGCCAGCCCGTCCAGGTCGACACGGCTATCGACCGCGACGCCGACCCGTTCCATATGGCGGCACAGGATTTCGTTATGCGCAAGATGCGGATCGACGACCGTCACGCGATGCAGCCACGGCGGGACCGAGAGGATGTCTTCGTCGGCCTGGCTGTCGATCTCCATCGTGACATGCATCCCGAAACACGACCCCTGGCCCGGGGTGCTTTCGACCCAGATCTGGCCGCCCATCAGTTCGACCAGTTGCTTGGTGATCGACAGGCCCAACCCGGTGCCTTCGAACTTGCGGTTCCGTTCGTCTTCGACCTGATTGAAGGTGCCGAACACATGATCCAGCATGTTGTCTGGAATGCCGATGCCGGTGTCTTCGACCGAAATATGTACGCGCTCTTGGGACCCCTCACTATGGGGAACGCCCACCGCACGCACCAGAACATGCCCGGTTTCGGTGAATTTCACCGCGTTGCCGATCAGGTTCGTCAGGATCTGCCGCATGCGCCCGCTGTCGCCAATAAGGTGGCTGGGCAGGAACAGATCGAAATCGACGATCAGCTCGATGCCTTTTTCCTTGGCGTTGGGCTGCAACAGCATGGCGACTTCCTGGATGCATTTTTCCAGATCGAACGGCGCGGGATGCAGGTTCAGCTTTTCCGCTTCGATTTTTGAAAAATCCAGCACGTCGTTGATCAGGGTCAGCAATGCGTCGCCTGAATTCTGAATCGTGTCGACGTAGACTTTCTGTTCCTCGTCCAGTGGTGTTTCGCTCAGCAGCCCCGCCATGCCCATCATGCCGTTCATGGGCGTGCGCAGCTCATGGCTCATGTTGGCAAGGAAGGCGGACTTTGCGCGGTTGGCCGCTTCGGCGCGATTGCGCGCTTCCTTCAGTTCGCGCTCGTAGCGGATGCGATCCGTGATATCCAACCTGAGCGACACCGTGTCGCCGCCGCGCGAACGGCGATCGACAGATCGCATGAACCGCCCGTCCCAGAGCAGGAACGTGATCGGATCAGGCTGGGGCTCGTCCCAGCGGGCCAGAGCCTCATCCACCCATTGCTGCCGGGTCAATGTGCCGGTGTCGACGACGCCTTCTTCGGCCGCCAGGTTCAGAAGTTCCTGGTAGGTGATGAGACCCGGCTGGACCTGCTCCAGCCCGTCAAACGGTTCCAGATAGGCCTGGTTTGCAGCCACCAGAACGCAGTCTCTGTCGTAGACCGCAAAGCCGTCCTCAACCGTGTCAATCGAATCCCACAGCCGCCGCTCGGCGATGTCGCGCGAATGCGTGGCGCGCAGCAGATCCTCGCGCACCTGCGTGTTCACGCCTTTCAGTTCTTCGGCTTCTTCGCGCTTGACGATGACCTGATCGGACAATCGGCGCGCATGTTCAGACAGTTTCCGGTTTGCGCAATGCAATTCGGCCTGCTTCACCTCAAGCATCCGTTCGGCCGCCAGGCGCGCGCGCCGCTCTTGCGCCAAAATTTCTGTCAGGTCCATCCCCAGGGTCACTCCGTCCTTCGCAGGTGGTTTTTGTCACTGCGTTGGCGCGATCATGATGGTTCGGGGTGAACAGGCGATTAACGAAAACGGGCGCGCTTTGGGTAAAGCGCGCCCGTGGCAGGATATTTTATCCGATCAGATGCGTTCGATCGCCAGCGCGATGCCTTGTCCGCCGCCGATGCACATGGTGATCAGCGCCTTGCTGCCGCCGATGCGGTCCAGTTCGTACATCGCCTTGACGGTGATGATCGCCCCGGTGCCGCCCACCGGGTGCCCCAGCGCGATGGCGCCGCCGTTGGGGTTCACGCGGGCCGGGTCCAGCCCCAGTTTCTTGTTCACCGCCAGCGCCTGGGCGGCGAAAGCTTCGTTCGATTCAATCACGTCGAAATCCGTGACCGACAACCCGGTGCGCTCCAGCAGGCTTTCGATCGCGGGAACCGGGCCGATGCCCATGACTTCGGGGCGCACGCCTGAATGGGCATAGCCCAGCACGCGGAACCTGGGGGTAAGCCCGGCCTTTTGCGCCGCATCGGCGCGGGCCAGAACGATCGCCCCGGCCCCGTCGTTGATGCCACTGGCGTTGCCGGCTGTGACGGTTCCGTCTTTCTGGAAGGCCGGGCGCAGGCCGGCCAAAGCGTCCAGAGTGGTGCCTGGTTTGACGTGTTCGTCGGTGTCGAACAGCACCGTCTCGCGGCGCGATTTGATTTCGACCGGGACGATCTGATCCTTGAAGTGGCCCGCTTCGATGGCCTTGGCGGCGCGCTTCTGGCTTTCCAGCGCAAAGGCGTCCTGATCGGCGCGGCTGACGTCATGTTCGCCCGCGACATTTTCCGCCGTCACACCCATGTGGCCGGTGCCAAAGGGGCAGTTCAGCGCGCCCAGCATCATGTCCTGGCCTTTGATGTCGCCCATCTTCTGGCCCCAGCGGGCGGCGGGCAGGATATGGGGGCCGCGGCTCATGCATTCTGCGCCGCCCGCCAGACCGAAGTCGGCATCGCCCAGTGCCAGGCTCTGTACGACCGATACGATGGCCTGCGCGCCCGACCCGCACAGCCGGTTCACGTTCATGGCCGGGGTTGTGTTGGGCACGCCTGCGTCCATCGATGCGACGCGGGACAGATACATGTCGCGCGGTTCGGTGTTGATGACATGACCAAAGACCACGGTGCCGATCTGCCCGCCTTCGACGCCGGACCGCTCAAGCGCGGCGCGCGATACTGTTGCGCCCAGATCAATCGGCGGGGTGCCCGCCAGCGAGCCGCCGAAAGTGCCGATGGCGGTCCGTGCGCCGCCCAGAATTACGATATCGTCCATTGAGGTCCTCCTTTTGCGTGGCGCGCAGGTTACCTGCTGCGCCGCAGCAAGGCCAGAGCAATACTGCGATCACGGCACCAGCGCAATTCGGCCCTTGTCGCTCAGCACCCAGACATCGCGGTCTTCGATCACCGCGGCGCTCAACGGGCGGCCATAGCCCGCGCCGCTGTCCAGATCGACGCGGTTGCCGAAATGCTGCGGTGCGTGCAGCGCGGTGTGGCCGTGTACCACCAGCCAGGGGTGATCCGCCTGCCAGTCCAGAAATCCGTCGCGTATCCACAACAGGTTGTCTTCGGTCTGCCAGTCCAGCGGGGCGCGCGGTTCGATCCCGGCGTGCACGAACAGAACCTTTTCGGTTTCGATATACAGCGGCAGCCCTTCGATGAAGGCCAGATGCGCTTCGGGCACGGCGGCCTGCGCGGCGCTGTAGGCTGCGCCCGGATCGGCCTCGGATGCGGTTATGCCATAGGACGCCAGCGTCGCCGTGCCGCCCAGGGCCGGATCCAGCCAGGACCGCCCGGATTTGATCTGATTGTCGTGCATCCGCCCGCTTCGCACAAAGCGGGTGAACATACGGTCGTGGTTGCCCTTGATCACCTGCCACGGGCGGCCCGCATCGCGCCCCTGCAGCAAAAAGTCCAGCACGCCGCGCACGTCGGGGCCGCGATCCACCAGATCGCCCAGATGGATCACCGGCGCGTCGCGATCGCCCGTCAGATCGCGATCCGCCTCGATCCGGCGGTGGGCGGCGCGCAGCATGTCCAGCTGCCCATGGATGTCACCGATGGCGTAATAGCGCATGATCCCTCCTTGTCGCGTGCAACCGAATGTCACCTGCAACGTAAAAGGGCCACCGGAGTTGTCCAGCGGCCCTTTCGTGAAATTTCCAAGGCGGTGTATCAGGCCTTGAAGTGCAGCGGGCGGACCTGCTGGAACAGACCGCTGTTTTTCAGCGCCTTGACCGTATCGGGCTTGATCGGCGTGTCCAGGAACGTAATGGCGATCGCGTCGCCCCCCGCATTGGCCCGCCCCAGCGTGAAGTTGGCGATGTTTTCCTCATGCTCGGCCAGCAGGGTGCCCAGTTTGCCCAGAACGCCCGGCACGTCCTTGTTGGTGGTATAGAGCATATGTTCGCCGATTTCGCTGTCGATGGTGATGCCCTTGATCTGGATGAACCGCGGCTTGCCATCCGAAAACACCGTACCGGCGATGGTGCGGTATTTTTCTTCGGTCTGGATATCCAGCTTGATGTAGCCATCAAAGACGCCCGACGCATCCTGCGTGGTCTTGGAAATCTGGATGCCGCGTTCGCGGGCAATCACAGGGGCCGACACCATGTTCACGTCCGGGTTGGCAACCTGCATGATGCCGGCGATCACAGCCGCTTCCAGCGCCTTGAGGTTCAGATCCGCAGCCACGCCGTTAAAGGTGATCTTGATCTCTTCGATCGCCTCGTCGGTGATCTGCCCGATGAAGCTGCCCAGGCTTTCGGCCAGGTTCACCCAGGGGCCCATTACCTTGGCTTCCTCGGCCGTCATCGACGGCATGTTCAGCGCGTTTTCCACCGCGCCGTCCAGCAGATAGTTCGACATCTGCTCGGCCACTTGCAGCGCCACGTTTTCCTGCGCTTCGGTGGTCGATGCGCCAAGGTGCGGGGTGCACACCACGTTGGGCAGGCCGAACAGGACGTTGTCGGTGGCCGGTTCCACGGCGAACACGTCAAACGCGGCGCCTGCGACATGGCCCGATTTCAGCAGCTCGGCCAGCGCCTCTTCGTCGACCAGACCGCCACGGGCACAGTTGATGATGCGCACGCCCTTCTTGGTCTTGGCCAGGTTTTCCTTGGACAGGATGTTGCGGGTGCTGTCGGTCAGCGGCACGTGCAGGGTGATAAAGTCGGCGCGCTTGAGCAGGTCATCCAGCTCCACTTTCTCTACGCCGATTTCAGCCGCGCGTTCTTCGGACAGGAAGGGATCATAGGCGACGACCTTCATCTTCAGCCCCAGGGCGCGGTTGCACACGATGCCGCCGATGTTGCCCGCGCCGATCACGCCCAGCGTCTTGGCGGTCAGCTCGACCCCCATGAACTTCGACTTTTCCCATTTGCCCGCGTGGGTCGACGCGCTGGCTTCGGGGATCTGGCGGGCCACCGCGAACATCATCGCGATGGCGTGTTCGGCGGTGGTGATCATGTTGCCGAAAGGCGTGTTCATCACGATCACGCCTTTTTTCGACGCGGCTTCCTTGTCGACGTTGTCGGTGCCGATGCCTGCGCGGCCAACCACTTTCAGGTTGTCGGCCTTTTCCAGCAGCGTCGGGGTGACCTTGGTGGCTGAACGAATGGCCAGGCCGTCGTATTTGCCGATCACCTCGGCCAGCTTGTCCTTGTCCTTGCCCAGTTCGGGCATGAAGTCGACGTCGATGCCGCGGTCGCGGAAGATCTGGACGGCGGTTTCGGACAGTTTGTCAGAGACGAGAACTTTAGGTGCCATGGGTCGTTTCCTAATCGAGCGTTAAGGGTCTGTCGGGCAATTTGCCCGACACATAGCCGACGGTGTGCAGACGGGTTGCAGACAGATCGCAGACGCGTTGCCGACACCGGTTTCGGCGGGTTTACTGGGCTGCGATTTCCGCCTCAAAGGCGTATTCCAGCCAGGGCATCAGCGCCTCAAGGTCCGCGGTTTCCACCGTGCCACCGCACCAGATGCGCAGGCCCGCAGGGGCATCGCGATAGGCGCCAATGTCCAGCGCGACATTTTCGTCGCCCAGCCGTTTTGCGACCGATTTTGCAAAGGCTGCGCCGTCCTTGATGCGCGCGTCGGTGAATTTCAGACACACGCTGGTGGTCGATGCGGTTGCCGGATCAATGGCAAGGTTGGCGATCCAGTCGTGGGCCTCGCAGAAGTCCCAGATCACCTTGGCATTGGCATCGGCGCGGGCGATCAGGCCGGTCAGACCGCCGACCGATTTGGCCCATTCCAGCGCTTGCAAATAGTCTTCGACGGCCAGCATCGAAGGGGTATTGATCGTTTCACCGCGGAAGATACCTTCGATCAGCTTGCCGCCTTTGGTCATGCGGAAGATCTTGGGCAAAGGCCAAGAAGGTGTATAGGATTCAAGACGTTCCACAGCGCGCGGTGACAGGATGATCATCCCGTGCGCGGCTTCTCCGCCCAGAACTTTCTGCCAGCTGAAGGTGGTGACATCCAGTTTGTCCCACGGCAGATCCATCGCGAATGCGGCGCTGGTGGCGTCGCAGATGGTCAGCCCCTCGCGCGTGGCAGGGATCGCGTCGCCGTTGGGCACGCGCACGCCTGACGTGGTGCCGTTCCAGGTGAAAACGACGTCGGTGTCAAAATCAACGGTGGCCAGATCGACGATCTCGCCATAGTCGGTGGTTTTTACATCGGCGTCGATTTTCAGCTGCTTGACCACGTCGGTCACCCATCCGGCGCCAAAGCTTTCCCAGGCGACCATCGTGGCCTTGCGTGCGCCCAGAAGCGACCACATGGCCATTTCCATCGCGCCGGTGTCAGAGGCGGGCACAATGCCGATCTTGTAGTCGGCAGGCACGCCAAGAATTTCGCGGGTCGTCTCGATCGCGGTTTTCAGCTTGTCCTTGCCAACCGCCGCCCGGTGCGAACGCCCAAGGGCGGCATCGCTAAGCTTATCAAGAGAAAAGACAGGGGGTTTGGCACAGGGGCCAGAAGAAAAGCGCGGATTTGCCGGGCGCGCGGCCGGAGCTTGAATAGCCATTGCTGGTATCCTTCCAGATATATGCCCTTCGTTGGGGAAGGGTGTCCCGCCGCCGCATCTAGTGGCCGCGCGGCTCTGGTGCAAGCGAAATTATCACGATAAGAGGCGGAAAATTCGCTGCATCCAATTCTCTGAAAGACCGCCCCATGTTTGTTGTCACCCTTCTGACCGATCCCGCCAGACCCGCGCTTGACCGCGCCGCCGTCGAAGCGTTGCGCGATGCGTGGGGCGGGGGGCAGGCGCATTGGCTGGCCGTGGGGGAAGCGGCAGAATTTGCCGTGGAAACAATACCTTCCAACCGGTGGGACGTTTGGCAGGCACTGCAGGCGCAGGGTATCGATCTGGTCGTGCAGCCGGCTGAAAACCGGCGCAAGAAGATGCTGTTGGCCGATATGGACAGCACCATGATCCAGCAGGAATGCATCGACGAGCTGGCCGATGTTGCCGGCGTGGGCGCGCGCGTGAAGGACATTACCGCCAAGGCCATGAACGGCGAGTTGGACTTTGACGGCGCGCTGAAAGAGCGGGTCGCGCTGTTGGCCGGTCTGCCCGAGTCGGTCATCGGCGAGGTTCTTGAAACCCGCATCAGCCTGATGCCCGGCGCGCAAGAGTTGTTGCGCACGATGAAGGAAAACGGTGCCTATTGCGCGCTGGTGTCGGGCGGGTTCACCGCCTTCACCGCGCATATCGCGGCCGTGCTGGGGTTCGACGAAAACCGCGCCAACACGTTGTTGACGCAGGACGGCAAACTGACGGGCAAACCCGGCCTGCCGATCCTAGGGCGCGAAGCCAAAGTGCAGGCGCTGGAAGAGATCACCGCGCGTCTGGGCCTGACACATGGGGATGTGCTGGCGGTGGGCGACGGCGCGAACGATCTGGGCATGCTCAAGATCGCCGGCGCAGGCGTTGCGTTGCACGCCAAACCGTCAGTCGCCGCGCAATGCGACATCCGCATCAACCATGGTGACCTGACTGCATTGCTCTACATTCAGGGCTATGCCAAGACAGACTTCGCCTGATCAGCGCAACGCTGGGCCGGGGCGGGTATAGCCGGTTTCGATCCCGCGCCAATTCGTATCGACGGGTGCCATGCGTTTGATTGCCGCCGGGTGCGCCGGATCCAGCGCCCCAAGTTTCACAAGGATCGCGGCAATGGCGCATTCGGCTGCGCGTGTCGCACCGTCAGCAGCTTTCAGCGCTACGCCCAGGCCTTTTTCCGGCAGAATCGCGATGTAGACGCCCTCGGCGCCGGTCTTGACCACGGCGCGCCCGTCCATGGCCAGCATCAATTCGGTGCAGGCGCGCCCCTGGCCCGCCACCAACAGCGGATGTTTGGCCATCGCATCGACCAGCCGCGCCTTGGCGCCGTCGCGGTCGACCGCGAACCGCGCCATGGCCCGCGCGATACCGTGCAGCGAGGACGCGAAATTGGGCGCCGAGCAGCCATCAATGCCAAAGCCGGGCGATGCCTGGCCTGTCACGTCTTCAAACCGTTCTTTGATTGTGCGCTGCAGGGGGTGATCGGGATCAACATACTCGGGCCCGGCGCCCGCGTGCTGCACCCAGGTCAGGAACCCGGCGTGTTTCCCCGAGCAATTGTTGAAGAACTGACAGGGCGAGTCGTCTGAACACAGCAGATCTTTCCTGGCCGCGCTGTCCCACGGCGCGTGCGCCCCGCAGCGCAGGTCGGTTTCGGACAGGCCCAGCCCGTGCACCCAATCGCGGGCCAATCCGGAATGGACCGGCGCGCCCGAATGCGATGCGCAGGCCAAAGCCAGATGATCGCTGCGCAACCCGGCCGCATCCGCCGCGCCGCTTTCGACAAGCGGCAGCGCTTGGATCATCTTGACGGATGACCGTGGCAGCACGGTCTTGTCCGGATTGCCCCAGGCCTGCGCGATTTCGCCCGCCGCATTGCACACCACCGCGTCGCCCATATGCACCGATTCAAGGAACGGGCCACGCCAAAGTTCGGCCAAGACGATTGCTTCTGTCATGGGAAATCCCTCTGTTCACAAGTCAGCGAAATCCTGCTGGCGGGGGCTTCCACCCTCTGAGTGTTTCGCGTTAGGGTGCGCTTATCGTTTTCAGTTTGGGTCTGTCCAACCAAAAGTCCGCATCAGACGGCGAAGGGACACGACCCGAGGCAGAGACAGCCCACGGCTGCAAGGAGCAATGACAGTGCGTATTTCCCGCTTGGTTTTCGCGTTTTCGATGATGTTGGCCGGGGTCGCAACGGCGCAAGAGAGTCAGAATGTTGTCGGTTCGAACACCGATTGGTATGTCTTTGAAGAACAAACCCCGTCCAAGCAATGCTGGGTGGTGTCATCGCCCAAGGAAACCGTGAACACCGATGCGCAGGGGCGGATCAAGTCGGTGCGTCGCGGCGATATCATGCTGTTCGTCAGCTATGCGCCCGCCAACAAGGTCAATGGCCAGGTGTCCTTCGCGGGGGGATATCCATTCGCCAGTGGCTCGGAGGTGGATATGGAGATAGGCGGAACCGTCTTCAAGCTGTTCACCGATGGGGAAACCGCCTGGGCCGCATCGCCTGAGGAAGACGCCAAGATCATCGGCGCCATGAAGCGCGGCGTCAACGCCACGTTGCAGGGCCGATCCTCGCGCGGGACGGTGACCCGGGACACGTTTTCTTTGCTGGGGTTCACCGCGTCGGTGGAAGACGCCGGACGGCGCTGCGGTTCGTAAACCTTTCGCGCACGCAGCGAATCCCCTATATAGCGGGCTTCTTCAGCCCGGAGCATTGCCATGTCGGCCCAGGATCAGCAGGCCTCTGCGCCTATCACTCAGGATGTTCTGACCATCCCGCGCAAGGCGGTTGATGGCCCCAGGAACCTTGTCGGCTTGACGCGCGATCAGCTGCGCGAGGCGCTGTTATCCGTCGGAACCCCTGAAAAGCAGGCCAACATGCGCGTCGGCCAGATCTGGCAGTGGGTGTACCAAAAGGGGGTGCGCGACTTTGATCTGATGACGAACCTGGCCAAGGGGTACCGGGCCCAGCTGAGTGAAAACTTTGTGATCGAAGTGCCCGAGGTCGTCTCAAGACAGGTCTCCGATGACGGCACCCGCAAATACCTGATGCGCATCGCCGGGGGACATGAGGTCGAGACCGTCTATATCCCCGAAAGCGATCGCGGCACCCTGTGTGTCTCGTCCCAGGTTGGATGCACGCTGACTTGTTCCTTCTGCCACACCGGCACGCAAAAACTGGTGCGCAACCTGACGGCGGGTGAAATCGCCGGGCAGGTCATGGTGGCCCGCGACGATCTTGGGGAATGGCCCGAACCGGGTGCCAACCCCGCCGATGTACCGCGGCTGCTGTCGAATGTGGTGCTGATGGGAATGGGTGAGCCGCTCTATAATTTCGACGCGGTGCGCGATGCGATGAAAATCACGATGGACCCGGAAGGTATCAGCCTGTCACGTCGCAGGATCACCCTGTCGACCAGTGGGGTGGTTCCCGAAATCGCCAGAACGGCCGAAGAGATCGGTTGCCTGCTGGCCATCAGTTTCCACGCAACCACAGACGACGTTCGCGACAAGCTGGTGCCAATCAACAAGAAGTGGAACATCGAAACGCTGCTGGCCACGCTGCGCGAGTATCCGCGCCTGTCCAACAGCGAACGGATCACGTTCGAATACGTCATGCTCAAGGATGTGAACGACAGCGACGAAGACGCGCGCCGTCTGGTCAAGCTGATTGCGGGCATCCCGGCCAAAATAAACCTGATTCCGTTCAACGAATGGCCTGGCGCCCCCTATCAGCGCAGCGACAAGGATCGGATCGAGGCGTTTTCCAACATCGTTTACAACGCCGGTTATGCCAGCCCGATCCGGACCCCGCGCGGCGAAGACATCATGGCGGCCTGCGGCCAGTTGAAATCCGCAACCGAACGCGCCCGCAAGAGCCGCGCTCAAATTGCCGCCGAGGCCGGGCAATAGGGAACTTTTTGGGGTTTTGTTGCGTTGGGCCTATATGACGAGTCTAATGACGTTTCCCGCCCTGCCAACCCCTGGCAATGCCGACGGACAACCGCGCCGGACCGGTGTCGAGATTGAGTTTGGCGACATCTCGCAAGATGAGGCTGCCAAAATCTGCCAGAAGGAAGTGGGCGGCCAGATCGACTGTGATGAGACCGGGTGCGTTCTGAAAAACAGCGAAATCGGGGATATCCAGATCTACCTCGACACCGCTTTGCGAAAATCTTCGTCGACTGCGATCAAAAAGATGGGGTTGGAACTGGGGGGTGACATCATCCCGGTGGAACTGGTGAGCGAGCCGTTGGACTATAGGGGTTTGGCGCTGCTGGATCGGGTCCGCGCCGCATTGCGTGACCACGGGGCGGTCGGCACGCATGAAGGCTGGCTCTTGGGTTTCGGAGTTCACCTGAACGTCGAAATCGTCAGTGATGACAGTGCCGATATCGTGCGCCCGCTTCTGGCCTTTGCCCTGATCGAAGACTGGCTGCGCCATGAAAACCCGATTGATGCGTCCCGCCGCGTCCTGCCGTTTACCGCGCCTTATCCAACGGATTTCGTAGCGCGCCTGTGCAAGGCGGGGCCGGCCGCGGACTGGCGCGATGTGATGCGCATCTACCTGGACGAAACACCTTCGCGCAACCGTGGTCTCGATATGTTGCCGATTTTCGAATGGCTGGATGCGGATGCGGTGCACGCGGCATTCAAAGGCAAGAATTCGCCCCGTCCCGCCTTTCATTTTCGTCTTCCCGATTGTCGGATCAATGAGCCCGACTGGAGCCTGCGTGACGGATGGGACACCTGGTGCCTGGTGGAACGGATCGCTTTGGATGACGCGCTCTTGGATCGGTTGTCGCGCGAATGGCAAGACCATCATGGCCCCATCACGCTGATCCGTGCCAATTGGGCCAGGCGGTCAGAGGTGATCTTGCGCGAAACCGTTCTGGAAGGGGCGCGCTCATGAGGCCCGTGATCGGGGTGTCGACATCCCGCAGATCAGGGTGGCGCATCTTTCCTTTGATGGCGTTGAACGTGTGGATTGCCGGCGGGCAAGCGACCCGCTGGGTCGTGGGCCGCGATGCCGATGTCAGCGCCGTGGACGGTGTCATCATCGGGGGTGGCGATGATATTTCGCCCCAGCTGTATGGCGGCGAATTAGTCGCCACGGCGCGGCTGGACCCGGACCGCGATGCCATGGAACGGCGTATCGTCGACGCGGCCTTTGATCAGGGCAAGCCGGTGTTGGGGATTTGTCGCGGTGCGCAAATGCTGAATGTCACACTGGGCGGCACGTTGCATCAGGACGCCTATGGCATGTTCACCGACAGCCGCTTTGTCAAAACGATCCTGCCGCGCAAAACGGTCTATCCAGAAACCGGCAGCAGGTTGGCGGCGCTGGTCCAGAACGATCCAATGAAGGTCAACGCCCTGCACACGCAGGCGGTGCACCAGTTGGGCGAAGGCCTGCGGGTTGCCGCGCGCGACGAAGGCGGCATGATCCAAGGGATCGAAAGAACACGTGACCCCTTTGCCCTGGGTGTCCAGTGGCATCCCGAACACCTGTTTTACGCCCGGCGCAACCGCATGCTGTTCCATGCCTTGGTCGCGGCGGCGATTGCGGGGGCAAAAACCAAAGATCAGCTGTCCGCTGTGGGCGATACGGCGCAGGTTGGTTAATTCCGACCTGCATTAAGTAATCCTTCACTGATGTGCTGTAGTTTAACGGGCATGGAAAAGATGACATTCATGCTGCCAGATACAACCGTGGAAATGCTCGTGCATGTAGCGCGCAAGCGGGGCGTCAATTTCGGGGACGTGATCCGTGATGCTGTGATGCATGAGTTTATATCGAGTCTCGGCGACGACGGACCAAAGCAGATCAATCTGCCGCCCCTGGACCTGTCGCCTTCGAAACTGGCCTAAGTTCACCGCCCCGGGATGTCGCTGCGTGTTTCGCTGGCCCCGTCCCAGTCGTCGATCGCTTGAACAGCTTCTTCAGCGGTTTCGACGAACTTGAACAACTCTAAATCAGCAACCGAAATGGTGCCTGCGTCGGCCAGCGCATCCCAGTTGATGATTTTCTCCCAGAACGCACGCCCAAAGAGCAGGAACGGCACCTTTTGCATGCGCCCGGTCTGGATCAGGGTTAGGGTTTCGAACATTTCGTCCAAAGTGCCGAAGCCCCCAGGAAATACCGCAATCGCCCTGGCCCGCATCAGAAAGTGCATCTTGCGGATACCGAAATAGTGAAAGTTAAAGGCCAGTGATGGCGTGACGAATTCGTTCGGGGCCTGTTCGTGTGGCAGGACAATGTTCAAGCCGATGGACACGCCGTCAGCGTCCGCCGCGCCGCGGTTGCCAGCTTCCATCACGCCCGGACCGCCACCCGTTACAATCACGTTATGGCGGTGTCCGTCCTTTTTCGAACGCTCGGTCATGATGCGGGCAAAATCGCGCGCCTCGTCATAGAACTTTGCCAGGTCCGCCAAGGTCTGGGTGCGTGCTTTGTCCTTGTCGGCGGGGCGTGGAATGCGCGCACCGCCAAACAGAACGATTGTGCTTTCAATCCCCGCCTCGCTCATCAACAATTCGGGCTTTAGCAATTCAAGCTGCAGGCGCACGGGACGCAGTTCGTCCCGGCACATGAAATCGCCGTCTGTAAACGCCAACCGGTAGGCTGGCGAACGCGTTTGCGGTGTGTCCGGTATCTGCCGCGCGGTTTCGATATCCTCGTGGCTATCGCGGAGGGGGTGGCGGCGGGGATCGTGTTCCATAAGGTCTCTCGGATTGCGCGTCGGTCGGACTGTCACTATAGCGTTCCGCCAACCGATGCCAATGAATTGGAGACGCGACATGTCAAACGCCCAGCTTGAAACCGCCATCGAAGCCGCGTGGGAAGCCCGCGACACGATCACCCCCGCCACGACCGGCGAAACCCGCGAGGCGATCGAAGACACGCTCAATGCGCTGGACGGCGGCGCGCTGCGTGTGGCCGAAAAACAGGACAACGGCAGTTGGCATGTCAACCAGTGGGCGAAAAAGGCCGTTCTTCTGGGCTTTCGAATCAAGGACATGGAAGAACAAGCGGGCGGCCCGCAAAATGGCAGTTGGTGGGACAAGGTCGACAGCAAATTCAAAGGGTGGGGCGAAAACCAATGGCAGGCCGCGGGGTTCCGCGCCGTGCCCAACACTGTCGTCCGCAAGAGCGCATATATCGCGCCGGGCGTCGTGCTGATGCCGTCTTTCGTGAACCTTGGCGCCTATGTCGATGAAGGCACGATGGTCGACACCTGGGCGACCGTGGGCAGCTGCGCCCAGATCGGCAAGAACGTGCACCTGTCAGGCGGCGTGGGCATCGGCGGTGTGCTGGAACCCATGCAGGCCGGCCCGACCATCATCGAAGACAACTGCTTCATCGGGGCGCGGTCCGAAGTGGTCGAAGGGTGTATTGTCCGCGAAGGTTCAGTTCTGGGCATGGGTGTGTTCATCGGCCAGTCGACCAAGATCGTCGACCGTGAGAGCGGCGAGGTCATGTATGGCGAGGTGCCGCCCTATTCGGTGGTCGTGGCGGGCTCGATGCCGTCCAAGAACGGGATCAATCTCTATTGCGCGGTCATTGTGAAGCGCGTCGACGAACGAACCCGCAGCAAGACCGGGATCAACGAGCTTCTGCGCGACTGATCGAAACGACCCGAATTGACGAGGGGGGCTGGCCTGGCGGTCAGCCCTTTTTCTTTGGGGGTATCGCCGGCGGGGTGCCGCCCGCAAACCCCTTCGGCGACATGGCGCAGGCCTGGATGTTCAGTGAAAACCACGCCATTGCAGAAATTCATCATGCGGCCTTTTTCGTCGGAAAAAACCGATTTGACGGGCCGAGGGAACAATTTGTGCGCTTCGTGCGTTCATATCAGAGAAACCGAGACAGAAAGGACAGATCATGCAAGGACTTGGGTGGCTTGCTGCAATCATCGTCGGTGCTTTGGCCGGCTGGGTTGCGGAAAAAATCATGAAAACGGATCACAGCCTGTTGGTGAATATTGCCTTGGGCATCGTTGGCGCACTGCTATTGAACTGGCTGCTGCTGGCCGTGCTGGGAAGTACCCTGGGTGGCTGGATCGGCCAACTGATTGTTGGGATTATCGGGGCGTGCATTCTGATCGCATTGGGCCGCCTGGTTCGGGGCAGAGCCTGACCTTAACTCTCGACCAGCGCGACGGTTTCGTGCGACATGGGTGCCGAGCAAACATTCTCTGGAACCAGACATATGCCCGACACACCTGCCAAGAAACCGTCGCGCCAACAGGTCTTTACGCTGGTGGTGCAAGTGGGCCGAAAAAGCGGTGATGGCTTGCCCAAGGACGCGACGGGCGGGGCCTTGATGGTATTTGCCAGCGGCGTCGATGAAGCAGAAGCGGTGCGCGAAACCGTGGCCGTGCTCAAGCAGGCCGACTTGGCCCCACTTGATGTCACAGGCTACGGTACGCTGGCCGATCGCATGTCGGAAGGTCACGAAATTTCCGATGAAGAACGCGATCTCATGCAACGGGCGCTGGACGAGAATTCGGTGGTTGTCGTGCAAATGACCCCGTTCTTCAAAGATCAGAACGAATGAGCGAACGCGTCATTCAGGTTATTGCGGATTCGGATCAAATCGATGCCGTCTGCGAAACTTTGAAAGATTTGCCACCCCACCATTGGTGGCGCCTTCCCAAGGAAGAAGAAAGCGGCCGGCAGATGGTGTTCATCAGCCTGCACAAGGCTGACGCGCAGGATGTCATCGATTCAATCTCAGAGGTACTGGAGGGCAGCGACAACTGGCGCATGTTCTCTATGCCGGTCGAGGCGGCTTTGCCCGAAACTGACGACGAGGACGAACAGGAACGGTTCGCCCGCATGGAAACCGTCAACACCCGCGAAGAGATCTATGCCGATATTCGGCAGGGAACGGCCCTGACGCTGGACTACCTGATCATGACCGCAATCGCGACCTGCGTTGCCGCTATCGGATTGTCTTCGGGGCAGGTGGCCGTCGTGATTGGCGCCATGGTTATCGCCCCGCTTCTGGGGCCGGTGCTGGCGTTTGCGTTTGGGTCTGCGGTCGGAAATATCCCGCTGCTTTGGGTTTCCTTGCGCTCATTGGCAGCGGGGCTGGTGGTCGCCGCATTGGTGGGCGGCGCACTGGGCATGATCCTGCCCGGGAATCCGGACACATCCATGATGGACTTTTCCGGCGCGCTATCGCTGCGCACCGTTGCCCTTCCACTGGCGTCTGGCGCGGCGGCGGCGCTGATGGTTGCAGGCGGGCAGACCCATGCCCTGGTCGGGGTTATGGTCGCGGCGGCGCTTTTGCCGCCACTGGCCGCTTTCGGGTTGTTGCTGGGCGGCGGGGACACGGGCGGCGCCGTTCGCGCCTTGGCGACGGTAGTGACGAATATCGTGTCGATCAACCTGGCCGCTCAGGTCGTGTTTCTGGCCAAGGGAATCCAGCCAAGGCGTTGGCTGGGTAAGAACCATGTCAGTTCAGTTCGGGTCACCATCGGGGCGTCAGCCGCGCTTGTCATCGCGATGGCTGCCGGGCTGTGGGCGGCGGGACATGGTTACCTTTTCGGGATTTAATTCATAGCAGACAACGCGCCGAACCACTTGCGGTAGATGCGCGCATAGGTGCCATCTTCGCGGATCTTGAGAAGGCTCTGATTGATCTGTTCGGCAAGTGGGCTGCCAGATGGCAACGCGATCCCATAGTTTTCGCGGAGGAACATGTTTCCGACCAGTGTCGCTTCGTGATTGGTCTGGGTGCTGGCGTAGAACGCCAGGATTGGCGCGTCAAAGACAACTGCGTCCAGCGCCCCTGCTTCGAAGTCGGTAAACAGTTCGTCCAGTCCGACATACGATGCGTAGCGCATATCGCGGGCGTCCAGGAAATTGGCCGAGGTGGAATTCGCAATTGTGCCCACCGATTTACTGTACAGATCATTGAGATCATTCACGTTGCTCTGGATCGCATCGACCGTGATTGCTGCGGTGATCTTGGCCACGAAGATTGACACAAGAAACAGGGACGAAATCACCATGAATACGCCGAACAGCCGCCCGAATGGCGAGCGCGGCATGCGTTCTTCAAAGCCGCCGTTCACGATCAGGTTGAGTGCCCACCAAAACGACGGAAAGAGCGCCCCCCGGGCGTCATGATCGAAGTAGGGCTGCGCGTTTCGTTCGAAACGCCACATCAGCATGCCGCTGCCCAACAACAATGCGAACGCAGCGATGACCGCCAAGATCAGATCACGCGAAAGAATGATATCCCAGATCGAACTGGCCCCGCCGTTGCTGGGGACCATGATTTGCAGGCCGCTCTCGAAGATCGGCTGCGAGAAATCCATTACAAGTTCCCGCGCCGCCGTGATCGAAATATTGGCAATGGCGGCATCGGCCTGCCCGGTTTCCACCAATTCCAGCATGTCGGAAAACACGTCCACGCGCTGATACTCGTACGTAACCCCCAGATCCTTCGCCACCTCGTCCCAAAGCTCTAGCGAAAAACCGGTATCGTTGCCGCCCTCGACCAGTGAAAAGGGCGCCCGCGTGATGGTGGCAATTGTCAGGTCTTGCCCAAACGCATGCGTTGCCCAAGCGCAGAGCGCCAAGGCCAATAGTATCAACCGTTTCATTCAAATCCCCAGATTCGATACAAAGGTATCGCACGAAACGGGGTTGGCTGCCAACAGGGCGTGCCTGTTCCCGTCTCATGCCGTCAAGGCGGACACCAGGGCAATCGTTTCATAGTTTTTCAGGACGGGGCGGGCCAGTTGTTTGTGATGGGGCACGGCAGTCGATGGCAGATCTGCCAATGGTGTGCTCGCCAACAACAGGGGCGCAGATGCAAGGCGCCCGACAAACAGGCTTTCGCTATGCGCCCCGTTTGTTTCCAGAAGTTCGTGGTTGTCCAGCAAGATATGAAAAAATCGGCGCAGACCCGGACCTTGGACAAGGTCTGCGCTGGCACTGGACAGCAGGTGGCGCGCTTCTACAAGAACCGTGTCATTGCCGAACAGGTATTCCGCCTCGGTTCCTGCAACGACGATACGATGGTCCTGCGCCACGCACAGATCCTGCGCCAGTCCGAAGAAAGGTGCGCGAAGGCGGATCGGCGCGAAATACCCTGCACAAGGCACTTCGCGCATGGTCAGCCAGCGGATCGGGGCCAGGTCCCCCGCGGCTGTTCGCACCAAGTCACCGCGCCGCAGGTTTTCAACCAGTGTCGGCCCATGCTGGGTGGTCACACGCGTGCCCGATGCCAGCCCTGGCATCAGCCCGACAGGTTCGACGCTGTTCGATACGGCAAACAGAGTGACGCCGTTGTCAAAGAACGCGCGCCCCTTGTCGTTGACCAGTTCGGCAAGCGTTTTGGCGCGAAGTGGCGGAAGCTCGGTTATATCGGTCTGCGTGATGACGGCGTTGTCCAGATCCTCGATGCTCAGGCGGCCGGTCCGGGCTGGGGCATCCCAACTGAGTGTAATTCGCAATCGGCAGTCCGTTGACACGGACGGCATGGCCACGGTTGCACTGCGCGAGATTTTGCCCTGGTGCAAGGCAACGCTCAGGGATTGCGACGGCAGCACTGAAATGTCCAAGGTAAAAGCCCAATCGCCCTGGTCGCTGTAAGACAATAGGACCGTGCCATCCTTTGCGCCGGTGTTGCGGGTTTCGATGATCATCGACCCGGTCGGCACCAGGCAGTTGGGATCGGCCATGGACCGCTTTAGCGGCGTCGGGAACCCTTTGTCCGGTGTCAGAGACGGTCTGAAGAAATCATTGATACCAATCCAGCTCATGTGGGGGCCCTCCAAGTATCCGGGTCAAGCGGCACGTACGGTACCAACCAGGGCTTGCGCTTCGTAGGTGCGCAGCATCCTGCGGGCGGCGGGGGAATACCCATCGCCGGTGGCCGGGTTCAATTCGGGGAAGAGCGCACAGATTTCGTCCAGCGCATCTTGTTCGAACTGGCCAAGAACATGCGGCCCGGGCAGGAAGCTTTCGGTCAGCATGCCTTGGGACCAGATCACCTGATGTCGGTCGAAAAGAACGTGGACGTAGTCTACCTCGCCGCCTTCTGCGGGCCGGACAGTCAGGTCATTCACCAGGTCTTTCGCGGCAACCAGAACCTCGGTTTCACCGAACAACAGGTCGGCGCGTTCGTCTTGCAGCAAGATGCGATGCTGCGGCGAAACCAGCAGGTCGCGGTGCGCCCCGAACGTTCCGGCAGCAATGCGGATCGGTGCAAATTGGCCCGTTGCAGCTACCGTGCGGCGACCAAGCCAACGCACGGGCTGGGCGCCATCGTCGTGGGTCATGACCAAAGTGCCGGGCGTCAGGCTTTCCACTGGTCGTTCACCGTCGGGCGTCATGATCATCGTGCCGGCCACGAAACAAGGGATTGTGTTCAGCGTGACAAAACCGATGTCGGTTTCACCGGCGCTGCTTGCAACCTCGTAGGTGAACAGGATCTCTTCTTCATCGCCGTCGGCGGCAACCTGAAAGGTTCCGTCGGCGTTCAGTGTGATTTGTTGACCCGTTGCAAGGGTCACCGTATCGCCGGCCACAACTGCCACGCCGTTGATATGGGTGATGGTCAGCGTGCCGCCGGTGGAATTGGAATCATTGGCCAGCACATCGAGCGTTTTCGACCCGTTGATTACAAGGTCCAGCATGTCATCATTCGCGATCAGTTCGGTCTGGATGGATCCACTTGAAATCATCAGGTTGGAATCGAACGCGGAATCGCCCACGTCTGCAATGCCGATCCGGATCGAATTCACCTCGCCGGGGATGACCGGGATGATCAACTTGAGCGTGATGGTGAACCCGTCCATTTCGGTGTTAAAGGCGTCTTGGGTGTTGTCGACGAACAGGTTGTAGTGGCTGGTCATGTTGATGTTGTCGACGCTGGTATCGCCAACCGTCACCGGCACGACAGACCCGTTCGACCAGACCCCGACCATGTCGTTGAACGCAGACCCGACATATTCGGGGTATTCTTCGGACAGGAACACAAAGTTCATTGTCAGAACATCGCTATCGGGAATGATATCCACATCCAGAAAGGACGCATCAAAGGTCCGGTTGCCGGCCAGATCGTCGAATTCGTCCATCCCGTTCGGACCACGCGAGCTTGACGTTGTGTTGCTGCTTCGGTTTGCCTCGCCCCAGGAACTCGTAATCTTCTCTGCCTGACCAGTCGACAGAATGACGCCCGTGTCGCTTGGGGCCACGCCCGGCATGATACTGTCAGCATTGGTGTAGATGCCCGAAGAGCGGCTGTCGCCGGTGTAAGACGCCCCGACCACAGCAACGCCGTCACCAAATATTGTGTCCGCCATCTGAAGCGCCGACGCGCTTTCGTTGATCGATAATTCCGACGCCCTGACCATGCCTGCCTCCGGTTCTTTTTCGCAGGCAGGACAAAACACGCCAAGCGCAATGCGCCTGGAACAGCGTTGAAAACTACTCGGTGGTGGAACCTTTTGGCTCCGATGCCCTGCCTCAGAGCCCTTATTGTTGCCGGAACGCTGCCACAGCATCTGCAGTTTGTTAACAAAAACTTAAGTCTGCCCTTTCGGTTGTTGATCGCAATGTCACCCGATGGCCACAGCGATTGCGCGGCGCGCGCCATGGGGATAAGCCTGTCACTGGCCCACCAGAACAGGACCCTGACATGACAACCGATCCAGTAGATCTGACTGCGCGACTGATCCGCTGCCCGTCCGTGACCCCTGTCGAGGGCGGCGCGCTTGAGCTCTTGGAAGGCGTGCTGAGCGACGCCGGATTTGACTGCACCCGTGTGGACCGCGGCGGCACGCCGAACCTGTTTGCCCGGTGGGGGGAAAAGGGCGCGAAACGGTCTTTCGGGTTCAACGGGCACACCGATGTCGTCCCCATCGGCGACGAAACGGCATGGACGCATCCCCCGTTTTCGGCGCACATCGCCGACGGCGAACTTTGGGGGCGCGGGGCGCAGGATATGAAATCGGGCGTGGCGGCATTTGTTGCGGCTGCCGTCGATTTCGTCACTCAGGAGCCGCCGGACGGCGCGGTGATCGTAGCGATCACCGGCGACGAAGAAGGGGATGCGACAGATGGGACGATCGCGCTGCTCGACTGGATGGCGCAAGAAGGCGAACGCATGTCCGTCTGTCTGGTGGGCGAACCGACCAGCCCCGACCACATGGGCCAGATGATCAAGATTGGTCGCCGTGGTTCGCTCACAGCGTTTTTCACGGTCAAGGGCAAGCAAGGCCATGCCGCCTATCCGCATCGTGCACTGAACCCATTGCCGGCGGTGGCGCGGTTGATGGACCGGTTGGCCAGCCACGAACTTGACACTGGCACCGATCACTTCGATCCGTCGACATTGGCCATTACGACGATTGATACCGGCAATCCGGCCACGAATGTCATCCCCGCGCAGGCCAAAGCGACGATCAATATACGGTTCAACGACGCGCACACCGGCGCGCAACTGCAGAGCTGGCTAAAGCGCGAAGCCGACCGCATCCAAGATGAATTCGGCGTGGTCGTCGATCTGGAATTCAAACTGTCGGGCGAAAGCTTTCTGACCCCGCCCGGCGCGTTTTCCGATTTGGTCAGCTCTGCCGTGCTGGCCGAAACCAATCATCGCCCCGAACTTTCGACGACAGGGGGCACGTCCGATGCGCGGTTCGTCAAGGATCATTGCCCGGTTGTAGAATTCGGCCTTGTGGGCAACCGAATGCATCAGGTCGACGAACGCGTTCCGGTCGAGCAGATCGAAACACTGAAACGCATATACCTGCGGATGCTGCGGGACTATTTCGCATGACGCTCGACATTGGTCAGACGCAGGATATTGCGGCGTGCCGTGCGCTACGCTTCACCGTGTTTGTAGATGAACAGAACGTCCCGCCAGAAGAAGAGATCGACGACCTCGACGATGCCGCGATCCACATGATTGTGCGTCGCGATGGGAAGCCGGTTGGCACAGCGCGGATGCTGATCCAGGGCGATACCGGCAAGATCGGCCGGGTCTGCGTGCTTGCCTGCGAACGCGGTCGCGGCACCGGCGCGGCGTTGATGCAGGCGTGTCTGGATCGGCTGCAGGACGAACCTGACGTGGTCCGGGCCAAACTGTCCAGCCAGACCCACGCGATTGCCTTTTACGAAGCCCTGGGTTTCAGCGCCTACGGACCCGAGTACGATGATGCGGGCATCCCGCACCGCGATATGGTGCGCGAACTTTGAAGCCGACTGTCGTTGTCATGGTGAAAGAACCGCGGCTGGGTCGGGTCAAGACCCGGCTGGCGCGCGATATCGGTGCGGTTCGGGCCACCTGGTGGTTTCGCCATCAGGTGGCGCATTTGTTGCGGCGGATTGACGATCCGCGTTGGCGGGTCGTTCTGGCGGTGGCGCCCGACCGGGCGATGGATGCGCGGGTGTTCCCCCCCCGGCTTCCCAGGATCGCGCAGGGTGGCGGCAACTTGGGCGACCGTATGGCCCGGGTGTTTGACGCGGCCCGTGCCCCGACCCTGATTATCGGCGCTGACATCCCAGGGGTTGACCGCGCAGCCATCGCGGACTGCCTGTCCAGGTTGCGCAGTCACGACGCTGTGCTGGGCCCCGCGCTGGATGGCGGGTTCTGGGCCATCGGCCTGCGCCACCCTGGGCGGCGGCATCGCACCCTGTTCCAAGATGTGCGTTGGTCCAGCGAACATGCGCTGGCCGACACCGAAGCAACAATGCAAGGGCTTTCGATTGCCTACGGGCCGCCCTTGCGTGACGTGGATGGCGCGGACGATCTGTGATTGTCATGGCAGTGGCACGATGGCCGTGCTACCTGACGGGCATGACCCAGTTGCCGACAAAAGAGCAGATCCTGCAATGGATCGCGGACAACCCGACCCTGACTGCCAAACGCGACATAGCAAAGGCCTTCGGGATAAAAGGTTCCGACCGGATTGATCTGAAACGCACCCTCAAAGAGCTTGAGGCCGAAGGGCACCTGCGAAAGCGGGGCAAGACCTATCGCGATCCGGACAAGCTGGCGCCGGTGTCGGTGCTGCAGGTCCAAGAGCCGGATGCGCAGGGCGATCTGTTCGCCAAACCGCTGGAATGGCATGGCGACGGGCCCGAACCCCGCATCTTGGTGATTGAACGCACCGCCGATGCCGCGCTTGGCGCCGGGGACCGTATTCTGGCACGTCTGACCGAAGTCAAAGGCGACTCGCATGCCTACGAAGCCCGGTTGATCCGCAAGATCGGCACCAATCCCAAGAAGCTGCTGGGCATTTTTCGAAAAGGCTCGGAAGGTGGGCGGATCGTCCCGATTGACAAAGGCTCGGACCGCGAATGGATCGTCAAGGCCGGTCAGGAACACGGCGCCAAGGATGGCGAGCTGGTCGAGGCCGAGCAAGCCGGACCGCGCGGGCGCATGGGGCTACCACTGGCGCGTGTGGTAAGCCGGCTGGGCGATCCCAGTGCGCCCAAGGCCGTGTCGCTGATCGCGATCCACGAATACGGCATTCCCGATGAATTCCCAGACGAAGCTATCGCCGAAGCAGACGCGGCCAAACCGGCAGGCCTGAAAGGGCGCGAGGATCTGCGCAAGCTGCCGTTCGTCACCATTGACCCGCCCGATGCACGCGATCGCGACGACGCGGTGCTGGCCATGCCCGACGACGATCCGCTCAACCCCGGGGGCCATGTCATCTGGGTCGCCATCGCCGATGTGGCCTATTATGTGACGCCGGGCTCGGCGCTCGATCGTGAAGCATACCGGCGCGGGAATTCCAGTTACTTCCCGGACCGCGTTGTGCCGATGTTGCCCGATCGCCTGTCGGGTGATTTGTGCTCTCTGCATGAAAATGTTCCGCGTGCTGTAATTGCCGTGGAAATGGTGATTGACGCCAAAGGGCAGAAAAAGCGCCACCGGTTCGTGCGCGGCATGATCAATTCGGTCGCGTCGCTGGCCTATGCTGAGGTTCAGCAGGCGCAGGACGGCCAGCCAAATGAAAAGACTGCGCCGCTGGTCGAGCCGATCATCAAGCCACTGTTTGCCGCATACGAGGCCTTGAAACGCGCGCGCGAAGATCGCCAGCCCCTCGAGCTGGATCTGCCAGAACGCCGGATCGAATTGTCAGAAAATGGGCGGGTGACGTCGGTCGCGTTTTACGAACGTTACGACGCACACAAGCTGATCGAAGAATTCATGGTGCTGGCAAATGTTGCCGCCGCCGAAGAGCTATTCCAGCGCCGTCACCCGCTGCTGTTTCGCGTTCACGAAGAACCCAGCCCCGCCAAACTGGAAGCACTGCGCGAAGTCGCGCAGGCCAGCGGGTTCAACCTGGCCAAAGGGCAGGTGCTGCAGACCCGTCATCTGAACAACCTTCTGGATCAGGCCGAAGGCAGCGACCAGGATGAACTGATCAACATCAGCACGTTGCGCTCGATGACCCAGGCCTATTATCACCCGGAAAACCTGGGCCACTTCGGATTGGCGCTGCGCTCTTATGCGCATTTTACCTCGCCCATTCGCCGCTATGCCGATCTGATCGTGCACCGCGCCCTGATTGCCGCGCATGGGTGGGGGGACGATGGGCTCAGCCAGTCCGACATAGATCGCCTTGAGCAGACCGCCCAGCACATTTCGGAAACCGAACGCCGGTCGATGATGGCCGAACGCGACACGACCGACCGCTATCTTGCCGCTTATCTGTCCGAACGGGTGGGAAATGAGTTTTCTGGCAGGATCAGCGGCATCCAGAGGTTCGGCGCGTTCGTGAAGCTGGACGAAACCGGTGCGGATGGTCTGATCCCGATCCGCGAGATTGGTCACGAATATTTCCACTACGACCGCGAGGCGCAGACCCTCATGGGGGCTGACAGCGGGCGGATGATCGAAATCGGACAGCGTGTTCTGGTCCGGCTGGCCGAAGCGGTACCCGTGACAGGTGGCCTGATGCTGGAACTGCTGGAAATCGAAGGCGAATCCATGCCGCGTCCGGGCCCATCGAAAGCGCGCGGGCGTCCCGCCCGACGCAAGGGCGCAAAGGCCAAACGCAAGTCGGACAAGACCAAACGCAAGGTGTCGCGTCGGCGCAAATAGGCGGACGTCTGGGGGTCACTGCAAGTTTGGTTTGTCCCGGCGGCGGAATCGCTTAGGCTGGGTGAAAACAACACGAGCAGGTGTTTCATGATGAATTGGGTTTGCGCCGCCTTCGCGACGGTCTTTGCGATTTCGGCTTCGGGGGTTCAGGCAACGGGATTGGATCGATCGCCGCTCCCTGTGCCACGTCCGGTGATTGCACTGGCGCCGCCTTTGGCCCCGATGGCCAAGCCACAGGCACGGCCGGCAGAACCAGAGGCGCGTGTCGTGCGCGCCTCAGCCAATGCAGGGTTTGATCGCTGGATCGAAGGGTTCAAATCACGCGCTCGCGCCAAGGGTATTTCGAATTCCACCCTGAATACGTCCTTTCGTGCGGTTCGCTACAATACCGGGGTCATCCAGAAAGACCGCCATCAGAGCGAATTCACGAAACAGATCTGGGACTATCTGGATAGCGCCGCCTCGCCCACGCGCATCAAGAACGGGCAGGCGGCCTTGCGCCGGCATTCCCGTGTGCTTGACCAGATCGAAGCCAGATACGGTGTCGACAAGGAAGTTGTGGCAGCGGTTTGGGGCTTGGAAAGCGCCTATGGCGAACACCGCGGGGACATTCCGATCATCGAAGCACTGGCAACGTTGGCCTACGATGGACGGCGCGGCAAGTTTTTCGAAGCGCAATTGATCGCGGCATTGCAGATCATCCAGGCAGGCGACGTAGCGCCGCGCAACATGACTGGTTCATGGGCCGGGGCCATGGGGCACACGCAGTTCATCCCGACCTCTTATCTTGCTTATGCTGTCGATTTCACCGGCGACGGAAAACGCGATATCTGGTCGGACAACCCGGCAGACGCACTGGCGTCCACGGCGGCCTATTTGGCGCGATTTGGCTGGCGCCTGGGGCAGCCTTGGGGGGTCGAAGTGCGATTGCCGCGCGGGTTTGACTATTCGCAGGCCAGCCGGAGTATCACCCGGTCGCCGGGGCAATGGGCGCAACTTGGCGTCACGGGGCTGGATGGGCAGGCTGTGCCCAACTACGGCAAGGCGTCGATCCTTTTGCCTGCGGGGTCTGCGGGCGCTGCCTTTATGATCTTTGACAATTTCGCGGTGATCGAAAAATACAACAAGGCGGACGCTTACGTGATCGGTGTTGGTCACCTGTCGGACCGGCTACGCGGTGGGCCACCCATCCAGGCCAGCTGGCCACGCGGTTACAAACCGATCTCGTTCGCGCAGAAGAAAGAAATGCAGCGTCTTTTGCGCCGAAAGGGGTTCGAGCTGGAGAAGATTGACGGGATCATCGGCCCGAATACGATCAATGCGATCCGAGCGTTTCAGCGTAGCGCGGGCGTGACACCGGACGGATATGCCAGCCAAGAGCTGCTGGGCCTGCTGCGCCGCCGATGAAGGTCAGCCCCCGGCGCCAGCAGCGGTGTGAGGGGGCCTTTCCTGTCATGGCCATCAGCATCACCGCCGGTGCCGCCCGTTCGTTTCAAGCGGTCAGGGATATTGTCAACCAGAAGCAGGGGCGCTTTTCAGATCGCCCCGTCTTGTCAGAACCGGCGAGAGCGGGGCCATGTTTTCCGGCAGCTTCAGGCGGCCATGGCCCGGGGTCAGTTTGTGGCGAAGCAAGGCGACAGGATGGGCGCGCAGTGTCAGGCGCATGGCGGTGAAATCCTCAACCACTTCCTGGCCCACGCTCATCGGGGGCAGGCTGACGGCGGGCTCGTTAATCGCTTCGCCGTCCAGATCATCGGCAAACAGAGGCAAGGGCGACTTGCCGGTGATCGCGCGGGCCTGCCAGATCGCGTCGCGGCGTGTGAGACCCATTTCGGCAAAGGCATCGGCTTCGGCCAGTAGCGACAGGGTATCGCTGCCGACACCTGCGCGACGCCAGACATCTTCGATGGCGCGATAGCCGTTCGCGCGGGCCATGGTGATCCATGTGCCGTCTTCTTCGGCCATCCGCCGGATCTGGCGAAACCCCAGCCGCAGGGCCAGATCGCCCTTGCTGGTGCGTTCCAGCGTGTTGTCCCAGAATGAATGGTTGATACAAACCGGCAGGACGGACACGCCATGTTCGCGTGCGTCGCGGACGATCTGGGCGGGCGCGTAAAACCCCATCGGTTGGGAATTCAGCAAAGCGCAGGCAAAGGCCGCCGGATGATGGCGCTTCAACCAGGCGCTGGCATAGACAAGATGGGCAAAACTGGCCGCGTGGCTTTCGGGAAAGCCATAGCTGCCGAAGCCTTCGATCTGCGAAAAACAGCGTTCGGCGAAGTCCAGGTCATAGCCGTTGTTGCGCATGCCGCGCAGAAAGCGGCCACGGAATTCGCTGACATTGCCGTGTTTCTTGAACGTGGCAAGCGATCGGCGCAAACGGTCGGCTTCTTCGGGGGTAAAGCCCGCGCCGGTGATGGCAATCTGCATTGCCTGTTCCTGAAACAGCGGCACCCCCAGTGTTTTCCCCAGCACCTGGCCCAGGGCGTCCGAGGGGAAGCGGACTTCTTCTTCACCGTTGCGGCGACGGATGAAGGGATGGACCATGTCGCCCTGAATAGGGCCCGGGCGTATGATGGCGACCTGGATCACCAGATCGTAAAAGCTGCGTGGCTTCATGCGGGGCAGAAAGTTCATCTGCGCGCGGCTTTCCACCTGGAACACCCCAAGGCTGTCGGCTTTGCATAGCATGTCATAAACTGCCGGGTCCTCGGGTGGCAGGCTGGCCAGATCATAGCTGAGCTGGTCGTGCTCGGAGATCAGGTCAAAAGCCTTGCGGATGCAGGTCAGCATACCCAAAGCCAACACGTCGACCTTGAGGATCCCGAGCGTGTCGATATCGTCCTTGTCCCAGCAGATGACCGTGCGATCTTCCATTGTCGCGTTTTCGATCGGGACCAGTTCGTCAAGCCGTCCTTCGGTGATGATGAAGCCGCCGACATGTTGCGACAGGTGGCGGGGAAAGCCTTGGATATCTTCGACCAGCTGCAGGGTTTGCCTCAGGTGGCGGTCGTCCGGATCCAGGCCGATTTCGCGCAGGCGGCGCGGCTCGACCGCGCCGGTGGCATAGAACCCCCACAGTTGCGAGGATAGCGCGCCAACGGTGTCTTCGGTCAATCCCATGGCACGGCCCACCTCGCGGATGGCGCGTTTGCCGCGGTAGTGGATGACCGTGGCGCAAAGACCCGCGCGATGGCGACCGTAGCGTTCGTAGATCCACTGGATCACTTCTTCGCGCCGTTCATGTTCAAAATCAACGTCAATATCGGGCGGCTCGTCACGGGCTTCGGACACGAAACGCTCGAACACCATAGTGCCAATTTCGGGACTGACCGACGTGACCCCAAGCGCATAACAAACGACCGAATTGGCGGCCGACCCGCGCCCCTGGCACAGGATCCCTTTCGAGCGGGCAAAGGCGACGATATCGCGGACGGTCAGGAAATAGGGCTCGTAACGCAGCTTGGCGATCAGGGCCAATTCGTGGGCGACCTGAGCGCGGACCTTGTCGGGCGTGCCGTCGGGATAACGATTGCGCAGCCCTTCGTCGGTCAGGCGTGACAGACGTTCGAAAGGGGTTTCGGTCCCGGTCGCCTCTGAGGGATAGTCATAGTGCAATTCGTCCAGCGAAAAGGACAATTGCGCGGCCAGGGCACCGGCCCGATCCACCGCGCTGGCATGGGGGCCCAGCAGGCGGCGCAAGTCGTCCGCGCGGCGCAGACGCTGTTCGGCATTGGCCAGGGCGGCCCGGCCCAGGTCGTGCACCTTGCAGCCCAGCCGGATCGCGGTCAGCACATCGGTCAGACGGCGGCGCGCGGCATGGTGCATGATCGGCCGGGCGCTGGCCACTGTGTCAATGCCCAGGTCCTGTGCCCAGGCGGCATGTTGGTCGAACCACGTACGATCCTGCCCGTCATAGCTGGGTGCAAGGACCATCCAGACCTGTCCGGCAAAGCGGCGCCTCAGCCGACGTGCTTGTGTCAGCCAGTCGCTGGCACCGCGCGGATCCGTTTGCACCCGTGGCGGGTGTAGCAGCAACGCCAAACCGTCCCCCCAGCGTTCGATATCGCTCAGGCCCAGATAGCATTCGCCCTTGGGCGCGCGCATCCGTCCTTCGGACAGCATCCGGCACAAGTTTCCCCAGCCCCCCCGATCCCGCGCCAGCGCGGTCACGCTGAACCCATCGGTGGTTTGCAGGCGCGCGCCGGGGATCAGGCGCGGGGCGGTTTCGACATCGGCCGAGCGCGCGCGAGCAGCCCCATCGGGGCGGGGCGGGCCAATATGCGCAGCCTCGGCCCGCAGGCGCACCCACCGGGCCACTTCGCGTGTCCGGCTGTGGGCCCGCACGATTCCGGCCACTGAATTCACATCCGTGATCGCCACGGCCCCGATTCCCAAAAGCCCTGCCTGTTCGACGTATTCTTCGGGATGCGATCCCCCGGTCAGGAAAGAAAAGTTCGTGGTTATGCAAAGCTCGGCATATGTCATGCCAAGCAGTATATTCACGTTTTGTTCTGGTGTGGAGTCTGTCTTTGCCCCTAACAGGCATACTGCCTGCGCTTACAACTTGTCCCGAAAGGCGTCGGCGACGGCGGCGTAGATGCCCCGTTTGAACGGAACGATCCGGGTCACCAGTTCATCCAGATCCAGCCATGCCCATTCGGAAAATTCGCGATGCTCAGCCGCAATGTCGACATCGGCATCCGACCCGGTGAACCGCGCCAGGAACCACAGTTGCTTTTGCCCGCGATACTTGCCGTTCCACAGTTTCCCGATCAGATGTTCGGGCAGATCATAGGTCAGCCAGTCATCCGTTTCGGCGACAAGTTCGACCTTGTCCGCGCTCACACCGGTTTCTTCCCTCAGCTCACGCAGGGCGGCATCGCGCGGGGATTCGCCGGGGTCAATCCCGCCCTGGGGCATTTGCCACGCGCCGGGGGTATCGATGCGCATGCCGCCGAACACCTTGCCTGCGTTATTGACCAGCATCACGCCGACGCAGGGCCGATACGGAAGATCCTTGGTCGCCATGGTGCGCTTAATCCCGATCGATCTTGGACAAGCCCTTGAGAATGTCGATCGCGTAGGCCAGTTGGAAGTCTTCGTCGCGCAGCTTTGCGGCTTCTTCCGCGGCGGCGCGCTCTGCTTCGATCTGTTTGCGCTGGTCTTCGGTCAGGCTGTCATTGTTCAGCGCGCCGCGCAGGTCCGCTTCGGACCGGAAACGCGGTGTCGTTGTCTCGTCGCTGTCTTCTGTCTGGGGCTGGCGCGGCGGCTGGGCCACCACAATGTCGGGCGAAATGCCCAAGGCCTGGATCGACCGGCCCGACGGCGTGTAGTAACGCGCCGTGGTCAGGCGCATGGCCCCTTGCGAGCGGAGCGGCATGACCGTCTGGACAGAACCTTTGCCGAAACTCTTGGTCCCGACGACGATGGCCCGGTGATGATCCTGCAACGCGCCCGCCACGATTTCCGATGCGCTGGCCGAGCCGCCGTTGATCAGGGTAACGATGGGTTTGCCTTCGGCCAGATCGCCTTCGGAGGCATTCACGCGATCACCGTCCTGAGGATGCCGACCCCGGGTCGACACGATTTCGCCAGCGTCCAGAAAGGCATCCGAAACCGCGATGGCCTGGGTCAACAAGCCACCGGGGTTGTTGCGCAGGTCGAGGACGACACCGCTGACATTTTCCATACCGCCCAGTTCCTCGGCCGCCTCTTTCAATCCGCTTTCAAGATTGGGGTAGGTCTGATCATTGAACGTGCTGATCCGCAGCACGATCGCGTCCCCTTCGGTGCGTGCCCGCACGGCTGTCAGTTTGATGGTGTCGCGAATGATGGATATATCCATCGGTTCTTCTGCACCTTCGCGCACCACGGTAATCACGATCTCGCTGCCAACCGGGCCCCGCATCCGCGAGACGGTTTCATCCAGCGTCAGGCCCATCAGGTTTTCACCGTCCACGTGGGTAATGAAGTCGCCGGCTTCAACGCCAGCCTGATCCGCTGGGGTGCCGTCCATGGGGGCCACGACCTTGACGAACCCGTCTTCTTGCGTGACCTCGATCCCCAGACCGCCGAATTCACCGCGGGTCTGCACCTGCATGTCTGCTGCATCCTTGGGCGACAGATAAGAGGAATGCGGATCGAGCGACGATAGCATCCCGTCAATCGCGGCTTCGATCAATTCGCTTTCATCGACGGGTTCGACGTATTGCGCGCGAATGCGTTCAAAGATGTCGCCGAACAGGTCCAGTTGCTCATAAACTGAACTGCCGGACGCCTTTTCCTGTGCCACAATGGGGCCGGCGAACTGGGTGGTCGCAATCACGCCCGCAAGAGTGCCGCCTGCCGCAGCCATTAGGAACTTTTTCATCGCGTCTCAATCCTCGTTGCTGGCGAACCAATCGGCCGGGTCGGTCGCATCGCCATCCTGTCTGATCTCTATATAAAGCGTTTCTGAAGCGTCAGCGCCACCGCCTTCGCCCGATTTAAGCAAAATGTCGTTCGGCGCCGGCGTGTCGCCCCCCATAAGGCCCACGGGCGCGCCTGCTTCAAGTAGCTCTCCGATTTCACCATAGACCTCTTCCAGCCCGGCAAGAACCATCAGAATGCCCGAAGCCGGTTCAAGCACGATCACGTTTCCGTAGTCTAAAAGCGGTCCGCGATAGCGAATGGTGGCGGGCCAAGGGGCTGTGACCAAGGCGCGCGGGCGTGTGGCGATCAGCCATCCGGGGCGCCGGATTCCCGCGGCATCCGCCTCTCCCGCGCGTCTCAGAATGGTGCCGTTAACGGGTAAGGGCAGCGTGCCCGCAGCCTGACGGATATTGCCGACGGCGGGGGTGCCGGCGGCCGTGTCCATTTCCAACAGGCCAGTGGAAAAAGCCGCCAACGTTTCACTGGCAGCGATCAGGTTGGCCAATTGCTCGGGGTCGGTCAGATATCGGTTCGGCAAGTCCGTGCGGTTCTGGATTGCCTGGCTGAGCGCGGTGCGGGCGCGCCGTGCGCCAGCAAGCCCTAGAATCAGCGTTTCAGAGGCGCTTTCCTGCAACACGCGAATGGTCCGCAGTTCTTGCAATTCGGCCCGCAGGTGGTCCACTTCGGCCTGAAAGGCAGGCGCGACATCGGACAGGATGATCCCCGATCGCGCCGTTCCCAGAGGCCCGGACGGATGGATCAATGTCAGGGTGGCGGGCGTGGATTGGATCGATAGCAAGACCCCCACGAGTTGGCTGAGTTTTTCGCTTTCCGCATCGAATTTGCGTGCAATTGCCGCTTCGCGGATCGACGCGCGGCGCAACCCTTCGCGCAGGGCGTCCAGTCCGTCTTCATAGGCTGAAACAGTCTGGGTGAGCGCCGCGATCCGGTTTGCCTTGGTGTTGGCATCGTTGAGCGACCGATGGGCGGCCTCCATCAGCCGCGCTGCGCGCTCTGCCAGTTCCGAAGGGGTCTCTTGCGCGTGGGCATGCCCGGTGGAAAGGATCAGTGCAAAGGCCAGCGCAATTGCACGAATCGACATCGGGTCAGCCTTTCACCAGCAGGCTTTGGCCGGTCATTTCCCCGGGTTTTTCAAGCCCCATCAAATCCAGAAGTGTCGGCGCGACATCCGCCAGGCGGCCATCTTTCACGCCGGTCACACCATCTGCACCGATCACCGCGATCGGCACCAGGTTGGTCGTGTGCGCGGTGTGCGGCCCGCCCGTTTCAGGATCGACCATTGTTTCGCAGTTGCCGTGATCTGCGCAGAGAACCATGGCGCCGCCTGCGGCCTGCAGCGCCGCCAACACGCGACCCAGCCCTTGGTCCACGGCCTCGCAGGCCGCGATGGCCGCATCCAGATCGCCGGTATGTCCGACCATGTCGGGGTTTGCATAATTGACGACGATCAGGTCATAACCGGCCTCGATTGCGGCTACGAACTTGTCGGTGACTTCGCCAGCCGACATCTCGGGCTGCAGGTCGTAAGTCGCGACATTCGGCGAACTGGGCATAAAGCGGTCTTCGCCTGTCTCGGGGGTTTCCTTGCCGCCGTTCAGGAAAAAAGTGACATGCGGGTATTTTTCCGTTTCGGCCAAGCGAAATTGTGTCAGATCGTGCTTGGCGACCCATTCGCCCAGCGTATTGACGATCTCGCGTTTGGGGAAGGCGGTGGACATGAATTCGTTGTGTTCGACCGAATATTCGACCATCCCCAACAGCGCCGACCAATTCGGGCGTGCGGACACGTCAAAGGCATCGAAATCCGGGTCTGCGATGGCGCGCAGGATTTCTCGGGCGCGATCGGACCGGAAATTCAGGCAGAAAAACCCATCGCCATCCTTGAAGCCCTGATAGCCTGCGAGCACTGACGGCTTGATGAATTCATCCGTCTCGCCGCGGTCGTATGCAGCTTGGACCGCATCGGTCGCTTCTAAATAGCGGCCACCACAGGGATAGTCTGCGTCGTTCGAACCGGCGTAGTTGGTCATCGCGCGAAATGCCGCTTCGACCCGGTCCCAGCGGTTGTCGCGATCCATCGCAAAGTAGCGTCCGATGACCGTGCCGATGGTCGCGCCTTTCGGCAGGCGGTTCATCAGGTCCGACATAAACCCGTTGGCCGATTTCGGCGCGACATCGCGCCCATCGGTGATGGCATGAATCACGACAGGCACGCCCTGATCGGTCACCGCTTTCGCAGCCGCCAGCGTGTGTTCGATGTGGCCATGTACGCCCCCATCGGAAATCACGCCCATCAGATGGGCGGTGCCACCTGCGCTTTTGACTTTGGCGGCGAAGTCGATGATCGCCTGATTGTCGAAAAAGCTGCCGTTTTCGATTGCCAGATCAATCTGCCCCAGATCCATCGCAACCACCCGGCCCGCGCCGATGTTGGTGTGCCCAACTTCAGAGTTGCCCATTTGACCGCTAGGCAGCCCGACGTCCGGCCCAAAAGTGACCAGCGTCGCGTTCGGACAGGTGCTCATGATGCGGTCGTAGTTTGGCGTATCGGAAAGCGCCACAGCGTTCGCATCGGTTTGCGCGCGCAGACCCCACCCATCAAGAATGCACAGGACGACAGGTTTGGGGTGGGACATTGAAGGCTCCTTGGCGGATCGTTTGGCGGGGTTTTACCGCGCATAGGTGGGAACGGGAACCATATTTCACCTGAAACTGCGGGGCTTTTCGGAATTTCCATCAGATTGAGGAAATTTTTAAACCGTTTTTAACCGTGTCTGGCGTTTCTTCGTTCTTGGAACTGCCACTCACCGCCTGTGTTTAGCCGCAGGTCAACCCAGCAACCTCGCGAGAGCGCACCGAACACACTGACATTCTGATTTACCCGCAATGCCGGGTGCCGCTGGGGGGAGGAAACCAGCGAACACCCTAAGCATGCCGTCGATCAACGCGTCATTCTGCCTGCTCGCGTCACCAACGAAAGAGCGAAACCTGCCATGAAGTCTTTCGATCCGCTACAAACACAAGCTTACCCGATTGGGGGGCGAAGAAAACTCGCTGGAAATGGGTATGTCAAAGTCGGGAAGCGCGTCGCTGATATCGTGCTTGCGCTGTTGGCTCTGCCCTTTGTTACCCCGGTGATTGCCGTTTTTTGGGCGTTGACCCGGCGCGATGGCGCCCCCGGTTTTTTCGGTCACGTCCGTGTCGGTCGCAACGGCAAGGCGTTCCGCTGTTGGAAAATACGCACGATGGTGCCGGATGCGCAGGCGCGGCTGGCGATCCACTTGGCGACCAACCCTGCTGCTGCGGCCGAGTGGGAGCGCGATTTCAAATTGCGGAACGATCCGCGGGTGACAGGGTTGGGTGCATTTTTGCGGCGCACGTCATTGGACGAACTGCCCCAAATCTGGAACGTTCTTCGCGGCGAGATGAGCTTTGTCGGGCCCCGCCCGGTTGTAGAAGACGAGTTGAGCAGGTACGGCGCAAACCGGTGGGCTTATCTGTCGATGAAACCGGGCATCACAGGTCTGTGGCAAGTGTCGGGGCGCAATGACGTCAGCTATGACGAACGGATATCCATGGACATCAGCTATATGCAGCGGTGTTCGCCGTTCTTTGATCTGTGGCTGATCGTACGAACGGCAGGTGCTATTCTGGGCGCTACCGGGCGCTGATCAGGCGCGGTGGTACGGGGTGCCGGCCAGTATCGACGCTGCGCGGTACAGTTGCTCGGCCAGCATCACCCGAACCAGCATGTGGGGCCACACCATTTTCCCAAAGCTGAGCGAAAAATCCGCTTGGGCGCGGAGCGCAGGGTCGATCCCGTCCGCGCCCCCTATTATGATCGCAAGATCCTGACGGCCGTTGTCGCGCCATCGGGCCAACTGCGCCGAAAAATCCGGTGAAGACAGGGTTTTTCCGCGTTCGTCCATAATCATCATCATCGCGCCGGTCGGGATCGCTTTGCCCAGCAGGGCGGCTTCGGCGGCCATTCCGCCGCCGCGCTTGTCTTCAACTTCGATGATCCTTGCTGGCCCAAGCGCCAATCCACGCCCGGCGCGGTCGAACCGGGTCAGATAGTCGTCGATCAGGTCGGCCTCGGGCCCACCACGCAGGCGGCCCACTGCACAAATCGTAACGCGCATCTGCGCTCCGTGTCAGGCCTGGGTCTGCGCCGGGGCGCTGCCTGGCATCCACATCTTTTCCAGCTGATAGAATTCGCGCACTTCCGGGCGGAAAATATGCACGATCACATCACCGGCATCGATCAGAACCCAGTCGCCCATGTCCTTGCCTTCCGAGCGGGCAATGACGCCGAAATCGGCTTTCAGACGCTCGACCAGCTTTTCGGCAAGCGATGCGACCTGACGGGTCGACCGGCCCGAGCAGATCACCATGTAGTCGGCCATCGCGGTTTTCCCGCGCAAGTCGATCGACACCAGATCGTCGGCTTTGTCGTTTTCCAGAGATTGGGTAATGCGTTCGAGCAGCTGCTCGGACGAAAAGGTCCTCGGGTTTGCCGTCATCGCGGCAACCGGAGTGGCAGGCTGTTGAACGGCCTGAGAGTCGTAAGACAGGACATCGTCCTCCTTCGTTGCGCGCCGAAAGGCCCGGCGCCGGATACCGTTAAGATAACAACCTATCGGATAAGTTTCAATGAATCGCGCGCCGCACTTGGTTTTTGCGCTGGTGCTCTGCCCTCTTCGCACAGGGCGACTGCCGGCGGCGCCAAACGGCCATCGCAATGGTGCGTTGACGCGCAGTCGGGCCGTTTTCAAGCCCGGCGCGAACATCGGACCACGCCCCACCCGCAAAGAGACGGATAGTCAGTTTTCCTGGGAACGTGCGGAAATATCGGATCCTGAGTTGTCGTCAGGTGCCTGGCCTGGCGCGCCATTCGCGGGCGGTTGATCGAGAAGGCGGACCTCGCGCTGAGGGAAGGGAATGGAAATGCCGTTCGCCTTGAAGGCATCCCATAGCGCCAAATACACGTTCCCTCGGATATTCGTAAGCCCACCCGTTGGATCGGTGATCCAGAATCGCAGGATGTAGTCCACCGAACTGTCGCCAAACCCGACAATGTGGCAGACTGGCGGGCGCGACAGCAGCACGCGGTCGACGCTGCTCGCCGCGTCGATGGCAACCTTGCGCACTTGGTGGGGATCGTCGGCGTATGCGGTCCCAAAGAAGATATCTAGGCGCACGAAGTCGTTGGTATGTGACCAGTTGACCACTTGTCCGGTAATCAGGTCTTCGTTCGGAATCAGGAATTCCTTGCCGTCGCGCGTAACGACAGACGCATATCGCGCGCCCAGCGTGTTGATCCAACCGAATGTCTCGCCAAGGCTGATCACGTCGCCCGGCTTGATCGATTTGTCGAGCAGGATGATGACGCCGGACACCAAGTTCGACACGACCTTCTGCAAACCGAACCCAAGGCCCACGCCAATAGCGCCGGACAGGACCGCCAGGCCAGTCAAATCAAATCCGACCGCTTTCAATCCGATGAAAAAGGCCGCCGTATAGAGGGCGATCTGCACGACTTTGCCAATCAATACCCGCATCGAAGGCGATATGTCGTCGTTGGATCGGATGCTGATGGATGCTTGGGCTGAAACGGTTCTGGCGATGCTGAACAGGACCGCCGTCACGACCATTGCTTTCAGGATGGCAAGCGCGGAAAGGCGGAAATCGCCGAATTCGACGGCCGCGCGCTCAAGAAACGCCGATGTTTCGTCCAGATAGCCTGCGTAATACAGGGTGACATAAATCCAAAGGCTCCATGCCACGATCCGGCGCAGCAGCCGGTTTCTGACCAGCCGCGAGACCAGCGCAACGAATAGCCAGGCCGTTGCGATCGAGGCCATGATCCCGATGAGGTAACTATGTGACGGCCAGGTTACCTGGCGCATGATCAGGAAGGTCGCCCAAAGAAGCGGGGCCCAGAAAACCAGCACCAGCCGCTTTTCCACTTCTAGCACCATGCGCAGGCGCCATTTCGGCCATCCCTCGCGGCGGCGCACCCAGGCCCGAAGGCGACGACGCGCGTGTCGGGCCAAGACCCAGGATACCACCATCAAACCAGCCGCGATCGCGATTTGATAGAGGCGCCAAGGCCGCAACAACCCGTCTGCGAAATCCAGGACTTCTTGAATGAAATTGGCCGCCTGAGGCGACGTGGCTTCGACGACTCGGGCGAGTGTTTCGGGGTCCATTCTGCCTCCCTTGTCATATCAGGATGCCCAAAGACGCAGACCGAAACAACTGCGCTGTGTGATCGGCCGACCAGAAGCGCCCCGGGGATCGTGGCAGATGACCCCGAGTTGATCCGGTTCTTTGGGCTGGGCTTCATGTTTGGGCGCTTGTGCCCTTTGTCGGGTTTTACCATTGGCGGCCTGTTCGGGCGGGGGCGATCCGGCCCCAAAGTGGTCTGGCCGCCGCCCATCGACTGGCAGATCCACGGCCGATTTCAGGGCAATGGAACTGCCGGCGAACATGCCAACACTGCCCCGCCCTGATCGGCGCGCGGGACACGACCGTCGCAAGGATCGATGGTGGCGATACCTGTGCGGGGCGGCGATGTCTTGGTCGCATCGTTCCCGGGAACAGCCATTTTGATGAGGGCACGGGCGAAAACGGACGGCGATGCTCGGGGCAAGGTTATCGTCTTTCCCTTGCGAGACTCGGTTGCGCGGTATATCTGAACGGCCATGGAACGTATTTTCGATATGGATGATCGCGCGCGCCTGCCTTGGCGGTTCTTCGGCGCGACGCTCTCGGTGCTCGCCCGCCTATGAGGCGGCCGCCAGAACCTTCCACCCATTTTTTCCACTGATATCCACGGGAGAGCGAAATGACCGCCCCGAAGACACTCTATGACAAGATCTGGGATGCCCATGTCGTTGAACAAAGCGACGATGGCACCTGCCTGCTCTATATCGACCGACATCTGGTACACGAGGTCACCAGCCCGCAGGCTTTCGAAGGGCTGCGTATGGCAGGCCGCGGTGTGCGCGCGCCGGACAAGACCATCGCGGTGCCGGACCACAACGTGCCGACTACGACGGACCGCGTCAAAGGCATCGACAACCCTGAAAGCCGGATTCAGGTCGAAGCGCTTGACAAGAACGCCAAGGATTTCGGCATTCACTATTACCCCGTTTCGGATGTTCGTCAGGGCATCGTGCATATCGTGGGCCCCGAACAGGGCTGGACGCTGCCCGGCATGACTGTGGTGTGCGGCGATAGTCACACGGCGACCCACGGCGCGTTTGGTGCACTGGCCCACGGCATCGGCACCAGCGAGGTGGAGCATGTCTTGGCCACGCAGACGCTGATCCAGAAGAAGTCCAAGAACATGAAGGTCGAAATCACCGGCAAGCTGCGCCCGGGTGTGACGGCCAAGGATATCACTTTGGCCGTGATCGGCGAAACCGGCACGGCTGGCGGCACAGGGTATGTCATCGAATATTGCGGTGAAGCGATCCGGGATCTGTCGATGGAAGGTCGTATGACCGTCTGCAACATGGCGATCGAAGGCGGCGCGCGCGCTGGCTTGATTGCGCCAGACGAAAAGACCTTTGAATACGTCAAGGGCCGCCCCCATGCACCGAAAGGCGCGCAATACGAAGCCGCCTTGGCCTGGTGGAAAACACTGTTCAGTGACGACGATGCCCAATGGGACAAGGTCGTCACACTGAAAGGCGAAGAGATCGAACCCGTCGTGACCTGGGGCACCAGCCCCGAAGACGTATTGCCGATTTCGGCTGTCGTACCTTCACCTGACACCTTCACCGGTGGCAAGGTCGAGGCGGCCAAACGGGCGATTGAATACATGGGTCTCACCCCTGGTCAGAAGCTGACCGACATCCAGATCGATACGGTGTTTATCGGGTCGTGTACCAACGGCCGGATCGAAGACCTGCGCGCCGCTGCGGCAATCCTGAAGGGCAAGAAAGTCAAAGAAGGTATACGCGCCATGGTGGTGCCCGGATCGGGCCTGGTCCGTGCGCAAGCCGAAGAAGAGGGCCTGGCGCAGATTTTCCAGGACGTCGGGTTCGAATGGCGGATGGCGGGATGTTCGATGTGCCTGGCCATGAACCCCGACCAACTGGCCGAGGGAGAGCGTTGTGCGTCGACCTCGAACCGCAACTTCGAGGGTCGTCAGGGCTATAAGGGGCGTACGCATCTTGTTTCTCCGGCCATGGCCGCCGCTGCCGCGATCACCGGTCACCTGACCGATGTGCGCGAGCTGATGACTGAAGACGCGCAAGGAGCCGAGTGATGGAAAAGTTCGAAAAACTGACAGGCGTCGCGGCCCCCATGCCGCTGGTCAACATCGACACCGACATGATCATTCCCAAGGTGTTTCTGAAAACGATCAAACGCTCGGGTCTTGGCGTGAACCTGTTCGACGAGATGCGCTACGACCGTCAGGGCAACGAGATCCCCGATTTCGTGCTGAACAAGCCTCAGTATCGCGACGCGCAGATCGTGGTCGCCGGCGACAACTTTGGCTGCGGCTCTTCGCGTGAGCATGCCCCGTGGGCGCTGGCTGATTTCGGGATCAAGTCGATCATTTCTACCAGCTTTGCCGACATTTTCTACAACAACTGCTTCAAGAACGGCATCTTGCCGATCGTGCTGCCGCAAGAGGCTGTTGATGTGTTGATGAAGGATGCTGAAAAGGGATCGAACGCGCGCATGACCGTCGATTTGGAAAATCAGGTGGTCACCACGTCGGATGGGGAAGAGTTTCCATTCGAGGTAGATGCGTTCAAAAAGCACTGCCTGATGGAGGGGCTCGACGATATCGGGCTGACGATGGAAAAGGTCAGCGCCATCGATACGTTCGAGGCGCAAGCCGCGCAGGCCCGGCCATGGGTTTGACGCTTGGGCGCTTGACATAGCATTTCAAAACGGCGGTCCGGACGGGCCGCCGTTTTTTCTTGCACATGCACTAAGCGGGACAGTCTGGGTTGAAAAACGCTGCTTTGCACCGATACGCGTTTCGGCAAGTGCCTAGTTGCGGCAAATGCAAAAAGCACAACATGTTGAAAAATGACACAATTCCGAAGCGATTGATGCTGAAATTGATGCAATGCCGCACCAGTTTGTCCACGAAACTGCCTTAATCCTTTTGTTAACCTTAACGAGAACTTGCTGGAGTTAGGGAAATGGGCAAAAGTTGGGCAAGAATGAGGTGCGCCGCCACAATTGGCGTACCCCACTCTGGGACAAGGGCGCGGCATTGCATCGCGTTCGACCAATTGAGGGTATAGGGCAGTGATTTTCCGGCTTACGAGCGCGGTCGTACGCGCCATATTGGTGGTCTTACTGATCGCGACCCCTTCGATGCTGTTGCCTGGTGTGACATCGGATGCGACACAGATCGTGGCATTGATTGCAATCTTCGGTGCGGCCCTGACCATTTTCGAATACGCGTCGGCCTACCCGGGCCTGGTCGAATTTCGCGACGCGCCACCGTTCAATCGAATTCGCTTCATTTCGCTTTTCGCGTCGGTGTTCCTGCTGACAGTGATCGCGCGGGGGCAGATCGTTCCGACCGTCATAACCGATTTCGTGACGGCTGTTGGCGCCTTGATCGGATATGTGCTCGATTTCCCGTATTCGCCGGTGCGGCTCATGGTTTTGATGCTGCCCGATGACACGCCGATCCAGGACCAATTGACGGTTCGGACCGCAGCCGGGATGAGCTATCTTATATCGTTGTTGTCGCTGGTGGTCTTTCTGATGGTGCTAAGGGTACAGAGATGGCCGTCGCGGTCAGGGTCGTTCAACGTCTGGGTTAACCTGCCCACATTCGATCCCACTGCGGGCGGCGATGTCGTTGCACGTCTGGAGCGAGACGCGCGATTCAATGTCGCGTTAGGGTTTCTCTTGCCGTTCCTTATTCCGGCTGTGATAAAGTCGGCATCAGACCTTTTCGGGTCCGTGACGCTGCAAAATTCGCAAACGATGATTTGGACGGTGACGGCATGGGCCTTCCTTCCCGCTTCGCTCTTCATGCGCGGCATTGCCTTGGGCAAGGTCGCCGACATGATCGCACGCAAGCGTCGCCAATCCTATTCGGCCTCGGAAGAAAAGCCGTCCTGTCAGCCAGTCTGATTGCGATCGGCGCGGGTGCCTATGCCCAGGACACGATCCGGTTCGCCACCTACCATACCGAATTGTCGCGCAAGGGGCCGGGCCTTCTGTTGCGCGATATCGAAAAAGGTGATCCGCAGGTTGATGCCATTGTCGCTGTGATTGTCAGCGCTGCGCCCGACGTTCTTTTGATTCAAGGGTTTGACCACGATCTTGAAGGTCACGCACTGGCGGCTTTCGCAGACCAACTTGCCGACGCCGGATTAGACCTGCTTTACCGCTACGCGGGCCGCCCCAACACGGGGGTTCAGGTGGGGGCCGATATGGATGGCGACGGTCGTCTGGGTGAGCCCGAAGACGCGCTGAGTTATGGTGCATTTCGTGGGCAGGGGGGCGCCGCACTTTTGTCGGCATTTCCGCTTGGTGTTCCCAAAGATATGACCGCATTGCTTTGGGCGGAACTGCCCTTTGCGCGGTTACCGCAGGTAGACGGTGCCCCGTATTACAGTCCGGAAATTCTGGCCCAGTTGCCACTGTCATCGGTCGTGCACTGGGATGTTCCGGTTCAGGCCCCAGGCGGCTGGATCAACGTTCTTGCATGGCATGGGCAAACACCTGTTTTCGATGGCCCCGAAGATCGCAATGGCTTGCGCGGCGCGGATGAGACGCTGTTCTGGCAGCGATACCTTGACGGCGAAATCGAAGAACGCACCGAAGGTCCGTTTGTCCTCATGGGTACGAGCAATATCGATCCGGTTGATGGCGATGGCCGTCACGAGGCCATGCGCAGCCTTCTGAATGACCCGCGCCTGACAGATCCCGCACCGGCAAGTGCCGGAGCGAAAGAAGCCGCCGATCCTGACCACTCCGGCGACCCGGCCCTTGATACGGTGAGCTACGCAAACCCTGGCCCTGGTAATTTGCGGATAGATTATGTCTTGCCGTCCAGTGCGTTGGACGTGGTGGATGCGGGGGTCGTGTGGCCGACCAGTGATGATCCGTTTGCGGAAACCGTGACAGAGGCCAGTCGCCATCGATTGGTTTGGGTCGACGTTCGCTTTCCCCCCTAGGCGACCAGCGGTGCGATCCCAGGGCGCGCTTGCCGAAGGGCCGCGCGCCGACCCTGACCTGAATGCCCATCGACGCCGCATTTCTAATGTGTGAGGCGCCCCAGACAGGGCGTAGCGGCACGCGCGTGCGCCTGTCGCGGCTTGAATTCCGTGTGCGCGCAGGCTAGGGCACGGCAACCGAATTAACATCAGGAATTGCCCCATGAGCAACCCGTCCCTTCTTATCCTTGCCGGCGACGGCATCGGCCCCGAAGTCATGGCCGAGGTCAAGAAAATCATCGGCTGGTACGGCGACAAACGCGATATGCCGTTCGATGTATCCGAAGGTTTGGTCGGCGGATGCTCGTATGATGAACACGGCACGCCTTTGAGCGATGCGACCATGGCGCAGGCACAAAACGTCGACGCCGTTCTGCTGGGCGCAGTGGGCGGACCGCAGTACGACGATCTGGATTTCAGTGTAAAACCTGAACGGGGCCTGCTGCGCCTGCGCAAGGAAATGGATCTTTTTGCCAACCTGCGCCCGGCCCAGTGTTTCGATGCGCTGGCCGACTTCAGTTCACTGAAAAAAGACGTGGTGGCCGGGCTGGACATCATGATCGTGCGCGAACTGACAAGCGGCATCTACTTTGGCGAGCCGCGCGGCATCTTCGAAGAGGGCAACGAGCGGGTCGGGATCAACACGCAGCGTTACACGGAAAGCGAAATCGCGCGTGTCGCCCGCAGTGCTTTTGAACTTGCCCGCCGCCGCAACAACAAGGTCTGCTCGATGGAGAAGGCCAACGTGATGGAAAGCGGCATCTTGTGGCGCGAGGTCGTGACCGAAGTGCACCAGGCCGAATACGCCGATGTCGAGCTGTCCCACATGTACGCTGACGCCGGCGCGATGCAGCTTTGCCGGTGGCCCAAGCAATTCGATGTGATCGTGACCGACAATCTGTTTGGCGATCTCTTGTCCGATGCTGCCGCGATGCTGACCGGGTCGCTTGGCATGTTGCCGTCAGCGTCGCTGGGGGCGCCGATGCCCAACGGTCGCCCCAAAGCGCTGTACGAGCCGGTGCATGGCTCGGCCCCTGACATCGCCGGCCAGGGCAAGGCGAACCCCATTGCCTGTGTCCTGTCGTTCGCCATGGCGCTGCGCTACAGCTTCGACGCGGGGGCCGAGGCAGACCGGCTGGAACAGGCGGTCGAAACCGTGTTGGCCGATGGCGCGCGCACTGCGGACTTGTTGGGCGAAGAAGGCAAGACACCTGTTTCCACCAGCGAGATGGGCGATCTGATCGTCGCAGCGCTAGACGCCAGTCTTTGACAGCATTGAAGAAGATCGCGAAAGGAAAGGGCGCCCGGCGGCGCCCTTTTTCATTCAAGTGCATAGAACTTTCCGAGACGTTGGCGGGGCCTTTCAGCACGCGACGCGGGCGTTGAACAGACGCCCAATGAAGAAAAGAACCGGTGAAATTTCAGCCACGATCCTGGCGCCTGTTCTTGCGCGCTTGATGCCAAGGCGCACGTGCGCTGGATACCGGTTAGAAATAGCAGTAGCATGACGTTGCTGACGCCAGTTACAGCGGCAAATCCGCGGTCCCATGTCGCGACCACAAGAGCACATTCAACCGTCCCATGATCAAATTCCTCCAATCCCTCGCACGACGGCTTGGCCCGACGTACGCAACGCAACCGGTGCCCGATCAACCATTTTACGCGATCGGGGATATCCACGGGCGCGATGATTTGCTGCGTGGATTAATCGACCAAATCCACTTGGATGCAACGCAGCGCGGGCATGCCCCTACCATCGTGTTTCTTGGCGACATGGTCGATCGTGGTCCGGCAGCGTCGCAGGTTCTGGCGACGGTGCGGGACCACATTGAAACCTACCCCGGGTCCAGCGCACTGGCGGGAAACCACGAAGAGATGCTTCTGGAGTTTCTTGATGATCCTGCGGACACGGGCCTGCGTTGGCTAAAGCACGGCGGGCTAGAGACACTGAACAGCTTTGGGATCGATCCTCTGCGCGGGGATCTGGATGTTGATGCACTTTTGGCTGTGTCGGATGCTTTAATGCAAGCTTTGGGCAATGATCGCCCAGGTAGCACGGTGCATTGGCTGCGCAATCTTCCCACGCAATGGGTCAGCGGAAACGTGCATTGCGTGCACGCAGGAATGGACCCTGATCGCGCGCCCGACTCGCAACCCAGGTCGGTATTGCTGTGGGGGTGCCCGACGTTTCTGCGCCAAACCCGGACAGACGGCATGTGGGTGGTGCACGGGCATACCGTCGTACCGGACTCAGTGGCGGCGTCAGGTCGAATTTCGATTGATACAGGGGCTTATCGCAGTGGGGTTTTGACCGCCGCGGCGATAGATCCAACGGGCGACGTCCGGTTCATGCAAGAGACCGTTTAACGCTGCGAGCCGAGCGCGACCTCGGTCAGGAATGACGCCAGGCCAACCGGGTCAATCGGTTTGTGCATGATTTGGATCCCACGGGCGCGGCACGCTTCGATCGTCGCCAAGGACCTGTCGGCGGTGATGATCCTTGCAGGCACCGCGCTGCATAAAGGGTCCAGCATATCGCGCACGTCCAGCCCGGTTTCCCCGTCGCTCAACTGGTAGTCGATAAGCAGGGCATCGGGGCAGATCGCAAGCTCATTCAAAAGGTCTTGGGCTTCCTTGCCGCTACTGGCTTCGATAACGGCGACGCCCCAACGTTCCATTGTCAGGGTCAAGGCCCGGCGCAGTTCGTCATCATTTTCAACCAAAAGAACCAGCGTGCCCGCCAAACCGGTACTGACCGGGGTCGCATGTGGTTTGGGCACTGATCCAGGGCTGCGGCCGCGGGCAAGTGGAACGGAAACCGAAAATACCGACCCGCGTTCAGGTGTTGATGCAACAGAGAGCGGATGGCGCAGAAGGCCGCAGGCCCGCTCTACAATCGCCAGTCCCAGCCCCATCCCTTCGGATGCTGAAGCACGCGCATTCAGACGATGGAATTCTTTGAAAATGTCTTCGAGGTCGGAATTTGGAATGCCCGGCCCGGTATCCCAGATTTCGAACCGAACCTGCCTGCCGCGTCGCCGCGCACCAACAACGACCCGGCCCGACTGCGTGTAACGAACGGCATTGCCGATCAGATTCTGAAGAATCCTGCGGATATAGCTGGCGTCGGTTTCGATCACCGCGTCACAGATATACATCCGCAAATCCAGACCCTTCTGGGACGCGAGCGGCGTGAATTCGGACGACAGCTGCTCAAGCAGCGGGCGCACCTGAACCGGCTCAATCTCTACAGCGGCCGCGCCTGATTCCAGCTTTGAGATATCCAGAAGCGCGTCGATGATGTGATCGACAGAATTCAGCGCACCCAGGGCCTTTTGCAACGTTGTCTTGCGGTTCGGGTCCTGCGTGTCCTCGGCGGCAGAGGCAACGAACAATTTTGCCGCGGACAGGGGCTGCAGCAGGTCATGCGACGCTGCGGCTACAAAGCGTGACTTCGATGCGTTGGCCCGCTCTGCATCCGCCAAAGCGTCTTCCAGTTCCAGCGTGCGTTCCTGAACGCGCCGTTCCAAGCCTTCCTTAGCCTCAAGCAGCGTGCGCGCGTTTTCCCGTTCGGCCGTAATATCCGAAAATGCGGCGACAAAGCCGCGGTCGGGCATTTCCTGCACCGTGACATGCAGAACGACAGATTTGCCCCGGGTCATTTCGAAGGCCATCGGCGGGCGGTTTTGAGAGTTCACCCAAGAGACGACCTGATCGATCGTCATGGTGTCGCTGTCGATATCCTGGGCCTTGTTCAAGAGGGTGGAAAAGTCTGTACCCAGGCGCAGATTGCTAACCGGTATGGACAGAAGATCGCTGACGATGCGGTTCCAGCTGACCAGATGCCCATTCCCGTCGAACACCGTGACACCATGATCCAGGTGCTCCAGCGTGTTGCCGATCAGCCGGGCCTGGTTGTCCAGAATGCGCGACCGTTCGCGCCGTTCCAGGCGCATGATATCAGTGATGTCGGTCTGCATGATGACGGTCTGGCCGTCGGGGGTCCGATGCTCGCTGACCTGGACCCACCGATCCCCGGTGATGGACACGTTGAACACAACGTGCTTGTCCTGATGACGGCGGTGCCGGGTCGCGCGCCAGGATTCTGGCGTTTCGCCTTGTGGCATATCCAGGCTGGGCGACAGGCTGACCTGTTCAATGTAGTCTGAAAAAGTCAGCCCCGGCGCGAGAGCGGCGCGAATATCGGGCATGAACATTCCGAACCGGCTGTTGAACAACAACAGCTGGTCGTCCGCGTCGAACAGCGCGAATCCCTCTTGGATCGTTTCGATCGCGCCAGCCAGCGTGGCGCGGGCGTCTTCGGCGGCGCGGTTGGCTTCGGCCAGCTGGTTGTTGGATGCATTGAGAAGATCGAGCGCGCGTTCCAGTTCGCGCGTTCGTGTCCGAACCTGGTCTTCCAGCATGACCGCGCGCTGAAAATGTGCGTAGGATGCGCCCTCGTCGTCGGTGACCTGTTCGACCCGCTTGACCAGAACATCCGCTATGGTCAGCAGTTTTTCGTTCTGACGGGCCAGTGAATCCTCTGGATTGATGAACGAACTGGCGCGGTTCATGGATCGCTGCCCGGGGGATAGATTGCAACGCCCGTCACCGTCTGGTTCACATGCATCCCCGCGATTTGTTCGCCATAGGTCGAAAACCCGACCACGTCGTGTTTTTCAAGGATCTCTGAGATTGCTCGGCTGAGTTGCTTTTCCTGTGCTTCCATGCGGCGCAGGATGCAATCGCAAGCAATGATTGCAGCGGGTTTGACGGACCGGCCAAGATCGCTCAGCGAGGAATCCAGGTGTTTTACCATATCGGTTGGGTCGGCCAGCGTCAGAACCAGACCTTCTTCGATGGCGGCAAAGAAAAGCAGGTCCCCGGTTTCCGTAACCCTTTGAATTGACCGAACATGATGGGTACCGCCAAATCGAACGACGACCGGACGCGCCGCAAAGGTATACGTATCCATCCCTTCGGGATCTTTGCCAAGCATTCTGGCGTATTCGCGGGCGGATGGTTCGGCATTGATCTGGTGGACGATACGCTTTTCCGGATCCGCCGAAGTTACGACCATGCGTCGGTCTGACGGTTCGAAATGGTCAAAGGAAAACACCTTTATCGGGCAGCAAGTGCGCACATAGGTCAGGACGGCCGCGCGTCGGTAGATGCGGCCATCATACGCGATCAGGGGGTCGCCGAAATGATCGCCATCCCCGGCCGATCCACCGAACAAAGGAACAGGCCCAAGGGCGTTTGCACAGGCAGCGACCACGGTATCTTCCTTGCGGGACATGCCGTCGACCAGCAAAAACGCGAATTCGCTGTCCCAATCGGGATGCGCCGCAGTGAGTTTCGAGCGCGTCGTGACCCCTTCGGACATCAGGTTCTGCTGGTCCAGTTCGCCAACATGCGGGATCAAGATGGAAGACGCGGCGAAGTGCTTTGATGGCAGCCCAACAGCAATGATTGAATTTTCGTCGTAGCCGCCGTTTCCAAGTTCGCCGCCGGTTGTGCAGCCGATAACGGTCACGCCGGCGAAATGAACAGCCGCATCTGTGACGACCTTTTCGAAATCCGCTTCGGGCGAGACGAACAGGATCAAAAGGGAAAAGCGCTCTTCGCCCAACATGCTGCGCAATTTGGCAACGGCATCGGGCGCGTCGCAATCGACTTGCGCGCGCGGGACAAGCGATGCGTCAAACGCGCCTGCAGGGATAGGTGCCCCCCCGGCGAACATGATGATCCTCCCAAATCAATGGTTCGCGCTTTGCTACCAAACCACCTTGCAAGCTTTGCAACCTACCCGGGGTTTTGCAACAGATTCTCGAAATTGGCTTCGTTGGCGATCAATACGGCCTGTGTTCTGCTCTGGACGCCCAGTTTTCGCATGATCGCCGTGACATGGGCTTTTACCGTTGCTTCGGCAATCGACAGTTCAAAGGCGATTTGCTTGTTCAGCTTGCCTTGGCAGATCAATGCCAGAATTCTCATCTGCTGGCGCGTCAATTGTCCCATACGCTCTAACGCGTCCTGATGGCGATCGGTCGTATCGGGGTCCGTATTGTCTATTGTCACCCCTTCGGGAAGAAACCTGTCACCACGCGCAATCGCTTCGAAAGCGGCCTGGAACACCTCGCGGGCGCTATGCTTGGGCACAAAGCCCGAAGCGCCGGCGCGGATGGTTGAACGCACCATCCGTGTATCGGCCATCGACGACACGACGACCACGGGAATATCTTCGGCAAAGCGTTTGAGGCGGATCAGCCCGTCGAGCCCCGTCACGTCGGGCAGGTCCAGATCCAGCAAGATCACATCCGGAGCGCTACCGTTTTCCAGAGCATCCAGGGCCGCGGCCAGGTTTTGTGCCGTACTGACCGTCTCTACGCCGACCACCATACGCAACGTCATGGACAAGGCATCGCAGAACAGCGGATGATCGTCGATGATCAACGTGCTGCGAAGCTTGTTGTTGTCTTGGGGCACCTGCGCGGACATGACCTGAACCACTCCTTTTCCATGAATGCTAGCACGCAGGCGCGCAACAGGGGTAGCAACACAATAGTCGCAAGGAAGGTTAAGAAAAATGCTGGGCCAGCGGTGTTTCGCGCAATGAAAAAGGGGCGCCCTTTGCAGGCGCCCCAAAGCGATTCATGGCGTCAGCTTAGTCTGCCGAGGCCAGCTGTTTGGGCAGTTTGAAGGTCCAGAGCATGCCGCCTTGGTTCAGGTAGTTCACCTTCTTGGCAACCTCGCCGCCCCAGAGCGGAACAGCCCCGCCCCAGCCCGAAATGACTGACACATATTGTTCGCCCTCCATCTCCCAGGTGATCGGCTGGCCAACGATGCCCGAGCCGGTCTGGAACGACCACAGCTCTTCACCGGTTTCATCATCCAGCGCGATGAATTTGCCTTCGGGGGTGCCAAAGAACACCAGCCCGCCAGCAGTGGTCATCACGCCGCCCCAAAGCGGTGCTTCGTTCGTGTATTCCCACTTCCATTCGCCGGTCATCGGATCGACCGCCTTGAGCGACCCGATGTGGTCTTCGTACATCGGTTTGATGGTAAAGCCCGAGCCCAGATAGGCTGCACCCTTTTTGAAGGTCACAGGTTCGTTCCAGATATCCATGCCCCATTCGTTCGAAGGCACATAGAACAAGCCGGTCTTCTGGCTGTAGGCCATTGGCATCCAGTTTTTGCCGCCAAGGAATGACGGGGTTGAAAACACCGTATCGCCTTTGCCGCCATCGGCGGCCTCGGACGGATCGCCTGGGCGGTTGTCTTCGTCAAAGATCGGGCGTCCGTTATCGTCAATTCCCTTGGCCCAAGAGATATCCTTGACGAAGGGCCAGGCATCGACGAATGAGCCGTCTTCGCGGTTCAGGACATAAAAGAAACCGTTGCGATCGGCCGTGGCGAATTTCTTGTTGCCGTCGGCATCCACAAAGGCGACGACTTCGTTCACCCCATCATAGTCCCAGCCTTCGCGCGGGGTGGTCTGAAAGTGCCACTTGATCTCGCCGGTCTTGGGATCGATTCCGATGCGGGACGCCGCATACAGGTTGTCGCCCGCGTTGCCTTCGGTCGGCCTGCCGGCATTGCGCAGATAGCTGTTCCAAGGGGCCGGGTTGCCGGCGCCCATGACCAGCGTGTCCGTGTCGGCATCATAGCTGCCACCCAGCCACGTTGCGCCACCACCGGTTTTCCACATGTCGCCCGGCCAGGTCGCGTTCAGCGTGCCGGTCATGGTGCTTTCTTCGCCGTTCAATGTGCCCATGTGGCCTTCGATCACGGGACGGGTCCAGACAACATCGCCGGTTTCCGCATCGCGGGCCTGCACTTCGCCAACGATGCCGAATTCGCCGCCCGAATTGCCGGTAATGATCAGCCCGTCTACAATTATCGGGGCAGCTGTGTAGGAATAGCCTGCCTTGTAGTCGGCGATTTTGTCGCGCCAGACAACGTCCCCCGTCTTCAAATCCAGTGCGACGATGCGCGCATCCAGAGTGCCGAAATAGATCTTGTCGCCATAGATTGCGGCGCCGCGGTTGACCACGTCACAGCAGGGCAAAATGCCTTCGGGCAGGCGCGCGTCATATTGCCAGATTTCTTCGCCGGTCATCACGTCGATCGCGTACAGGCGCGAATACGATCCGGTGATGTACATGATCCCGTCGTAAACCAGCGGCTGGGTTTCTTGCCCGCGCTGCTTTTCGCCGCCGAGACTGAAGGCCCAGGCCGGCAGCAGATTTTCGACATTGTCCTTGTTGAGCGTATCCAGCGGGCTGTAGCGCTGCAGGTGGCGCCCCATACCGTTGGTGACGACCTGACTGGTGTCGGTCTGGTCGTTCGCCAGATCCTCTTCGGTGACATTCGCCACCGCGCTCGTGGCCACCAGCGCACCGATCGCGGCAGATGCGATTAACCTGATCATTATGATCTTCCTCCCTAAGGTTGGGGCCGCCAAACGCGGCAGGCCGCGCCAATCCTCACAGGCACGGTTGACCATAGGCTAAGCAAATCAAGCGATCGTGAGAATTGAACGATAGTCGTATGAGTCGCCTCTGCCAGGTTGGCTGGCACCGCAACGGCCCCAGGAATCAATCCTTGGAAAGATCGTCGGTGATCGCGGCCCCGTCGCGTGTTGTGATCGCGCGAAGGTAAGACAGGATAAAGTCCTGCACAGCGCGCTCTTCAATCCCGACGTGGCGCATTCGAGTGCCGGGCATGAAGCCGGTGTTGTCTTCCATCCAGGCGCGCAGCGCCGCTTCGGTCCACACGATGCCCGATGCTGCCAGCGCGGTGGAATAGTCAAAGCCGGGATAGGTCCCCGCTCCGCGCCCAATTATGTTCTCCAACGGGGGGCCATAGCTGGCGTCTTGGGCATTGTCTGCGTGGCAGCGACGACATTCGGCGTCAAACAGCGCTTGGCCTGCGTTTATCTTGGCTTGTTCGAACACCTTCGGTCCCTCGGCCAGAACTGCGGTCGGCAAGGTTGTCGCGCATAGGGCAAGTGCAATGGCGGTTGACAGGTGTTTCATAGCTCGGCTCCTTCTGGGCGGGTACGACACAAGGATAGGCCTGCATGGCCTCAGGCGCGGTTGATGCAAGTCAAACCGGCGCGATTTCGCGTCTCGTGCTTTGGTCGTAATTCCTGACGCGCAGCGGGCTGTTAGGGTGTTCCAAAGACTCTGGGAGGAGACATCATGTTCTTGCGCACACTCGCCACGGCCACCGCGCTTTGCGTCGCGGGGATTGCGGCCCAGGCCGCAGACACGCTGAAGGCTGCCGTGCTCGAGATCGGGACGGTCAACTGGGAACTCGATACGATCAAACACAACGGCTTCGACGCTGCGAACGGCTTTGATCTGCAAGTACAGGGATTGGCCGGAAGCGCGGCTGCGAAAGTGGCGTTTCAAGGCGGTGAAGCCGATGTCATCGTGTCCGACTGGCTGTGGGTCGCGCGCCAGCGGGCGGCAGGCCACGACTATGTTTTTGTTCCCTATTCCAAGGCTGTAGGTGGGATAATGGTCCCCGGTGACAGCAGCGCACAGTCGCTGGCAGATCTGAAGGGCGGCAAGATTGGCATCGCGGGCGGACCGCTGGACAAGAGCTGGTTGATCCTGCGAGCCTACGCCGCACAGGAATACGGGTTGGATCTGGCCGCCGAGACCGAGCAGGTGTTCGGCGCGCCGCCGTTGATATTCAAGGCCGGGCTCAAGGGCGAGGTCGACGGCGCGATCAACTTTTGGCATTTCATGGCCAAGATGGATGCCGCCGGCATGCGTCGCCTGATCAGTGTGGCAGATGCGGCCGAAGCGTTGGGGCTGTCGCCCGATACGCCGCTTTTGGGCTATGTGTTCCGGGGTGAAATGCTGCTTGACAACCCTGCGCTGGTGCACGGTCTGGCCGCGGCCAGCCGCGCTGCGAAAGACCTGTTGGCGACCGACGACGCGGCATGGGAGCGGCTGCGTGAGCGAATGAACGTCAAGTCCGACGCACAATTCGATGCGCTCAAGGCAGGGTTTCTTGAAGGTATCCCAGACACTGGCCCGGTCGACGAAGAGGCCGCCGATGCCATGCTGCGGCTGATGGCCGAACTGGGCGGTTCCGAATTGCTCGGGGAAGCCACGCGCCTGCCCGACGGGCTGTTCGTGCAGTCCGGGTCTTGAGTCTGGGCGCCATGACCGCGGACCAGCAGACCGGTGCGCATTCCACGGTCGCGCCCGTTCTTTCGGTTGCGATCAGTGGGTTGTCCTATGGCGAAACGCCGGTTCTGGGGGCTGTGTCATTTCAATTGGTGGCGGGGGAAACGGTTGCGATCACCGGGCCGTCCGGGATCGGAAAATCCAGCCTGCTGCGGGCGGTCGCGGGGCTTCACAAGGATTGGAGCGGGGATATCCGTGCGCCCGGCCGCATTGCCTTTGTGTTTCAAGAGCCCACACTGTTGCCTTGGCGAACCGCCCGGGCGAACATCACCCTGACGGCAGGGGTTTCGGACGATGCAGCAAACGTTGCGCTTGCCGAAGTCGGACTGGCTGGGTTGGGGGATCGTTATCCGGCGCAACTTTCGCTTGGCCAGCAACGTCGTCTGGCGCTGGCCCGGGCCTTTGCCGCCGACCCCGCTTTGATGCTGCTGGACGAGCCGTTTGTATCGCTCGACCCGGACCTGGCATTGGAGATGATGGACCTGTTTACCGCCCTTCGTGCACGGCGCGGCGTCGCGACGCTGCTGGTCACGCATGTTCAGGGCGAAGCTGACCGGCTGACGGACCGTGTGATCCACCTGGGCGGATCGCCCGCCGTGATCGATCGTCAGAACATCGGCGCGTAGCGCCAGTTGTCGGCATCCGGGGTCACTTCGTCCAGATCGTAATCGGCGCCTTGCAGACGTTTGGCAATGTCCAGCCCGGCCTGCGCTGCCTGGTCGACCATCGCGCGGCCAGCGGTTTCGTCCTGCGCCGTGCCGAAGCCGCGCATCATGTTGACACCGTGGTTGAACATGCCGATCGGATCGCCCGCTTCTGCGGCGCGACGGTCCCATTCGGCGGCCGCGTCAGGGTTGAATTCGCCTCCTGCGCCGTTCTGTTCCAGATAGCTCATCCATGTCATTGCGCCGGTGTACCCGTCGGCCGCGCAACGTTCAAAGATGATCCGGGCGGTTTCAAAATCTCCGGCTTTGGCCATGGCATATCCCATCGCGCACATGACCATTCCGCTTTGCCCGTTTTCGGCCTGTTTGCGAAAGCTGCGCCAGGTCATTTCCTCGGGGTTCAATTCGCCGCCTTCGGTTTCTGCCGCCACAACCGGGGCCGCAACGCACGCCGCCAAAAATGCCGATACCAAGATGCGTTTCATTCGTGCTCTCCCTATCTCAGGGCCTGTTCTAGCACAAAACCGTGTGTAAATCCGCCCCCGGATGGTCGTAGAAAAGGTCAGCCCTTCTTCCGGATCAAGCCGCGCGCCGGGTCATAACCCCATAGGGCAAGTGCCATGAACAGCGCGGTGCAGGCGATGACAACGGCCAGCGCCATGGGTTCCAGTTTTCCATACAGTGCGAACCGGATCAGTTCGACCGCGTGGCTGAACGGGTTCAGCGCACAGATGTCGTGCAGCAGCTCTGAGCTTTCAGCCATCTTCCACAGCGGATAGAGCGCGGTCGACAGAAAGAACATCGGGAAGATCACAAAGTTCATCACGCCCGCGAAATTCTCCAGCTGCTTGATGGTGGACGACAGCGCCAACCCAAGCGCGCCCAGCATCAAGCCGCCAAGGAAAAGGGCGGGAATTACCGTCAAATAGCCCTGCCAGGGGGCCGTGATCCCGAACGCGGCAGCAATCGCCAGAAACACCACGCCCTGCAAAACCGATATCAGGGTTGAACCAACCAGTTTGCAGGTCAGCAGCCACCAACGCGGCAGCGGTGATGTCAGCAAAAGGCGCATGGATCCCATTTCGCGGTCATAGACAAGCGACAGTGACGATTGCATCCCGTTGAACAAAAGGATCATGCCGCACAGGCCCGGTACGATATAGGTCTCGTAGGTGATATAGGTCTGGTAGGGCGGGATGATCGACAGCCCCAAAGCAGCCCGAAACCCGGCGGCAAAAACCACCAACCAGACAAGCGGCCGGACCAGCGCAGCGATGAACCGACCACGTTGGTGCACAAAGCGCAGCGCTTCGCGGGTGCAAATGGCTTGCAGTGCGATCAGCCAGATCATGCGGGCGGTCCCGTTTTGGCCAGGAACACATCTGACAGAGGTTGGCCCGCGCGGATGGCTCCGGCTGTTCCATCCTCAAGGACGCGGCCCTGGTGCAGAATGATCAAGCGGTCGGTGTCGCGCACTTCATCGGTCAAATGCGTCGCCCAAAGCACTGTCAGGCCTTCGAGCGCGGCCAATTCGTGCACGTGGTCGGTGATGGCGGCCCGGGCGGCGGCGTCAAGGCCCACGGTCGGCTCGTCCAAGAGCAAGACCTTGGGGCGGTGGATCAGCGCGCGCGCGATTTCGGTCCGGCGCCGGTGCCCCCCGTTCAGATCGCGCGCTTTTTCATGGGCGCGTTCGGCCATGCCAAGTCGATCCAATGCGGCCATGGACCTGTGGCGCGCCTGCGTGCCCCCGATCCCGTGCAGAGCGGCGAAGTAGGTGAGATTGCGCAACACAGACAGATCAAGATCAAGCGTCGGACTTTGGAATACCACCCCGATTTCGGCCAGCGCTTTGCGCGGCGTGGCGCGCAAGTCATGCCCAGCGATCGTGATGTGTCCATTTTGCGTGGTGAACAGGTGGGTCAGCAAGCCAAACAGGGTCGACTTGCCTGCCCCGTTCGGCCCTAAAAGCGCGCAAAATGCCCCCGGGGCAACGTCAAAAGACACGCCAGATAATGCCTGGCGTGCCCCGTAGTTGTAATCGATGCCTTGGAGCGAAAGCCCAGTCACTCGATGGAAATCTCCAGCCGTTGCGTTTCACCGGTCGAGCCTGGCACGCGCAGGGAATAGGACCCGGGCTTTATCGCTAGAAAGCCGATCTCCATCGTGCCCGCTTCGTCGAATTCCACACTGTCCAATCCAAGGGGACGGATTTCCAGACCTTCGATCACGATCTCGTCGATCCAGATCGCCCGGAAAAATTCCGATCCCACCAGCGCAAGTTCCTGGCTGCCATCTGCTTCGATTTCAATTTCATAGTAGGTGCCAGATTTCAGTGCTAAAGGCGCGTCGGCCAAAGGTTCGCCGGCGGACAGGGTGATTGGTGGCAGGTCTTGTTTGTTGCTGGCTGACAGGATGCCGGCCATACCAAAACCGCCGTCATCATCATCGTCGTCGGCCATCGCGCCGAAGGGAAGTGCGGCCATCATCATGGCAAGGACTGTTTTCTTCATCATTTGGTTTACTCCGTTATTCGCAATGCAGCGCCCCAGGGAAAGCGGCCGACTTTGATGGTTTTGATCGGGTTGCGTTTGGCCACGTCGATGACGGTGACGTCACCCGACACGCCGTTGGTGGTAAACAGCAGCGACTTGTCGGCGTTGAAGGCCAGATGCCAGACGCGGCGACCTACCAACAGGTAGTCTTCCACCTGGTAGGTATCCGTATTGACCACCGCGACATGGTTGGCCGGGCCAAGTGCCACAAAGGCGGTCTTTTCATCGTCGGTCAGTTCAAATCCGACGGGTTGAACGCGGTCAGGATGGACGCCGTCGATCGCAAAGTCGATCTTGGCGACTTGCGCCTGGTCGGCCACGTTGAAAACGGTGATCGTGCCACCAATTTCCGAGCTGACCCACATCTGCGTGCCGTCCTTTACGAACTCAGCGTGACGGGGGCGGCTGTCGACAAGGGTATTGGCGAACAGCTTTTGGGTTTCCGTATCGATCCAGTGCGCCATGTTGGTGGTTTCGGACGTGGTGATGGCGATCTTGCCATCGGGGCTGACGGCCATGCCTTCGGGTTCGATGCCCACATCGATCTGGGCCACGACCTTGCGCGTTTGTGTGTCGACAACGGTGGTGATCGCATCATCTTCATTGGCGATATACAGGTGCCGATCATCGGGGTGCAGGACGAACTGTTCGGGATCTTCGCCTGATGGAAGATCATGCAGGATTTCGCCGGTCGCCGGGTCCATGACCTGCACGGTGTCACTGTCCGAAGCGCAAATATAGACCACGCTCTGATCGTGGCTAAAGGTGATGCCGCGGGGGCGTTCGCCGGTCGAATAGGTCTTGATCACGTCCAGCGTTTCCAGGTCGATCACGCTGACGGTGTCGTCCTTTTCATTCGTGACCCAGATTTCGTCGGCCAGGGCAGGTGCGGTGGGCAAGGCGGCCAGCAAGGCCGCTGAGATCAAATGGCGCATATCAATCCTCGAAGACAGTGCAGGTGGATTCTGGGGCGTCCTGCCCCAAGGTGTCCAATTCGCTGACAGGGTGCAAAAAGCCATCAAGAGGGGCCATGGCAACGACTGCGCGGTCGGTCACCAGCGGAATCGGTTGGCGCAATTGGCCGTTCCAGGGGCGAAAGGACAACGGGCGGCCCTTGAAGCCAGCCAGTTCGAAATCGTCCGAAAGCAGGTAGGCGCGCAGGGTGGCCGGGTCAGCGGCATTGGTTCGGGTCACGGCCTCGCCAATGGCGCGGATGGCGGCCCAGGCTGCATAGTCGCGCGGGCGCATGTCGCGACCAGCAGCGCCCTGAAACCTTGACTGCAATTGCGCTGCGCCCCACTGTTCGACCACCGGGGCCCATGTGCGCGGGCGCAACCCATCGCTGCCTGCAATCGGGCGCGGTTCCCACGTGTTATAGGCGATGTAGCGCGCGAAATCGTCGGTTTCGTCTGCAACGATCAACACGTCATGTTCTTTCAAGGTTTGCGTAAAGGGGGGGATCTCTTGCGCGGCGCTGCGACGCATGTCGGCCTTGTCATCCCACGCTTTTTCGTCGCGCAGTTTCAGTTGGAACTTGGTCAGGGAATGGCGCATCGCTGCGGCAAAGGACAGATCGGCAGGCTTGGTGCCGGTGACCATGGCCACATCCGTCCAACGCTTGCGAACAAGGAACTGGGCCAGCGCATCGGTGCGCATCGCGTCCGAGGGCGCGACGTGCAACAGGTTCGCACGGCAATCGGCCTGACGCAGGGCAACGTCGCCGGCGGAAACGTTCATCAAGATCGCGCCCCGCGCTTCCGGCAGATCGGCTACGGCGATCAAATCGGCGGCAGGCATATCCAGGACCAAAAGCTGCGTGTCAGCCAGCGCCGTACGTGCAGCGTCCAGCAATGCACCACCCGGCGGCACCGAGATCACGTTGAGCGCGAACGTCTGGTTTAAAAAGCGCCCGGTTGACGAATTGTCCTCAAGCGCGACCCGCGCGCCGGCAAGCCCGTCATCGTCGGGAACAGGGTCGAGGTTCGAAAGCGTCGGGGGATGATCGATTTCTTGACGCAGGTACCCCATGCGCACGTCAACGGCGCTTGCGCAAGTGGCGCACAATACCATTGCCGCCGCCAATGAGGCAGCCAGATAGCGCATTCAATTTCCTCCCTTGCCCAATACTAGCCATATTGGCTTTCCAGGTGTGAATACGACCAAGGTCTGTTGCCCGGGCAGTAATGGACCAAGGTCGAATGGTTTGGTCGTGCCCGCTGGTGCTAATTCTTTTGCCAACGGGAAGAGGAGAAGAGCATGACATCCCAACGCATTCATCGCGCCGGGCTCGCCCTGGCTTTTGTTTCCAGCGCAACTTTGGCCTTCGCCCACGGCGATGTGGCCCCCCAACCGGTCAACACCGAAGCCCTGCCGGACATCGGAGAGGAATGGCTGATCGAAAACCCTTACCGCGATATGGGTGACCAGGTGTATCAAGAGGCGATCAACATCGGCGCGTCCGGCTACAACCAGAACTGCGCGCGCTGTCATGGACTCGAGGTGATTTCGGGTGGGTTGGCGCCGGACCTGCGGTTTCTTGAGGCCGAAGAGTACGGGGACGAATGGTACATGGAGCGGTTCATCCATGGCTATACCCAGAATGGTACCACCAAGATGCCCGCCTTTGGCGACCTATTGGGGCAAAAGGCCGGCTGGGCTATCCGTACCTACATCGAAACCCGCCCGGACAGCGATATGGTGTCCGAATATTCGGACGAGTTGAAGGCGATCCGCGACCAGCTTCAGGCTTGGGCAGACGATGCAAGCGGCGCGGATGTGGCCGGCACGGCGAGCAAGCTGGAAGAAATCGGCAATCAGATTGAAACACTATCCGGCGCGCCAGTGGCAGACAGCATCGCGCTGCGCGCCGCCCACCAGTTGCAAGCCGATCCCACCGCACTGTCGCAGGCGGTCGAAACCCTGACAGTCGGTTTGTCGGTCGCCCATTGATCGCGCGACGCCTGATCCTTGCCGGCTTGGCGTGGCTGGCCCTTGCCGCACCCCTTTGGGCGCGCTGCGAGAATTACGTACCCCAGCCCAAGCCGCAGAATGCCAGCCGTGACATCGTCGGCCAGGATATGGACCAGATCCTGGATCGCGGGTTCATTACCTTCGCAGTCTATGAGGATTTCGCGCCATGGTCCTACCTGCAGGACGGCAAGCCCACGGGCGTGGATATCGATATCGGCAAGCTGATCGCGTCGGAATTGGGGGTTGAACCACGTTTCCGTCTGATCGCAGCGGCCGAGAACCTGGAAGCAGATCTGCGCAACAACATCTGGCGGGGGCCCGTCGTTGGGGGGGCGGTTTCGAACGTCATGCTGCATGTCCCTTACGACAGCGAATTCACTTGCCGTGTGGATCAGGTGGTGTTTACCGGGCAATACGCGTCGGAAGAAATAGCGATCGCCTATTCCGAAGCAGACTATCCCGATGACAAACCTGTTCCGGCCTATTTCCGGTTCGATACGGTGGCCGTAGAAAACGATTCCATTTCCGATTTTTATCTGGGGTCCTTCGCGGGCGGACAAGCCAGCAGGGGCGTGCGGCGCTACCCATCCACACTGGCCTCTGCGCGCGCTGTGGGCGCGGGCGAAACCCTGGCCGCCATGGGCCCGCGCGCGCAGCTGGAGGCGGGCTTGACCGAAGGTGTGGGCATCCACACCCCGCCTTTCGCTGGTTTCGCCAGATCGAAATGGACCATTGGGCTTGCCGTTCACATGCGGTATCGCGCTTTGGGCTACGCGGTCGATGATGCGATCTTCGCTGGATTGGCGGACGGACGGATCGAAGCGATTTTCGCCGACCATGGTCTGACATTTCTACCGCCTGAGCGGTAGCGGCATCGCCGTAGGTCGCATGGCACACTGTGCGCCGTGCGCATATGATCCGGCAAACATCGATAAAAAGGGGAGTGCCTGAATGAAACTGACAGAAACCCGTGAAATCGCCGCTCCGCCGTCTGTCGTCTGGGCCGGTATCCTCGATCCCGAGGTTCTGAAGCAATGTGTGCCTGGCTGCCAGGAAATGTCAGGTTCGCCCGACGAAGGGTTCACAGCCGTGGTGGTCCAGAAGGTCGGCCCGGTCAAGGCGACGTTCAAAGGGCAGGTGACCCTGTCTGACATGGTGCCCGAACAAAGCATCAAGCTGTCCGGCGAAGGCAAGGGCGGCGCCGCCGGATTTGCCAAGGGCGGGGCCTTGGTCACGATGGAGCCGTCGGGCGATGGCACCAAGTTGACCTACGATGTCGAGGCGTCTGTTGGCGGCAAGCTGGCGCAGCTGGGCAGCCGTCTGATCGATGGCTTCGCCAAGAAAATGGCCGACCAGTTCTTTACCAATTTCCAGACTGTCGTCGAAGGCGAAGAGGGCGAAGAACCACCTGCCGAAGACGCGCCGGAAGCGGAAAAGAAAAGCTGGCTGAAAAGGGCCTTTTCGTAACCTTCAGACGGTTCGCAAGTTTCCGTCCCAATCGACAAGAACAATACGCCGCACCCCGGGGTGGCTGCGGCGCAATTTCCTGGCTTGGTCAAAGGTCATCAAGCATAGCGCGGTGGACAGCCCGTCTGCCGTGGTTGCGTCTTCTGCTTCTACCGTGACCGTCGACCATTTGGGGCGCACCGGCCCGTGCCTTGGGTCGACGATATGAAACCCGCGCCCAACTTTCATGGCCCCCGGCGAAGAGGTGGCGACAGCGCCGTCGCGCAATGTGACCTGCGCCACCTGCCCGAACTGTGGATCCGTCAGCCCAAGCCGCCACGGGCCGCCCAGCCCCGCATATTCGCCGATGTTGACCAGCGCCTTTTCAAAACCATGGGCGCGCAGGATCGACACGATCTCATCCGTCGCGGCCCCTTGCGCGATGCCGTTGAAGCTGAGTTGTTGACCGCGATCCAACCGGACCGACGCTGCGGTGTGCCGTACGCGGTCCCACCCGACCCGTGCCCGCGCTTCGGAAATATCGGCGCCTGTCGCCAGGGCGTGCCAGAGCGGTTGGATGGACGGATCGAATGCCGCGCCAGTTGCCCGCCAAATGGGGTCGACACGGTCCAATAGCGCCGAAAAGCGCGGGCTGGGGGACAGCGTTCCCGCCGCGTTCAAGCGGGATAGCTCGGAGGCGGGATCGTATATTGAGAACGCCGCCTCGATCGCGCGCAGAGCCAGCTGCGCCTCGCGCAGTGCGGCCTTGCCTGCCTGGCGGTCGCCCCGCAGCGATATTTGTGCATCCGCGCCAAGCGCACGACCCCGCCATGTGGCCGCATCCAACGGGCGGGCAGAAAGGCAGGCGGCGGAAATAGCAATGAAGCGACGGCGTGTCAGGATCATTCGGCTGGCACCCCTTGCGACAGCGTTGGGCGCCGTTTTTCCGCGCGGCCGGCAAGAACCAGCGGCACGCATTGGTCGGCATCGTTGTAAATCGTCACGCAGTCCAGGCACTGAAAACATTCAGAGTACTGGATTTCACCCGTTTTCTTGATGGCGCCGTAATTGCACTTGACCCGGCAGAGCTGGCAAGGCGACCCGCATTCTGCGCGCCGCGCGATCCAGTCGCGCCCGCGCAGTAGACCGCCAATTGCCATCAGCGCGCCCAAGGGGCAGACATAGCGGCAAAACCCCTTGAACAGCATCGTGCCCAGCACCAGCCACAGACCGGCGTAGGCCACGTAGTACCATTCGCGGATGAAAAAGGTCGTGATGGCTGTTTTGAACGGTTCAACCTCGACCGCCTTGTCGACGTGATCGGGCGCGATGAACACCGTGGCCACCAACCCGCCGAGAACCACGTATTTGACCCATTTCAGCCGGGCGTCCCAAAGCGCAGACGGTTCAATTCGCGGCAGCCGCAGCAAACGTCCAAGATGGTGCGCGAATTCTTGCAGCGCACCGAACGGGCATAGCCAGCCGCAAAACAGCCCACGCCCCCAAAGCACAAAGCCCACAATCGTGACCGCCCAGATCAGCAGCGAAAATGGATCGTAGAGCAAAAAGGCATAGCTGCCCTGGTCCATTGACGTACGCAAGGTGGCCAAGGGGGTGACGATGGACAGCTGCCCTTGGCCCCACCAGCCGATGAAACCCGTGACAACCGCCAAGATGCCCAGCCTGATTGGTGTATAGTAGGTCGCTGTCGACAGGCGGGTCATGCCAGGGCCGAGCGCAATCAACAGCGCAACCAACCCGGCGCTTAGAACGATCATGTCGCCTTGACGATTGCGCAGCGCATCCAGCCAGGGCGGGGATTGTTTGATTTGGCCGGGCCTTGTGAAATAGCGCTCGGGCGTGGCGTGCGCGACCGTTAGCGTCACCGAGCCGATTTCAGGTCGGAACATGCCGTGCTCTCTTACGGCTTCGATCCCAAGCGTCCATTCGCTGGCAGGGTCAAAGCCCAGTCGCCGGTCCGTGCGCAGGATCATCGCAACGCCATCGGGGGCTTCGTCGGCCAATTCGACCAGCAGATCGGCATCGCGAAGCGAGATCGGCAGCGCATCTTGTTGCGCCGAAATCCAGGCGGGCGAAGTATTGCGCACAAAGTCGTCCGACACCAGGCCGTGGCGGCCTGCTTCGATCAGCAGGATCGGTTCGGCTTCTGGGGAAATCGTCAGGAAACCCTGCAATTCCGCGTAGCTGTCTGGTGACAGGGCCGCCTTTGCGATGGAAGGCGGTCCGATATCGACGACCCACAGATCAAGAAACAACCCATCGGGATCGTCCTGCGCTTCGGGGTCGTCATCGGCCCAGATCGTTCCGGCAAACTGGGCGTCCACCTCGGCGTTGGTGATCTGCTTGCGGGTGGCCAGGCCCTGCGCCACCAGATCCGCCCAAGTCAGGTCTTCGAAATAGTCCCGCTTCGGATAGGCCGGCGGGCCAGACGATACGCCCTGCAGCTTTTCGCGGGCGATGGTGCGGGTGGCCGCCAACAAGCTTTCGTGCGCGATCCGCACGCTGGCGGTCGCCTTTGTGACCCCGTCCAGATACACCAATGCGCCGCCTTCCCCGCCGTCCCCGTAAGGGGTCCCGACGACCAGCGATTGTGAAATGGACAGCCCGCGATACTGTTCGAAATACTTGTGGAATGGTGCCTCGCCCAAGCCAGAGACGAAGATCGGTTCATTGTGGCTGATCAGCCTGACATCAATGTACTGGCCCTCAAGATCCAACATGACGAACGCGTTGATCGGGGCGCCGGAAAAGCCTGGCAGCGGGGCCATGGGTTCGGTTTCGAACACGTAGCCCGCCAGAGCCCCCCCGGAATTGAGAAGTTCCCAAACCCCGCGGTCATTGACAGCTTCCCCGATCGAAAAAGGCGGCTGGACAAAGGCGGCCAGATCCTCGCGCGACAGGGGGTCGGCCACGACCGCGCAGACGCTGCAAAGCGCCACAGCCATCCACACGATGATTGCGCGAATTCCTCCCATGGGCCAAACCTAAGACCGTGTTGACCAGCGGCACATTCGACCAAAGTCGTGGCGCGCGGATCTGCATGCGCCCCTAGGATCGGCGCCGGGGAGAAGACATGACGCGCAAGAGCTTTCGCCTTGAAACCGTCGTATCGCTTGGCGCCATGGTGGCGCTTTGGGTTGTTGCGGCGTTGGTTGTGAATGATGCCAGCACGCTGCCATCGCCGTGGCAGGTTGTGCGCATTGTCTGGGTCGAGGCGGCGAAGGGCACGCTTTGGGTGCATCTTGTCCCGACCGTCCTGCGTGTCGTAGCGGCGTTTTCGCTGGCGATGGGCATCGGATCGGTGCTGGGCTATGCGCTCGGGCGGGTGGCGTGGCTGGACCGTTGGGCTGACCCTTGGGTTGTTGTGCTGCTGAACCTGCCTGCGTTGGTGGTTATAGTGCTGTGCTACCTGTGGATCGGTCTGACCGAAGTGGCCGCCATTACTGCCGTTTCGATCAACAAGATGGCAACTGTTACGGTGACTGTGCGCGAAGGTGCACGCACGCTGGACCCGCGGCTTTCGGACATGGCGCAGATCTACCGAATGCCGCGATCTGCGCAGTTTTCGCATGTCGTGTTGCCGCAGCTTGCCCCGTATCTGTCCGCAGCCGCGCGCAACGGTGTGGCGATCATCTGGAAGTTGGTGCTGGTGGTGGAATTTCTGGGCCGCTCGAACGGGATCGGGTTTCAGATCCATCTTTATTTCCAGCTCTGGGAAATCGGGCACGTCCTGGCGTATTCCATAACGTTTGTCGCTCTTATGCTGGCTGTTGAATATCTGGCGTTGCAGCCGTGGGAGCGCAGCGCGCGCCGCTGGCGGGGGCAAAGCGGATAACGACGGGGGGTAAAAGACGTTGCTCTCTTGTTTGCAGGCGGGCGGCGCTTTACATCAGCGCCATGAGACATTTGATCCCCTTCGTGAAGTCGCCGCCACTTGTGTCCGTTATACGACTTAATGGCATGATCGCCTCTGGCGCGCGTCAAGGCACGTTGAACGATCAGGGATTGGCCCCGATCATCGAACGGGCCTTTCGCAAGGGCAAACCCGCCGCCGTGGCCTTGCTGATCAATTCGCCGGGCGGCTCGCCCGTGCAAAGCAGCCTGATTGCGGCACGTATTCGACGCCTGTCCGAAGAAAAGAATGTGCCGGTCTATGCCTTTGTTGAGGATGTGGCGGCTTCGGGGGGCTATTGGCTGGCCTGCGCAGGGGACGAAATTCACGTGGACCGCGCATCTATCGTCGGATCGATCGGCGTCATTTCATCGGGATTTGGGTTGCAGGAATTCATCGACCGGCACGGCGTCGAGCGCCGCGTGTATACGGCGGGCCAGTCAAAATCGATGCTGGATCCTTTCCGCGCTGAAAAGCCGGAGGACGTGACGCGTTTGAAGAGTATGCTGGAAGATATTCACGGCACGTTCAAAGACTGGGTGAGTGAGCGGCGCGCGGGCAAGCTTGATGGTGACCGGGATCTGTTTACAGGTGATATCTGGGTCGGCGCCAGCGCGGTGGAACCCGGGTTGGTGGATGGCGTCGGCCATTTGGTACCCCTGATGAAAGAGCGGTTCGGCGCCAAGGTGCGGTTCGCAGTCTATGCCCCGCGACGCAGTATTTTCCAGCGGTTCGGCGCACGACTGACGGGCGGTATCTTGACCGGGATCGAAGATCGCGCAGCCTTTGCCCGGTTCGGTTTGTAGAGCATGATCAAAGCTGTATCGCTCTTTTTGATCGTGATCCTTGTGTTGGGAATGCTGGGCAAGCTGCATTGGCTTTTGCCGCGTAAAACAAAGACCCAATGCCCGTCTTGCGGGCGCCCCAAGATCGGCAAAGGGCCGTGTGATTGCGGCAAGGCGGGATAGGCATGGATTTCCTATTGGTATTGGTCGGTCTTCTGCTCTTGCTCGGGGCCGGTGACGCACTGGTGCGCGGCGCGGTGAACCTGTCGCTTCGGTTGGGCATTCCAGCGCTGGTCGTATCGCTGACCATCGTGGCATTCGGAACGTCAGCGCCTGAACTGCTGATTTCGATTTCGGCGATCCTGGATGGGGTGCCGGGACTGGCCATGGGGAACGTGGTCGGATCAAATACTGCGAATGTGTTGCTTGTTCTGGGCGTGCCGGCCATCATATCCGGCCTGCATTCTTCGGCCCACGATACGCGGACCAGCTATTTGCAGATGATGGGGGCGACGGTTCTGTTCGTCGCCCTTGCCTTTACCGGTGGCTTTACGTGGCCCAAAGGTCTGGTTCTGGTTGGCGTTCTGATCGCGATTTTGGTCTGGACCCTGCGCCAGGCCCAAACGCATCGCACCGCGGATGTCCATGTGGATATCGAAGAAGCGGTCGAAGGTGCGGACCCGGACATGCCGTGGTGGAAAATCATCGCGCTGCTTTTTGTCGGTTTGATTGGATTGCCGCTGGGCGCCGAAATCCTGGTTCGCTCAGCCACCAGTATCGCCACGCAATTTGGCGTGTCTGAGGCGGTGATCGGTCTGACATTGGTCGCGATCGGCACGTCGCTGCCGGAATTGGCGACCACGGTGATGGCGGCGATCCGCAAGCAGGCCGATGTGGCGTTGGGAAACGTCATCGGGTCGAACATGTTCAACATTCTGGCCATTGTCGGACTGTCCAGCTTTCTCGGCGAAATCCCGGTTGAAGCGCGGGTGATGCAGGTGGACATCTGGGTGATGGCCGGTGCCTCGGTTCTGCTTGGGTACTTTGTTCTGAGGGCGCGGGACATCACCCGTCTGTGGGGCGTGCTCTTGATCGCGCTCTACGTGGTCTATCTTTTGAGCATGTTCATGTGACGGAGGGCGCGATGCAGCCAGGTAAGGCACTGGTGACAGGGGCCGGAAAGCGGTTGGGCAAGGCCATGGCGCTGTATTTGGCCGAACGCGGTTGGGATGTTGCCGTTCACTACGGGGCCTCGCAGGATGCGGCCCAAGAGGTGGTCGCGCAAATTCGCGACAAGGGGCGCCAGGCGGTGGCATTGCAAGCCGATTTGCTGGACGAATCCGCCACCCAGAACCTTGTGGACCGGGCGGCGCAGGCTTTGGACGGACCGCTTGGGTGTTTGGTAAATAACGCGTCGATCTTTGAAAACGACAACATGGAAAGCGCCAACCGCGAAAGTTGGGATCGGGCGATCGAAAGCAATCTGCGGGCCCCGTTCGTCCTGACCCAGAGTTTCGCGCGCCAGGCCCCCAGGGCGGGCACGGACGAGCGGGGCGAACACATCGCCCGCGCCCTGGTGGTGAACATGCTCGATCAGCGGCTGCGCAAACTGACGCCGGCCTTCATGAGCTATACGATTGCCAAGATGGGTCTATGGACGCTGACCCGGACTGCGGCAATGGATCTTGCCCCGCATGTCCGTGTGAACGGGATCGGGCCAGGGCCCACGCTGCAAGGGGCCAATCAAAGCGACAAGCACTTTGCGAACCAAAGATCGGCAACCGTGCTTGGGCGCGGGTCAAACCCGTCCGATATCACTGCGGCGCTCGGGTTCTTCCTCGATTCCCCAGGGGTGACTGGTCAAATGATCTGTACCGACGGGGGCCAGCACCTGACATGGCAGACACCGGATGTTCAAGGCGAGACCTGAGCGAAACTTGAAATAACGGCGTGACTTGTGCACCTGGCGGATCATTGTCACATAACCGTCAATTATTTGGTAATGTTTTCAATAATTTGCAAGGATCGCGTATTTTTTTCACTTTATTTCAGTTACTTAAGTTTAGGCCTAATTTTTGTGCGAACTGTGCAGGGTGCGTTAAAACAAGGGAATTTTCTACTACGACCCTATTTCCCAACAGAGTTATCCACAGAAACCGTGGACAGGTTTTCACTTGCCCCACCATCGCTAAGATTGCAGCCAGAGCAGAGAATCATTCGGTAGAGCAATGCCAGACGACTCATCCACAGAGAACCTGCGGGGCCATGCCCGAATCGCGGCCTATCTGAATCAGATCGACAATTCCCCCGGTGTGTACCGGATGCTCGATGACAAGGGCGCGGTCTTGTATGTGGGCAAAGCGCGGGCGCTGAAGAAACGCGTGTCCAACTATGCCAACCCGGCCGGGCATTCGCCGCGCATATCGCGGATGATTTCCGAAACAGCGTCGATGATGTTCCTGACCACGCAGACGGAAACCGAAGCGCTGCTGCTGGAACAGAACCTGATCAAGCAACTCAAGCCGCGCTACAATGTTCTGCTGCGCGACGACAAGAGCTTTCCGAACATTCTGGTCACTGATCACGATTATCCGCAGATCAAGAAACATCGCGGCGCGAAAAAGGCCAAGGGGTCCTACTACGGTCCGTTCGCCAGCGCGGGGGCGGTGAACAGGACATTGAACCAGTTGCAAAAGGTATTCTTGCTGCGCAACTGCACCGACGCGATGTTCGAAAGCCGCACGCGTCCCTGCCTGCTCTATCAGATCAAACGGTGCAGCGCGCCCTGCGTGGGCAAGATATCCGAAGATGATTATGCGGCACTGGTGGGCGATGCGGAACGGTTTTTGCAGGGCAAGTCGACAAAGGTGCAGGAACAGCTTGCGCGCCAGATGGACGAGGCCGCCGAGGCAATGGAATTCGAACGCGCTGCTGTTCTGCGCGATCGCATTCGCGCCTTGACGCAGGTTCAGCAAGGGCAGGGCATTAACCCGCGGACTGTGTCCGAGGCGGATGTAATTGCCCTGCATCTAGAGGGTGGGCAGGCCTGTGTGCAGGTCTTTTTCATCCGTGCGAACCAGAACTGGGGGAATCGTGATTTCTACCCGCGCACCGGGTCGGGCGCAGAAGGCCCCGAGGTTCTGCAAGCTTTCATCACCCAGTTTTACGACGGCAAGGAACCGCCGCGGCAGATTCTGCTCAGCCATCCGCTTGAAGACCCGGACCTTGTGGCACAGGCGCTATGCGAAAAGGTCGGGCGCAAAGTGGATATCTTGGTGCCACAGCGCGGCGAAAAGGCCGAACTGGTCGATGGTGCCTTGCGCAACGCGCGCGAAAGCCTGACCCGCCGGATGAGCGAGAGCGCCGCCCAGAGCAAGCTGCTGGCGGGCCTGGCCGAGGCGTTCGATCTGGACGCGCCGCCGCGGCGAATCGAGGTGTACGACAACAGTCATATTCAGGGCGCACATGCCGTTGGCGCGATGATCGTGGCCGGGCCGGACGGGTTCATCAAAAGCCAGTACCGCAAGTTCAACATCAGGGGCGATGATCTGACCCCCGGCGACGATTTCGGCATGATGAAAGAAGTGCTGACCCGCCGTTTCACCCGTCTGCTCAAGGAAGACCCGGATCGCCAGAGCGAAGCCTGGCCCGATCTTTTGTTGATCGACGGCGGGGCCGGACAGGTCAGCGCCGTGGCCGAGATCATGGAAGATTTGGGTGTCGAAGATATCGCTATGGTGGGTGTCGCAAAGGGGATCGACCGGGATGCCGGCAAAGAAGAATTCCACCGCGTAGGCCAGCGCCCGTTTGCTCTGCCGCGCACGGATCCGGTGCTGTATTTCGTGCAGCGCCTGCGCGACGAGGCGCACCGTTTCGCCATCGGCACACACCGCGCCAAGCGCGCCAAGGCCATCTCGGCCACGCCGCTGGACGATGTCCCAGGCGTCGGCGCGACGCGCAAGCGCGCCCTGCTGGCCCATTTCGGCAGTGCCAAGGCGGTCAGCCGTGCCGGGTTGGCGGACCTCAAGGCGGTGGACGGCATTTCCGACAAGGTTGCCGAAACGGTCTATGACTTTTTCCACGAAAAAGGCTGAGCCGCGCCGCTTTCCCCCACCCCGCATTCGCGCTACACCAGTGTCATGATCCTGAACCTTCCAAACATCCTGACGATATTCCGTATGGTCGCCGCGCCGGGGATCGCGCTCGTATTTCTGTTCCTTGCACGGCCCTATGCTGACTGGGCGGCGCTGCTGCTGTTCGCCGGAGCTTCGGTCACCGATTGGGTCGATGGGTATCTGGCACGCAAGTGGGAACAGACAAGCCGGTTTGGCACAATGCTGGACCCCATCGCCGACAAGGCCATCGTGGTCATCGCCCTGGCAACATTGTGCGCCCTGTTCGGCATGACGTTCTGGGTGGTGTTCCCGGCCACGTTCATCCTGCTGCGCGAAGTGTTCGTTTCCGGCCTGCGTGAATTTCTGGGAACCACGGCCGGGCTGCTCAAGGTCACCAAGCTGGCCAAATGGAAGACGACTGCGCAGATGGTCGCAATCGTGGTTTTGATCGTCTACGGCGTGTTTTCGCATTATGTTGGCATGGGCACGTTCGGCATGGACGGGGCGATGGTCGACGATATTTTGGCAGGCCGCGTAGAAGACACCAGCGGACTTGGCTGGAAATTCCGCGGAATGGTTGCCAGCTATTGGGGCGGCATCGCGCTGCTATGGGTCGCGGCGGCGCTGACAGTGATCACGGGGGCAGACTATCTGCGCAAGGCCATGCCGTTCCTGAGGGAGGACGCCCATGATTGATGTGCTCTATTTCGCCTGGGTTCGCGAACGGATCGGTGCGCCGCGCGATCAGATCGAAACCAGCGCGCGCACGGTAACCGACCTGGTGAACGAATTGCGGGCGCGTGAGCCCCGGTATGCGGCGGCTTTTGCCGATCTGGATGCGCTGCGCGTGGCACTGGACCAAGAGCTGTCGGAATTCGACGCGCCCCTGGATGGGGTGCGCGAAGTGGCGTTTTTCCCCCCGATGACGGGTGGCTGAAATGCACATTGTCGTCAGCGATGCGCGTTTTGATGCCGGGGCGGAACTGGACAAATTCACGTCCCGGGCCAAGGGCGCGGGCGGGATTGTCAGTTTTACGGGCCTGGTCCGCGACGAGGGTGGAACGCTGGCGCAGATGCAGATCGAACACTACCCCGGCATGACCGAACGCGCGATTCGCGGCATGGCGCAAACAGCGTCCAGCCGGTGGGATTTGACCGACGTTCTGGTGATCCACCGCTACGGCGATCTGGTTCCGGGCGAGCAAATCATGATGGTCGCCACCGCGGCGCGCCACCGCCGCAACGCCTTCGAAGCGGCGGAATACCTGATGGATTATCTGAAATCCCGCGCTCCGTTCTGGAAAAAGGAACTGGGCGCGAATGGTGCGGACTGGGTTGCGGCGACTGACGCGGACGAAGACGCCCTTTCGCGCTGGTAAAGGTTAGCCTGTCTTGCTGCGTTCGATGTAGGCGCGCAGTTCCTCGGTCTCGTGACGTGCTTCGCGCAAACCTTCCATCGCGGCCCTCAATTCGGCCTCGGTCTGGTTTTGCTGGTTCGTCAATTCCGCTTCACGCTGCTGATAATAGGATACCGCCTCGTCGCGCTGTTGCTCGGCCTCGTGCAATTGCTGGGCCATATGGTCGATCTCATTCATTTCGCCATTGCCAACCCGGCTGAAACGGCCAAGCAGCCAGTGGGCGAACCAGCCGGCCAAGAACGCGATGAACAGGATGATGGCGGTGGTCAGGATGAACTCGGTCCTATTCATCAGTGTCCTCGCTTGTGGTTTCGGTGGTTTCGGTTGGTTCGGCAGGCGTCTGGTCTGGCGTGTCGTCGGTTTCGATCAGGGTGAATTCGATCCGTCGGTTCGCCTCGCGGCCGGCTTCGGTCTGGTTGTCGCCGATTGGCACGGTTTCGCCGTAGCCTTTGGACGTCAGCGACGATGTCAGCACCCGGCGCGCTAGCAACCCGTTCAAAACCGCATTGGCCCGCGCCTGGCTGAGGTTCAGGTTCATCTCTTCGCGGCCCTGGCTGTCGGTGTGGCCGCCGATTTCCATCGCGACGCCTTCGCAACTGCGGATCTGGTCGGCAATAGCATCCAGCGTGGCGCGCGCACTGGGCGGCACATCGGTTTCGCCGGGGGCGAAAACGATCTTGTCCGTCGCCAGAATTTCATTGATAGCCGCGACGCATTCCTGCGGGGTGGGGATGTTCAGTTTTGGGTCCAAAGCGGCGTCGTACTGCACGTCTATGTCGAAATTCGCGGCATCACCCAGTTTGGCGGCCAGAATACGGGCGATGTCGGCTTTCGCGGATTCACTGTCGGCCACGCCGCGTACCTGCACGAAGTCAGGCTGTGTGATCACCGACCCGTTGTGCAGATGGGCCAGCGCTTCGACGGATGCCAAAACGCGTGCGGACCAGCCCAGCGGCAGGTCTTCGTCCAACCGCATCGCACCATACACGCCGTCGACGCCGAACTGCGCGCGCGCGAAACTTTCCGTCGCGACCCGGGTGCGATCATCTTGCACGCGACCACGCAGTTGCACCTGGCCTTCGGGCGACCGGGTCACGATGAACTCAGGTGGGCCGTCATCATTGTCGGTCCCATCGACAACCACGGGTTCGGGCAGAACCGCGTGCAGGGCAAAGACCCGAGGGAGGTCATTTTTCAGTTTGCCCACCACGGTATCAAAGGTCTCTTGATCGGTTTCTGGGGTGGCGACAAGCGTGATGTCCGTGTCCGACATGGTGACTGAACCGCCGCCCAATGCTTCGGTCGCGGCAATCGTCAGTGTGGCTGCTTTTGGCCAGTCCGGTGACGGTGCGCCCAGTCCGATCGTACAACTGCCGTCGGCCAGCCCCACCGCGCGCGCAGCGGCCAATATGGTATCCGCCGCTTTTTGCGAGCTTGCCGAACAGGCGTCAAATTGCGTGGTTTCGTCTGTGTTCACAAATCGCAAGGTGAAGGGGGTAAGGACGGGACGCGGGGCGGAAATGTCGATAGTGGCATCGACGTTGCCGGGTTTCCTGCGCGCGAGCATGTTGGCAAAGGTGCGCTTTTGTTCGGCGCTTTGCGACAGGGCGGTGATGTCCACATGTTCGGGGGTAATCGAAATCTTGGACTGGGGCAAAAGCTCAAGCGCGTCGAACCCAAAAGTCAGGGCTTTGTTCCATGTTGCGGGGGCGGGAAAATCGGCGATTTCAAGCAGGTCGGTGACCTGTACATCGCCAGCGGCCTTGGTGGCGCGTTTCGTCAGCATCGCGTGGTCGGTTGCTGCCGGGATCAGACCAAAAAGCGACACGCCATCGTCATTGCGCAAGATTTCTATGTTGAAAGCCGGCGGCGTCAGCCCCTTTGGGTCGTCGACCGTCATCTTGTCCAGAATTCGGGCGCCATCCACAATCCGCCCCGCCGTAGAAAGGGCAATGAACCGCGACGCCTCGTCCGGTGCAGTTCCGTACACATGCACCTGCAACCCGTCCACGGTGACCTGGGCCCATCCATAGCCCTGTTCGTTCAGCGCCAGGTCAAGGGCCCGCAGCGTTGATCGTTCGATCGCGCCGACGGACAGGATGGCCACTGCGATCGACGCTGCTCCGGCCAGTAACACCGTGGCGACATAAGGAAGTATGGTGGACAGACGCATCGGACCGTGCAAACCCTGCTCAGGAACCCATTGGTGCGCTAGGGTCTAGGATACGAACGCGCTGCATGCAATCAAAGCAATTGTGAGACGGCGAAAAACAGCACAGGCAGCAGTCCGGCGTTTCGGTTCGCCCGGAACAACATCAGGCAAGTATCCGGATCATCGATGTCAAGCCGTTGCAGTTGCCAGACAAGGTGCCATCCGAATGCCCACGGGGCACCGATTGCCACAACCAACACCAACAGACTGTCCATCGGCGCGGTGACACCCACCACTGCCGCGCCCATCAGCAATACCGACACGATCAGAAATCTGCGCAACCAGGCCGGGGTATTTTGTCCGAACAGCCGCGCAGTGGATTTGACGCCGATCAACGCGTCGTCTTCCTTGTCTTGGTGAGCGTAGATCGTGTCATAAAACAGCGTCCAGGCGATGCCAGACAGGTAGAGAAGCACGGCGTTTTCGGTAACTTCGCCAGCGACAGCGGCCCAGGCAAGGATCGCGCCCCAATTGAACGCCAGCCCCAAAAAGATCTGCGGCCACCACGTAAAGCGCTTTGCAAACGGGTAGATCGCCACCAAGGCCAGCGATGCCAGGCCCAGAGCAATGGCCAGGGGATGAAACGTCAGCAAAATGCAAAGGGCCAATAGCGACTGGGCGATCATCCAGGCGGCGGCCTGTTTCACGCTGACCTGCCCTGATGGGATCGGCCGAGACCGGGTGCGGGCCACGGCGGCGTCGAACCTGCGATCGGTTATGTCGTTCCACGTACAGCCCGCGCCGCGCATCAACCAGGCCCCGATGCCGCAACCGACCATGACCCACAACTCGCGCAGGCCGAACCCGTTACCAAGAGACGCCAGCAGGGCCGCCCACCAACAGGGCAGCAATAGCAGCCAGGTGCCGATAGGCCGGTCTGCACGGCTGAGACGCAGGTAGGGGCGCGTCCATGCGGGGGCCAGACGATCGACCCAGTTATCCGTGTAGGCGTCATGGACCTGGCCGTTGGTCTCTGGTGTCTGATCGAACTCGGACATAGATTGTCTTTCATGGATGCTTCGAAAGTCAGACTGTTTGTAGAGCACCCCTTGGGGCCGGGGCAATCGGTTCCTCTGTCGCGGGATCAGGCACACTATCTGTTCAACGTTATGCGGTTGCGAAGCGGCAATGGGGTCGAACTGTTCAACGGGCGCGATGGGGCGTGGCTGGCCGAAGTGGCCGAGGCTGGCAAGAAAACCGGAGTTCTGGTTTGTCGCGAACAGCGCGCGCCGCAGCAGGACCCGCCCGATCTTTGGTTGCTATTCGCGCCAATCAAGAAGGCCCGCACCGATTTCATCGTTGAAAAGGCCACCGAATTGGGAACGGCCCGGATTTGCCCCGTGATCACCGAGCACACAAACTCCGAGCGGGTGCGTGTTGAGCGCCTTCAAGCGCATGCCGTTGAAGCGGCCGAACAATGTGGGGGCACCTTTGTTCCGCCCGTTGATGCCCCGCGCAAGCTGCGGGCAATGCTGGATGATTGGCCCGCCGACCGCCAATTGCTGTTCTGCGACGAGGGGCAGGTGGGCACGGAACCCAGATTGTCGGGGGATGGAAAAAAATGGGCCATTCTTATCGGTCCAGAGGGCGGATTTTCCGAAGCAGAACGCAGCTGGCTGAAAAATTCGCCATTTGTGACACAAATCGGCCTTGGTCCTCGTATACTCCGGGCGGATACCGCTGCCGTGGCAGCTATTGTACTGTGGCAAAACGCCTTGGGCGATTGGTGACTGCGATGAGTTTTGTGCGATCAGATGTGAAACAATTGGCAGCCCGTTGGCGCGAGGCGATGGCGGGGGCGGCCTTGTCTGCGCTCGGGGCTTGGCATGCCATGTTCGGTACGGGGATCATTCCTTATGTCGGTCTGGCGATTGCTATGGCAGGGGCGATCCTGTTGTTCACCGGGTTTCAGCGGGCGCGCATTCGATCCGGCAAAGATGGTCCCGGTATGGTCGAGGTGATCGAACGTCAGGTCACCTATTTTTCCGCCAGGGACGGGGTGTCGTTTTCGCTGGATGACGTCAGCGCGATCAACATTGAAACCACCGGCGGACCCGACAAGGAACAGATGACATGGGTGTTCGTCGTACGTGGCGAAGGCTTGCATCACATTCCAGGTGACGCTGTCGGATCTGAACAACTGTTTGATGCCGTGGCTGGTTTCATAGGGGCAAACACGCGCAATGTGATCCGTGCATCCGGTGCCAAAACGACGGAACGCTTCCCTGTCTGGAAGGACAAGACGCACCGGCTGCATTGACAACACCGGAATTTGCTCTCAGTTGTTGGCGACTGACAGGTGGCCCGCAGGGAGCAAAACAACATGTCCATTCCTCAATCCGGCGGCGGGCCGATTGAAAGCTATGATCAGCTTGCCGAGTATCTGGAATCCGGGTGCAAGCCCGCTCAGGATTGGCGCATCGGCACCGAGCACGAGAAATTCGGCTATTGCAAGGATACGCTCAGGCCGCTGCCCTATGACGGGCCACGCTCTATCCTGGCCATTCTTGAAGGGTTGCGTGACCGGTTCGGCTGGTCCGAGGTGCGCGAAGCCGACAAGCTGATCGGGTTAGAGCTGAATGGGGCGAACATATCGCTGGAACCGGGGGGGCAGTTAGAGCTTTCGGGCGCGCCGTTGGAAAATATCCACCAGACCTGCGACGAAGTGAACGAGCATCTGCGCGAAGTGCAAGCGGTGTCCGACGACATTGGCGCGCGGTTCATCGGGTTGGGCGCCGCGCCGGTCTGGTTACATGATGACATGCCGCTGATGCCCAAGGGCCGTTACAAATTGATGGACAGCTACATGGGCACGGTCGGCACGACCGGCACAGCCATGATGCGGCGGACCTGCACGGTTCAGGTCAACCTGGATTTCGCGTCCGAGGCCGACATGGTCCGTAAGTTCCGTGTGGCCCTGGCGTTGCAGCCGGTCGCCACCGCCCTGTTCGCCAATTCGCCGTTCTGGGAAGGCAAGCCGAATGGCGTACGATCCTATCGCAGCTACATCTGGCGGCATCTGGACGATAGCCGCACGGGGATGTTGCCCTTCGTGTTCGAAGACGGCATGGGGTTTGAACGCTACGTGGATTACGCGCTCGATGTTCCGATGTATTTCGTTTATCGCGACGGCCAATATATCAACGCCTTGGGGCAATCCTTCCGCGATTTCCTAAAGGGCGAACTGCCAGCACTGCCGGGTGAAAAGCCGACCTTGTCGGATTGGGCGGATCACCTGACGACGATATTCCCTGAAGCGCGGATCAAGAAATACATGGAAATGCGCGGGGCCGATGGCGGGCCGTGGCGCCGCCTTTGCGCGCTGCCGGCGTTCTGGGTCGGGCTGCTCTATGATGGGGCGGCGCTGGACGCGGCCCACGATCTGGCCATGTCGCTGGACACTGAAACCCGCGAGGGGCTGCGTGTGGCCGCGGCCGATCATGCGCTGCAGGGCGAAGCGGGCGGCGTGAAACTGCACGATCTGGCGCGCCAGTGTGTCGACATCGCGGAAGCTGGGTTGAAGGCCCGTGCGCGCGCCGGGGCCGGGGGGCTGGTACCGGACGAAACCCATTTCCTCAGCGCGCTGAAGGATAGCATTGAGACTGGCGAAAGTCCGGCGGACGAGCTGCTCGCGCGTTACAACGGCGACTGGCGTGGAAACCTCAACAACATCTACACCGACTACAGCTATTGATCGGACCCGGCCGGTAACAGGGCCAATGCGCATGCACGGGCTAAACCCATGGGAAGCCGTGGGCATGCGTCCCCCGCGCGGCGCAGTTTGGCCTTTGTGGGGTGCTGCGTGTCTAGTCCTGTTGGTCGCGCGGGCGCAGTTCCAAGTTGGTCAGATATTGTGCACTGATGGTGAAAAACGCGTCTGTATTTGAAGTGCAGGGGTTTTGTCATAAGTTTGTATTGTGGCTCGTAACTGCGTGGATAGATTTGACTTCATGGACAACCTGCCTGTTTTCGACGAGATGTGGGGCCGCGATGAGCGGCTTCGCGATCCCTATGGCCAATTCAACGATTGGTTTTCACGCGAAGATCTGTCCCGTTTGCGCGCCAAGCAGCGCGAGGCCGAAGAGGTCTTTCGCCTGACGGGAATCACGTTCAACGTCTACGGACGGGTCGAAGCCGAAGAACGTCTGATCCCGTTCGACATCATCCCGCGCGTGATATCCGGGATGGAATGGCAACGCCTGAGTCGCGGAATTGAACAACGCGTCCGCGCGATCAACGCGTTTCTATATGACATCTACCATCGGCAGGAAATCATCCGGGCAGGCCGAATTCCCGAAGAAATGATTTCCAAGAACGATGCGTTTCTGCCGCACATGATCGGAGTAGAGCCCCCCGGCGGTGTTTACACCCATATCGTCGGCATTGATTTGGTTCGCACCGATGACAACCAATTCTACGTGCTTGAAGACAATGCGCGCACTCCGTCGGGCGTCAGCTACATGCTGGAAAACCGTGAAACCATGTTGCAGATGTTTCCCGAGCTTTTCTCGCGCAATCGGGTGCGACCGGTGTCAAATTACCCGCGTGATCTGCGCGAGTCTCTGGCCAATTGCGCGCCGCCGGCCTGCACAGGGACGCCCTGTGTCGCGGTCCTGACGCCGGGCATCTATAACAGCGCCTATTTCGAACATGCGTTTCTGGCCAACGAAATGGGCTGCGAGCTGGTCGAAGGCCATGATCTGCGCGTGGTGGATGGCCGGGTGGCGATGCGGACCACGCAGGGTTATCGGCCAATCGATGTGCTTTACCGTCGTGTTGATGACGAATATCTTGATCCGTTGAATTTCAATCCCGACAGCACCCTTGGTGTGCCTGGCATTATGGATGTCTATCGCTCGGGCGGTATCACGATCGCCAATGCACCCGGCACAGGGATTGCCGATGACAAGGCGATTTACAGCTATATGCCCGAGATCGTCGAATTCTATACTGGCGAAAAAGCGATACTGGAAAACGTGCCGACGTGGCGGTGTTCCGACCCCGACAGCCTGGCCTATGTGCTGGACAATCTTGAGGAAATGGTTGTCAAAGAAGTGCATGGATCGGGCGGGTACGGGATGTTGATCGGCCCGACCGCGACCAAGAAGGATATCCGCGAATTCCGCAAAAAGCTGAAGGCCCGGCCCAGCAACTATATCGCCCAGCCCACGTTGTCTTTGTCGACGGTGCCGATCTTTACGCGGACCGGTCTGGCCCCCCGACATGTCGATCTGCGCCCCTTTGTGCTGGTCAGCCCCAACGATATCAAAATCACGCCGGGCGGCTTGACGCGCGTGGCGATGAAGAAGGGCTCATTGGTGGTCAATTCATCTCAGGGTGGCGGGACGAAAGACACATGGGTTCTGGACGAATGATGGGCGGATCTGCGAAAAATCGCGCGGTCGGACTGTCCGCGCCGAAAGGCGGTGCGCATGCTGGGTAAGACTGCACACGGGCTTTATTGGCTGTATCGCTACCTTGAGCGGGCGGAAAATACCGCGCGCCTCATTGCGACTGGCCAGCGGATCGCACTGACACGTAGCGGATCCGATTCCACGGACGAATGGCGCTCGGTCATGCAGACGGTCGGGGTGCTGGCTGGTTTCCGCGAACATCACGACGAAATAACCAAGGACGCGGCGATTGATTGGATGTTGCGCGATCCGAACAATCCGTCATCTGTGCGCGCGGCAATTGCCACGGCGCGCCACAACGCCCGGCTGGTACGTACCGCCGTGACCACCGAAGTCTGGGAAGCGATGAACGGCTGCCACATGGCCGTGGACAAGACGCTGGCCCGCAAGGTGAACGAACGCGATCTGCCTGGTGTTCTGGGCATGATCCGTCAGCGCACCGCCTTGGTCCGCGGCACGACCAACGGCACGATGTTGCGCAATGACAATTATGATTTTGCCCGGATTGGCACGTTCTTGGAGCGCGCGGACAACACGGCGCGCATTCTGGACATGAAGTACTACGTGTTGCTGCCATCGGTCATGGCGGTCGGATCGCGGTTGGACAATGTACAATGGGAAACGATCCTGCGCTCGGTTTCGGGCTTGGGGGGCTACCGGGTGGCGCACGGGACGGATGTGCGCCCGCTCAACATTGCGCATTTTTTGATCCTTGACGGCAGGATGCCGCGATCTTTGAAGTTCTGCGCGTCCAAGCTGCGCGACAACCTGGGTTATATCGCGGCAGGCTACGACGCGGATAACCCGAGCCTGCAAATGGCAGAAAATCTTTTGGCGATGTTCACCCATCAGGATATCGAACCGGTTTTCGAACAAGGCTTGCACGAATATATCCAAGGCGTACTGTTGTCGCTGGGCCAACTGGGTCAGCAGATCGAAATCGATTACAGGTTCTACGACTGACATGCGCCTCCGGATAAGCCACACAACGCGCTACACGTTCGACACCCCGGTCTCCTATGGGTTGCAGCAGTTGCGCAAATCCCCAAAGTCGAGCCGCGTGCAAAGTGTTCTGGACTGGGGCACAACTGTCGACGGCGGCAAGAAAGAATTGTCGTTCGAGGATTACCACCACAACTTTGTCGAACTGATCAGCTTCGAAAAGGGCACGAACGAATTGACGGTTCGCAGCCGGGGCGAGATCGAGGTTGCCGAAACCCACGGTGTCATAGGTCCCCATATCGGGCCCGTCCCGCTGTGGTTGTTCAAACACTCAACCGTTTTGACCAAGCCAGGACAGGCTTGCCGTGCCGTGGTGCGCGAAGTGGAAGGTGATACCGATCTGGAACGTCTGCATGCGCTGTCCAAGATTATCTATGACGCCGTGACGTATGAAACCGGCTCGTCCGAACCGAGTTGGACTGTCGAGGATATCCTGGCCGAGGGGCGCGGGGTGTGTCAGGACCATGCGCATGTGTTCATAGCCTGCGCACGCGAACTTGGATTTCCCGCCCGCTACGTGTCGGGCTACTTGATGATGAACGACCGTACCGACCAAGAGGCCAGCCATGCCTGGGCCGAAGTGTTCGTTGGTGGGCTGGGTTGGGTCGGATTCGATGTGTCAAACCAGATATCGCCCGATGTGCGCTACGTCAGAGTTGCGACAGGGCTGGATTATTCCGAAGCCGCCCCTGTAAGTGGGACCACCTTCGGCGGACAGGGTGAAAAACTGTCGGTCGAAATCGAGGTGGCACAACAATAAGGGCAGGGTCGAATGACATATTGTATAGCAATGGTCCTGGATAAGGGACTGGTGTTCATGTCCGACACCCGAACAAATGCCGGTGTCGACAATATTTCTACGTTCCAGAAGATGTTCACTTGGGAAACGCCGGGCGAACGATGCATCACGTTGATGACCGCGGGAAACCTGGCCACCACGCAAGCGGTGTGTTCGATGCTGGATGAACGGACCAAGGCGCATGATGATCGCGCGCCATCGCTTCTGGCAGCACCGTCGATGTTTCAGGCGGCCCAGATCGTCGCGGGGACCCTGCGCGAAGTGATCGACGGCCAGGCACAAGTTGGCATGAGAGCGGACGCGTCGTTCAACGCCACGATCATCATGGGCGGGCAGATCCAAGGCGGCCCTCCGCGCTTGTTTCTGATCTACCCCGAAGGCAATTTCATCGAAGCCGGTGACGACACGCCCTTTTTCCAGGTTGGCGAAACGAAATACGGGCGCCCGATCCTTGTCCGCGCGTATGATCAAAGCATGAGCTTTGAGAAAGCGGTAAAGCTCATGCTGGTCAGTTTCGATTCCACCGTCAAAGCGAACCTGTCAGTGGGTCTACCGTTCGATCTGCAAACATACGAACGTGATAGCCTGCGGCGCGGGTACACCGGGCGCATCGAAGCGGATGATCCCTATTACAACAAGATTTCCAATGACTGGGGCGAGGCACTGAAAAGCGCTTTGGACAGCCTGCCTGATTTCAGCTTCTGATCACTTTTTGCCGATTTTCGGTTCAGTGCCGTCCATGACGCGCCGAATGTTGGGCATGTGACGTGCATAGATCAGCGCGCCAAGCAGAATGGTCAGAATGGCCACGTCCGCACGTCCCAGCACAACCGCCACGCCCGGGACCAGCGCAGCCGCCGACAGCGCGCCGACGGACGATATCCGCGTCACCAGCGCCCCAATCAGCCAGATCGCGCAGGCGCCTATGCCCACCGGCCAGGCCACGGCCAGAACGGTGCCCAGGAATGTCGCTACGCCCTTGCCGCCGCGAAAGCCCAGAAAGATGGGAAAGCAATGACCGACAAACGCCATGAGCCCCGCCAGCTGAGCCGCATCCTCTGCGAGAACGTATCGCGCCGCCAGAACAGCAATGGCACCTTTTCCCGCATCGAGGATAAGGGTGAGAAAGGCGGCCAGCTTGTTTCCGGTGCGCAAAACGTTCGTGGCGCCGATGTTTCCCGATCCGATGGCGCGTAGATCACCCAGACCGAACAGGCGCGCCATAACGATCCCGAATGGCACCGAGCCCAGCACATAGGCCAGCAAGGCGACCAAGCCCAAACCTGCTGGCGATGTCACGATATCCGGCACGTTGTTCGATCCCTTCTTATTTCAAATACCCCAGGGCAATGTGCGCGCTAGGCGCATGGGCTCAGCGCCCCGCTCAACCGGTGAACACGCGCGTGCCGTTCACCCATGTGCCCAGAACTTTTCCTTCCATGCGCTGCCCGTCAAACGGCGTATTCTTCGATTTCGATTGCAGCGCAAAACGGTCCAGAACGAACGGCGCGTCCGGGTCGAACAACACCAGATCCGCCGGCGCACCCGGGGCCAAACGCCCCGCGTTCAACCCCAGCCGCCGGGCCGGGTTCAATGCCATGGCCCGCCAAAGCTGCGCAAGGCTCACTTCGCCCGAATGATAAAGGCGCAGCGCCGCTGGCAGCAGCGTCTCAAGCGCCACCGCGCCACTGGCCGCTTCTTCATACGGCAGGCGCTTGCTCTCTTCGTCCTGTGGCGTGTGCATCGAACTGATCACGTCGATCAACCCGCTACCCACGGCGGCAACCATTGCCTTGCGATCGTCTTCGGCGCGCAGGGGGGGTTTGACCTTGAAAAAGGTTCGGTAATCGCCGACGTCCAATTCGTTCAATGTCAGGTGATGAATCGACACGCCCGCCGTGACGTCCAGACCATTGGCCTTGGCGCGTTCCAGCGCGGGCAACGCGCGGGCGGTGCTGATCTGATCGGCGTGGTAGCGCACCCCTGTCATTTCCGCCAGGGCCAGGTCACGGTCCAGCGCCATGCGTTCGGCCATTGCTGGAACCGATGGCAAACCACGCAATGTGGCGAACTTGCCGCTTGTCACGGCGGCGCCATCGGACAGGCCGGGCTCTTGCGGGTGGCCGATCACCAGCGCGCCGACAGACCGCGCATAGGTCAGACAGCGGCTGAGGACCTTGGTGTCTGTCGTCACACGGTCGCAGTCGGTAAAGGCCACAGCGCCTGCATCCAGCATAAAACCGATTTCGACCATCTCTCGCCCAGAGCGGCCTTTGGTCAACGCCGACATATGCGCCACTTTGACAACCGCGTCGCTGGCCGCACGGCGTTGGACGAATTCCAACTGTTCTGGCGTGTCGATCGCGCCGGCCGTGTCCGGGCGCGTGACCATCGTGGTCACACCGCCGGCGGCCGCGGCCCGTCCCGCGCTGGCGAAGCTTTCCTTGTGGCGCTCACCCGGTTCGGACACCTTGACGCCCAGATCGACAATCCCCGGAGCCAGGCATTTGCCGCCACAATCCGTGCCGCCCTCTGCCCCGCCGACCCCAAGCCCGGCGATCTTGTCGCCTTCGATTTTCAGCCAGCCGATTTGATCGGTCTGGTTTTCTGGATCGATCAGCCGGACATTTGCAAGAAGCTCTGTCATGACGCCAGCCATACAAAGAGAACAACGAAAAACGCCAGGAACAGCAGAACGTAAAAAGCAATCATCCCCGAGATGCGCGCTTCGGATTTCGGGGGTCTTCCCTGGCTTAACTGCCCCTTGGCCGCCTCGGATTTCAGCGGCTCGAGAAGAACCGGCGCGCCCGTTTCAGGGTAAGTGCCGACATGCAGCAACGGCGGGCGGGCCAGCGTATCCAATGTCTCGCCCATGAACGCCGACCCCTTCAGAATCAGAACATGGCCTCTTAGTGCATCCAGTTTCAGGACATCTGCTTCTACCGCGTCCTCGCTCAGTCCCATGCCTTCGATCAGATATTCGGTCAGGCCGACGCCTTCCAGATCTGACAGCGGAAATTGCACGACGTGGGTTGCGTCGATGACAGTATCCAATGCTTGACCGATGGCTGCGCTATCCTTGGCAAAACTGGCGGCCTCATCCTCGGGCAGTTCGATCAGGAAAACGAAAACATTTGTGCGGTCGGCCGGTGTGATGTGTAGCGATGTCATGCCGTCTCCCCCTTGCCCACACGCTCGGCAAACCGTGCCGCGCGCAGGTTGCGCGCCAGCAGGTCCATCGCGGCCATGCGCACGGCCACACCCATTTCCACCTGTTCCTGAATGACGCTGCGATTGATGTCGTCGGCGATGGTGCCGTCGATTTCAACGCCGCGGTTCATCGGGCCGGGGTGCATTACGATCGCATCGCTCTTGGCGTGGGCCAGCTTGTCCGCGTCCAATCCGAAACGGTGATAATATTCGCGTGTCGACGGGATAAACGCCCCGTCCATCCGCTCTTTTTGCAGGCGCAGCATCATGACCACATCCACGTCTTTCAGCCCCTCGGTCATATCATCGTAGACCTCGCAGCCGAATTCCCCGAACGCGGCGGGAACAAGCGTGGGCGGGCCGATTAGCCGGATGCGGTTTTCCATCTTGTGCAGCAGCAGGATGTTGCTGCGCGCCACGCGAGAGTGGGCGATATCACCACAGATGGCAATGTTCAGCCGGTGCAGCCGACCTTTGGCCCGCCGGATCGTCAGCGCATCCAGAAGGGCCTGGGTGGGGTGTTCGTGACGCCCGTCGCCCGCGTTCAGGACCGCGCAGTTGACCTTTTGGGCCAGCAGATCGACGGCGCCCGATTGCGGATGGCGCACCACCAGAAGATCCGGATGCATCGCGTTCAGCGTCAGGGCCGTGTCAATCAGGGTTTCGCCCTTTTTGATGCTGCTGGCCTGCATCGCCATGTTCATGACATCCGCGCCAAGCCGCTTGCCTGCCAGTTCGAAACTGGCCTGCGTGCGGGTCGAATTTTCGAAGAACATGTTGATCTGGGTCAGCCCGTTCAGCGCATCGGCGTGCTTGACGTCGGCGCGGTTCAGATCGACGTATTTGTCGGCCAGATCCAGAATGGCGGAAATTTCATTTCGGGCCAGGGTCTCGATACCCAGAAGATGCTTTTGCCGGAATGACATGCGCAAGACCCCTTTCGTTTCACCGGGTTATAGCAGGGTTCGCTTGGGCGGCAAGCGTGCCTGTGACGCATTTACCTTTGCCGCGCCGCCTTCTAGCTTGGGCGGCATGGAATCGCAGATCGACACGATGGACTTTTTCGCCCTGCGCGCCGCGCTCGAATGGCAGATCGAGTTGGGCGTGGACGAGGCGATTTGCGATGCGCCCATCAACCGATACGACATGCCTGCCAATGCGCCCAAACCGGTGCCCAAGGGCGACCCTGCGCCCGGTCCGGTAGAAACCAAGGTCGATCCGGTCGCCGAAGCCATGGCAATGGCCCACGCCGCCCACGATCTGGGGGCCCTTCACACCGCCATGGCAGCCTTCGAACATTGCGAGCTGAAGCGCGGGGCCCGGAACCTGGTGTTTTCAGACGGAAACCCGGCGGCGCGCGTGATGATCGTTGGCGAAGGTCCGGGCCGTGACGAGGATATTCAAGCCAAGCCCTTCGTCGGCGCGGCCGGGCAAATGCTGGACAAGATGTTCGGCGCGATCGGCTTGGCCCGCGACGCGCCCGACGCGGAAAAGGCGCTCTATATTACCAATGTCGTGGTGTGGCGCCCGCCACAAAACCGCGACCCCAGCCCCGATGAAATGGCTATGATGGCGCCGTTTCTGGACCGGCACATCGAACTGGCAGCGCCCGAGGTGATCGTCGCGCTCGGCAACATTTCGTGCCAGGCGCTTTTGGGTCGCAAGGGCATCACCCGGATGCGCGGGCAATGGGGCGAACGCAAAGGTATACCCGTGATCCCGATGCTTCACCCTGCCTACCTGTTGCGCATGCCCGCCGCCAAACGCGAAACTTGGGCGGATCTGTTGTCGCTGAAAGATCGACTGAGGAAGACCTGATGAACCGGATCGACGAAGGCCTTGATTTCATCCCTGTGCGGATTGCAGTTTTAACCGTTTCCGACACGCGCGGGCTGGAAGATGACCGATCCGGGGCCACTCTGGTGGAACGCATTCAGAGCGCTGGCCATATCGTGGCGGACCGCGCCATCGTAACAGATGATCGCGGGAAGATCGCCGATCGCCTGCGCAAATGGTGCGCCGATCGCGACATTGACGTCATCATTTCGACAGGCGGGACCGGACTGACGGGGCGCGATGTCACGGTCGAGGCGCACCGCGATGTCTATGAAAAGGAAATCGAAGCCTTCAGCACAGTGTTCACGATGGTTTCGATGCAGAAAATCGGCACCAGCGCGGTTCAAAGCCGCGCGACAGGCGGGGTTGCGAACGGCACCTACCTGTTTGCGCTGCCCGGTAGCACGGGGGCTTGCAAGGATGCCTGGGACGAGATCCTGAAACTTCAGCTAGATTATCGGCACCGCCCCTGCAATTTCGTCGAAATCTTCCCCCGGCTTGATGAGCATAAACGCCGCAAATAAAAATGCGACGGAATCGGCCGGTTGTATCGTAACATGCTTGTGGTTTGGCCTTTCGTTCCGCCACGTCTAGATTGAAGCCGGGCGGTCCGGTTGCAAAAAGGTTGAATACAATGCGTTTTTTGCGCCGCTCCTTTGTGGGCTTGTTTCTGATGTCTCTTACGGTCGGCTTGCTGGCATGGGGGGGCTATTCCATGCGCAGCGCCATTCAGGACCGCATGGCCCAGGAAAGCCGGCCGGGCGTGGCGCGCGAACGGGTCTTTGCCGTGAATGTCACGCAAATTTCGCCCCAAACCGTCACCCCTGTCATCACCGCGTTTGGTCAGGTCGTCTCGCGCCGCGCGCTTGAGCTGCGCACCCCGGTAGGGGGAACGATCGTTGAGCTGTCCGAGGCGTTCGAAGAAGGTGGGCAGGTGCAGGCTGGCGACGTTTTGCTCCGGATTGATCCGACAGATGCGCAAGCCACGCTGGACGTAGCCGAGGCCGATTACCTTGAGGCAGAAGCCACGTTGCGCGATGCACAACGCACGCTTGAGATTGCGCTGGATGATTTGCAGGCCGCCCGTGATCAGGCCGAATTGCGCGCCGCGGCGCTGGCCCGCCAACAAAACCTGAAGGCACGCGGCGTGGCCACCGATGCGGCCGTTGAAGACGCCGCGCTGGCCGAAGTGTCGGCGCGCCAATCGGTCTTGGCCAAGCGCCAGGCTGTCGCCAACGCCGAAGCCGCCGTGGACAGCGCCAGCACCGCAGTGCTGCGCGCGCGCATCAAGCGCGCCGAAACGCAGCGCGCTCTGGACGATACGGTGGTGGTGGCGGAATTTTCTGGCACCTTGGCCGATGTGACCGTGGTCGAAGGCGGGCTGGTGACTGCGAATGAGCAGATCGGCCGCTTGATCGATCCCATACAGCTCGAGGTTTCGTTCCGCGTTTCGGCGCAGCAATATGTGCGTCTTTTGAGCGATGACGGGGTTTTGGCTGAAACGCCCGTGCGCGTTGCGCTGGATTTGGCCGGGGTCGATATCCATGCGACAGGGCGTATCACCCGCGAAAGTGCCACCGTGGGCGAAGGCCAAACCGGGCGCCTGTTGTTTGCGCGCCTGGATGATGCCGCCGGGTTTCGGCCCGGCGATTTCGTGACAGTTGTGGCCGAAGAACCGGCGTTGCAAGGCGTGGCACGTCTGCCCGCCACGGCGGTGGACGCAGCAAACACGGTTTTGGCGCTCGACGAAGAGAACCGTTTGCAGACCCGCCCCGTAGACCTGCTGCGCCGTCAGGGTGACGATGTGCTGATTTCGGCGGCGGGGCTGGCCGGGGTCGAAGTTGTGTCAGAGCGCACGCCGCTGTTGGGGCAGGGCATTCTGGTGCGCCCCCTGCGCGCGCCCGACACCGGGCAATCACAGGAAAATCTGGCCCCCGACTTGCTGGAATTGACGCCCGAAAGACGTGCGGCTCTGATCGCTTTTGTCAAACGCAACGCGAGGATGCCAAGCGACGTCAAGGAACGCCTGCTGGCCACGCTGGCCAAAGACAAGGTGCCTGCGGAGACGGTCGAAAGTATCGAAGCGCGGATGGGGGGCTGAGCCATGCGTAGTTCCGAGCGGATCGGCGGCATCTTGGGGTATTTCGCGCGCCACCGCACAGCGGCGAACCTGCTTTTGGTGACGCTTCTGGTGGCGGGATTGGCAGCAATCCCAAACATGCGCGCGCAGTTTTTCCCCGACATTGTCTCGGACGAAGTGCGGGTGACCGTCACTTGGGACGGGGCGGGGGCCGATGATGTGGATCGCGCCATCGTCCAGGTGCTGGAACCGTCACTTCTGGCGGTTGAAGGCGTGGTGGAAGCGGAATCGGTGTCCACCGAAGGGCGCGCCCAGATCTCGCTGGAATTTGAGCCTGGGTATGACATGACCCTGGCCGGGGATGACGTCGAGGCGGCGGTTGATACGGTGACCACCTTGCCCGAGGGCGCTGATGACCCCAATGTCGTTTCCGGCGGGTGGCGCGAAAGGGTCACGGATGTCGTGATCACCGGCCCCGTTGGCGTGGACCAGCTGGGGGTGTTTGCCGATGAATTTGTCTCGCGCCTGTTTGCCGAAGGGGTAACGCGCACGACCGTCAGCGGGGTGGCGGCGCCCTCGACGATCATTGAGGTCCCAAGTCTGGCGTTGATTCGCAACGACATCTCGATGGCGCAGATCGCCGCCGCCGTCGCGGGCGAGGTTGACACAGATCCGGCAGGCGATGTCAGCGGGGCCAATGCGCGGGTTCGCACCGGGGTAGCCAAGCGGTCGGCCGAGCAGATCGAAGGCATCGTGCTGCGGTCAAACGCGGATGGGTCGACCTTGACGATCGGGGATGTGGCGACGGTGCGCGTCGAAGGGATTGATCGCAACGCGGCCTATTTTGTCGGGGACAATCCGGCAGTGGTTGTGGGCGTGCAGCGCAGCGCAGCGGGGGACGCAATAGAGATCCAGCGCCAGGTGGAGGACATCGCCGCCGAAATGGAGCTGTCCCTGCCCGACGGCGTGCATCTGGACCTGATCCGCACCCGGGCCGAAGCGATCACGAACCGGCTGAACATCCTTTTGGACAACGGTGCGATGGGGCTGGCCTTGGTGGTGGGGCTGCTGTTCTTGTTCCTGAACACGCGCACCGCCTTTTGGGTCGCGGCAGGCATCCCGGTGTCAATGACGGCGGCAATTGGGCTGATGTATGCCTTTGGGCTGACGCTCAACATGATTTCGCTCTTCGCATTGATCATCACGTTGGGGATCGTCGTCGATGACGCGATTGTCGTCGGCGAGCATGTCGATTTCCGTGTGCGCCGCCGCGGCGAAGCGCCAATGGAGGCTGCCGTGAACGCGGCCCGGCGCATGTTCAGCCCGGTCTTTTCGGCCACGCTGACAACCGTGATCGCCTTCTTCGGGCTGACGGCCATATCAGGGCGGTTCGGCGATATGATTGCCGACATCCCCTTTACCGTGATCGTCGTCTTGATTGCGTCGCTGGTCGAATGCTTCTTGATTCTGCCCAACCACATGGCCCATTCCATGGCGCCGTCGTCGCGGGGCAAATGGTACGACGCGCCGTCGCGTACAGTGAACCGGGGCTTCAACTGGTTCCGTGAACGCATTTTCCGCCCCATGATGGCTGGTGTGATTCAGGCGCGCTATCCGGTCTTGGCCGGCGTCGTTCTGTTATTGTTGCTGCAGGTGGCGCAGGTGGTGCGCGGAGACGTGCAATGGCGGTTCTTCAATTCGCCCGAACGCCCGTCTGTGTCTGGCAATTTCGCGATGGCCCCAGGCGCTGCGCGTGAAGACACCATCGAAATGATGCACGAATTGCAGCGCGCCACCGAAGTGGCCGCACAAAAGCTTGAGGCCGAGCATGGCGTCAATCCGCTGGACTATGTCGTTGCGCAAATCGGGGGCGGATCCGGGCGCGGGTTGGCTAGCGCTGACACAAAAGATCCTGACCAGCTGGGCGCAATTTCCATCGAACTGATCGATGCCGATCTGCGACCCTATTCCAGTTATGCCTTCATCACCGCCGTGCAAGAAGAGGTGAAGAACCATCCGCTGGTCGAAGAGGTCAGTTTTCGCGGGTGGCGTTCCGGCCCCGGCGGCGATGCCATCGACATTCAGCTGTATGGCGCCGAAGCGCAGGTGCTCAAGGATGCGGCAGAAGCGCTGAAGACACAGTTGTCCCAATTTCCTGAAGTCAGCGCACTGGAAGATAGCCTGGCCTATGACAAGCAGGAATTGGTGTTGGATCTGACCGCACAAGGTCAAGCACTGGGCTTTACGATTGACGCGGTCGGGGGTGTTCTGCGCAACCGCCTGGCCGGGATCGAAGCGGCCAGCTACCCTGACGGCACCCGTTCGGCTACGATCAACGTGGAACTTCCCGACAGTGAACTGACCGCTGATTTCCTGGACCGGACCTTGATGCGCACTGACAGCGGCGCCTATGTGCCGCTGTCCGATCTGGTGTCTGTCACGACGCAAACGGGCTTTTCTACCGTGCGTCGGGAAAACGGCATTCGCTTGGTCGGTGTGAATGGCGATCTGGCCGAAGACGACCCCGCCCGCGCGACCGAAGTGACACAGGCCCTCGAAACCGTGATCCTGCCCCAACTGGCCGAGGATTTCGGGATTTCCTATCAAATGGCGGGCCTGAGTGAACAGGAAAACCGTTTCCTGTCTGACGCAGGGTTCGGCTTTGCCCTGTGTATCGTCGGGATTTACCTGGTTCTGGCGTGGGTTTTCTCAAGTTGGACGCGGCCTTTGGTGGTGATGGCGATCATTCCTTTCGGATTGGTCGGGGCGATTTATGGCCATGCATTGTGGAACGTGCCCTTGTCGATGTTTTCGGTGGTCGGCCTGATCGGAATGACGGGAATCATCATCAACGATTCCATTGTTCTGGTGACGACTGTGGACGAATACGCCCAGGAACGGGGCATTGTGCCTGCGATCATCGATGGATCGGCGGACCGTTTGCGCCCAGTGATGCTGACTACGCTGACGACGGTGCTCGGGCTTGCTCCGCTTCTTTACGAAGGGTCGGCGGATGCGCAATTCCTCAAACCCACGGTCATTACGTTGGTCTACGGGTTGGGCTTTGGAATGGTGCTGGTGCTGCTGGTGGTCCCCGCGCTTCTTGCGATGCAACTGGACGTGCGGCGGCAGATCGCATCGTTCCGGCGCGGGTTTGACCGGCGCACGGGCCCCGTGCGGGTTGTGCTGGGGCTGGCGGCTGCGCTGGTGGCGGTCTGGTTCACAGCAACGATGGGCAGTGTAATGCTCACCGGTGCGATGCCCGCCTTGCTGGGCGGTGGTGCAGGGATCCGCGGGGCCTTCGGCCTGTTCGTGGCGGGGGCAGCGGTGGTGACTTTGGCGACAGCGGTGCTGGGCGGGGTCTGGATGCGCTCGGCCCGCCGAACGGTTTGATCTATGGCCCGGCGCAGCCCCGGATATCCACGGCGTGCCCGTCTGCTATCACAGTGATGCGTATTTCTGACCGGTCCAGCATGAAAGGCGCGGCCGACGGCGGCACCAGATCGGATTGCGCCGTCAGGCGGGCGCCATCGCGGCGCGTATCGGCCTCGGATACCCAGATGGATTCGTCCGGCAATTCAACGACGGCCACTTCGGACGGGCCAAGGGCCGGCATTGTCAAAGATGCGGTCAGGCGCAGCCCGTCGGAAATCGGCTGAGCATCGCAGGTCACGCGCTCGACACCGGCGCGATTTGCACTGGAAGGTTGATCGGCCAAGGCCGCGCGGATTGCCGGATTCGCGCCGCCCGTCGCGGGAAGGATCGCATTGATCTGAACCGTCACGGGCATGCAGATGTCTTCGCATATGCCCAGTTCGACAGCACTTAGCATCTTGATTGGCTGCCCGGGCGTCGCGGGCGTCAGTTCGATCGGCAGAACCAATTCATCCTTGTAGCCGATGGTGCGGACGCCGTTTTGTTCAAATACGACCGGTGTAGGCCAGTGAAACGCGACCGAGCCGATGTTTTGCGATCCGGCCCAATCAAACCGCGGCGGGATGCCCGCTTCGCCCGGGGCGCGCCAATAGGTTTTCCAGCCGGGGGCAAGCCGGACGCGAAGCGCGGCCATGTGCGTGCCAGAGTCGGTACGCCAGCCGGGCAACACATCAACCGAGGCCACATCCGACAGGTCCATGGCGTGGGCTTGCGTTGCGACGATCACAGCAGAGAGAATGGCGGTGGAATGCATGAACATGTGCCAGACCATAGGGGGCGGGCGCATTTTGGGAAATCACATTCCGGCGACGCGCGCGTGAAGCGCAGTGCCTGTGACCAAAGCGCCCACTTGTGTCCAGCGGTGACGCAGCGCAATGTGGTCGCATGAACCAGACGGACGATCCCATAGACCTGACAGGCAAATTGCTCATCGCAATGCCCGGCATGAGCGATGCGCGCTTCGAAAAGAGCGTCGTCTACCTGTGTGCCCACTCATCCGAGGGCGCGATGGGTTTGATCGTCAACAAACCGCTTCCTGATCTGTCGCTCTCGGCGCTTCTGGACCAGCTTGAGATTGACGCGCAAACCGGTGCGCCGGAATGGCCCGTTTTCTTTGGCGGGCCTGTCGAACATGGGCGTGGGTTCGTTTTGCATTCGTCAGACTATCAATCCAAAGGTTCGACCCTGCGCGTCACGGACAGTTTTTCGATGACTGCCACGCGCGGTATCCTGTCCGATATCGCCGCAGGCGCTGGCCCTGCCATGGCTATACTCGCTTTGGGGTATTCGGGCTGGGGGCCGGGGCAGTTGGAAGCAGAAATCGCGCAAAATGGCTGGCTTTCCTGCGATGCCAGCCCCGAGGTGGTCTTTGCCCGCGACAGCACCCGAAAATGGGAGGCCGCGTTGCGCATCTTGGGGATCGAGCCGCTGCTTTTGTCGGCTGAGGCCGGGCGGGCCTAGGGGGCTCGCGGCGCGGCGGCGCGGCGCAGCCTGTCATTGATCGCGCGGCCCAGCCCCGTGTCCGGCACTGGCGCCACGGCAATGGCGCGCGCGCTGGCATTGGCCGTGTGCAAAGCAGCAAACAGGGTGGTCGCGGCTTCGACCAGATCACCCTTGGGCGACAGATTGATATCCGCGCCGGGGCAATCGCCAAATCCAATCCAGAATTCATCGTCGCGCCGCGTGGTCGCGTTCAGCCGCACCGCCGCGTCTGGCGCATAATGGGACGAGAGCTGGCCTGGCGCGTTGATTTCGCCACTGTGTTCTGCGAGCGGTTGGCCCAACACGCGTTCGATATCTTCGCTGGCTAGCCCGCCGGGCCGGAGCAGGGTGGGATGTCCCGTCAAGCCGACAATCGTGCTTTCTACGCCGACACCGCAGGCCCCCCCATCAAGTACCGCGTCGATCCGTCCGCCCAGACCGCCCAGCACGTGGGTGGCGTCAGTGGGGCTGATCCGGCCGGACGGGTTGGCCGACGGGGCTGCGATCGGCATGGCTGCGCCCGCCAGAAGGGCTTGGGCAACCGGATGCGCCGGCACGCGAATGGCCACGCTATCCATGCCTGCGGTGACCAATGGCGATAGGCCTGCATCCGGGCGCAAGGGCAACACCATCGTCAGCGGCCCGGGCCAAAAGGCGCGCGCCAGACGACGTGCGGGGTCGCCCAGCACGGCGTATCGCTCGGCCGAATCGCGCGATGCCACATGCACGATCAGGGGGTTGAACCGGGGGCGCCCTTTGGCATCGAATATCCGCGCCACAGTGGCGTCAGAGCGGGCATCGCCTGCCAGGCCATAGACCGTTTCGGTCGGCAAGGCGACCAGCCCGCCGTCTCGCAGGATGCGAACGGCGGCAGAAATACCGTCGGCCGAGGCGTGAAAGAGTTGGGTCATGGTGACGCTGCGTCGTGGTTGGTGGGCAGTCGGGGCTTGACTAGGATCGGTTCAGTTTACATAGCTGCATAGCTGTGCGGGGGGCAAAGGCCAAGCCCGTGAAATGCCGAGATCAGGGTACCGAACAGGGGAGACATCAATGCCGTACCGCGCGCCGGTTCAGGACGTTCAGTTCATTTTTGACAACATCGTGGGCCTTGAACAGGTCGCACAGACCGAACGGTTTGCCGATGCCACCCCAGACGTGACTGCCGCCATGCTGCAGGAAGCTGGCCGTATGTGTGACGAGGTTCTGGCCCCGCTGAACCGCGATGGCGATCTGGAAGGTGCAAAGCTGGAGAACGGCGTCGTGCGGACAACGCCCGGTTTCGCGCAAGCCTATGGCCAATGGGCCGAGGCGGGCTGGGTCGGGATTTCCGGGCCGGTAGAGTATGGCGGAATGGGCCTGCCGCTGGCCCTGCAGACATCGGTCAATGACATGATGTCCGGGGCATGCCTGGCCCTGGGGTTGAACCCGCTGCTGACACAAGGTCAGATCGAAGCACTGGAACACCATGCCAGCGACGAGATGAAGGCAACGTTCCTGCCGAAATTGTGCTCGGGCGAATGGTCGGGCACGATGAACCTGACCGAACCGGGGGCGGGCTCGGATGTGGGCGCGCTGCGCACCAAGGCCGAGCCGAACGGGGACGGCACCTATGCGGTTACCGGGCAGAAAATTTTCATCAGTTGGGGTGATGCCGACTTTATGGCGAACGTCTGCCATTTGGTGTTGGCCCGCCTGCCAGATGGCGCGCCAGGGACCAAAGGGATCAGCCTGTTCATGGTGCCGCGCAACATCCCGAACGAAGACGGCTCGCCCGGCCCGCGCAATTCCTTGCGCGTGGTGTCACTTGAACACAAGACGGGCCTTCATGGCTCGCCCACCTGCGTGATGGAATACGATGGCGCTACCGGGTGGCTGGTCGGCGGCCCGCACGACGGGATGAAGGCCATGTTCACCATGATGAACAATGCCCGCCTGAATGTGGGCATGCAGGGTATCGGCGTTGCCGAAGGCGCGTATCAGAAAGCCCTGGAATACGCACAGGAACGCAAACAGGGGCGCACCCCTGTGGGTGATGGCGACGGGGCGATTATCGATCATGCCGATGTGCGCCGCATGTTGGCCACGATGAAGGCTGATATCTTTGCTGCGCGTTGCATTGCGATGGCTTGTGGGGTCGCGCTGGACATGGCGCACGCCACCGGTGACGCGGACTGGCAGGCGCGCGGGGCTTTGCTGACCCCGATCGCCAAGAGTTTTGGCACCGATACCGGCATTCGTGTGTCCGAGATGGGCGTGCAAGTACACGGTGGCATGGGCTATGTTGAAGAGACGGGCGCGGCGCAGTTCAACCGCGATGTCCGTGTGACGTCGATCTACGAAGGCACGAACGGCATTCAGGCGATGGACCTTGTTGCGCGTAAAATGATGGATGGCGGCGAAGCGGCCTTTCGCCTGCTCGACGAAATCGAACAGGACGCGGAAGCCAGCCGTGGCAAGCTGCCCGATCTGGCGCGGATCGTCTGGGACGCCGCCGAGACTCTGCGCGAAGCCACCGAATGGCTGATCGAACAGGGCCTGAACGACCGCTTCGCCGGGGCGGTTCCGTATCAAACCGCCTTCGCCCGTGTGCTGGGTAGCCACTTCCACCTGAAGGCGGCAATGGCTGAAGGTGGCGAAGGGGCGCGGACCCGTCTGGCGACGTTCTATATAAATCGTATTTTGCCAGAGTTCGAAGGGCTTCTCGCGCATGCGCGCCAGGGGGCGGACGATCTCTATGCGCTGTCGGCCGAAGATCTCGGGGCCGCATGACGGCCCCGATTCGCACGCTGGTCGCTACGCCGCCTGAACCGGGTTCGGTCACCGAGATCACCGAGGACGTACGCTGGATCCGTCTGCCGCTGCCGATGGTGCTGGACCATGTCAACTGCTACGCGCTGCGTGACGATGACGGATGGACCATTGTCGACACCGGGTTCGACACCAGCAAACAGCGCGCGATCTGGCGGGATGTCATTGACAACCATCTGGATGGCGCGCCGGTTGTGCGCGTTCTTGTCACCCACCATCACCCCGACCACATCGGGCTGGCGGGCTGGTTCGTGTCCGAATTCGGGGCCGAGCTGATCACGACACGCACGGCCTATCTTATGGCGCGGATGCTGTACCTGGATGAGCAGGACGCCCCGCTGCCCGAAACCCTGGCTTTTTGGCGTAGCGCCGGGATGGATCCGGAGCTCTATGCCAAGCGCGCGGCCGAGCGCCCGTTCAACTTTTGCGACGCGATCGCCAAACTGCCACTGGGGTACACCCGCATTGTGGAAGGGCAGGTGCTGCGACTTGCCGGTCGTGATTGGACCATACGCATGGGCAACGGCCACGCGCCTGAACATGCAACCCTTTGGTCCGAGACCGGAGACCTGGTGCTGGGCGGCGATCAGTTGCTGGCGTCAATTTCGCCCAACATCGGTGTGCACGCGACCGAGCCGGGGGCGGACCCGTTGGGCGAATGGCTGGAAGCATGCGAACGCCTGCGCCCCTTCGCCACCGACAATCAGTTGGTTCTGCCCGGACATAAACTGCCTTATACGGGGCTGCCCACCCGCATGGGCCAATTGATCGATAATCACCATTCCGCGCTGACCCGGCTGACCGAATTTCTGCGCACACCGCGCACGGCGACCGGGTGTTTCGATCAGCTGTTCAAGCGCAAGATCGGCGAAAGTGAATACGGGCTTGCCATGGTCGAAGCCATGGCGCACCTCAATCACCTGTACCTGACAGGCAAGATCACGCGTACACGGCGCGAGGACGACGCCTGGTTGTGGCAGACCAAGGAATGACATGAACGGCGATACTGTCAGCACAACCGCCGAGGCCCACGAGGACGACGCCCTGCCGCGCGCGCGCGTCGTGCACTCGAACCCGGACGCCCCGCAAACGGCGGAACAAAAACCGCTGCCCGATTCTGTGGCCCGAAAACCGGTTGCCAAGAAAAGCGCCGCGGAATGGGCGTATGAACGGCTGGTGCTCTACATCCAGAACTTCGAAGAACAACTGGACAGCGAACATGAGGTGTCGGTGGGATTCGCCGGGTCGAACACGGGTCTTCTGCGGATCGAAGGGCTGGGTTATTTTGATCCGGACATGATCACCTTTTATGGATCCGACGAAAACGGCGTGCGCACACAGTTGGTTCAGCATGTCAGCCAGTTGAATGTGTCACTGCGCGCCATGCCCAAGGAACCAGCGCGCAAGACGGCGCAGCGTATCGGCTTTCAGCTGGCCAAGGACCTGGAAGACGGGTAACTGTCTGCGGCGCTTGGGTACGTGACATGGCTGCCGGAATCGTCTAAATCCCCGTTCAACCGACATCCGAAGGGAAGAAACACATGGCAGAGCACAAGCACGGCACGATGGACACCACCGCACAGGAAAAGACCTTTGAGGGCTTCCTGAAATGGGCGATGTGGGTCGGTGGCATCTCACTGGGCGTTTTGGTGTTTTTGGCGATTTTCAACAGCTGATCGCGCGTTTCGGGGGCGGGTGAATGACGATGTTGCGTACACTCGCCGCTGCTGCGGGCCTTGCATTGTTGGCTGGGTGCGAGGTGCCTGAGGAAAATTCGGCCAGCCCGGCTGAGGTATCCCAGGCCGCCTATCAGCACGCGGGTCCCCCCGCGCTGACCCTTTATACCGTCATCAACAACTATTCGGGCGCCGGGGCGCATTCGGCGTTGATGGTCAACGCAGACCAGCGGGCGATCTACGATCCTGCGGGTACCTTCTATCACCCCCACCTGCCCGAAGTCGGTGATGTGCACTACGGGATGAGCCCGCCTGCCGTCGATTTCTACATCGATTACCATGCCCGCGAGAGCTTTCGCGTCATCGAGCAGACCATCCCGGTCACGCCCCGCCAAGCTGCAATCGCTATGGCAGAAATCCAGCGCTACGGCGCGGCGCCCAAAGCCCACTGCACTGTTTCGGTTGCCTCCATCCTGTCGCGCGTACCGGGATTCGAGGATACCCCGTCGACGTGGTTTCCCAAGAAGTTGATGGAGGCGGTCAGCGACCGTCCCGGCGTGATGGTTCGTGAAGTGCGCGATGACAGCAAGGATGACAATTCGGGCCTGTTGCAGGCGCCCGCACTGTTGCACCAGCGTCAGAAAACCCAAAGCCCCACATAAAGCACGACCACCCCCGAAATGAATCCCTTCATCACGCTGCGCGTCGCCAGGCCGATGACAATCGTGAGCAGCGCCGCCAGGCCGCGCGCCGGATCGAAGCTGCCGCCGGTGGCAGCGGGCCATAGCACAAGCGGGGCAACCAGCCCCGGCAGGACGGCGACAGGCGTGTAGCGCAACGTGCGCATCAGCCAGGCGGGCAGGGGCCGATCCCCGATCAGACCAATGAATGAATAGCGGATCAGAAACGTCCCGGCACCCAGCAACGCGATAATCAGCCAGATTTGACCGGTTGAATAATTCATGCGCGTCGCTCCATCAGAGTTTCCGTAACCGAACCAACCAAGAGCGCCGCAATGGCTGCGACGATCAGGCCGGTGCCATAGGGCAATCCGCTGAGCGCCAAGGACAGGACCACCGAAGTCACGGCGGCCGCCGCGTGGGCCCATGTCCGGATCGCGGGCGATACCATCGACAGGAACGCAAGCGGCATGATGAAATCCAGCGCCAGTTTCGGCGTCACCAAAGTTCCCGTCAGCACCCCGGCAACGGATGCCGCGTACCAACAGCCGCCTAGTGGCAGAAAAGTCCCGACGAAATAGGCGAACCGGTCAAAGGCCGACACGTCCCTGTGTTTTTCATAATCCAAAGCGGCCAGCACATAGCTTTGGTCGACCAGCATATAGGCCAAGAGCATACGCCGCGGCACACCCAGCCCGCGCAAATAGGGCGCCAGGGCCGCTGAATACATGGCCATGCGCATGTTGACCGCCAGCGCCGTCGCCACGACGATCAGCAACGGCGCGTTGTCGATCATCTGTGTGACCGCGGCAAACTGGGCTGCCCCCGCGATGACGATGAACGAAAACCCTAATGCCTGCAGGGCTGTCAGCCCGGCCTCGGTGCTGACCACGCCGAAGAGCAGGGCAAAGGGGATGGTCACCAGAACGAATGGCGCGCCGTGGCGCAACCCTCGACGGAAATGCGGGTTTTTGAATATCAGTGGCATAGGGGGCCGACTATGAAATTGCGTCAGGTATTCAAACATATTCCCCCGCGCTGTCACAAATGACAAACTGTATTCATGGAAAACAGGAAACCGAACCCAGCCCCGCCAGACGCTGTGATCCTGGCCGGCGGAACGGCGCGGCGCATGGGGGGCGGCGACAAGTGCCTGTTGCCACTGGGACAGCAGCGCGTGATTGACCATATTTTGCGCCGATTACGTCCCCAGGTGGCGCGTGTTGCGGTGTCGGCCAATGACGAGCCGAGCCGGTTCGATTTTTATGGCCTGCCGGTATTGGCCGACGATGTGCCAGGGGATGGGCCTTTGGGCGGCGTCGTGTCGGCGATGGCTTGGGCCGACGGGCGTCATGTGCTGACCGTACCCGGCGATTGTCCTTTTTTGCCTGTCGATTTGGTTGAAAAGCTTGCCCAGCATGACTTTGCCCTTGCCGCATCGCCATCGGGTTTACACCCGACGATCGGGCTTTGGCCCACCGCGTTGGTGGATGAGGCGCGGAACGCTTTGCGGCAAGGCCAGCGCCGGTTGCGTGCCTTTGCCATATCTCACGGCGCAAAGATCGTGGATTTCCCAGACGACGACGCCTTTTTCAACGTAAACACGCCAGAAGACCTGGCCCGGGCCGAAAGGCTGGTCAGTCAAATGTCCCAGTGACACGCCCAAGCAGCATGAAGGCCCGGGCGCTTCGGGTGTCGGTCATCTGGCTGATTTCCTGATCCGAGGCGGTGGTCTCGAATTCGGCAAGTGTTTGATCGAACTTGCGCAGGAAATGATGCACGGCATCGCGGAAAATCGGATCCTGCCGCATCCGCCCTGCGGCCAGAGCCAGTGACGAGCGATCCCGAATGCCGCCCAGAGGGGATATGGTTCCGCCACGTTCGCCCGTCGCGAATTTGCGCCAGATTTCCGGGCGCGCGCGGTCCGGCTGCAAGTCGTCCATATAGATCCCTTCTTGGCTCAGCAGGGTCAGCACGTCCTGCGCGGCCTGGATCAGGGGGCTGACCTTGGGATCGGACAGGGCCAGACGCAGGGCACGAAACCCGTCGCGGTCTTCGGCCGATTCCGGAAAATTCAGTGCCTGGATAAAATCAGACACCGAAAGGGGCGGCGTCAACGACTCGCCGGGCGTTTCAAAGGCCAAGGTTGCCTGTTCCTGCGCGGGGATGGGCGCTGGAATCGCGGCCTTGTCGCGGATCGGCCGCGTTGACGGTCTGATCGAGGTGAAAGTGGCGATGGCGTCTTCGGTCTTGCGTTGCGCAGCCGCGATTTCTTCAAGCTTCTTTTCAACGCTTTTGGACGCGGTGGTGGAATTGGCTTGCTGCATTTGCAGGTAGCTCTGGCGCATGGCGCCGATCGCCGCGTGCAGGCGTTCGCTTTCCTCGCGCATCACGCGGGTTGATCGCGCGGCGGCTGCGGCCACCCAAATCAGCGCAATGGGCAGAAAAATCGCAAGAAATATCATGACCAGACGCAACGGCCCGCTGACAGATTGCGTCGTGGCATCAGGACCAAGCACCAAGAAAAACAGCGCCGAGCCCAACAACCACAGGATCGTCAAGCCGATGGCAATGATTTCGCCGGCGTCCAGCTTGTCGCGTCCACCGGAACGCTGATGGTAGACGCCCAAGCTGACGGAAGGCGGCTCGGTCACGGTGCCGCCTGTGTCGTGCTGGCGTTGGTCAGTCTGGCTGTCGCCCATGGTGCACGGCCTTATCTATACGTGTTCGTCACTTGTATGTGATGGATAAGACTTCGTAGTACTTTTCGCCACCCGGTGTGCGCACTTCGACGCTGTCGCCCTCTTCCTTGCCGATCAAGGCGCGGGCGATGGGCGATTTGATGTTCAACAGGCCGTTTTCGATGTCCGCTTCATGCTCGCCGACGATCTGATATGTCTTTTCATCGTCAGTTTCCTCATCCACGATCGTGACGGTGGCGCCAAACTTGATCGCGCCGGACAGTTTGGACGTATCCACAACGTCGGCCCGCCCGATCACGCTTTCAAGTTCCTTGATCCGCCCTTCGATAAAGCTCTGCTTTTCCTTTGCCGAATGATATTCCGCATTTTCCGACAAATCACCATGCTCACGCGCTTCGGCGATGGCTTTGATGATGGCAGGACGCTCGACGGACTTGAGGTGTTTGAGCTCTTCGTTCAGCGCAGTGTGACCTGCGCGGGTCATCAGGATTTTTTCCATGATACGGACTCGGACATAGTGCAACGCGGCGCGCTGGATTTGAAACAGCGCGCCGCGCAAGCGGTGATAGGTTTATCAGAATAACTGACCCCAGGCGAAGGTCGAATGCAACCGGCATTTTATTTCGGCATTGGATTGCCCTGCATTTTTGGGCCATATATCTGTCTGACCCATCATTGCGATTGACGCTGCAAAGCGGCATGCGTTAGTCAGGCGCGAAAGAAAATTACCCGCAGCCCCGTCTGCGACTGCGAAATGTGAGGTGACCGATGGCCGAAGTCGAACGCGAAAGCATGGAATACGATGTTGTGATCGTCGGTGCCGGTCCGGCTGGCCTGTCGGCAGCGATCCGCCTGAAGCAACTCGATCCCGAAATCAACGTGGTTGTTCTGGAAAAGGGCAGCGAAGTTGGTGCGCATATCTTGTCGGGGGCGGTGCTGGATCCGTCTGGCCTGACGCGTTTGATCCCCGACTGGAAAGAAAAAGGCGCGCCCTTGAACGTTCCTGTCAAGGAAGACAACTTTTATATCCTGGGGGCGGCTGGTCAGGTTCGCTTGCCGAACTTCATCATGCCGCCGCTCATGAACAATCACGGCAACTACATTGTGTCGATGGGCAACGTCTGCCGCTGGATGGCTGAGCAGGCCGAAGAACTGGGCGTAGAGGTCTTCCCCGGCATGGCGTGCTCGCAGTTGGTCTATGGTGACGACGGCGAAGTCAAAGGCGTCGTGGCAGGGGAAATGGGCCTGAACCCTGATGGCACACCCGGCCCCAGCTATGAGCCGGGAATGGAACTGCACGGCAAATATGTGATGCTGGGCGAAGGCGTGCGCGGGTCGCTGTCCAAGGAAGTAATCGCCAAATACGACCTGGCCGCTGATTGCGATGTGCCCAAGTTCGGCCTCGGGATGAAAGAAATCTGGGAGGTTTCGCCCGACAAGCACAACGAGGGCGAGGTGACCCACACCATGGGCTGGCCGCTGGGCTTCAAGAACGGCGGCGGCAGCTTTGTTTATCATCTCGACAACAATCAGGTGTATGTCGGGTACATCATCGATCTGAACTACAAGAACCCGTACCTGTTCCCTTATATGGAATTCCAGCGGTTCAAGCACCATCCCAAGATCGCCAAGCTGCTGGAAGGCGGCAAGCGCGTGGCCTATGGCGCGCGGGCAGTGACCAAGGGTGGATACCAGTCGATCCCGCAAACGGCGTTCCCGGGCGGCACGCTTCTGGGCTGTTCGGCGGGGCTTGTGAACCTGCCGCGGATCAAAGGCAACCACAACGCCATGCATTCCGGGATCGAAGCAGCCGAAGCGGCCTATGCCGCGATCCAGAGCGGCCGGTCGGGCGACGTGCTGGAAGGTTACGATGCCGCACTACGCAAAGGTGTCGTAGGCAAAGACCTGAAAAGAGTGCGCAACGTCGCGCCTCTGAACGGCAAGTTCGGCCCCTTGGGCGGTATGGGAATCGGCGGGTTCGACATGTGGTTCCAGACGATTTTCGGCTTTTCGCTGCTGGGAACCGTCAGCCACGGCAAGACCGATGCCGCCTCGACCGAAGAGGCCTCCAAGCACAAGCCGATTGACTATCCAAAGCCCGACGGCGTTTTGTCCTTCGACCGGCTGACCAACGTCAGTTTCAGTTTCACCAACCACGAGGAATCGCAGCCCGCGCACCTCAAGCTGAAAGACGCCAGCGTTCCAGTCGATGTGAACCTGCCCAAGTACGCGGGGCCGTCCGCGCGTTATTGTCCGGCGGGCGTCTACGAGTTTATCGGCGAAGGCAAGGACGCAAAGTTCCAGATCAATTTCCAGAACTGCGTGCATTGCAAGACCTGCGACATCAAGGATCCGGCGCAGAACATCAACTGGACGACGCCGATGGGCGGCGATGGGCCAAATTACCCCAACATGTAACAGTTGTGTCAGTGGGCGCGCTTTGGTGCGCGCCTGCATTGCACCGCTGACGCATCGACACTAGGCTTGCCGCGATACGTACACCCGAGGAGCCAAGCCCGTGCCCCAGCGTTTCGCGCTCAAATCAACGATATTCGCGGCGGCGCTGTGCGCGTTCGCATTGCCCGGGGCTGCTGAGACGCCAAACCCGGGTGCCTACTTGGCGGCCCGCAGCGCGGCCATTGCCAATGATTTTGAGAAATCGGCCACCTATTATGCAAAAGCGTTGGCCTTCGATTCCAAGAACCCGGCCCTGATGGAAGGCGCAATAGCTGCGCAGATTTCCTTGGGGAAATCGTCCAAAGCAGTAGCAATTGCGCGCCTGTTGGTCGATGCCGCGCCTGACAATCAGATCGCGAACATGGTGATTCTGTCCGAAGCGGCAAAGGCCGAAAACTACGATCTGATCCTCGAAACGATTGATGCCGACCATGGGGTCGGCCCTTTGGTCGATGGCTTGCTGGGCGCTTGGGCTGCAGCCGGGCAGGGGCAGGTCAATGACGCGCTGGCACGGTTTGATGCGGTGGCCGAGTCGCCGGGGCTGAAGAACTTTGGTCTTTATCACAAGGCGCTGGCCTTGATTCTGGTTGGTGACTTTGAAGGCGCGGCCGAAATTTTCGACAGCGGTGCATTGCCTCCGACCCGGCGCGGGATCATCGCACAGGCCGAAGTGCTGAGCCAACTGGACAGGCACGACGAGGCCGTTGAACTGATCGATGCCATTTTCGGCGGACAGTTGGATCCGGGCATGCAGGCCATGCGGGATCAGCTGGTCGCGAAAGAGGCACTGCCGCGCAGCGCCGTACGCAGCGTGCAGGATGGCATGGCCGAAGTGTTCTTTTCGGTCGCATCGGCGCTCGATGGCGAGGCAGACGATGCCTATTCATTGCTCTATGCCCGGATCGCCGAGGAGCTTCGGCCTGATCATACCGACGCGCATTTGCAGGCAGCTGTCTTTCTGGAACGTCTGGGCCAGTATGATCTGGCTGTCGAAGCCTATCGCGCCGTCCCGCGGGATGCCGGGGCGTTTTATGCCGCCGAACAGGGGCGCGCGGATGCATTGCGCCGGTCGGGCCGCGAAGACGCGGCGATCGAGGTTCTCAAACAACTGGCCATTTCCCATGCCGACATCCCCGCGGTCCATGTGACGCTTGGGGATTCGCTCCGCGCGCAAGAGAAGTATGACGCAGCAATCGAGAGCTATGACAGAGCGATTGAGGCCTATGGGGAACCTGAGGCGCCGCAATGGGCGGTCTATTTTGCTCGTGCCATCTGCCATGAGCGGATGAAGAACTGGGACCAGGCCGAAGCAGATTTCCGCATGGCGCTGGAACTGCAACCTGATCAGCCGCAGGTGCTGAATTACCTTGGCTATTCCTATTTGGAAATGCAGACCAACTATGAAGAAGCCTTGGAGATGATCGAAAAAGCGGTCCAGCAGCGCCCCAACGACGGCTATATCACGGACAGTCTGGGCTGGGGGCTTTACCGCGTCGGGCGCTATGACGAAGCGGTGGTTCAGATGGAGCGCGCGGTTGAACTGATGGCTGTTGATCCGGTCGTCAATGATCATCTGGGCGATGTTTATTGGGCTGTGGGCCGCTATCGCGAGGCCGAGTTCCAATGGCGTCGTGCCTTGTCGTTCATCGACCCCGAGGACAGCCAGAACGAAGCCGACCCGGACCGTATTCGCCGCAAGCTTGAGGTCGGCCTGGACAAGGTGTTGGCCGAAGAAGGGGCTGCGCCGTTGAAGGTGGCCAATGGCAACTGAGGCGATTGCGCCGGCCAAAATCAACCTCTGCCTTCATCTGACCGGGCTGCGCGACGACGGCTATCACCTGCTTGAATCGCTGGTGGTCTTTACCGATTTCGGAGACGTGATCCGTGTCGAGGCAGCGGATAGGCTGCAGCTGACCGTCACGGGGCCTTTCGCAAACGGCGTGCCAACGGATGACCGCAACCTTGTCATGAAAGCTGCGCGGCTCTTGCAGCGTCGTCATGGGGTGACACAGGGGGCGCAAATTAGCTTGCACAAGGAATTGCCGCATGGGGGCGGTATTGGCGGGGGATCATCGGATGCTGCGGTGGCGCTGCGCCTGCTGGCCGCGTTGTGGGGCGTGCCCGTGCCAGGCAACGCGGCTGCGGCGCAACTGGGCGCAGATGTTCCGGTTTGCCTGCATGCACCACGACCAGTGATCATGCGCGGGATCGGAGAGGACATCGCCCCGGTCGCGCTGCCACAGTCCTGGCTGGTCCTTGTGAATGCCGGGGCCCATGTCGATACCGCGCGTGCCTTTGCCAAATATGACCAGCAACACGATTTCAGTCCCGACGGGATTGACCCGTTGCCGGAAAATTCCTGTCTGGACGATTTCGAAACGTGGCTGCTCGGGCAGCGCAACGATTTCACCAAGGTGATACGCCAAGAAAACATGGCCCCTGTGGTTGGTGAGGTGTTGGATATGCTTTGGGCTGATCCGGCCTGCCGGGTTGCCGAAATGTCCGGGTCGGGCAGCACCTGTTGGGGCATGTTTGCATCAGAAACGGAAGCCGCGGCCAGCGCTGAACGCCTTCAGCGCCAGCACCCAGATTGGTGGATACGCGTCAGTGCAATCAGGTGATACGCGCGACCACGTAGTCAGCAATGTCGTGCAGCATCGCGCGGATGGGATGATCGGGCAACGTGGATAGCGCCTGCTTGGCGGTATCGGCCCAAACCAGTGCTTCCGCACGCGTCGCATCAAGGGCGCCGTGTTTGGCCATCAACGCCAGCGCCGCGTCAAGATCCCCGTCCCGCTGATCACCTTTTTCGATGGTCCGCTTCCAAAAGATCATTTCGTCGGTGTCGGCATGGGCAACGGCCTTGATCAACGGCAGGCTCATTTTTCGCTCGCGAAAATCGTCGCCAACGTTCTTGCCGGTCGCAGCTGACCCCCAGTAGTCCAAAAGATCATCAACGATCTGAAAGCAAATCCCCAAAGCGTCGCCGTATTCGAACAGCGCCTTTGCCATATCCTCATCTGCCTTTGCCAAGACGGCGCCCGATTCAGTTGCCGCCGAAAACAGGGCTGCGGTCTTGCCGCGCACGACGGTCAGATAGGTATCCTCGGTCGTGGAAAGGTCCTGGGCAGTGGTCAATTGCAGAACTTCCCCTTCGGCAATCGTGGCCGAAGCGTTGGACAGGATTTCCAACACGCGCATGTCGCCCGGCGCGACCATCAACTGGAATGCGCGGGCGAACAGGTAATCGCCGACCAGGACGCTGGATTTATTGTCCCATAGCAAATTGGCGGTCGGCCGCCCCCTGCGCTGTCCGCTTTCGTCAACAACGTCGTCATGCAAAAGCGTTGCAGTGTGAATGAACTCAACGGTTGTGGCCAGCTTGACGTGGTCGTCGCCGTCGTAGCCGCACAGGCGCGCGGTAGCCAGGACAAGCATCGGGCGCAAACGCTTGCCACCCGCTTCGATCAAATGTGCTGTCACCTGGGGAATGCGCGGCGCGTGGCGAGAGGCCATTCGATCGCGGATCATCGCATCAACAGCAGCCAAATCATCGGCCAGAAAGGCCGCTAACTGCTCGTGCGGTTTTTTGACGGCCGTATCCAACCCCATGTCGGTTCGTCCCTGCCTCGACAATATGCAACCAATCCCGGTACACCGTTTACATGAAAGAACTTTTGCGCAGCAACGACCCAACCGTGATCGCCTTTGCCAAGGCGCTCCTTCAAGGCGAGGATATAGCCGTCTTTGAATTGGACGTCCATACAAGCATACTTGAAGGCAGCATAGGCATCTTGCCGCGCCGCCTGATGGGTGCAGACTTTGACTTGTTCATGGCGCAGGCGATTCTGAAGGAAAACAATGTCACTGCAGACTGATAGTCAGACGGTGGATGCGTTTCTGGACGGGCGGGTCCAGTTAACCCAGCCGCGCAAGGGATATCGGGCGGGCGTGGACCCGGTTCTTTTGGCTGCGGCCGTCGACACGCGGGGTGGGCAGTCCGTACTCGAGCTTGGATGTGGCGTGGGCGCGGCCTTGTATTGTCTCAATGCGCGGGTTCCGGGGTTGTCACTGACGGGTATTGAGCGGCAGCGCAATTATGTCGACCTGGCGCGGATAAATGCCCAGCAGAATGGGGCAGAAGCGCGGATTGTCGCGTGTGACCTGACCGCTTTACCGGCTGAAATTCGGCAGGAACGATTTGATCACGTTATCGCCAATCCGCCCTATTTTCATCGCGCGCGCGGTACAGCTTCGCCGCTGCCTGCACGCGAAGAGGCCATGGGCGAGGAAACGCCGCTTGAGACATGGGTCGCGGTCGCTGCACGCCGGCTTGCACCCAAGGGCTATCTGACAATGATTCAGAATGCGGCGCGGCTGCCCGAACTTTTGGCAGCGGTGTCGGCTCGGCTCGGGTCCGTTGCGGTGCGCCCTGTCTCGGCGCGCTGTGGACGTGCGGCCGGTCTGGTCCTGCTGCAAGCGCGCAAAGGCGGGCGCGCCGAGTTTCGTATGCTGGCGCCGCTGATCATGCATGATGGCGACAAACACCTGGCAGATCGCGATGACTATTCCCCATTGGCACGCCAAGTATTGCGCGATGGCGCACCTTTGGCATGGCAGGACTAACCTTTTGGTAACGAAATGTCCGGCACACTGATCTCCTCGGTGCTTTGCGACGGAAACGTGACAAGAATCGGAAAGTGTGGTGCACTGAGGGTATTCGCCAAGAACGAAACAGAGAGGAGTTTCCCATGAGCTTGAGTTCACACCTGCAGGAACTGAAGAAGAAGCACGAATCTCTTTCCACGCGGATCGAAAAAGCGCAGCGCGCGCCTGGGGTAAACGGTCTGGAAATCGCTTCACTGAAGAAGCAGAAGCTGCAACTCAAGGACCAGATTGAGCGCCTTCAACACGTTTAATCGCATGGGCAGTTGCCGTTTCGGACAGGCAAAGGTCCAATCCAGCTGGCAACAAGACCTTGGATGTCTTCGTCGGTTCCTTCGGTGATTTGCTAGTTTTGCGCGGATCATCGGACGGGGCCGATGCCGTGGCCTGATCTGTTTTGTTCTGCCGCCTCTCAACGTGCGCGGCGGCTCGACCGACAATGGTAGAAGGGTCCGGGGGTTGCGCAGGTGGTTTGGTGCCGCCAGCAATCGGCGGTCGCCTTTGCTGCCCCTCTAGAGACGTGTCATAAAATGGCGCACCACTGGTAGCGCTATGATGTGCATTCGCGCGCTGCGATGAAGCGAATTTGACTGCGTAGAGTCCGAAGTCAGGTCCACCCATATGCTGTTAACGTGAAAAAGCTTGGGCCGGACCCCGCACAGGGGGGGCGCCCCGGCAGAGCTGACCCAAGCAAAAGGCCGCCCGTACTGGGCGGCCTTCGCATCTATCTCATTGTATTGTAGCGGTGATATCAGACGACAAACTGCGCGCCGTTGGCAGAAAGTGTTGAGCCGTTGATAAACCCGGCGTCATCGGATGCAAGAAATTCCACGCAACGTGCAATTTCTTCAGGCTCGCCCAAACGCCCGGTCGGGATCTGGCTGATGATGCCTTCCCGTACTTTTTCCGGGACAGCCATCACCATGTCCGTCGCGATGTACCCAGGACAAATCGCGTTGGCGGTAATACCTGCGCGCGCGCCTTCCTGGGCCAGCGACTTCACAATGCCCAGATCGCCCGCTTTGGTGGCAGCATAATTGACCTGCGCAAACTGCCCTTTCTGACCATTGATCGAACTGATGACGATCACGCGGCCGAATTTGCGTTCGCGCATACCGGGCCAAACGGGATGAACCGTGTTGAATACACCGGTCAGATTGGTGTCGAGGACCTCATGCCATTGCTCGGGGGTCATCTTGTGGAACGGCGCATCGCGGGTGATACCGGCATTCGCGACGACCACGTCGATCGGACCCAGATCGGCTTCGACCTGAGCGATCCCGGCCTTCGATGCGTCATAGTCGGCGACGTTCCACTTGTACGTTTTGATGCCGGTTTCGCCGGTGAACTTGGCGGCGGCCTCGTCGTTGCCCGCATAACTTGCGGCAACGGAATAGCCAGCCTCTTTCAGTCGCTTGCTGATTGCGGCGCCTATGCCGCGGGATCCACCCGTCACAAGTGCTACTCTGGCCATCTTTTCCTCCTATCTGATACAAGTCGCTTTGTAATTCTGTTACTAAAACCATATCGTTTGCGCAACATTCTTGCTTCCCAAAAATCAGGCTTTCGACTCAAGGTCAAGCGCTGCTTTCGCATCTTGGGCCCCCTGCGCCCACGTGTCCCGTAGTTTTTGCGGATCCGTGAAATGCGCCGGTGCTGACAAAGGGTTGTCATGAACCCACCTTGTCAAAAGCAGCGCAGGCCGCCGCCGGAAAAAACGATTTGGTCTGGATTTATAGGAAGAATCAGCGCCGAAGAAAACGGGCAGACCACTTGGTCCGCCCGTCTCCGCTCAGTCGCGCGCGACGCACAGGGCGACGCCCATCCCGCCGCCAATACACAAGGTTGCCAAGCCTTTCTTGGCGTCCCGGCGCTGCATTTCGAATAACAGAGTATTCAATACACGGCACCCTGACGCCCCGATGGGGTGGCCGATGGCGATGGCCCCGCCGTTGACGTTCACAATGGCCGGATCCCAGCCCATGTCCTTGTTCACGGCACAAGCTTGAGCGGCAAAGGCTTCGTTGGCTTCGACGAGGTCCAGATCTTCTGGCTTCCACCCTGCTTTTTCCAGCGCTTTGCGCGAGGCGTGGATTGGCCCGACACCCATGATCGCCGGATCAAGCCCAACGGTCGCGTAGCTGACTATGCGGGCCAAAGGCTGTATGCCGCGTTTTTCGGCGTTCTCAGCGCTCATCAAAAGCACGGCGGCAGCGCCGTCGTTCAGGCCCGAGGCGTTGGCAGCAGTCACGGTGCCGTCTTTTACGAATGCGGGCCGAAGCTTTTGCATGGCTTCCATTGTCGCGCCGTGGCGGATGTATTCGTCGTTTTCCATGATCGTCTCGCCCCTGCGGGACTTGATGGTGAACGGAACGATTTCGTCGGCGAATTTCCCGGCTTTCTGGGCGGCTTCAGCCTTGTTTTGCGAGGCGACGGCGAATTCGTCCTGCTGATCGCGGGTGATCTGCCATTTGTTTGCGACGTTCTCGGCGGTATTGCCCATGTGGTAGCCGTTGAACGCGTCCCACAAGCCATCACGGATCATCGTGTCGATGAACTTCATATCGCCCATCTTGTGGCCTTGGCGCAGGTTGGCACAATGGGGGGCCATCGACATGTTTTCCTGACCGCCCGCTGCAATCACATCAGCATCGCCTAGCAGAATGTGCTGGGCGCCAAGTGCAACGGCCCGCAGACCTGATCCGCAAACCTGATTGATGCCCCACGCGGCGCTTTCCTGCGGCAGGCCGGCGTTGATGTGTGCCTGGCGCGCCGGGTTCTGGCCCTGCCCCGCGGTCAGAACCTGTCCGAGAATGGTCTCCGATACGTCGGCCTTGTCGATGCCCGCGCGTTCTACGATAGCCTCGAGGACGGCGGCGCCAAGATCATGGGCAGGTGTATTGGCGAAGGTTCCGCCAAAGCTGCCGACAGCCGTGCGCGCGGCAGATGCAATTACAACGTGAGTCATGATGTTTTCCTCTTACGGGTCAACGGCAGGCACGCCAGAGGCGTGTCAATTGCCCCTTTCGGAATCTGCCAGATACCTTTTGCTAAGCTGCAATTGCAGCATATACAATGTTGAGGATCACTTTGCGGAACGTTTACCCAAACAGATGTGACTAGCCGGCCATCTGGGCATTGACTTGTGGCAACCAGCTGGGACGGATCGTTGGGACGCCAAAATAATGGCCCTGCATGCAGTCGAGGCCCGCGTCGATCAGGAATTCCGCATCTTCGCGGTTTTCCACGAATTCAGCGACAGTGAACATTTCGAAATGCTGGGCGATGGACACCAACGCGTTGGTTAAAACCTGGTTGTCAGGATTGCTCGCCACACCGCGAATAAACTGGCCATCGATCTTGATGATGTCGAAATAGAATTCCTTGAGGTACCGAAAAGCGGTGTAGCCGGCGCCGAAATCATCCAGCGCAAAGGCGATGCCTTTCGACTGCATTTCGTTCATGAAGACATTCACCAGATCGGGCATGATCATTGCCGAACTTTCGGTGATTTCCAGGATCAGCCGCTCAGCGATATCTGGCTGTCTCGCCAGCCCGCGCTTGAGCGCTTCGCGCCATTTGGGATAGCCGATTGATCGCGCGGACATATTGATTGAAAGCCGCAACCCCGGCACTTGCGCCAGGGTTTTCAGGCCCAATTCGATAGAATGGCAATCAAGGATGCGGCCCATCTCGTGGGTTTCGACCGTCTCCATGAAATCTTTGGCTGGTATAACCCGGCCGCTGGTATCCACGACGCGTATCAAACCTTCGTAGAACGCGACGGTATCCGGACGCATGGACGACACCACCGGCTGATAGGCCAGCATGACCTGTTTTTGCGCCAAAGCTTGCCGCACCATGACCATGGTGTCGCGGTCACGTTGGGAAACCGCCAAGGACAACGGGCTTCCCATTTCTGTTTCATACGCGTTTTGCTGTAGTCCACCCGACATTCCACATCTCCCACAGATTGCTTATGCCCAAATTGCGCCATGTGGACTAACAGGCGGTAAAACGTAAAATTGGGTACGATCTGGACAGGTCCCGTGATCAGGCGGCTTAGTGGTTGTTTTTACATGGAAAATCACCGTATCGTCCGGATTTCGTGATATTTTTCCGCAATTTCTAAACAAATACGCTGTCTGCGCGCGCGCCGATGCCCCGCGCGCACGGATTAACCTTACTGAAATGGCTGTGGAGTTAGACAGACGCAAACGGCCCTTTGACCGAGGTACAGATGTTAGATCAATCTCAAACCCTTTCCAATCGCCCCACATCTGGTGAGGCGCCATTCCCGATAAAGGATGTGTTCTTCTCTCGCACGGACACAAGCGGGATCATTGAGGCATTCAATGGTGCTTTTTCCAGTGTGGCTGACTATCCGCCATCGGATTTGCTGCGCGCGCCGCACAAAATCCTGCGCCACCCCGATATGCCAAAAGCGGTGTTTTGGCTGATGTGGGACGCGATCAACGCGGGGCGCCCGTTTGGTGCCTACGTCAAGAACAGGGCGCGCGACGGGCTGCATTTCTGGGTGTTTGCCGTGGTCATACCGGTCGACGGTGGCTACGTTTCTGTCCACCTCAAGCCGACCAGCGATCTGCTGCCCATGGTCGAGACGCTATATGGCGACCTGGTCAAGAAAGAACACGAAAACAACCTGGATCCGGAAGAAAGCGCCGCGCGATTGAATGACGCTCTGAAATCACACGGGTTTTCAGGCCATGATCAGTTTCAGGCCGAGGCTCTGATGCGGGAAACGAAGCTGCGCGACGTCGCTTTGAAGCGTTCCGAAGATCGCCAAATTACCGGACTATCCGAGATCGTTCAAAGCCTTAGGGAAATGCGCAAATCAAAGTCGGAACTGGGCACGCATTTCGAAGCGGTCAAGGCGATTCCGAACAACCTTCGCATCATGGCGTCACGGATCGAACCTTCCGGTGGACCCATCACGGCTATTTCCGCGAACTACAAATCGATGTCTGAAGACGTCGTTCAGCAACTGCACGATTTTTCCAGCGACAAAAGGCAGAATAAGGGGGTGCCCAGCAACCTCGACGTCGACGGTCTGTTCAACATGTGCGGGTCGCGCCTCATGCAAGACGTGATTGCGCAACTCGAAAGCGAAGGCACACAACCCGAAGGAATTGATTGCGCTGGCGAATCACAGCGTTTGCGCGATCTGGACCAAACCTGCCGGTTGGGTGCGGAAACGGCGTTGAAGCAAATTGTTGAACAGGTCCAGACCATTTCCCAGGAAGCTGAGGAATTGCGCAGAATGGTTGTCGGATTGGATTCAATTCGCGTCATGTGCCGTGTCGAAAGCGGCCGGATGGGGCATCAGTACGAAGGGCTGGTGTCAATCATCGAAAACCTCGACAAATTTCACTCGCTGATTGACCAAAAGCTCAAGGAAGTCGGCACGAAAGCGCAGTTGATAAACAAGGATGCCGAGCACCTCTCGCGGACCTGGGTGATTTAGTGACCCGCGATCAGAGTGGAAACAATGGCGCGTGCGCTGTCTGAATGCCAATCCGCATCACCGATCAGCCGCGCTATTTCCTGACCATCCCTGTCCAGAAGCACCGAAATCGGCAAGGCCATCACGCCCATTGAGCGCGCGGCCTTGCTGCGCGGATCCAAAAGGATCGGGAGGTTTTCGATATCGCGTTCGGAAAAGAACCTGTCGATCGCCGCCATTTTGTTTGGCCCGGTCGCAATTGTGACGACGTCAAAGTCGTCTCCGCCCAGTTCCGCCTGAAGCGCATCGAGCGACGGCATTTCCGTGCGGCACGGCGCGCAGTATGTCGCCCAGAAGTTCACCAACACGATCTTGCCACGGTAATCGGCCAATTCCACCGCGGCCCCGCCGCGGGTGGTCACGTTGACCGGGGGCGTCTGCTGGGGCGCATCATGGAAAATCAGCTTTTGCATCGTTCCGTCGCGCAAAGCCGCAAGATCAGACCCAAGCGCAGGATTTGCGCCGAGCGCCAGCGCCGTATAAAGGACAGCGAACCGAAGCAATTTCATTCCCAACTCCCGGGTGATTCCGAATGACCGACAAGACCTCGAACGCCATGTGGGGCGGCCGTTTCGCCGCCGGACCCGATGCTATCATGGAGGCGATCAACGCCTCGATCGGGTACGATAAGCGCTTGGCCAAGCAGGACATCGAAGGCTCGCGCGCCCATGCCGCCATGTTGGCCGCGCAGGGCATCATCACTGATAACGATGCCAAGGCCATCCGGGAAGGCCTGCTCACGGTGTTGTCAGAGATCGAAAGCGGCGAGTTCCAGTTTTCGACTGCCTTGGAAGACATCCACATGAATGTCGAGGCGCGGCTGAAAGAGGTGATCGGCGAACCCGCGGGGCGCCTGCACACGGGTCGCAGCCGGAACGATCAGGTCGCGACGGATTTCAAACTCTGGGTTCGGGATCAGGCGGACGCGGCGATTGAGGGGCTTGAGGCGCTGATGAACGCGCTCTTGGCGCAAGCCGAGGCGGGCGCGGGCTGGGTGATGCCGGGCTTTACCCATTTGCAGACCGCACAACCCGTCACATGGGGCCATCACATGATGGCCTACGTCGAGATGTTCGCGCGTGATCGCAGCCGGTTTCAGGATGCGCGCAAGCGGATGAACGAAAGCCCCTTGGGGGCAGCGGCGCTGGCCGGCACCGGGTTCCCGATCGACCGGCACATGACAGCACAGGCCCTGGGGTTCGATGCCCCTGCCGCCAACAGCCTTGATGCGGTGTCTGACCGGGATTTCGCATTGGAATTCCTGTCGGCCGCGTCGATTTGCGCGGTGCACCTCAGCCGGTTTGCCGAAGAGCTGGTGATCTGGTCGTCTGCCCAGTTCCGGTTTGTGGCCTTGTCGGACCGGTTCAGCACCGGCTCGTCGATCATGCCCCAGAAGAAAAACCCCGATGCGGCTGAGCTGATCCGCGCCAAGATCGGGCGTATCCTTGGGGCGATGGTGGCGCTGTTTACAGTGATGAAGGGCCTGCCGCTGGCCTATTCGAAGGATATGCAGGAAGACAAGGAACAGGTGTTTGATGCCGCCGACAACCTGATGCTGGCTCTTGCTGCCATGACCGGGATGGTCAGCGACATGACCGCGCAACAGGACAACCTGCGCGCGGCAGCGGCCAGCGGATTTTCCACCGCAACGGATTTGGCCGACTGGCTGGTGCGCGAACTTGGCCTGCCATTCCGCGACGCCCATCACGTGACCGGCGCGCTGGTTGCCATGGCCGAAGCCAAGGGGTGCGATCTGCCGGAGCTGAGCCTTGACGACATGAAAACCGTTCACGATGGCATTACCGTTGGCGTATTCGATGTGTTGACGGTTGAAAACTCGGTGGCATCGCGCACAAGCTACGGGGGCACGGCACCGGAACAGGTGCGCGCGCAGGTTGCCCGCTGGAAAGAGGCTTTGGCGTGATCCGATTGTTGCCCTTTTTGGTACTGCTCGCAGCTTGCGGCGTTGACGGCCCGCCCCTGCGGCCCGAGCCCGAGGCGACAACCAAGGGCACCAAGATAACAGGCGAAACCTATTTTGGCTGGTCCCGCAAGGACGGGTTCAAGCAGCGTGTCGAAATGGACCTGCATATGGGTGGCTGAGGGCCGTATTTTTTTGGCGTGCGAACGAAGGTCACATCGCCGCCCCCAACGCATGCTTTGCGCGTTGGATCACAAAATCTGGTCACATTTGTCGGTTCAGATGATCCGAGCGCGTTTTCGGAACGCGGCTGAAACCACCCCGCCATTGTGCCAAGAATGATGTTCAGAAAGGCGGGCGTCAGTTCGACAAACCGGGAAATCTGGCTTTTTGGAAAGAAGGCAATCGGCGACTGCACCGCCTTCTTGATCGCAGTGGCCCGACCCGCCACCGCGCCAGCCGCAGCATCTTGTTGGTCTGCCGGCGCCGCCGCTGACCATCTCTCGCCCCGTGTCTTTGCCCTTACGGATGAAGCCCAAAACGCCTTCGCCGAGGGCCGGGCTGAACCGCCCGCGCTTTCACGTGCTGGCTGATGGTTCGGCCCCAAGTCACAATCGCGGTCTTGGATTTCTTGTTCCGCGACGCGGAACGGTCGGGCGCGCCAGTGCAGCACCCTACCAGATTTCAGCGTTTCCCTTTCGTCAACTTGCACATCTGCGTGGCATCCGACGCAAAAGGGCGGTATGCAGCGCTCCGACCAGACGGAGCGAAACATGGATCATTTTCTCTATCGTGATGGCGTCTTGCACGCCGAGGATGTGCCCCTACCCGATATTGCGGCCGCCGTGGGCACGCCGTTCTATGTCTATTCGACCGCGACGTTCGAACGCCATTTCCGCCTGTTCGACGAGGCACTTGCCGGAATGGATCATTTGGTCTGCTACGCGATGAAGGCCAATTCGAACCAGGCAATCCTGACGATACTGGCCCGTCTGGGGGCAGGATGCGATGTCGTCAGCCAGGGCGAATACCTGCGCGCCAAAGCCGCCGGTTTTCCCGGCGACAAGATCGTATTTTCGGGCGTTGGCAAAACACGCGAGGAAATGCGCGTGGCGCTTGAGGGCGGGATCCGCCAGTTCAACCTTGAAAGCGAACCGGAAATACGCGCCCTGTCCCAGGTGGCCAGCGACATGGGCGTCACAGCGCCGGTTACCGTGCGGGTAAACCCCGATGTCGATGCCAAAACCCACGCCAAGATCGCCACGGGCAAATCGGAAAACAAGTTCGGAATCCCCATTGCCAAAGCCCGCACGGTCTATGCCGAAGCGGCCAGCCTGCCGGGGCTGAAAGTGATCGGGATCGATGTGCACATCGGCTCTCAGCTGACCGATCTGGAACCGTTTCGCTCCGCCTACACCAAAGTCGCGGAGCTGACCCAGCAGCTGCGCGCGGATGGGCACGACATCCAGAGGCTTGATCTGGGGGGCGGATTGGGCATCCCGTACGAGCGGTCCAACAGCGCACCGCCCCTGCCGCTGGATTATGGGCAGGTGATCCGCGAAACCGTCGGTCATCTGGGTTGCGAGATCGAAATCGAACCGGGCCGCCTGATCGCGGGCAACGCGGGCATCCTTGTGTCATCGGTGATTTACGTCAAAGAAGGCGACGGAAGGGATTTCCTGATCCTCGATGCGGCGATGAACGACCTTATCCGCCCGGCCATGTACGAGGCGTATCACGACATCGTGCCCGTCATCGAACCAACACCGGCGACGGAAACCGCAGCGATCGATATCGTCGGACCGGTGTGCGAATCGGGCGACACCTTTGCCAAGCAGCGCGACATGCCGCCGGTCGGTGAAGCGGACCTGATCGCCTTTCGGTCGGCAGGCGCCTATGGCGCCGTGATGGCGTCAGAATACAATTCACGCCCCTTGATCCCGGAAGTTCTGGTGAAAGGCGATCAATTCGCTGTCATACGGCGGCGTCCCACCTTTGACGAGATGATAAATCGCGATACGATCCCCGCGTGGCTCTAAAGCGCACTGCGCGCTGGCCGGCAACCGATGGGTGCATGCGAGACGACGATATCTCAAACCCGCAAGTGTTGGGCACATTGCGTTGGCAGGTCCGCCTTACTTGGCTGGGGCTGTTTTCAGAACGCTGTCTGAGAGGTTTCTGGCCCTTCGCGTCGGTCGTCATGACCGCTTTGGCGGCATTGATGTTGGGCCTTCAGGACATCTTGCCCATCGAAGTGGTCTGGGGCTTGGCCTTGATCTCGGTGCTTGGCGGTTTGGGTGCTCTGGTTTACGGGGTGCGGCAGTTTCGCTGGCCAAGCCGGGCCGAAGCCTTGGCCCGACTGGACGAAACCCTGCCCGGCCGTCCGATTTCCGCAATTCTGGATGAACAGGCCATCGGCGCTGATGACGCGGCATCGCGTGCCGTCTGGCAGGCCCATCGCAAACGCATGGCCGCCCGGGCAGCTTCGGCGCGCGCGCCCAAGCCGGACATGCGCATCGCCGCGCGTGACCCTTGGGCCCTGCGTTATGCGGCGCTGCTGGCCTTGACGGTTGCGGTCATCTTTGGGTCGGTCCTGCGCGTGGGGTCGATATCGAATATGGCCCCCGGGTCTGGCACGCAAATCGCAACTGGCCCGAGTTGGGAGGGCTGGATCGAACCACCCGCCTACACCGGGAAACCTGCGCTTTATCTGCCTGATCTTGATCCCGGCACGCTTCAGGTGCCGGTCGGATCTACGGTGACCTTGCGCCTTTATGGCGAGATTGGCGACCTGATCGTCAATGAAACGGTTTCCGGGCGCATCGGGGAAGTGCCCAGTGCGGCCGAACCGACCCAGAGCTTCGGTGTCACACAAGCGGGACGGTTGGCCATCGAAGGGCCGGGCGGGGCCGCCTGGCGGGTAGAGATTGCCCCGGACGGCAGGCCGCAAGTGCGGCTGGACGGACCCATGGAGCGCGCCGCCAACGGCGAATTGCAGCAACCCTTTGCAGCCTCGGACGACTATGGCGTCGTGGCCGGACGCGCGATCTTGACGCTTGATCTGGACGCGGTGCCGCGCCGCTTCGGCTATGTCCGAAATCCCGATCCGCGGGACGACATCGTGCTGGATCTGCCGATCACCATTTCCGGAACTCGCGCGGATTTCACCGAAACACTGGTCGAAAATCTGTCCGAACACCCATGGGCGGACTTGCCGGTTCGTCTTCAGTTGACGGTAGAGGATGCCACCGGGCAAGTCGGCACCTCGGCTCCGGTGACGGTGAATCTTCCGGGGCGGCGGTTCTTCGATCCCGTGGCCGCGGCCATCATCGAAGAACGGCGTGAACTACTTTGGCATGCGGACAATGTCGACCGGGTCAGCAAGGTTCTGCGCGCGATCATGTACCAGCCCGAAGATCTCTTCAAGGATAAGGGCAGCTACCTGCAGCTGCGCATTGCGTTGCGCCGAATGGAGTTTGCGCGCGACGCCGGGACATTCGACAGCACGGCACGAGACCAGATTGCCAAGGTCCTGTGGGACATCGCCGTGGGGATCGAAGATGGCACGTTGGAAAATGCGCTGGAGCGGTTGCGCCAGGCGCAGGACAAACTGGCCGAAGCCATCCGGCGTGGGGCATCTGACGATGAAATCGCAGAATTGATGCAAGAACTGCGCCAGGCCTTGGACGAATACACGCGCCAGTTGGCCCAGCAGGCGCAGCAAGATGGCAATCAACAAGCGCAAAACCAACAGAACATGCAACAGATTACAGGCGATCAATTGCAGCAGATGTTGGACCGCCTGCAGCAGTTGATGGAAGAAGGACGCACCGCCGAGGCGCAAGCGCTGCTGGAACAATTGCGGCAGATGATGGAAAACATGCAGGTCGCGCAAGGCCAGAACGGACAGGGCCAGCAAAGCCCGGGCCAGCAGGCGCTGAACGGCCTGAGCGAGACCCTGCGTGAACAACAGGGCCTCAACGACGAAACGTTCGGCGATCTGCAGGAACAATTCGGCCAGAATTCGGGCCGGCAGGATCAACAAGGCCAAGGCGGTGAACAGGGGAACCAGGGCGCGCAGGGTCAGGGTGGCCAGGCACCAAACGGTCAAGGCGGTCGTGGGCAGGGCCCAGACCCCAATGGTGGACCAGCGGATGGCTCGGGCAGCGGCAGTGAGCGCGCCGAAGGCGGATCCGGTGTCGGCGGCAATGAGGCGCAATCCCTGGCCGGGCGCCAGCAGGCGCTGCGCCAGGAGCTCGATCGACAACGCGGAAATTTGCCGGGCGCTGGCACAGACGAAGGTGAGGCTGCGCGCGATGCGCTCGACCGTGCGGGTCGGGCGATGAACGAGGCCGAGCAGGCCCTGCGTGATGAAGATTTCGCGCGCGCCCTAGACAACCAATCCGATGCGATGGAGGCGCTGCGCGAAGGCATGCGCAATCTGGCCGATCAAATGGCGCAGCAGCAGTCGGATCAGCAAGGTCAGCAAGGTCAGGCGATGGGCCGGTCAGGGCTGCCGCAGGGGCAAGACCCGCTGGGCCGAAGTTCAGGCAATGCAGGCCAAGTCGGCACCGAGGATTCGCTGCTTCAGGGGGAAGATGTGTATCGCCGGGCGCGCGAGTTGCTGGATGAAATTCGCCGCCGTTCATCAGATCGCGAACGCCCCGAAGAAGAGCTTGAATACCTCAAGCGGTTGCTGGATCGTTTCTGATCAGCCGCCGCTGTTGAGCTGATCCAAAAGCAGGGTCAGTTTCGCCACTGCCCCCTGCATCGCAAGATCCAGCCAATCGCGCAGACCGTTCACCGTGTCGACATACGCCGTCAGGCCCCCTTCGAGGGCTGGAACCTTGGCCGCGATCAGGGCGGCCAGCAGGTAAAGCCCGATCAACAGGGCAATCACCACCACAACGGGCCAGAAACCCAATCCAAAGCCACCACGGCGCTGCCCGGTGGCGACCGGCGCTTCTTCGTAGTCCCCAGTCGGTTCATCCGCGCGCAGCGTCGAATTGATTTCTTCGATATCCGGCAAAAGGTCGCGCCGGCGCCCACTGGCCGCAGCTGCCCCCGCCGCACCCCCGGCCTCTTCGACGCCGCGAAGGCGGGCCATCCGTTCGCGCAGTCCCCGGCTTTCCGATCCCGATGACTGGCTTTCGTCCAGGCCCAGGTCCGGCTGGCTTTCAAGGGTCTCGGATTGGCGCGCCGCGGTTTCGCGGGCCGCCTCTTCTTTCAGGATATCCAGAACGCCCTGGTCCAGCTCTCGCCGTTGCAGCTTTGGTTCGGCAGGTTCGCTTTGGGGGTCTGCGGCGACGTCTTCTTCGCCGAATATTTCATCCTGATCCTCGCCTGTGGGGACCGTGGCATCCCCGGCATCGTCGAAAAATTCAGCCGCTTCGGCAGGATCGTAGTCGGCGTGACGGTCGGGCGCGATTTCTTCGGCGGAAAACTGCTCATCTGCCGGTGCAACGCCCTCGTGCGGGGGGCTTTCCAGTTCTTCTGCAAGCCCGGGGTCCTGATCCGCAGGCCGCTGAAACCACGTATGACCGCAGTTTGAGCATTGAACATCGCGTCCACCATCGGGGATGACCTGGACGTCAACTTCGTATTGAGCCCCGCAATTCGGACAAATAAGCCGCATTAATCCCTCTTACCCCATGATCTGCGCCAAGGGGTCCTGCCCATTTCACGGGTAATTGTTATCGTTCATCAGTCGATTGTCCATTACTTGTGTCGCCCAGATTGCAACAACCGGCGCAGTGAGGCAAAACTGTCGCCATAACAACCCGGGGGACAGCAGTGATCGAGTTTCGGGACGTCGCCTATGGGTATGGCGATGGCGACCTATTGGCGAACATTGATGTCACGCTTGCGCCCGGGGGGTTTTATTTCCTGACCGGACCGTCCGGCGCGGGCAAAACGACGTTTCTCAAGTTGTGCTACCGCGACCTTGCCCCGACCGCCGGGCAGATTTCGATCCTGGGGCAGGACGGGGCCGGATTGACGCGCGAAGATGTGGCGCAGCTGCGCAGACGCATCGGGGTTGTCCATCAGGATTGTCAGTTCCTGGACCATCTGAGCGTCGGGGAAAATGTCGTGCTTCCACTGGCGGTGTCCGGCCGTCCACGTGTCAACGAAGATCTGCACGATTTGTTGCACTGGGTCGGACTTTCCGCGCAGATCGATGCATTGCCCCCCGAGCTGTCGGGCGGCGAACGTCAGCGCGCGGCGCTGGCGCGGGCGGTCATCATGTCGCCAGACGTGGTCATCGCGGACGAGCCGACGGGAAATGTCGATTGGGAAATGTCCCTGCGATTGCTCAACCTTCTGGTCGAACTGAACAAGATGGGCAAAACGATTGTGATCGCAACGCATGACCTGAACTTGATCCGTACCGCCAAAAGCCACGTTTCGGCACGGGTCTTGCGGATTGCGAACCGGACACTGGTTCAGGCGGGATCGGAACTATGATGCGACCCTCCAGGATCATGGCTGGCATCCTGCAAAGCGGCCCGTCTGACCGGATCGTTCCCCCCAGCGGGTTCACCGCGCAACTGACGCTTTTTGCATCGGGCGCGATGGCATTTCTGGCGGTATTCGCACTGGCGCTGTCCCTGGCGTCGGCGCGATTGGCCGATCGCTGGGCTGAGGGGCTGGCGCGCACGGCGACGGTCCGCATTTCCGCGCCCGAGGGCCAGGTGGAACAGCAAACGCAGGCCGCGTTGAACATTCTGCAGACCACGCGCGGTGTCGCGGGCGCGCGGGCGCTGGATCCCGCCGAGGAACGGGCCTTGCTCGAACCGTGGTTCGGCCCTGACCTGCCGATCGACAGCTTGCCGATCCCCCAGTTGATCGAGGTGGTCGAAACAGAAGAAGGGTTCGATGCGGACGGGTTACGCTTGCGTTTGCAGGCCGAGGCGCCGGGCGCCGTACTGGACGACCACACCCGTTGGCGAGAGCCTCTGGCACGGGCCGCAGGCCGGCTGAAATTGCTGGGATTGATTGCCATTTGCCTGATTGCCGCGACCATGGCCGCGATGGTGACATTGGCCGCGAGCGCAGCTTTGGCCGCGAATGCACAAGTCATCCGGGTTTTACGCCTGGTCGGTGCGCAAGATGGGTATATTGCGGGCGCATTCGTGCGGCGGTTTACATGGCGTGCCTTCGTTGGCGCGGGGGTGGGCGCTCTTGCAGGGTTGGTCGCGGTGCTTCTTTTGCCTGCGGGCGAAGACGATGGCGGTTTTCTGACCGGGCTGGGCTTTCAGGGCGCCCATTGGCTGTGGCCATTCGTGGTGCCGGTCTTTGGCGCGGCCGTGGCGTTTTTGGCGACGCGCGCGGCGGCACGTCGAAGCTTGAAGGAACTGATGTGATGGTGGCAATTCAATGGCTGCGTTCGGTCGCATTCATTCTGTCGATGTACATCGGCATGGCCGTCATGGCGGCCTATTACATTCCACTGACCGTCTGGGATCGCGTCTGGGCCTACCGCGCTGTGAACGCGTATTGCCGCTATGTGCGGTGGATTGCGTCGTGGATGATTGGGCTACGCTCGGAAATCCGGGGCGAGGTGCCGCAAGACGAAGTCGTGATCGCATCGAAACACCAGAGTTTTTTCGATATTATCCTGATCGTTTCTGTGGTGCCGCGCCCCAAGTTCATCATGAAAAAGCAAATCCTGTGGACGCCGATCGTGGGCTGGTTCGCCAAACGGATCGGCTGTGTGCCCGTGGATCGCGGCAAGCGCAGCCTTGCGATCAAAAAGATGGTCGCAGATGTAAAATCGGGGGACGCGCCGCCGGGGCAATTGATCATCTTTCCGCAGGGGACACGCGTCGCGGTGGGGGCCTATGCATCCTACAAGGTGGGCACAGCAGTTCTTTACGGCGAAACCGGACAGGCCATCGTGCCCGCGGCAACCAATGTCGGCGTCTTCTGGCCACGGCGCGGGGTCATGCGCAAACCCGGGCTTGCCGTGTTGGAATTCCTGCCACCGATTGAACCGGGATTGGACCGTCGCGATGTCTTGGCCCGGCTGGAACACCAGGTGGAAACGGCGTCGAACAATTTGATGGAAGAAGCGGGAATACCCTCGGTCGATCTGCCGCAAATCGGCGGACCCACACGCTGAAAAGAAGGCAATCGTAAAATGGCTGAACCATGGATCGACGATGTCGAAGCCCTTGACGCCATTTACGACACCGCCCCGGCACAAGCGTCGTTGCGCAAGGTCGCCAGGCGCCTGACCCCGACCTATCGCAAGTGGATCATGGCGTCGCGCTTTTGCATCGTGTCGACCGTGGGGCCCGAGGGGGCAGATGGCAGCCCACGTGGCGACGACGGACCGGTTGTGAGCGAATTGAATGCAGGTACGCTGGCCTTGCCTGACTGGCATGGAAACAATCGCGTGGACACGTTGCGCAACGTGGTCCGGGACGGGCGCATCGCGCTGTTGTTCATGGTGCCGGGTTGCGACAACATGGTGCGGGTGAATGGGCGCGGGCGCGTCAGCGCGGGGGCTGACCTGCGGGCCCGTTTTCAGCGCGATGGCAAGCAGCCGCGCACGGTGATCGTCATTGCGATTGAAGAGGTCTATTTCCAATGCGCCCGCGCCATCCGTCGGTCGGGTCTGTGGAACGGGCAGGGGCCCGACGATCTGCCAACCGCGGGTGACATCCTGGCCGAAATGACCCAAGGCGACATTGATGGCGCGGCCTATGACGCCGAATGGCCCAAGCGCGCCGACAAGACACTGTGGTAATTGCTTGGCGCGCCGCTCTGCCAATGGCGCTACAGGCCGATGTCCGCGACTGGCACGAACGGCGCTGCCGCCGGGCCCGCGCCGGTGTATGTCGCTTACGCGGCCAGCCCCTTGGACCCCATGTCCAGAAATTTTTTGCGACGATGGGCCAACAACGCATCGGGTTTCTTCTTTTCCAGCCCGTCCAGCATCGACTTCAATGCTTTGCCGACCGCGGCAATCGCGTCGGTCGGGTTGCGCTGTGCGCCGCCAACCGGTTCGGGAATGATCTGGTCGATCACGCCCAGTTTCTGCAGGTCTTGCGCGGTGATACGCATGGCTTCGGCGGCATCTTGCGCCTTGGCCGCATCTTTCCACAGGATTGACGCGCAGCCTTCGGGTGTGATGACCGAATAGATTGAATGTTCCAGCATCGCGACCTTGTTGGCCGCTGCCAGCGCCACGGCCCCGCCCGAACCGCCTTCGCCGATAATCACTGAAACCACCGGAACCTTGACCGAAAGGCACATTTCGGTGCTGCGGGCGATGGCTTCGGACTGGCCGCGTTCTTCGGCCCCTTTGCCGGGGTAGGCACCGGGCGTATCCACGATGGTGATGATCGGAATAGAGAATTTGTCGGCCAGTTGCATCAGGCGGATCGCCTTGCGATAGCCCTCGGGGCGGGCCATGCCGAAATTACGCTCGATCCGCGACTTGGTGTCGTTGCCTTTTTCCTGACCGATGACCATCACCGGGCGATCGGCGAATCGTGCCAATCCACCCATAACGGCGTGGTCATCGGCAAAGTTCCGGTCGCCCGCAAGCGCGGTGTATTCGGTAAACAGCGCTTCGATATAGTCCTTGCAATGGGGCCGGTCGGGGTGACGGGCCACTTGGGTTTTGCGCCAGGGCGACAGATCCTTGTAGAGATCGCGCAGCATCTCGCGCGCTTTCTTGTCAAGCGCGGCGGCTTCCTTTTCTACGTCCATCTCTTCGTTCTGGCGGGCCAGAGCGCGTAATTCCTCGGCTTTGCCTTCGATATTGGCCAGACCTTTTTCGAACTCGAGATAGTTGCTCATCGCGTGCCTCATGCCACTTGGTGTTGCACCGTATATGGCGGTCTTGCCGATATTATGCAACTCAGCAAGACCTGCATATCATTGCCATGGCATGGCACGGGTGCACCACAAGAGGTACGCATGGCACAGAGTTATGAGGACCGGCTGATCCGGGTTGTGACCTATATCCACGATCATCTGGATGGCGATCTGTCGCTGGATGCCTTGGCCGATGTGGCCGCGCTGAGCCGGTTTCATTTTCACCGGGTCTGGACGGGCATGACAGGTGAAACACTGGCGCAAACCACGCGCCGCATTCGGCTTTACCGCGCAGCCGTTGCCTTGGTGCAAGAGCCGGGCGATCTGTCCAGCATCGCCGCCCAATGCGGCTATCGTGATCAGAGCGCCTTTACCCGTGCCTTCCGCGAGACATTTGGGATTACGCCAGGTGTTTACCGCGCCCGTGCAAGGGCGGTGCCGCCTCTGCGGGCCAAAACAGGAAAGAGTGACAAGATGTATGATGTCGATATCAGGATGAGCGATTCCAAACGCATCGCGGGGATCATGCACAAAGGTGATTACATGACGATTAGCCAGGCGTTTGAAACAGCGAGCGCCACGATGGCGGCGCGCGACGGGTTTGCCCAGACGCGTGGAATGGTCGGGCTGTATTGGGACGATGCCCGATCAAAACCCAAGGATGAGCTGCGCAGCTGCGCCGGCTTCATCGTCAGCGACGAATTCATTATATCGCCGCCGTTCGAACAGGTCGATCTACCCGGTGGGCGCGTGGCGGTGCTGACCTTTCGCGGTGCCTATACCGGGCTGCAAGGGGCCTATGACTTTCTGTTCGGCGACTGGTTGCAAAGCAGCGGCGCGGTGCCGCGCGACGTGCCGTGCCTTGAGCTGTACGTCAACAGCCCCGCAGACGTGCCGCCGCAAGACCTTGTGACCGAAATCCACTTGGCGTTGGAGTGATATGTATCGGGAAAGGCCGACTTCAGGACACTGGACGCGGCACTTGAGGTGAAAGCCGCGCGCCGAGGGATCTGTTCCTGGGCCCCGAAATGGCGTTTGCATCCGTGGCGGGATTGCAGCGGTGGGTGAAGACGACGATCCGACTGGCGCGGCTTCAGGGGCGCGGGGGATTCCGGCGGTCTTTTGTCTGGCCTGAACTTGAAGCGCGCTCAGGCGGTGCCGCCTATCGGCGGCGCTGGATGTCTCGCGGCCCGCCGGGGCGGGCCGCTCGGGTGGTCAGTGGGCGGTCACTTTGCCAAAAGCTCGGACTGTTTCACAATCACTTCGGCCTGTTTGATCGAAGCAATGTCGACCAAGCGCCCCTTGTAAACGGTTGCGCCCGCGCCGGTGCGTTTGGCTTCTTCCATCGCGGCGAGGATCTCGCGCGCTTCGGCGACCTTTTCGTCGGTCGGGGTGAAGACTTCGTTCGCCAGCGCGATCTGCTTGGGGTGGATCGCCCATTTGCCGACCATCCCCAGCACAGCTGAACGGTGCGCCTGTGCGCGGAAACCGTCATCATCGGAAAAGTCGCCAAAGGGGCCGTCAACGGGCAATAGACCGTGGGTGCGGCAGGCCGCCACAATGGCCGTCTGGGCCCAGTGCCACGGATCCGACCAGTATTTCTGGCCTTCGTGCAGCATGTAGTAGTCTTCCTGCGTTCCACCGATGCCGGTGGTTTGCATGCCCATCGACGCCGCATAGTCGGCGGCGCCAAGGCTCATCGCCTCCAACCGCGGGGACGCGGCGGCGATTTCTTCGACATGCGCAAGGCCGGCTGCGCTTTCGATGATAACTTCAAAGGCGATTTTCTTGCTGCGGTTCTTGGCCGCTTCGACGGCGGTGACCAGCGCGTCAACGGCATAGATGTCCGCCGCATTGCCCACCTTGGGGATCATGATCTGGTCCAGCCGGTCGCCGGCCTGTTCCAGAATGTCCACCACGTCGCGGTACCAGTATGGTGTGTCCAGCCCGTTGATCCGCACGGCCAGCGTCTTGTTGCCCCAGTCGATGTCATTGATCGCTTCGATGACATTCTTGCGGGCCTGTGTCTTATCGTCGGGCGCGACGCTGTCTTCCAGATCCAGGTCGATGACGTCGGCGGCGCTGGCGGCCATTTTTTCGAACAGCTTCGTGTTCGAACCAGGTCCGAACAGTTGGCAGCGGTTCGGACGGGCGGGTGGCGTGGGCTGGATGCGGAAGGACATGAGCGGGCCTTTCGGTAAGGAAATTGCGTTTGGGTTGCTGCGAGGGTTATTAAAGTGCGCATTTGCGCGCAAGGCGATTCTGCTCTGCAGCGCTACGCGTGGGCCCTGGTACAGCGCGTGATGGCGCTTCATGAAGTCAAGGCCGGGGCGATCGACCAGCGCTTGAGTGCGGGCCGGCAAAAGGCCACTGGCGATGTGCTTGCAGCCAAGGGGGCTGGGTCGCGGGCCGCACGATTCATCGGCGCATTTCAACGCATCGCGCTGGCCTGCGGGACATTCTTTCACGACGCCGCCGACCGCGGCATTTTCTGCCGAATGTTGCGCCAAGCCTGCGCAACTTCGGTATTTCATTTCAGCCGATCCGGCGCACCCTTTCCCAAATGCAACGGAGGCTGCTGCGATGATCAAGACACCCTATCTTCTGTTTCTGGGCGACGCTGTGGACCCGCTGGCCGCGAAGGTCGCGCAGGGGATCAAGGACTGGCGGCCCGAATACGCTCTGGGCCAGCTTCGCCTGCCCGGTTGCAAGGCCGACATGGGCATCGCGGACATGGATCTGCAACAGGCGTGGGATGCGGGCGCGCGCACGCTGGTGATCGGGGTCGCTAACCGGGGCGGCTATATCAGTGAAAGCTGGCGTGCGGTGTTGCGCGAAGCGCTGGAAACCGGGTTCGACCTGGCCTCTGGGTTGCACAACTTGTTGCAAGATGACCCCGAACTGGCCCAACTTGCGGCGCGGCTGGGGCGTGATTTGCACGACGTGCGGGTCCCCTCTGTTGCCTATCCCATTGCCGGGGGCATTCCACGTAAAGGCAAGCGTGTGCTGGCGGTAGGCACCGATTGCTCGGTGGGCAAGATGTACACTTGCCTGGCCTTGGAAAAGGAAATGCGGGCCCGCCAAATACCCGCCAGTTTTCGCGCGACGGGGCAGACCGGTATCCTGATCACCGGGGGCGGGGTGCCGCTGGACGCGGTAGTCGCTGATTTCATGGCCGGGTCGATCGAATGGCTGACGCCGGACAATGACCCTGACCATTGGGACCTGATCGAAGGGCAGGGATCGCTGTTTCATGTGTCTTATTCGGGGGTTACCCTGGCGCTGATCCATGGCGGGCAGCCCGACGCGCTGATCCTGTGCCACGAACCCACCCGGCCCCACATGCGCGGCCTGCCCGGCCACCAGGTGCGCACGCTTGAGGACCTGGCCCAGGTGGCCCTGCCGCTGGCGCAGGTCGCGAACCCTGACTGCGTGATAGCGGGCGTGTCGGTCAACACCCAGCATCTGAGCGAGGACGACGCGCGGGCCTACATCGGCGAGACCGAAAAAAACCTGGGTCTTCCGGCGTGTGATCCGTTCCGTCAGGGCGCGGGCAAACTGGCCGAAGCACTTGCGGCCCTGTGAGCGGCGTGGCATGAATTATCTCATGATCTTGGGGGGATACGGATGAACGGGCCCGACATGCAGGTTGAGGTGACCGCAGATATCTTTCCCTTGGCCGACGTCTTTACCATTTCGCGCGGCTCGCGCACCGAACAGGCCGTGCTGAGCGTGTGTGTGCGCGCCGGCGGGCATGTCGGGCGCGGTGAATGCGTACCCTATGCGCGCTACGGCGAAACCCTTGCAAGCGTGCAGGCCCAGATTGAAGGCGCGCGGTTTTCAGACCGTGAGAGCCTGCAAAGCGCGCTGCCGCCGGGGGCTGCGCGCAATGCTCTGGACTGCGCGCTGTGGGATCTTGAGGCCAAGCAGACCGGTCAGCCCGTTTGGCGCCGGGCAGGGTTGTCCGCGCCGGGCCCGGAAATCACCGCCTACACGCTGTCGCTGGACACGCCCGTCAAGATGCGCGCCGCGGCGGCGCGCCATGCGGATCGCCCCTTGCTCAAGATAAAGCTGGGCACAGCGCAGGATCTGGCGCGGCTGGAGGCGGTGCGCGCGGGGGCGCCAAAGGCAGACATTGTGGTGGATGCGAACGAAGGCTGGAGCGCGCAGGACTACGCCGGTCTTGTTCCGCATTTACAACAGCTTGGCGTGGTGCTGGTCGAACAACCCCTGCCTGCCGGGCAGGACGAGGCCCTGCGCGACTTGCCGCGCCCGGTGCCGATCTGTGCGGATGAAAGCTGTCATGACCGGGCGTCGTTGGCTGATCTGGCGGGCAAGTATGACGCGGTGAACATCAAGCTGGACAAGACCGGCGGGCTGACCGAGGCACTGGCCCTGCGCGCGGCGGCATTGGCCGACGGGTATCGCATCATGGTCGGGTGCATGGTCGCAAGTTCGTTGGCGATGGCGCCGGCCGTGCTGGTGGCGCAGGGCGCAATGGTGACAGACCTTGACGGGCCGCTGCTTCTGGCCCAAGACCGCCCGCACCCGCTGCGATATGATGGCGCGCGGGTCTATCCGCCCGAGCCTGCGCTTTGGGGTTAAGTCAATTGAAGGAGCTGACATGAGCCGCATCGTTTACGTCAACGGAGAGTATGTGCCCGAACAAGAGGCCAAGGTGTCGGTCTTTGACCGCGGCTTTCTGATGGCCGACGCGGTCTATGAGGTGACCAGCGTGCTGGACGGAAAGCTGGTCGATTTCGATGGCCACGCCAAGCGGTTGCAGCGGTCGATGGATGCGCTGGACATGGCCAGCCCGGTGACGATGGACGAACTTCTGGCGATCCACCGCGAACTGATCACCCGCAATGATCTGGAAGAAGGCGGGGTCTATCTGCAGGTCACGCGCGGCGCGCCGCCGGACCGCGATTTCGCGTTCCCCGATCCCGAACAGGTGCCTAGCGGCTTGGTATTGTTCACTTTTGCCAAAAAGCTGGCGCAAAGCGCTGCCGCGGAAAAGGGCATCAAGGTCATTTCAATCGAAGACCAGCGCTGGGGGCGGCGCGACATCAAGACGGTGCAGCTGCTTTACCCGTCGATGGGCAAGATGATGGCCAAGGCCGCAGGCGCAGACGATGCCTGGATGGTCGAAGACGGCGCGGTCACCGAAGGCACGTCGAACAACGCCTATATCGTCAAGGGCAACACGATCATCACCCGCGCGCTGTCCAATGACATTCTGGCCGGGATCACGCGCGCGGCGCTGCTGCGCTTTGCAAACGAAGCGCAGATGAAGGTGGAAGAGCGCAACTTTACCATCGACGAAGCAAAGAGCGCGGACGAAGCGTTCATCAGTTCGGCAACGACATTTGTGCACCCGGTGGTCGAAGTCGATGGGGTGCAGATCGGGACCGGCAAGCCGGGATCGGTCGCCCAGCGCCTGCGCGAAATCTACATCGAAGAAAGCCGCAAGGCGGCCGTCTGACGCAACATGACGCAACGCGCTCTGCTGGGGCGCAACCTGGCGTGCCGCGGCGCAACGTTGCGGTGCCCGGCGCCCGCGTTAACCCAATGATTGCTGGGATGCGCGGTGTCGGCAAAGCGTCGGCATTGCGTCTGCATCGCGTCGGCAGGCTGTCGGATTTGCGTCGGGCACATGTCGGGCAAAACGCCGATTAACGCAACGCGCGGCGCGGATCCTGCCAAAGCGTAAACAGGCGCCGCATCGACCCGCTGCACGTCCCCGCCGCGCCGGTCTGGTGGCCGTCAGATTGCACGCCCACCCGGACATGTCGAGCAACCGGCACGTCGTTTCAACAGCAGGTCGTTCAACGGGTACGCCGGTCAGTCGGCCTTGCCGACGTTTTCGGCAAAGGATTTTTCAAAGGCCGCCTGTTTTTCCGGGCTGGCGTCGGTCTGGCACTGCGCTTTCCAGTCTTCGTAGGGCATGGCGTAGAAAATCTCGCGCGCTGCATCCTTGGTCATGTCGATGCCAAGATCGTTCGCGGCCTCTTGATACCAGCGCGACAGGCAGTTGCGGCAAAACCCGGCCAGGTTCATCAGGTCGATGTTCTGCACATCGGGGCGTTTGACCATCAGATGCTCGCGCAGGGCGCGAAAGGCGGCGGCTTCGATCTGGGTGCGGGTGGCGTCGTCCATGGGATCCTCCGGTCGGGTTGGGGCAGGCCCGCCTGGCAGGGCGGGGGGCAAGTCAGTCAGTCGCTCAGTCAGTCACTCAGTCGGGCAGTCACTCAGTCGGGCAGGGTTTCAAGGGCGGCCGCCAGGTGCGGGGCCAGCCGCTCGGCCCAGAGCTGTTGCCCCGCTTCGGTGTCGATCAGATCGTGGCGCAGTTCGATCAGGATGTTCGGGCGGCCATGGCGCAGGGCGTGCTGGTCGATCGCATCGCCCGGCAGGTGGCCGGGATAGGGCTGATTGTCGCCCACCACCCAGCGTTCGCCGGTTTCGCGTTGCGTGGCGGCGGCCAGGTCTTGATCGGCGCTCAGCGACGCGATGACCGGATCGGCCAGCCGCCGGTCCCAGGCCGACAGAATGCCCACCTGCCACGGGCGGCGGGGCCGTCCACGCAGTTGCGGCGTATAGGAATGCACGGCGCAAATCACCGTATCGGGGCGGCGCGCGGCCAGCTTTTCATAGGCGTCGTGGTAGGGGCGCCAGTAGGCGGCGATGCGGCGCTGACGTTCGGCGTCATCGGCGTGGCGGTTGGCCGGCACGATGGTGTGATCGTAAAGGCGCATCATGATCGTGGGATCGTCATCGCCCCGGTTCGGGTCAATCACCAGCCGCGAAAACCCTGACAGGATCGCCGGCGCATCCAGCAGCCGGGACAGGTGGCGCGTGACCCCCGCCGCGCCGATGTCATAGGCGATATGGCGGGCCATGTCCTGTGGCGGCAGGCCCAGATCACCCCCGGCCACATCGGCAGGCACGTGGTTCGATGCGTGATCGCACGTCACCAGCCAGCGGGCGGGGCGCTGGGCCCCGATGATGTCAAAAGGTGGGTTGGTCATCGTGTTGTCATGTCCATGGCTCAGGCCAATCATAGGGCCAGTCATAGTGCGCACCGCCCCAAAGCGCCAGTTGCGGCGTTGCGGCTTTTGCGCCATACAGGACGGGGGCCCGCCACGACGAAACGCACACCAAAGGAGCAATGGCTTCATGAGACGCCAGCGCAACGTAAAAATCGTGGCCACGCTCGGCCCTTCTTCGAATGATTACGACACCATCCGCGCCCTCAGCGAAGCGGGCGCAGATGTGTTCCGATTGAACATGAGCCATGGCGATCACGAAGAAATTCGCGCCCGCCATGCGATCATCCGCAAGGTCGAAATCGACCTGGGCCGTCCGATCGCCATTCTGGCTGACCTGCAGGGGCCCAAGCTGCGCGTGGGCAAATTCGCCAACGAAGCGCATGACCTGGAGGACGGCGACAAGTTCCGCTTTGATCTGAAGGACGCACCGGGCGACGGGCAGCGTGTGCAGCTTCCCCACCCCGAAATTTTCGCCGCGCTGGAACCGGGGGCCGAATTGCTGGTCAACGATGGCAAGATCCGGCTGGTGGTCGAAGACTGCGGCTCGGATTTTGCCGATTGCGTGGTGAAGGTGGGCGGGACGATTTCCAACCGCAAGGGGGTGAACGTGCCCGACGTGGTGCTGCCGCTGGCGGCGCTGTCGCCCAAGGATCGGCGCGACCTGGAATTCGCCTGCGAACTGGGCGTGGACTGGCTGGCGCTGAGCTTTGTGCAGCGCCCCGAAGACGTGCTGGATGCGCGCGAATTGACCAAGGGTCGCGCGGCGATCTTGTCCAAGATCGAAAAGCCGGCCGCGGTAAAGGCGTTTGCCGATATCCTGGCGGTCAGTGACGGGATCATGGTGGCCCGCGGCGATCTGGGGGTGGAACTGCCTGTCCAGAATGTGCCGCCGATCCAGAAGCGGCTGGTGCGGGCCTGCCGCGCCGCCGCCAAGCCGGTGATCGTGGCCACCCAGATGCTCGAGAGCATGATCGAAAGCCCCATGCCCACCCGCGCCGAAGTGTCGGATGTGGCCACCGCGATCTATGAGGGCGCCGATGCGATCATGCTGTCGGCCGAAAGCGCCGCCGGGCAGTACCCGGTGGATGCGGTCACGACGATGGACAACGTCGCGCGCGAGGTCGAAAGCGACCCGACCTACCGCGAGGTGATGAACGCCAGCCGGTCCGGCGCCAAGCAGACGGTGGCCGACGCCATCGTATCCGCCGCGCGCGAGATCGCCGAGACCACCGACATCAAGGCGATCTGTTGTTTTTCCGAAAGCGGGACGACCGCGCTGTTGACCGGGCGCGAACGGCCGCAAGTGCCGATCATCGCCATGACCTCGCAAAAGGGAACGGCGCGGCGGCTGTGCCTGAGCTGGGGGATGCACTGCGTAATGACCGGCGATGTAGACCGGTTCAAGATGGCGGTGGTGAATGCCGCCCGCGCCGCGCGTACGCACGGGTTCGCGACCGAAGACGATCAGATCGTCGTCACGGCCGGAATACCGTTTAACCAGCCGGGTTCGACGAACATCCTGCGCGTGGCCCCGTGTGAAGAAAGATTGATTTTCAACACCGATCCGGAATAATTGCCTCCGGGGAACCAGGGCCAGGCAGACCATGCAGACGGATTTGTACTTTGTGTTAGGGCTGGTCGTGGGGATCCTTGCGATCCCGGCGATCTTCAGCGCCGTCTCTGAAGGCCGGGTGCCCAGGGCCGCGGCGATCATGGTCATGATTTCGGGCGGGCTGATCGTGCTGGCCGTATCGCAAAAACCCGGCGGGTATGCGCTGAACGAAATCCCGGACGTATTTGCCCGCGTGGTCGGGCATTACATCAACTAGCAAACCGTCTAGCAAACCGTCACCTGGCCAAACCGGGCGCCACGTGTTGGCGGCCCCACCCACGCCGGCGGGGCGCCGCGTTGCCGGGGATGTTTCCCACAAGACGTCCGACAACAAGAAGGGGCTTGTTTTTTGGACGGGCGGCGTGTAGATGCGCGTTTTCTACCCCGTGTGACCGGCCGAAGTGGCATGCCGAGTCGCACGTTCACCGCCCGAAAGAGGAGACGGAAATGCCCAAGATGAAGACAAAATCTGGCGCGAAGAAGCGCTTCAAGATGACGGCGACCGGCAAGGTCAAGGCAGGTCAGGCTGGCAAGCAGCACGGCATGATCAAGCGGACGAACAAGTTCATCCGCAATGCCCGCGGTACGACGACGCTCTCGGCGCCTGACGCCAAGATCGTTAAATCCTACATGCCCTACAACCGCTAAGGAGGCCCGGATATGTCCCGAGTAAAAGGCGGAACCGTCACGCATCGTCGTCACAAAAAGGTCCTGAAGGCCGCAAAGGGCTATTATGGCGCCCGGTCGCGCAACTTTCGCACCGCAACGCAGGCCGTCGACAAGGCCAACCAATACGCAACCCGCGACCGTAAGGCCCGCAAGCGCAACTTCCGCGCCCTGTGGATCCAGCGCATCAACGCCGCCGTGCGCAACCATGACGAAGCGCTGACCTACAGCCGCTTTATCAACGGTCTGTCGCTGGCCGGGATCGACGTGGACCGCAAGGTTCTGGCCGATCTGGCCGTGCACGAGCCCGAAGCGTTTGGCGCCATCGTCGACAAGGCGAAGGCCGCGCTCGCGTAAGCTCCCGCATCCGGGAACGACATTGCAGAAGCCGCGGACCTTTCGGGGTCTCGCGGCTTCTTGTGTATTGGGCCTCGTGTGATAGCACGGCGCCGAGACATTCAAGGGGGTCCGCATGGACGATCTACGGGACAAGTACCTTGGGCTGATATCTGGGGCGGGCGACGAGGCCGCGCTAGAGGAAATCCGCCTGCAAGCGGTGGGCAAAAAGGGCGAAGTGGCCCTGAAGATGCGCGAACTGGGCAAGATGACGCCGCAAGAGCGGCAGGTCATGGGCCCCAGGCTGAACGCGCTGAAGGATGAAATCAACAGCGCGCTGGCCGCCCGCAAGGCAGGGCTTGAGGATGCCGCGCTAGACGAACGGCTGCGCGGCGAATGGCTGGACGTGACCCTGCCGGCGCGCCCGCAGCGCGTGGGCAGCGTCCACCCGGTCAGCCAGGTGACCGAAGAGGTCACCGCGATTTTCGCCGACATGGGGTTTTCCGTGGCCGAGGGGCCGCAGATCGAAGACGACTGGCACAATTTCGATGCGCTGAACATCCCGCCCGAACACCCCGCCCGCCAAGAGCATGACACGTTCTTCATGCACCGCGCGCCGGGCGACGACCGCCCGCCGCACGTGCTGCGCACGCACACCAGCCCGGTACAGATCCGCGCGATGCAGGCGCAGGGCGCACCGATCCGCGTGATCGCGCCGGGCCGGGTGTACCGGATGGACATGGACCAGACCCACACGCCGATGTTCCATCAGGTCGAAGGGCTGGCAATCGACCGCGATATTTCCATGGCCAACCTGAAATGGGTGCTCGAAGAATTCTGCCGCGCATTTTTCGAAGTCGACGGGGTCGAACTGCGCTTTCGCGCCTCGCACTTTCCGTTCACCGAACCCTCGGCCGAGGTGGACATCCGCTGTTCCTGGTCGAATGGCGCGTTGAAGATCGGCGAGGGCGACGACTGGATGGAAATCCTGGGGTCCGGCATGGTGCACCCCAAAGTGCTGGAAAGCGCCGGGGTCGATTCGACCCAGTGGCAGGGCTTTGCCTTTGGCATCGGCATCGACCGTCTGGCGATGCTGAAATACGGCATCCCCGATCTGCGCGCGTTCTTTGACAGCGACCTGCGCTGGCTGCGCCACTATGGCTTCAGCGCGCTGGACGTGCCGACCATGCGCGGGGGGTTGTCGCGGTAATGTTCGAGCTTCGCGAAACCCAGGATCGCGCCCGGCCCGAGGGTGGGTGCATCGCTTGTACGTTGAACGAGCGGTAGGGCTAGGTGATGGAGACGATTACATCGACCCAGATTTTTGAAGGCCTTAGCTTTTGTGTCACCGCGATAGGAACGTGCGGTCTAGTGGCAGCGACATTGATTGCCTGGAAGGGATTGGATGATTGGCGCAGACAAAGGGACAATCAAATACTCGCGGAAAAAACCAGAACCTACGCGTTGTTTGTTGCTGAGCAAAGCAAGGCATTCACCGAATATTGCGACACTGGGGACCTTACGGGCGATCGGCATCACGATTATTTCGCTGCCTTCAACCAACTTCTTTTGTACGCGAATGAAGAAGTCCTCAAATCCGCTTTCTCGTTTGCGGAAATCGAGAAAACGTTCGGAGAGCTCAGGTTCGATTTGAAGTCTGCTGGCGGTGAAAAAACCGAAGCAGAAAAAAATGAACTAAGAATATTGAGCCAAGAAGCGCATCAAGCGGAAATTGAGATGCTGGTCGCGATGCGAAAAGAAATCTCACCCGAAGACGTTGACCATAGAGCGACTATCGTTGCTTTGTTTGGCGAAGAGTACGAAGGGCACCAAAAATGAAATTCACCCTCTCCTGGCTCAAGGAACACCTTGATACGACGGCCTCGCTTGACGAGATCCTTTACGCGCTCACCGATCTGGGGCTTGAGGTCGAAGGCGTGGAAAACCCGGCCGATATGCTGGGCGCCTTTACGCTGGCGAAAGTGAAATCGGCCGAGCAGCACCCCGATGCTGACCGGCTGCGCGTCTGCGTGGTGGAAACCGACGAAGGCGACAAGCAGATCGTGTGCGGCGCGCCCAATGCGCGGGCCGGGATCACGGTGGTTCTGGCCAAGCCGGGCGATTATGTGCCGGGCATCGATGTGACGCTGAGCGTGGGCAAGATCCGCGGCGTTGAAAGCCACGGCATGATGGCCTCGGAACGCGAATTGCAGCTGTCGGACGAACATGACGGCATCATCGAGCTGCCCAGCGGCAAGGTGGGCCAGACCTTCGCGGACTGGCTGGCAGAAAACGATCCGGCCAAGGTGGACCCGGTGATCGAAATCGCGATCACGCCCAACCGCCCCGATGCGCTGGGCGTGCGCGGGGTGGCGCGCGATCTGGCCGCGCGCGGGCTGGGCACGCTGAAACCGCGCAAGGCGGCCAAGGTGGACGGCACCTTTGACAGCCCCATCGGCGTGGTGATCGATGACAGTGCCAAGGACGGCTGCCATATCTTTCAGGGCCGGCTGATCCGCGGCGTCAAAAACGGGCCCAGCCCGGCGTGGCTGCAAGACCGGCTCACGGCGATTGGGCTGCGCCCGATCTCGGCGCTGGTGGATGTGACCAACTTCTTTACCTATGACATGAACCGCCCGCTGCACGTGTTCGACGCGGGCAAGGTGCAGGGCGATCTGCGCATTCACGCAGCCAAGGGCGGCGAACAACTGCTGGCGCTGGACGAAAAAACCTATGAGCTGCCCGAAGGCGCGATCGTCATCAGCGATGACGCCGGCGTGGAAAGCATCGCCGGGATCATGGGCGGCCAGGCATCGGGTTGCACCGAAGACACCACCGACGTGTTTCTGGAAGCCGCGGTCTGGGACACGATCGCGATTGCCGCGACGGGCCGGGCGCTGAAAATCAACTCGGACGCGCGGTATCGCAACGAACGCGGGATTGATCCGGAATATAACGCGCAGGCCATTGAGGATGCGGCGCAGCTGATCATCGATCTTTGCGGCGGCGAAGCGTCCCGCGTGGTGACGGCGGGGCAGGTGCCGAACTGGCAGCGGGCCTACAAGCTGGATACGGATCGGTGCTCATCGCTGGTGGGCATGGATATTCCCGCCGATCAGCAGCGCGCTTCGCTTGAGGCGCTGGGCTTTGTGATGGATGGCGACATGGCGCAGGTGCCGTCGTGGCGTCCGGACGTGCTGGGCGAAGCGGATCTGGTCGAAGAAGTCGCGCGGATCGCGTCGCTGACCAAGCTGGAAGGCAAGCCGATGGCGCGCGCCGAAGTGGGCGTGCCCAAGCCGATCCTGACCCCGCTGCAAAAGCGCGAGCAGGCCGCGCGCCGCACCATCGCGGCGCTGGGGTACAATGAATGCGTGACCTACAGCTTTATTGATCGCGCGTCGGCTGCGTTGTTCGGGGGCGCGTCGGATGACACGATGCTGCAGAACCCGATCTCCAGCGAAATGAGCCATATGCGCCCGTCGCTGCTGCCCAGCCTGTTGCAGGCGGCGGCCCGCAATCAGGCGCGCGGCTTTGCCGACATGGCCCTGTTCGAAATCGGCGCCGCCTTTGATGGCGGAGAGCCGGACCAGCAGCGCCTGTGCGCCGCGGGGCTTCTTGTGGGCCACAGCGGCCCGCGCGACCCCCATGGCGCGCGCCGGGCGGTGGACCTGTTCGACGCCAAGGCCGATGCCCAGGCCGCGCTGGCCGCCATCGGCGCGCCCGCCAAGGTGCAGATCAACCGCAACGTGGAAAGCTGGTGGCATCCGGGGCGCTCGGGCAACATCTGTCTTGGGCCGAAAAAGGTCATGGGCACCTTTGGCGAAATTCATCCCAAGGTGCTGAAAGAAATGGGCGTCAAGGGCCCGGCGGTGGGCTTTACGCTGTGGCTGGCCGAACCGCCGTTCCCACGCAAATCCGGCGCAAGCCGCGCAGCACTGGAGATCAGCGATCTGCAAGCGGTCGAGCGGGATTTCGCCTTTGTCGTGGATGCCGATGTCGAAGCGCTGACGCTGGTCAACGCGGCGGCGGGCGCAGACAAGGCGCTGGTCGAAGAGGTGCGCGTGTTCGATGAATTCATCGGGGGAAGTCTGGGCGCGGGCAAAAAGTCGGTCGCGATTGCGGTGCGCCTGCAACCCAGACACGCCACGCTGAAAGAAGCAGACATCGAAGCGGTGGCCGCGAAGATCGTCGAAAAGGTGGCCAAGGCAACGGGCGGCGTGCTGCGCGGATAGGGCCGGCGCGGGGGCAGTGCCCCCGCCCCGCCAGACCGGCTGCCAGCCCGCTTTTGACGCAAGGCGCCCGCGCCGCGCGTACGCCGGGAAATATTCGAACCGACAATGCTGCGCCGGGCTTCCCCGCGCGCGCGGGGAACACCGACGATAGCCCGAAAGATCAGGGACGCGGCGGGATGTTCTTGGCCGTGTCCACGGCCGGGCGGGCAAAGAACCGGTCGACGTAGGCCGGCACGTTCGTCAGATCATTGTAGCCCGTCACGTCTTTTGCGCCGTAGAAATCGAGCGCGTTCAGCCACGGGGCCAGCGCGATATCGGCGATGGTGAAGTCGTCCATCATCCAGTCGCGCCCCTCCAGTTGCTTTTCGACGACGCCCAGCAGGCGCTTGGCTTCGTCGATGTAGCGATTGCGCGCCGTGGGATCTTCCATCTTGGACCCGGCGAACTTGTAGAAAAAGCCAAGCTGGCCGAACATTGGGCCGACACCGCCCATCTGGAACATGACCCATTGGATCGTCTGGTAGCGCGCCGCCGGTTCGCTGGGCAACAGCTTGCCGGATTTTTCGGCAAGGTAAATCAGGATCGCGCCGCTTTCGAACAGTTCGATCTGGGTGCCATCGGGGCCATTGGGATCGATGATCGCGGGGATCTTGTTGTTGGGGTTGAGCGACAGGAATTCGGGGCTTTTGACATCCTTGTCGGCCAGCGTGACAAGATGCGCTTCATAGGGGATACCCATTTCTTCCAGCGCGATCGACGCTTTGACCCCGTTCGGCGTCGGGAAGGAATAGAGTTGAAGAACCTGCGGATCCTTGGCAGGCCAGCGGGCGTTGATCGGGTGGTTGGTGACGGACACGAGCGTATTCCCCTTTATTCGGAATTGACTAAGCGAATAGATAATTCCCCTTAAACCATTGGACAGGGTTCGGCATGTGCAACCATATTGGAAGCACTGTGTAAGGGTGAACAGCACACTCACCCAAGGCTAAACTGAAGGAAGATCAATGCTCAATGAGTTCAAGGACTTCATCGCGAAGGGCAATGTCATGGACATGGCCGTTGGCATCATCATCGGTGCGGCCTTTACGGCCATCGTGACATCGCTTGTTACGGATCTGATCAATCCGATCATCGGTTTGTTCACCGGCGGTCTGGATTTCACAAACAACTACGCCGTTCTTGGCGGCACGGTTCCCGAAGGCGCCAGCCTGGATGCGGCCCGCGAAGCGGGCGCTTCGGTGTTCGCCTATGGGTCGTTCATCATGGCCGTGATCAACTTCCTGATCATCGCCTTTGTCGTGTTCATGTTGGTGCGCTACGTCAACCGCGTCAAAGCGATGGCCGAGAAGCCCGATGATGTGGCCCCCGAGGTCGAAACAGGGCCGTCCGAAGTCGACCTGCTGGTCGAAATCCGGGATGCTCTGGCCAAACGCGCCTGATCCCCGGCTTTGGTACCTGGTACCGGATGGGCCCGCCAGTTTTGGCGGGCCTTTTCATTTGCGCGCGTCCGGGCCAAGCTTGCGTGGATGGAGGGCCCGAAATGACGCCGTTGGATGACATAGATCGCCGGATTTTGACCATTTTGCAGAAGCATGGGCGGATATCCAACGCGGAATTGGCAAGCCGTGCCAACACGTCGGCGTCGTCCTGCCACCGGCGGATGCAGCGACTAGAGGCCGAAGGCGTGATCCGCGCCTATGCCGCGATGCTGGACCCCAACAAGGTCGACCGCCCGGTGACAGCCTTTGTCGAAATCACCCTGACAGGGCAAGCCGACGAGGTTCTGGAGAGTTTCGAGCGTGATGTGCGATTGGCCGAGGATGTGCTGGAATGCCACCTGATGGCCGGGCGCGCCGATTACATGTTGAAGGTCGTGGCGCGCGACAACGAACATTTTGCGCAGATCCATCGCCGTCTGGCGCGGTTGTCCGGCGTGGCGCAGATGCAGACCAGCTTTGCCTTGCGCACGGTGTTCAAGACGACCGCTCTGCCAGTGTGATCTAGCGGTATGATCAAGCGGTGCCCTGCGGGCGCTCTGCCAGCGTGCCGGGGCACGCGGGTCGGGGCGCTGCCCCCTTGCGCCCGCTGGGCGCAATTCCCCCCCAGGATATTTTGAAACGGAGAAGGGGGGGCACAGGGGGTAAAAACGCGGGGGCAAACATGTGGGGCCAGAAACCGGGGGCCAGAAACGACAAACCCCCGGACGGGCCGGGGGTCATCGGATACGGGCCGAAGCCCGCGTCGTTCGTTTGGGCGTCTCAGAGGCCTTCGCGCTGGGCCTTTTTACGGGCCAGCTTACGGGCACGACGAATCGCTTCCGCTTTCTCACGGGCCTTTTTCTCGGACGGTTTCTCGAAATGTTGCTTGAGCTTCATTTCACGGAAAACGCCTTCGCGCTGAAGTTTTTTCTTCAGGGCACGGAGAGCCTGATCGACGTTATTATCGCGAACGCTTACCTGCATGTGGTGTCACCACCTTCCTAAGTTAGATTTGCAAAAAGTTGCAGGAGCGCGCCATATAGCAGCGGTTATGGGCTTTGTCCAGTTGTTCGCCCGGTCATGAGGCGGCGTCGCAGGGGGCGCGCGGCTTTACATGGCGGCCGGCCGAGCTAGGGTTGAGCACATGGAATTGTGAACAGGAGGATCTGTCGTGTCCAGTCATACCAAGGACCCCGTCCGCGAACAGTTGCTGGACGCTGCACTGGCCCATGTGCCGTTCGATGGCTGGACCGATGTGACGTTCCGCGCCGCCATTGCCGATGCCGATGTGTCCAGCGATATGGCGCGCATTGCCTGCCCGCGCGGCGCGACGGATCTGGCGGCGGCCTATCACCTGCGCGGAGACGAGGCGATCGACGTCGCGGCCCTGCCCGAAGGGTTGCGCTATTCACAGAAGGTGGCCGGTCTTGTGCGCCTGCGGCTCGAAGCGGTGGACCGCGAGATCGTGCGCAAGGGCATGGCGCTGTTTTCCTTGCCGCATTTGGCGCCCGAAGGATCACGCCTGGTGTGGGGGACGGCAGATGCGATCTGGAACGCGCTTGGCGACACCTCGCGCGATTACAACTGGTATACCAAGCGGGCGATGCTGGCCGGGGTGTTCGGATCGACCTGCATGTTCTGGCTGGGCGATCAGTCCGAGGGCGGCGAGGCGACCTGGGCCTTTTTGGACCGGCGCGTTGCCAATGTGATGTCGATCGAAAAGACCAAGGCAAAGGTGCGCGAAAACAAGGGGCTGGCCCCGTTGCTGGCCGTGCCGAGCGCCATTCTGGGCCGGATCAAGGCCCCGGCGGGTGTCGACCGGACGGATGTTCCGGGCTGACCTTGCACAGGCCCGGCGCATGGGCGACAAAGGCCTGAACCGTTACAGGAGGGCCCCATGAGCACAATGCGCGTTGTCGAGATTTCCGAGCCCGGAGGACCAGAGGTCTTGGTGCCGGGCGAACGGCCCGTTCCCACGCCCGGCCATGGGGAAATCCTGATCAAAGTGGCCTATGCCGGGGTCAATCGCCCCGATGCCTTGCAGCGCGCGGGGCAGTATGCGCCGCCCCCGGATGCTTCGGATCTGCCCGGGCTAGAGGCGTCGGGCGTCGTGGCCGCGGTCGGGCCGGGGGTCACGGGCTGGTCCGAGGGTGACGAGGTTTGCGCCCTGTTGCCCGGCGGGGGCTATGCGCAATACGTGGTCACGCCCGCCGTGCACGCCTTGCCGGTGCCCCAGGGCATGGACCTGCGCGAGGCCGCCTGCCTGCCCGAAACATTCTTCACCGTCTGGTCGAATGTGTTCATGCGCGGCGAACTGGTCGCGGGCGAGCGGTTCCTTGTCCACGGTGGATCGTCAGGCATTGGCACCACGGCGATCCAGCTGGCCAAAGTGTTGGGCGCACGGGTCTTTGCCACGGCAGGGTCGGACGAAAAATGCGCCCGGTGCCAGGATCTGGGCGCCGAGCGGGCGATCAATTACAAGAGCGAGGATTTCGTCACGATCCTGCGCGAAGAAGGCGGCGCCGACCTGATCCTGGACATGGTGGGGGGTGATTATATCCCGCGCAATATCAAGGCATTGGCCGAAGATGGACGGCTGGTTCAAATCGCGTTCCTGCAAAGCCCCAGGGTGGAAATGAACTTCGCGCCGGTGATGATGCGGCGGCTGACGATCACGGGCAGCACGTTGCGCCCGCAGTCGGTGCAGGCCAAGGCCGCGATTGCCGACGAATTGCGCGCGAATGTCTGGCCCTTGCTGGATGCCGGGCGGATCGGGCCGGTGATGGACAGCGAATTTGCGCTGGCCGATGCAGCCAAGGCGCATGCGCGCATGGAAAGCTCTCAGCATATCGGAAAGATCGTGTTGAAGGTCTGATACCGGTGTCGCGCGGTGTTGCGCAGTGTCGCACGGTGTCGCACGGTGTCGCGCGGCGATTTCAGATTGATATCATGTGGATAACGTCGCGTAAGGCGCAGCGCTGATGCGTTGAAACGCGGCGGGGGCGTGCGTATATGCGCCCACGCTCTGGGGAACGTTGGGCTTGCTGGCCGATCCCCGGACGGTAACAAGTAATTGCATGATTGGGTAACAAGATGCGTGTTTTGATTTCTGCCGCGCTGGTCGTGGGGGCGGTTTCTTCGCCCGCGATGGCATCGACCGTGACACTGGACTATCTGGGCCAGGATCCCGGCGCGCGGAACGTTTTTTTCCGTATCGACAGTGTGTCGGGGGGCGCGAGCGCCGGCCAGTTCAAATTTGACGTCGTTGACAGGTCACAAGAGCTGTTGGCCTGGTGCGTGGATATCACCACGCGCCTCAGGACGGACGCCACCGAATATACCGTGGACACCGACATGTTCGCCCCGGACGTGACCGGGAACTTGGACAAGCTGTTCACCCAGCACTACGCCGCTGTTACGGATGCGACATCGTCGGCTGCGTTCCAGACCGCGATCTGGGAAATCGTCTATGACACCGGTAATTTCGACCTGTACGATGGTCGTTTTACGCTGCGCAGCAAGACACCCGACGCGGTTGAAACCATGGCCACATCGTTCCTGGCGCTGGGCAACGCGGTGGGCGGCTATAGCGTCAGCTACCTGGATGCCGGTGTGTCCGCAGGCGGCGCGGCCTATTCGCAAAATCTGGTCAGCGTCACCCTGTCGGCTGTCCCGCTGCCCGCATCGGCCCTGCTTTTGGTCGCAGGGCTGGGCGCTTTGGGCGCCGCGCGCCGCCGCGTCTGACCCCTGTGCCAATAGACAGATCAACGGCGCGCGGATATCCGCGCGCCGTTTTGCTTTGCCGTTTTGTTTTGTCGGTGGGCCCTGCGCGGGGCCGGCCCCAGGCCCGCGCCTATTGGGCCGTTGCGTAGAATTCACCGTCGTTAAAGTCGAGGTCCACGAACCTGCCGCGCGCCTCACCATCGACGGTGCCATAGATCAGGTCTGCCGTGCCGGTGTCATTGCGGAACGTACCCGCCAGATCGATGTCGGCATTCATCTTGGCGCGCAGGCCCGATTGCACGCCCGACAAAGTGCCCCTGGCGTTCGCGCTCAGGTCTGTGCCCGAAACTTCGCCCGTCAGGGTCAAGCTGCCGCCCAGTGTCTGGTCTGGGGTGCCATTCTTGACATAGTTCAGTTCGGTCACGGATCCGGTAACATCCGAGGTGGCAAAATCCACGTCCATGGTCAGCGATCCCATCAGGCTTTCGCTGCCGCCGAGCGCCGCAATCGTGCCGGCATAGGTGGTCACGCCGCTGGTGGGCATGTCCATCAGCGCGGTCGCGGACAAGTCCGCCGCGCGGACCATTTCATCGGTTTCGCTGGCAAATTCGGCGGCGGTGATGGACGGAGGGATCGGCGTACAGGCCGAGGCCGCCAGCGCTGCCATACAGGCGAAAACTTGGGTGCGTGTCATTCGTCATTCCTTATGAAGGGCATGACCCGCGACGCTGTCGGGCGCGCGGGCATTGGTTCCGGTCATGACGGATGGTTTTTCAGCCCCCTGTGCCGATTGCGTGGCGCAATCGCGGCAACGGGCGCGACATCCCGTGGCATCAAACTCAAGATCAATTCAAATTCAATCGATCGGATCCAGCAGCGCGTCGCTCATGGTGCAGTCGCGCACGACATCCGCCGCGCAGGTGCGCGGGGTCAGATCGCGGGTCAGGCAGATACGCGCTTCTTGAATGCGCGCGGATTTACAGGTGATCGTGATCATGTCAGGCGACAGGGTGGGGTTGGCGGCCAGAAAGGCGTCTTCGACGACGGATGCCGGCAGGGTGACGGGGCGATCCAGTTTGCGCAAAAGGGCCGGTTTCTGCACCGCATCAAAGGCATCGCGCGCTGCATCGAAATAGGCGTCGGGCGTCAGGCCCGCGCAGCGCCCATGCTTTTTCCACTGGTACCACGCGGCCCCCGGTGCGCCCATGATATCGGCCATCGCGGCGGTTTGGCCGCGCGACGGATCATGCGCAGTGGTGCGGCAATACGACGGCCAGCCGCTTTCGAATTGCGGCCACAGCCCGTGAAGTACCCAGCCAAAGGGCCGGTCACATTGGGGCGATCCGCGTGCGTCCCCTTCCAGGGCGCACCATGTGGGCGACCACGACAGGGCCAGCACATAATAGTCGAAATCGCCCGCCTGTTCGCCCCTGGACCAGGCGGGCGCGGCAAGCAGGGACAGCAGGGTAACGATCAAATAACGCATTTTCTCTTTCATCCGGGCTTTTCATTCACTATATAGCGCGCAAGTTCCCCTTCAACGTGAACCCGCTCGGATCCTCCGGGCAGCCTTTTCAGGCGGCGGGGAAGATATGCCTAAGGAGTGACGCTATGGGTAAACCGATCATGGCCAAGGCCACCGCCGTTTGGCTGGTGGACAATACGACGATCAGCTTCAAGCAGATTGCCGATTTTTGCGGATTGCATGAGTTGGAAGTGCAGGGCATCGCCGACGGCGATGTTGCGGTGGGCGTGAAGGGTTTCGATCCGGTCGCGAACAACCAGCTGACGCAAGAGGACATTGACGCGGCCGAAAAGAGCCCGACGCACAAGCTGACCCTCAAGTACAACGCTGCCGCCGTCGGCGAGGAAAAGCGCCGCGGGCCGCGCTATACGCCGCTGTCCAAGCGCCAGGACCGCCCCAATTCGATCCTGTGGCTGGTCAAATTCCACCCCGAGCTGACCGACGCGCAGATTTCCAAGCTGGTCGGCACCACCAAGCCGACGATCCAGTCGATCCGCGAGCGCACGCATTGGAACATCAACCAGATGGAGCCGATCGACCCGGTCGCCCTGGGCCTGTGCAAGCAGACCGAACTGGACGCCGCCGTGCAAAAGGCCGCCAAAAAGCGCGAGTCCGAAGGCGCCGCGATGACCGACGACGAACGGCGCAAGTTGCTGTCCACCGAGCAGAGCCTGGATGCCGATGTCGAACCCAAGATGCCCACGGCGATTTCGGGGCTTGAGACCTTTTCGCTGTCTGGCGACGACGACGACGAAAAGACCAAGGAAAAAGAATACGACGCGGACAGCTTTTTCAACCTGCCCGACAACGAGGACGACGACGAAAAGGATTGATCCCCTTTCGTCGCCTGACCAACCAGCCCCGCCGATCCCGGCGGGGTTTTTTTGTGCGGATGGACCGGATGGCGGGCCATGCCCGGCGCAGCGCGCTGATCGCCAGGGCAAATGGGCGGGGTGGGGCGCCGATGGCGTAGAAATCGTCCTCGCTCATGGGCTTTGGCGGGGTTGTCCAAAGAACGGCCTGCATTGAAATATCCTCCGGTATAAATCATGATTGAAAATCTAGGCTGTCGGATCAGCGAAATATGCGATGCATTTGGAAAATAGTTTTTCAAAAATGAACGATGTGAACTGGGATGATTTGCGCCTGTTCTTCCATGTGGCGGATCTGGGCAGCCTGAGCGCGGCGGCGCGGGCCACCGGAGTCAGCGCGCCCACGATGGGCCGGCGCATGCTGGCGATCGAGCAGCAGATGGGCCGCATCCTGTTTCACCGCGCCCAGAGCGGCTATCGCCTGACCCCCGATGGGGTGGCCCTGCTGGCGCGGGTGCGCGCAATGCACGCGGCGGCCAGCCCGATTGAAGACTTCGCATCAGGCCAGGCCGACACCCCGGTGCTGCGCCTGTCGGCCGGGACGGCCACCGCCACGTTTCTGGCCGCGCATCTGGACCGGCTGTGCCGCCCGCGCGACCGGTTTCGGATCAACTTTGTGACCACCGAACGGGTTCTGGACCTGGCCCACCGCGAAATCGACCTGGGCATTCGCAACCGCCCGCCGGGGGCCGGCAATCTGGCCAGTCGCGCGCTGGCCACATTGCGCTTTGCGCCGTATCGCGCCTATGGGGCGGCCCAGGCAGACACGCTGGGCTGGGTCGGGCTGGACCGCGAACATGCGGTTCACCCCGCCGCAATGTGGTTGCATCGCCAGGGCCACCCGGTGCGCGTGCTGGCGAGTTCGGTGGCAACCGTGCACGAATTGGTGCGCGCAGGGGCGGGGATCGGCGTGATGCCCTGCCTGATGGCCGACCGCGACCCCGCGCTGGTGCGCGCCGGCCCCCTGATTGACGATCTGACCGAAACCCAACATCTGGTCATGCACAACGATGATCGCCACCGCCCCCAGATGCGCCGGCTGATCGACCGGATCGTCGCGCTGTACCAGACCAACGCGGACTTGATCGGCGGCGCGCGGCCCTTGCACGGTGTGCCGGGCCAGCGCGACGAAAAATAAATTGATCCGGGTGCAAAAAACGGCTTGATCGAATCCTGCATCGCCCCTAAATGCCGGCTCAAGACGCCAACGCACGCGCCTCTGGCCGGGCAGGGCCTACCAGCCCCGTGTTTACGTAGCGACGGTAACGTCTTCATTCGAACTGAGCGGTCTGCGCCGGGAAACCGGAATGGCCGGGTCAAATGGAGATGACCATGAACGCATACGTAACCGACTTTGTCGGCGCGCGCGATTTGTCGCGCACTGCCCGTCTCGACGCTTTCATCGCATCAACCAGCTTCGACAAGCCGACGCTGGTTCTGGACACCGCCTTGGTCGCCCAGCAATATGACGCGCTGGCCCGTGGGCTTGGCCGGGCCAAGATCCACTATGCGGTAAAGGCGAACCCGCACCGCGCCGTGATCGAAACGCTGGCCCACAAGGGCGCGCATTTCGATGCGGCCTCGCGCGGCGAGATCGAGCTGTGCCTGAGCCTTGGCGCCCCGCCTGAGCACATTTCCTTTGGCAACACAGTCAAGCGTATCTCGGACATCCGCTTTGCCCATGACGCCGGGATCACCCTGTTCGCCGCCGACGCCGAGGAAGAGCTGGAAAAGCTGGCCGAACATGCCCCCGGCGCGCAGGTCTACATTCGCCTGATCGTGGAAAACTGCGAAGCTGACTGGCCGCTGACCCGCAAGTTCGGCTGCGCTTCGACACATGCGCTGACCCTGCTGGGCTATGCCCGCGATCTGGGGCTGGACCCGGTGGGCCTGTCGTTCCACGTCGGATCGCAAACCAAGCAGGCGCGCATGTGGATCGGGGTTCTGGACAGCGTCGCCGATATCTGGCGCCAGGCGCAAGCGGCCGGCTTTGATTTGAGCTTGCTGAACATCGGCGGCGGATTCCCGGCCTTTTACGGCGAGGCGATCCAGCACCCCACGCGCTATGCCACCGAGGTCATGGCGCTGATCGAAGAGCGGTTCGACAACGTGCCCCATATCATGGCCGAGCCGGGGCGCGGTATGGTTGCCGAGGCAGGCAAGATCGTGGCCGAGGTCTTGTTGGTGTCGCGCAAGTCGCCCGATGACCTGCACCGCTGGGTCTATCTGGACATCGGCAAGTTTTCCGGCCTGGCCGAAACCATGGACGAAGCGATCCGCTATCAGTTCACCACCGACCGCGACCATGAAGACTGCGGCGCCTGCATCATTGCCGGTCCGTCCTGCGACAGCGCCGACGTGCTGTACGAAAAACGCCCCGTGCAGATGCCCCTGGGTCTGCGCGCCGGGGACCGGATCGTGATCAACAACTGCGGCGCCTATACATCCACCTATTCATCGGTCGGGTTCAACGGGTTCCCGCCGCTGGACGAAGTGGTTCTGTAAGCCGCGGATCGCAGGGCGTTCACAGCGTCATTCAGGCCCGGTGCATTGCGCCGGGCCTTTGCGATTTTGTCACAGGGATTTGCGGGCGCTGAGCGCGGCGCTGATGGTGCCATCGTCAAGGTAATCCAGCTCGCCCCCGATGGGCACACCTTGGGCCAGCGACGTGACCGCGCAGCGCCCGGCCAGTTCATCAGCGATATAATGCGCGGTGGTCTGGCCATCGACCGTGGCGTTCAGCGCCAGGATGACTTCGTTAACGCCTTCATCGCCGATCCGCGCGATCAGCTTGGGGATGCGCAGATCGTCGGGCCCGATCCCGTCCAGCGCCGACAGCGTGCCGCCCAGCACATGGTAGCGTCCGCCAAAGGCGCCGCCGCGCTCCATCGCCCACAGATCGGCGACGTCTTCGACCACGCAGATCTGGCCGTTGGCGCGTTTGTCCGACGTGCAGATATCGCAAACCTCGGACGTGCCGACATTGCCGCAGATCACGCATTCGCGGGCGGTGTCGGCCACGGTGCGCAGCGCGTCGGCCAGCGGCCCCATGATCAGGCCGCGCTTCTTGACCATGTGCAGCACCGCGCGCCGGGCCGAGCGCGGGCCCAGACCCGGCAGCTTGGCCATCAGCGCGATCAGCGCCTCGATCTCGCGCGTGGCGCCGGACACTTTAGAAGGGCATCTTGAAATCGGCGGGCAGGCCGATTTCCGCAGTCAGTTTTTCCATTTCCGATTGCGATTTCTCGGCGGCCTTGGATTGGGCGTCCTTGATCGCGGCAAGGATCAGGTCTTCGACCACTTCCTTTTCGTCGGGGTTGAAAATCGAAGGGTCGATGTCCAGACCGGTCAACACGCCCTTGGCGGTTGAAGTCGCCTTGACCAGACCGGCCCCGCTTTCGCCGGTGACCATGATGGTTTCCAGGTCTTGCTGCAATTGCTCGACCCTGGATTGCATTTCCTTGGCAGCTTTCATCATCTTGGCCATGTCGCCAAGGTTCCCGAGGCCTTTCAGCATATCGTCTCTCCGATCATTTTTGCTTGGTCCCCAGATACGTGCGGGGGGCTGTGTTCACAAGGGGCGTTGCAAGCGCCGTGATGGCGGGTTTTGGGCGCGTTGCGGGGGCGATACGGGCGTGATGCGCCGCATCGCTCAGTCGTCTTCAAAGGGGTCCCATTCGTCTTCGACTTCGGGCAGGGCTTCGATTTGCGCTTCTTGCGCCATGTCTGCCTCGGTTCGGATTTCGGCAATGCGGGCTTTCGGAAAGGCGCTGAACACGGCCGCCACAAGGGGATGTTTGCGAACCTCGGCCTCTTGGCTCAGGCGCGCGGCGTCGCGCACCTGGGCAATGGTTTCGCCGCCGCCTTCGTTCACCACGGTGACAGCCCAGCGAACGCCGGTCCAGCGTTGCAATGCGCCGCCCAAGCGGGCGGCCAGATCGCCCGGTGCCCTGTCGGTGGGCTGGAATTCGATCCGGCCGGGCGAATAGCGCGCAAGGCGCAGGGTGGTTTCCACTTCGACCAGCAGTTTCACATCGCGATGGCGGCGGATCAGTTCAACCACGTCGTCAAAGCGGGCATAGCGGGCCAGGGCAGTTTCGGGGGCCTGGGCCAGGGCTGTGGCCGCGCCCGATGGTGTGGGTGCATGGCTGATGCGCGCCCCGCCAGACGGCGCCCCTTGCGGCGTGCCGGACGGGCCAGAGGCGCCAGCGCCCGGCCCCCCCGAACGCGGCGGGGGCGGGGGCGGCGGCGTATCCTTGAGCCGGCGCACCAGATCTTCGGGCGCGGGCAGATCGGCCACATGGGTCATGCGGATCACGGCCATTTCAGCGGCCATCATGGCGTTGGGCGCGCTGGCGACTTCGTCCAGTGATTTGAGCAGCATCTGCCACATCCGCGTCAGCACGCGCATCGGCAGTTTTTCCGCCATGCCCTTGCCCCGCTCGCGTTCATCGGGGCCGACGGTGGGATCGTCGGCGGCTTCGGGCGTGATCTTGATGACGCTGACCCAGTGGGTGATTTCGGCCAGATCGCGCAGAACGGCCAGCGGGTCGGCGCCGTCTGCATACTGCTGGGACAGCTCGTTCAGCGCGCCGGCCGCGTCGCCCGCCATGATCAGGTCGATCAGATCCAGCACCCGGCCCCGGTCCGCCAGCCCGAGCATGGCGCGCACCTGCTCGGCCGTGGTTTCGCCCGCCCCGTGGCTGATGGCCTGGTCCAGCAGGCTCATCGCATCGCGGACCGACCCTTCTGACGCGCGCGTGATCAGCGCCAGCGCATCCTGGGCCACGTCAGCGCCTTCCTTTTGGGCCACCGATTGCAGGTGGGCGATCATCACCTCGGGTTCGATCCGGCGCAGATCGAACCGCTGGCAACGCGACAACACCGTCACGGGCACCTTACGGATTTCGGTGGTGGCAAAGATGAATTTCACATGCTCGGGCGGCTCTTCCAGCGTTTTCAGCAGCGCGTTGAAGGCCGAGGTGGACAGCATGTGCACCTCGTCGATGATGTAGATCTTGTAGCGGGCCGACGCGGCGCGGTAGTGCACGCTGTCGATGATTTCGCGGATGTCGCCGACACCGGTCCGGCTGGCGGCGTCCATTTCCATCACGTCGACATGGCGGCCTTCGGAAATGGCCACGCAGTGTTCGCATTGCCCGCAGGGTTCGGTGGTGGGGCCGCCCGTGCCGTCAAGGCCGACGCAGTTCATCCCCTTGGCGATGATGCGCGCGGTCGTGGTTTTTCCGGTGCCGCGGATGCCCGTCATGATGAAGGCCTGCGCGATTCGATCCGCCTCGAACGCATTTTTCAGGGTGCGCACCATGGCGTCTTGTCCGATCAGGTCGGCAAAGGTTTCTGGCCGGTATTTGCGGGCCAGAACGCGGTAGGCGTGGGTGTCGGTCATGGCGGTCCCTTGAATCGTCTGTCGCAGGTTAGGCGGTGGGGCGCGGGGCGTCCAGCAATCAGCCCTTGCGGCCCTTGCCTTTGGCGCGCTTGGCCATCTTGACCTGCCGGGCAAAGGCCTTGCCGCGCGCGCGCTGCTCGGAGATGGTTTCGGTATTGTGGGCGTCTTCGCTTTTCAGCTTTTGCCAGCGCTCGAAGCGGTCCGGGCTGATATCGCCCGCCTCGATGGCGGCGCGGATGGCGCAGCCCGGTTCGCCCTGATGTTCGCAATTGCGAAATTTGCAGTCGCGCGCCAGGTCGGTCAGTTCTTCGAACAGGGTGTCGATACCGTCGGCCACATCGTGCAAGCCCAGTTCGCGCATCCCCGGCATGTCGATCAGCCAGCCGCCCGCTTTCATTGGCAAAAGCGCGCGCGCGGTGGTGGTGTGGCGGCCCTTGGCGTCGTCTTCACGGATGTCGGCGGTGGCCAGTTTCTGGCCGGTCAGCGCAACGCCCAACGTGGATTTTCCGACACCGGACGATCCGACCATGGCCACGGTCTGGCCCGGCCCGCACCAGCGTTCCAGCGCCTGGACCTGGGCGGGGTCTTTGGCGTTCAGCACCAGTGCGACAATGCGCGGGCTGATCGCTTCGGCTTCGGCGCGATAATCGTCGGGGGCGCGGGCTTCGGCCTTGTCGGCCTTGGTGATTACGATCACCGGCTGCGCGTCGGCTTCCAGGGCCAGGGCCACATAGCGTTCCAACCGCGCGACGTTGAAATCGGCGTTGCACGAGGTGACGATGACCAGCGTGTCGACATTGGCCGCAATCAGTTGCGACTGGCCGCGATGGCTGACCGATTTCCGGGCCAGCGCGGCGCGGCGCTCCAGCACGCGGGTGACGCGCCCGACATCAAGATCGGCCAGAACCCAATCGCCCACCGCCAGCTGCGTGGTCAGGATGTCGCCGGGCAGCGCAAGTTCCCGGGTGCCGCCGGGGCCGATGCCGACCACGCGGTTGCGGCGCACTTCGGACAGGCGCAGCGGCGAATCGTCGGGGTCACATTGGCTGGCGAAATGGTCGCTCCAGCCCAGGCTGGCAAGCGTCGGGGGGGCGGTCATCGGGGGCGTGTCAGACATTGACGGGGCCCCAAGCAGGGCACCGGGCGTCATGTCGGGCAAAGGCAGGGATCGCAGAGGCCCGCGTCAGGCCGCGGTTGCCCGAAGGGTGGAAACGACAGTCATTTTCATCCTCCGTGCGTCATGCGGTTGCAGGTGAGAGGCTGGACAACGACCCAAGCGGGGCTCGTTACGGCTGCTTCCTTCCGGACCTGACCGGGTTGGCGAGGCGCCTGCCCGCGCCAACCTCTCAGCACGCTATGTAAGCATTGGTGCGCGGATTCGCAAGCGCCGGGGTGCATGGGGCGCAGGCATGGCCGCGACCGGGCGCGCCGCAAGGGTCATGCGCTGAAAACGGTCGCGGTTTCGGGCGGATCGGGGCGTGCGGGGCCGCAGCCTGCCCGATCTTTGCGCGCGTGGTTTCACCGCGCGGCCGGTCGGGCGTGCACCCCTGGGCGAAGCGGGTCTAGAGCAGCAAGCCCGCAGCGCGCAGCCCGCCCCGCAGGTCCTGGGTGAAATGATGCGCTGGCGATGTCTCAGGCACCAGCATGTCGGGCACATGCACGACCGTCATGCCAGCGGCCAGCGCAGCGGCAACGCCCGGCGGGCTGTCTTCGATGGCAAGGCATCGGGCCGGGTCGGCCTGCAGGCGGTTGGCCGCTTCGACAAAGGGGGCCGGATCGGGTTTGTGGGCGGCTACGCAATCGGCGGTGACGACGGTCGCGAAATACTGGGCGATGCCCGCGTCGGTCAGTTTTTCCGTGGCCCGGAGGCGGCGCGATGACGTGGCCACGGCCAGCGGCGCGCTCAGTGCGGGCAGGATATCGGCGACATGGGGGCGCAGGCGCGTGTCGCGCCGGTGGGTGTGTGCGCGCGCAAAGGCGGCCTCATAGGCGGCATAGTCAAGGTCGGCGTTCAGGTGGGCATTCAGGCGCGGCGCGACATCCGTGTCCGAGATCCCGATGAGCGAGGTCAGGAAGTCCATCGAAACGTCGAACCCCATGTCCGACAGGGCCCTTTGCGCAGACAAAAGCGCAGGGCGTTCACTGTCGATCAGCGTGCCATCCAGATCGAAGATGATGGCGTCATATGTGATGGCGGATGTCATGGCGCCTTCAAAGCAAACGGCCCCCCGAATGTCGAGGGGCCGTTCATCTGGCGTCGGCATCAAAGCGTGATGCGGAACCTCGCAAAGCCGTCCGGGCCATCGCCGGCCGGTTCAATCGCGACCCCTTTGACGTCATCAAGATAATCGACCGCTCTGGGGCCTGTGTCGAACAGAACGGTGGCGCCGTCCAGCGGTACAAAGGACCAGTTGGCATCGGCCGACGGGTTGATGGTGCCCTGTTCGACGATATAGCGCACGATCACGTCGCGGTTTGTATCGGGGCCTTCGAAGATCACCGTGTCGCCGGTGCCCGGGAAATTGCCGCCGCCGCCCGCGCGGTAGTTGTTGGTGGCCACGATGAATTCCATGTCGTCGGTGACCGGTTGGCCATTGTAGGTCAGGTTCTTGATGCGGGTGGTGCCCGGGTTGATTTCTTCGCCCTTGGGGCCGAACCGCGTGGGCTGGGACAGGTCGATGGCATAGTTGACCCCGTCCATCACGTCGAAGTTATAAGACGGAAAGGACGTGTTCAGCAGCACCTGATCGGCCTTGCCGGGTTCGACCATATTGAACATGCCGGCCGAGCGGTCGAGCCAGCCGCGCAGCTGCGCGCCGTTGATTTTCACCGCCCGCACGGTGTTCGGATAGAGATAGAGATCGGCGACGTTCTTGATCGCCACGTCGCCAGCGGGCACTTCGGTGAAATAGTCGGGCCCGCCACGTCCACCGGCCTTGAAGGGGGCGGCGGCGGAAAGGATCGGAAGGCCTTCGTATTCGGTGCCCTTCATCATTTCGCCGATGTACCACTTCTGCGCGTTTGACACGATCTGGACCGACGGGTCATCGGCCACCAGGGCGAAAAAGCTGTGCAGCGGCGCCGAGGTCTTGCCAACGGCGCGGCGCACATACGCCAGCGTTTCCGCGTGCTCGCTGGCGACGCTGTCCAGCACGGCCTGATCGCTGTCGACCAGCGCGGTGACGCTGCGGTCTTCGTTGCGCTTGGCGATCGGGCGGGTTTCCACGCTGGTGTTCACGACACGCCATTCGCCGCTTTCGTATTCCAGCATCAGATCGATCACGCCCAGATGGCTGCCCCAGAACCCGCCCATGGTGGCCGGCTTGCCATGGATCAGACCCTTTTCGGCATCGACCGCGGCAAAATCGGCATAGGTGGGCGAGGGGAACACAAGATGGCTGTGCCCGGTCATCAGCGCATCGATCCCATCGACCGCAGCAAGGGGGACGCTGGCGTTTTCCATGCCATGGGTGTGCTCTGCCGCGCCAATGCCCGAGTGGCTGAGCGCGATGACGATATCTGCGCCTTCCTCGCGGATCTGCGGCACCCAGGCCTGCGCGCTTTCCACGATATCGCGGGTGGTCACCTTGCCTTCCAGATGGCGGCGGTCCCATGTCATGATCTGGGGCGGAACGAACCCGATGATCGCGACCTTGATCGGGTGGGTGGCGCCGCTGCCATCGGTCAGCTGGCGTTCAAGGATCACGTAGGGTTTGACCAGGGTGATGTCGTTGGTCGGTGCGCCGTTGGTCTGTTTTGCCACATTGGCGGACACCACGGGAAAGTCGGCCCCCGCAAGCGATTTCATCAGGAAATCCAGCCCATAGTTGAATTCGTGGTTGCCCAGCGTCGAGCCATCGAACCCGACGGTGTTCATCGCCTTGATCACCGGGTGCATGTCGCCTTCTTTCATGCCCCGTTCGTAGCCGATGTAATCGCCCATCGGGTTGCCTTGCAGAAAGTCGCCATTGTCGAACAGCAGCGAATTTGTCGCCTCGGCGCGGATCGTGTTGATGTGCGACGCGGTGCGGGCCAGACCGACCGTGTCGACCGGTTTGTCGCTGTAATAGTCATAGGGGTAGACGTGCACGTGCAGGTCAGTGGTTTCCATGATCCGAAGATGGGCCTGACCGGCTGCAGCACGGGCCGAATAGGGATGGAGCGCGATCACGGATGCACCTGCAACAGTTCCCGACAGGAACCCGCGGCGCGACATCGGACTGGATTTGGAAATGGACATGAGACCCCCTTTTTGAAAAGTCTGAATTCAGACTGCTCTCAGGGTACTACGACACGGGTATGACACAGCGCAAAATTCTTGCAGCGGCCCAGGCAGGCCCCCGGGCAAGGCAAACTGGTCGGTTTGCAACGTGGGTTGCAACCTGAGCGGGTATTGGGGCATCACTTTGCTGAAACACTTGGCATCCGGTGGCCGGCGGTGTCTGCTGGCGGCCAATCAAGGGAGGCCGGACAATGAAACATGCAGAATCAGTGACTTTCGGGGGATCCGGTTTGGACCGGGCGGCGCAGTTGCGTGGCGATTCAGACGCGCTTGAGGCATTGCGCGCGGCGGATACGACCCGAATTTTGCCGGTCTGGCGCAGCAAGCCACTTTTTGCCGATGGCCGGCATGAACGGCTGAATTGGGTGTCGCCGGGGTCGGCGATTCTGTCGCACGCGCAGGCCGACGTGTTTCTGGGCCTGACCGAAGATGGCCACGGCATTTTTGCCGCCGACATGTCTGCGTGGCACCCGCAAGAGCTGCCGGACGATCGCGACAACCCGTTTGGCGCCGGCCCCACACGGCACCCCGATACGGGCGATGCGGAATTCGTCGATCTGCGCGCGGGCATGACCCGGCTGTCGCCGCGCGACGCCGAACTTGCCGCCACCGCCCGCGCGATCCTGAGCTGGCACCACAGCCACCGGTATTGCGCCAAATGCGGGACGCAAAGCGTGCCCGCCATGGCCGGATGGCAACGCGACTGCCCCGCGTGCGGCGCGCTGCACTTTCCGCGCACCGATCCCGTTGTCATCATGTTGGTCACCTATGGCAATTCGGTTCTGATGGGGCGGTCTCCGGGTTGGCCGCGGGGGATGTATTCCCTGCTGGCCGGTTTCATCGAACCGGGCGAACCGATTGAGGCTGCGGTGCGGCGCGAAGTCTATGAAGAAGCAGGTGTGCGCGTCGGGGCTGTCGATTACCTGGCCAGTCAGCCGTGGCCTTTTCCGACATCGCTGATGTTCGGGTGTCACGGGCATGCCTTGACCCGCGAGCTAAAGATTGACCCGTCCGAAATCGAAGATGCCGTCTGGGTCACGCGCGAGGAAATGGCCCAGGTCTTTGCAGGCGGCCACCCGGTGATCCGCCCGCCGCGCAAAGGGGCCATCGCGCAATTTCTGTTGGAAAACTGGCTTGCGGACACGCTGGATTGATCGATAAACCCGACATGCGGGGCAAGGCAGGACACAGACATGAAGCTATCCACACGCGAAGACATCGAAGCGCCGATCGAACATGTTTATCGCGAGATTGCGGATTTCGATGCGATCGAAAAGCAAGTGCTGCGTCGTGGGGTGGTTCTTGAACGCACGGATGCCGGTGGGCCCGGTGGTCTGGGGCGGGCGTGGAAGGCAACGTTCGAACACCGCGGCAAGACGCGCAAGGCCGATGCCCGCATTGCCGATGTCGGTCAGCCCAACGGGTATGTCGTGTTCGGCACCATTGGCGGCGTCGAGGCCGAATTCCAGATCGACCTGGTCGCGTTGTCGCGCAACCGCACACGGGTTGTGGCCGGCGTGGAAATGCGCCCCAAAACACTGTCGGCCCGGCTGTTGATCCAATCGTTGAAACTGGGCAAGGCCGGGCTGCAGCGGCGTTTTGCGCGGCGCATGAAAAACGCGGCCAAGATCATTGGCGACCGCCACACCATCGCGTGATTACTGGCGCGACTCACTGGCCGGGTAGGTGCCCAGCAGTTCCAGCTTGTCAGTGAAATAGTCCAGTTCGTCCAGCGCGCGCTGGACATTCGCATCGTCCGGGTGGCCTTCGATATCGGCGTAGAATTGCGTCGCGGTAAAGTTGCCATCCACCATGTAGCTTTCCAGCTTGGTCATGTTGACGCCATTGGTCGCGAACCCGCCCATCGCCTTGTAAAGCGCGGCCGGGATATTGCGCACCCGAAAGATGAAACTGGTGATCATCTTGCCGTTGCCGCGCCGCGTCAGATCAATGTCGCGCGCCATGATCAAAAAGCGCGTGGTGTTGCGTTCGTGGTCTTCGACGTGGCGGGCCAGGATATCCAGCCCGTAAATTTCCGCCGCCAGTTCGCTGGAAAAGGCCGCTTCGCGCTTGTCGCCCAGGGTGGCAACCTCGCGCGCGGCGGCGGCATTGTCGGACCAGTTGAGCGTCTTGAGCGTGTGTTCGCGCACAAAGCCGCGGGCCTGACCCAGCAGGATCGACATCGAACGCACGCGCTCAATCTCGTCCAGCCGGGCGCCTTTGACCCCCAAAAGGTTGATGTGCACACGCACAAAGGCTTCGTCGACAATATGCAGCCCGCTTTCGGGCAACAGATGGTGGACATCGGCCACGCGGCCATAGGTGGAATTTTCCACCGCGATCATGCCCAGATCAGCCCGGCCGGACCGCACAGCCTCAATCGCTTCTTCAAACGTAGGGCAGGGCATTGCCTCGTAATCGGGGCGCGCCTCGTGGCAGGCTTGGTGGGAATATGCGCCTGGTTCACCCTGAAAAGCGATGCGTTTGGTCATGGTCGCGGCCCCATTTTCTTTGATATTCCGGCTCGGTCGTTTCGTCGCGGGTCTTATACCTTGAAAACGGGGGGCGGAAGGGGATAGATAGCCGCTGAATCTGCACGGGACGAAACGCGACATGTTCGACACAATGACAAACACGAAGATCCTTGGCGGTGTCTGTGGCACCTTTTTGGTCTTCCTTCTTCTCAACTGGGCCGGCGAAAGCCTTTTTCATGTCGGGGCATCGGGCCACGGCGGTGAAGAAATGGCACAAGCCTACGTGATCGAAACCGGCGAAAGCGAAGAGGCCGAAGAAGAGGTGGAAGTACCGTTCGCCGAAGTTCTGGCATCGGCTGATGCCGAAGCTGGCGCCAAGGTCTTCCGCAAGTGCCAGGCCTGCCACAAGCTGGACGGCAGCAACGGAACCGGTCCGTATATCAATGGCGTCGTGGGGCGTGACATCGCCGCCGTCGACGGGTTCAGTTATTCGAACGTTCTGTTGGAAATGGACGGCGACTGGTCCCCCGAAAAGCTGAGCGGCTTCGTCGAGAACCCCAAGGGCTTTGCACCGGGAACCAAGATGTCGTTTGCCGGCCTGAAAAAGGTCGAAGATCGCGCCAACCTGATCGCCTATCTGTCCGAACAGCAATAAGCCCGTTCGGCACAGCATCCAGAAAGCCGCCCGTGCATATGCCGGGCGGCTTTTTTCGTGCGCGCGGGCACCCGTTCACCGCCTGATCACGGATTATCAACTTGATTGTCAGCGGGGCTGCAAACTACCGTATCTTCAAGGAATTGTCGCCCTTATCGGAGGATACTCATGCGCAAACCACCCCAGTTGCCCGTTGCCAAGACCGTCTTGATCGGCGCCGCCGTCGCGCTGAGCCTTTGGGCCGGGGCCGGTACCGCGCAGGACAAAGACCCAACCAAGATCATCAAGAGCAACGCCTATTCCACCTTTGGCCAGTTCAAATACGACAAACCCTTCGACCATCTGGATTACGTGAACCCGGACGCCCCAAAGGGCGGCGAGATCAGCATCTGGGCGCAGGGAACTTTCGACAGCATGATGCCGTTTTCGCGCAAGGGGCGGGCCGGAACGCTATCGTCGGTGATGATCGAAGATATCCTGACCGACACGGCTGACGACCCCTACGGCAGCTACTGCCTGCTGTGCACGCATATGGAATACCCCGAAACTGAAGACTGGGTGATTTTCCACCTGCGCGACGACATCAGGTTTTCCGACGGCACGCCGGCGACGGCCCATGATGTGGTGTTTTCCGTCGACATTATCCTTGAACAAGGGCTGCCCAGCTTCCGCGAAGGGGTCAAGAAACTCTATGAAAAGGTCGAGGCGCTGGACGACTACCGCGTCAAATTCACCTTCAAGGACGGTGTGCCGCGCAAGAACCTGATCGTCCAGGCGGGCGGCACCCCGCTGCTCAGCAAGGCGTGGTTCGAAAAGACGGGCAGCCGGTTGGACGAAGGCCAGATCCTGCCGTTGATCGGAACGGGGCCCTATATCGCCGATGAGGTCGATCCGGGCCGCAAGATCATCTATCGCCGCAACCCCGATTATTGGGGATATGATCTCCCCATCAACAAGGGGCGGCACAATTTCGATGCCATACGGGTTGAATATTTCGCCGATAACAATGCCGCGCTTGAGGCGTTCAAGGCGGGCGTCTACACCTTTCGCAGCGAAAACAGTTCGCTTGCGTGGTCGCAGCAGTATGATTTCCCGGCCATCGACAAGGGCTGGGTGGTCAAGGCGGAACTGCACAACGGCTTGATCCCTGCGGCCAACGGATTCGTGTTCAACCTGCGGCGCGAGAAATGGCAAGACCTGCGTGTCCGCGAGGCGATCGGGCTGATGTTCAATTTTGCCTGGACCAATGAAACCCTGCAATACGATCTGTTCGAACAACGCCAGAGCTTCTGGGAAAATTCGGATCTGGCCGCGTCCGGGCCTGCCGAAGGGTTAGAGCGCGAGATGCTGGAAAAAGCCGGCGTGCCTGTCGAAGTGATCGACGCCGATGCGGTGATCTGGCCCGAAGGCAGCGAACGGCAACTGGACCGGCGCGCGGTGCGCCGTGCCTCGGCCCTGCTGGACCAGGCCGGATGGGAAACCGGTGACGACGGGATCCGGCGCAATGCGGCCGGCAAGACGCTGTCGCTAGAGCTTTTGTCGGACAGCACCACGTTCGATCGCATCATCCTGCCCTTCGTGGAAAACCTGCAGCGCCTGGGGGTGGATGCCACCTATAACCGCGTGGACCCGGCACAATACACCAACCGTGAACGCGATTTCGATTTCGACATGATCTATGACGGCTATCGCAACGGGTTCGAAGAAGGCATTGGCATCTTGCAGAAATTCGGCTCGGAAGATGCGCCCTATTCGGTGTTCAACCCCGCAGGCTACGGCAGCCCCCAGGTGGACATGCTGATCACGGAAGTGATCGACGCCACCACGTTGGAAGAAATGCAAAGCGCCGTGCGCGCCATCGACCGGGTCATCCGGCACGAACGCTTCGTAGTGCCCACGTGGTACAACCCCAATTTCTGGGTCGCCTATTGGGATATGTACGAACACCCCGATCCGCTGCCGCCGTTGGCTCTGGGTTATCTGGACTTCTGGTGGTACAACGCTGAAAAAGCACAGGCCCTGCAAGAGGCCGGCGCGCTGTAACAGGGGCACCATGGCGAGCTATATCCTAAGACGATTGCTGCTGATCATACCCACGTTGATCGGTATCATGATCGTCAACTTCGTTCTGACCCAATTCGTGCCCGGCGGGCCGGTCGAGCAGGCCATCGCAATGGTCGAAGGGCGCGGCGACGCCTTCGAAGGCATTGCCGGCGCGCGCGAGGACAGCGCGACCCCCGATTTCGCCAATGACTCGGTTCAAAGCGAATACGCCGGTGCGCGCGGGCTGCCGCAGGATTTCATCGATCAGCTGGAAATCGACATGGGGTTTGCGCGCATTGTCTGCGCCGACGGCTACGACGGGGTGCCCGACCTGTCCGATCCGGCCTGCGAAAAGCAGAAGGTCGGCGCGTTCGAGCGGTTCTTCGACATGATGTGGCGCTACATGCGGTTGGATTTCGGCGAAAGCTATTTCCGGTCGATCTCAGTGGTCGATCTTGTGCTGGAAAAGATGCCCGTATCGATCACGCTTGGTCTGTGGAGCACGCTGATCGCCTATGTCATTTCGATCCCGCTGGGCATTCGCAAGGCGATCAGAGACGGCTCGCGGTTTGATACCTGGACGTCCGGGTTGATCATCGTGGCCTATGCGATCCCGGGGTTCCTGTTCGCCATCATGCTTCTGGTTTTGTTCGCGGGCGGGTCGTATTGGCAGATATTTCCGCTGCGCGGGCTGACGTCGGAAAATTTCGATCAGCTTTCCCCTATCGCCAAGGTCCTGGATTACCTGTGGCACATCACATTGCCGGTGGCGGCCAGCACCATCGCCAGTTTCGCCACACTGACGCTCTTGACCAAGAATTCGTTCCTCGATGAGATCCGCAAGCAATACGTGATCACTGCCAAGGCCAAGGGGTTGAAGGAAAGCCGCGTGCTTTATGGCCACGTCTTTCGCAACGCGATGTTGATCGTGATCGCCGGGTTCCCGTCGCTGTTTCTGGGCGTGTTCTTTGGATCATCGCTGATTATCGAGACGATCTTTTCGCTGGACGGGCTGGGGCGACTGGGATTCGAAGCCGCGGTGCAACGCGACTATCCGATCATTTTTGCAACGCTCTTTTTCTTTGGTCTGGTCGGGCTGGTCGTGGGGATCCTGTCGGACCTGATGTATGTTTTTGTCGATCCGCGGATCGATTTTGACAAGAGGGCCGGCTGATGCGTCTGTCGCCCCTCAACCAACGCCGCTGGCGCAACTTTCGCCGCAATGGGCGGGCCTATTGGTCGCTGATCATTTTTGTCGTGCTGTTCGGCATTTCGCTGTTTGCCGAATTTCTGGCGAATGACAAACCCATCGTCGTGAAATACCAGGACGACATCCGCTGGCCGATTTTGCAGTTCTATTCCGAAGCCAGCTATGGCGGCGATTTCAAGACCGAAGCGATATACAAATATGTCGAAACCGAATGTCTGATCGTGTCGGGCGGGCTGGATACGTGCTGGGACGATCCAGAGGGCGTGATCGAAGACGCGCAAGACGGTGTGGTGGACGGCGAAGAGATCCAGAAAGGCTGGACGATATGGCCGCCGATCCGGCACAGTTTTTCATCGATTTCGGATGTGCGGGGGGTTGCCCCCGGCCCGCCCCAGCCGGGCCATATCCTTGGCACCGACGATACCAAACGTGATGTGGCCGCACGGATCATCTATGGGTTCCGCCTGTCGATCTTCTTTGCGCTGATCGTCACCGTGGCCACCTCGATCGTGGGGATCGCGGCGGGCGCGGTGCAGGGATATTTCGGCGGGCGCACTGATTTGATTTTTCAGCGCATCCTTGAAATCTGGTCGTCGACGCCATCGCTCTATGTGATCATCATCCTGTTTGCGATCCTGGGGCGAAGTTTCTGGCTGCTGGTGTTCATCACGATCCTGTTCGGCTGGCCCGCGCTGGTTGGGGTGGTGCGCGCCGAATTTCTGCGCGCACGGAACTTTGAATACGTGCGCGCGGCCAAGGCACTGGGCGTGTCAAACAGGGTGATCATGTTCCGCCACATGTTGCCCAACGCCATGGTCGCCACCTTGACGATCCTGCCGTTCATCATCACGGGCACCATTGGCACGTTGGCGTCACTGGATTTCCTGGGTTACGGCTTGCCGTCGTCCTACCCGTCTTTGGGCGAATTGACCTTGCAGGCCAAACAGAACCTGCAGGCGCCGTGGTTGGCCTTCACCGCCTTTTTCACCTACGCGATCATGCTGTCGCTGCTGGTGTTCATCTTTGAAGGGGTGCGCGACGCGTTCGATCCCAGAAAGACGTTCCAATGACGGCCGTTCTGGATGTTGAAAACCTGACGATCAGCTTCCGGCAGGACGGCAAGGAAAGCCAGGCCGTCAAAGGCGTCAGCTATAGCGTTGGGCGCGGTGAAACTGTGGCGCTGGTGGGGGAAAGTGGATCGGGCAAGTCGGTCACGGCGCTCTCTACCGTGGCGCTTTTGCCCGACAGTGCGCGGGTGCAGGGCAGCATCGTTTACGAAGGCGCGCAGATGGTCGGCGCGCCCGAACCTGAACTGCGCCGCGTGCGCGGAAACGACATCAGTTTCATATTTCAGGAACCGATGACATCGCTCAACCCGCTGCATACGCTGGAAAAGCAGCTGGCCGAAAGCATCGCGCTGCATCAGGGGATCCGCGGCGACGCCGCCCGTGTCCGGATTATCGAACTGCTCACCAAGGTTGGAATTCGCGATCCCGAAAGTCGCCTGGGCGCCTATCCGCACCAGCTGTCGGGCGGGCAGCGCCAGCGGGTGATGATCGCGATGGCGCTCGCCAATGGCCCCGACCTGCTGATCGCTGATGAACCCACGACGGCGCTGGACGTGACGATCCAGGCACAAATCCTTGATCTTCTGGCCGAGCTGAAACAGACCGAAGACATGTCGATGCTGTTCATCACCCACGACCTAGGGATCGTGCGCAAGATCGCCGACCGGGTCTATGTGATGAAAGACGGCGAGATTGTCGAACATGGCCCTACGGCCGCAATTTTCGCCAATCCGCAGCATGCCTACACCAGGAAATTGCTGAACGCCGAGGCCAAGGGCGTGCCATTGCCTGTACCCAAAGACGCCGAAACCATCGTCGAAACCGAGCATCTGCGCGTTTGGTTCCCCATCCAAAAAGGGTTTCTCAAACGCACGGTAGGGCATGTGAAGGCGGTCAACGACGCCACGCTGTCTGTCCGCGCCGGCGAAACGCTGGGGATCGTTGGGGAAAGCGGATCGGGCAAGACGACGTTGGCGCTGGCGATCATGCGGCTGATCCAGTCCGAAGGGCGGATCACCTATCTTGGGCAGGACATTCAGACATGGGGCCCGGGGCGCATGCGAAAATTGCGGCGCGACCTGCAAATCGTTTTCCAGGATCCTTATGGCAGCCTCAGCCCGCGCATGACCGTCGAGCAGATCATCGCCGAAGGTTTGTCGGTCCATGGGGTCGATCCGGGCCGGGACCGGCGCGAAATGGTGGCCGAGATCATGGACGAAGTGGGGTTGGACCCGGCCACGATGGAGCGCTACCCGCACGAGTTTTCCGGCGGCCAGCGCCAGCGGATCGCCGTGGCGCGGGCCATGATCCTGCGCCCGCGTGTGGTTGTTCTGGACGAACCCACAAGCGCGTTGGACATGACGGTCCAGGTGCAGATCGTCGATCTTCTGCGTGACCTGCAACAGCGCTACAAGTTGGCCTTCCTGTTCATCAGCCATGACCTAGCCGTGGTGCGCGCCTTGTCGCACAAGGTCATGGTGATGCGCGCCGGCGATGTCGTGGAAGAGGGCCCCGCCACGCAGATATTTGACGCGCCGCAAACTGAATACACGCGCACGCTCATGGCGGCGGCGTTCGAGTTGAAGGCGCCCAGTTAGATGGGGCGCTTCAACCGGTCGTAGGGGCATTCCGGGGGGCCGATAGCGATGCCCGCGCTAAAGGCACGCCATGCGACGACTATGCATCTGCCAGACAGGACAGGTTGTATCGAAAGGCGGCCCGGCGGCGGTGCTTTCGCGCGAAACGGTGCGTTCACGTGCTCGCGCCAGTCCGCTGACTTGGAAGCCGCTTGTGTGCCATCGTTGCCGTCGATTTGCACCTGAACGTGATCCGGCCTGACAGGGATCGATCCCGCGTCTTGTCTGCGAGCGCAGAGTTTTTCAGCGGGTGCCGTGTGACGCAGTGGTCAGGTGCAGCCGGGCGTGCGCGCTGGGCGAACAGTTGGCTGCGCCGATGGACTGCGCGCAATTCCCATGTCCGGGCGCGCGCCACCTTGGTTTCGTTGACGGTCAGCCGCCTGCAGACCGGCGGATTCGGCAAATGCGCATCGCTTTGCCACGATCCGGCTGCGCGGCAAAGCCCCGCCGAGCGGTCTTGATCAGCTTGGACCGATTGGCGTGCAATCCATGTTGCGCGCCTGAAGGCGGCGACAGGCGAGACTGGCGGTGTTTTCATCCAGCCCGACGAAGTTCGCGTCGAATCCGCGTGGGGTCTTGACGACCTTGCGCAGGGCCATGTCCAGCGTGTTTACCTCGGTCAGGGCTGTCTTCAGCAGGACGCGTTCGGCCTCATACCGCGACCCATAAAGCCCGATGTTGATGCCCCAGTGCCGCCCGCCAGAGGTAGACAGGCGCGTCACGACCTCGGGTTCGGTGGTTGCCGGCGGTTGTTGGGCAGGTTTGGCATCGGCAAGCTCTAGCGTCTTGGGCCGCGCTTTGGGGCGCAACGATAGTGTTGCGGCCGATGTGGCCTGCGCCGCCAAAAGCGCCATCGATTGCGCCGTTTGTTCCGCATTGGGTGAAGGCGCCGGGGCGGGCGGCGCGGTTTCTTGCGCCTGCGCCAGTTGAACGGTGCTTGCCACGTTTTTCTGAAGCGCCATCAGCGTCGCATCGTCGATTGCCGGTTCGCTGCCCGGACGAAGGCGCGGGATCGGACTGGATTTGATGTTGATCGAAACACGGATGACCTTGCTGGCGGGCATGATTCCGTTCTTTATCGCGCTGGCCGGAACGCTTTCGGGGGCGCTGGCAACGCGTGTGCCGGGCCCCTGATAGGCAGGCTTGCGTGGCTTGACGACCGCGACACGGCTGGGCGCGCGCTTGAACCCCATGTCCAACAATTCAGCCACGCGCTGGTTGCGCGATGCGGTCGAACGGCCGCCAAATACCGTGGCGATGATGCGTTCGCGGCCGCGTTCAGCCGACGCGACCAAGTTGAAACCGGCCGCGCGGGTATAGCCGGTCTTGATCCCGTCTGCGCCGCGATAGGCCGACAGGAAGCGCCGGTTCGTGTTCGCCACATCGCGGATGCCGGCATTGGTCGTCTGGCGCGAGAACAGGTTATAGTATTCGGGATAGTCATAGAACAGATGGCGGCCCAGTTTCGTCATGTCGCGCGCGGTTGAAAGGTGCCCGCTTTCTGTCAGGCCATGCGCGTTCTTGAAGGTGGTCCGCGTCATTCCGAGCGCTTTGGCTGTCCGGTTCATCCGGCGTGCAAATGCCGCTTCCGAGCCTGAAATCGCCTCGCCCAAGGCGGTGGCCGCATCGTTCGCGCTTTTGACTGCGGCGGCCCTGATGAGATAGCGCAGAGCGATGCGCTGGCCTTCCCTGAGGCCCAGTTTCGATGGCGGTTCGCTGGCCGCATTCCGGGAAATCCGGACTTTGGTATCGAGTGAAATTTCGCTGTTTTCGACCGCCTCGAACACGACATACAAGGTCATCATCTTGGTCAGGGATGCAGGGTGCAGCCGGGTGTCCGCATTTCGCGAATGCAACACCTCCCCCGATCGCGCGTCGATGACCATCGCCGCATAGGGGGCTGCCAAACCGGCCCGCGGGGCCGACGAAATTGCCACAAGAAATAGAATGCACAGCCCGTGCAGGGCCCACTGCCGCAAACGTGTACGCACGTTGTCCGCCTTTTCTGCCTCAGACGCCGGATCATACCGCCCAGCTTGTTGATTGCCGGAACGGTAACATGGGTTAGATTCTCAGAAAACACTTAATTTTTAGGGAATTTGGGGCATTGCAGGGTGGCAACGCCACATGATGGGTTGGGCCCAGGTTGTGCCGCAATATGTGCAATCAGCCGTGTTCGATTTCATCTACCAGCGCGGCCAGACCGGATAAATCCGGCAATTCGTGGAATCGGTCGTGATCTGGATGGTCGGCGTGCTCAAGTTCCCAGGTCAGCCCGTGGGGCACAAAAACCCCCCATCCGCCTGCTTCGATCGGCGGAATCACATCGCTCTTCATCGAGTTGCCGGCCATGAGGGCACGCCCGGCGCCCTCGCCCAGGTCGTCGAAAATGCGCGCGTAGACCGGGGCGGTCTTTTCGGACACGATTTCGACGGCGTGAAAAAGTTGCCCCAGACCCGACTGCGCAAGTTTGCGATCCTGATCCAGAAGATCACCCTTGGTAATCAGGATGACACGATGCGACTCAGCCATCGCTTCGACAGCGTCTTGCGCATGAGGCAGCAGTTCGATGGGATGGCGCAGCATGTCACGCCCGGCGTCAATCAGCTGGGCAATGACCGGGGCCGGAACACGTTGATCCGTGACTTCGATGGCCGTTTCGATCATCGACAAGACAAAGCCTTTGACCCCGTATCCGTAGTGCGAAAGGTTCTTGCGCTCGGCCGCGCGCAGGCGTTCGGCCAGATGATCCGGTTCTGTGTAGTCGGCAAGAAGGTCTGCGAATCGTTCCTGCGTCATGCGAAAGAACTGTTCGTTCTGCCACAGGGTATCGTCGGCATCGAAGCCGATCGTGGTAATTTTCTGCGCCATTTCTCTGTACTTTACCGATGTTTAGCCCGCAGGGTCTTTTCTGCCCCGTTGATGGTCCTATATGATGCGCCCAAGCAACCGTTTTTTGGCATGTGAATTGAAGTGAAGCCGCACTTGGCGAAAATGTCCGATAAAAAATCCCCCGACGCCCCCGGCGCCGGGACCGATGTCATTGTCGAAACAAAACCCAAGACCAAGAAGCCGCCGCTCTACAAGGTGCTGATGCTGAATGACGATTACACGCCGATGGAGTTTGTGGTGCATGTGCTGGAACGCTTTTTCCAGATCAACCACAGCCAGGCGATCGAAATCATGCTGACCGTGCACAAAAAGGGTTTGGCCGTGGTTGGCGTATTTCCCTATGAAATCGCGGAAACAAAAGTCAACCAGGTGATGGACCTGGCGCGCAAGAACCAGCACCCGCTGCAATGCACCTTCGAAAAAGAATAGGGCGGCAGCCCGCATTCCCATGACAGTTTCCCGGCTTTCCCTGGCGATTGAAGAGGGTCTGGTCGCGCTTGACCCCGGTGCGCGTGTCGTCGTGCTGCGTCCGCGGGCTGGCTACGCGCTCAGCAGCATCGACAAACCCGATATCGTCCAGACTTTCTATACCGATGCGCGCGTCTTCGAAGATGCGGGGCTGCGCGTTCTTGGCGAACCCGACGGGCCCCCCGACGGGCCCTATGACGCGGCCGTTGTCTGTCTGCCGCGGGTAAAGGCCGAAGCGCGCGGATTGATCGAAGCGGCCGCACGCGTGTCACGTGGCGGGCCGGTGATCGTGGATGGTCAAAAGGTCGACGGGATCGACAGCGTTCTTCGCGACGTCAAAAAGCGAACCAGCATTCACGGCGTGCTATCCAAGGCCCATGGCAAGATCTTTGCGTTCGAAGGCGGCGATTTTTCTGATTGGGCCGATCCGGGGCCGCTGAATGCGTGCGGGTTTCAGACGCTGACGGGCGTATTTTCCGCCGATGGGCCCGATAAAGCATCGATCTTGCTGGCTGACGTGCTGCCGTCGCTGAATGGCCGGATTGCCGATCTTGGGGCGGGGTGGGGCTATCTTTCTGCAAGAACGCTGGAGCGCAGCCCCGATGTGACCGAATGTCATTTGATCGAAGCGGAAGCACGCGCGCTGGCCTGTGCGCGCGTCAATGTGACCGACCCGCGGGCGCGGTTCCACTGGGGCGACGCGACTGCCGCGACAGAGCCCGAAAATCTTGACCACGTGATCATGAACCCGCCATTTCACAACACGCGCACGCCAGACCCCGGCCTGGGGCGCGCCTTTATCGCCACTGCGGCAAGGTTGTTGACACCGCGTGGCACCTTGTGGCTGGTTGCCAATCGGCATTTGCCGTACGAGATCACGCTTGCAGAACTGTTCACCGATGTCCAAGAGGTGGGTGGCAATACCGGGTTCAAGGTTTTGCGGGCGACTCGGCCCAAACCCTGACCCACGTTTTGGCGGGCTTGGACCCGCAAGATATTGGAGCTTTCGGGATGAGCTTTTCCATCGCAGGCAAGACCGCCATCGTCACAGGTGCGGCGACCGGCATAGGGCGCGCCATTGCCCGCCAGTTCGCCGAAGCTGGGGCCAATGTCATGTGCGCGGACATGGACGAAGAGGGGCTGGTCAGCGAGTTTGGGGACGAGGCCGAAGCCGAGGACACGGCAATCAAGTTCTATGCGGGCGACCTGCGCGAGAAACTGACCATTGCGAACCTGTTGTCGGCGACGTTGGATGCCTTTGACGGGATGGACATATTGGTGAACGCGTCGCGTCAGGTGCTGAATTCGGATCCGCTGTGTTCCGAAGACGATGGCATCGAAAGCATGTTGCAGCAGAATCTGATAACATCGCTGCGGGTCACGCAGGCAGTGGCAAAGAAGATGATCGCCTTGGCCGGTGAGCGCGAGGACAAGAGCCAGATCGGCTCGATCATCAACTTGTCATCGATTGCCGCGCACCGGACCCACCCATCACTGGTCGGGTTTTCTGTGGCCTCTGCGGCGCTGGAACAGATGACCCGGTCGATGGCGGTTTCGCTTGCGCCAGAGGGCATTCGGGTCAACGCGCTGGCGTGTGGATCGGTGATGTCCACTTCTCTCAAAACGACCTTGGCCGAGCAGCCCGATCTTCGCGATCGAATCATCGAGGCCACGCCGATGGGCCGTATTGCACCAGCCAGCGAACTGGCCGAGGCGGCCCAGTTCCTTGCCTCGGGCGCGGCGGGGTTCATGACGGGGCAGGTGCTGACGATCGACGGCGGGCGTACGCTGACTGACAACGTGGCCAGCCCGGCACATTAGGGCCTGCTCAGGACGGGTACTGCGCCCGGCACTGCGCATAGGTTTGGGGCAGTGCGCGGGCCAATTCGGCCCGTTTGGCCTTCATCTGCGCCAGTTTGCGTTTTTCCAGATCCAGGTCGATGGCAACGGGGACTGTCTTTTCCCGCGGCTCGTTCATTTGGCACAAAAGGAAATCCAGGTTGTCGCCCCGGTTGCCGGCGCAGAACTGCAAAGACATCCCCGGTTCCAGCCGTGTTTCCACAGCAAAGCCCCGCGTGACGTTCGCTTCGGACTGCGCGATCAGGCTATCCAGCGTGACCACATCGCGGTTTGCCGTAGCGATGCAACGCTCTTGCGGGGTGGCGCAAGCCGCCAGGATCGATACGGCAGACAGGGCGATAAATGGACGCAACATGGGTCAACTCCGGTTTCAGTCCCCCACAAGATAGGGTCTATTGGCGCCACTGCAATGGCCGGCTGGCCCGGTACGCTGAAAGCTGATAAGTCCCGCCGGGCAAGACGGAGAGTTCGATGACCACTGAAATGGCACCCGAAAAAGACCGCGCCAGCACGTGGTTCCGCGACCTGCGTGACCAAATCGTAGCGGCATTCGAAACGCTTGAAAGAGAACAGACGGCTGGCCCTCTGGCCGACCAGCCGGCGGGCCGGTTCGAGGTGACAGAAACCTGGCGCGACGGCGGCGCGGGCGGCGGCGGGTTGATGAGCGTCATGCGCGGCGGGCGGGTGTTTGAAAAAGTCGGCGTCAACATATCGACGGTGCATGGCACCCTGGGCCCGCGCGCGGTGGCCGCGATGGCGGCGCGCAAGGACATGCCGGGGATGACAGACGATCCCAGATTCTGGGCATCGGGCATCAGCCTGGTGGCCCATATGCAAAACCCACACACCCCGGCGGTGCATATGAATACGCGCATGTTCTGGACGCCCCACGGCTGGTGGTTCGGGGGCGGGTCCGACCTGAACCCTTGCATCGAATATGACGAAGATACCGCGTTCTTTCATGGCATCTTGCGGGAATTTTGCGATCTGCACGATCCCGCATTCTACCCGCGCTACAAGGCATGGGCGGACGAATATTTCTTTATCCCGCACCGGGGCCGCGCCCGCGGGGTCGGGGGCATCTTTTACGACGATCACAACACCGGTGATTGGGAAACCGATTTCGCCTTTACCCAGGACGTGGGCCGCGCTTTCCTGCCCGCGTTCGTCGGGGTGACCAAAAAAAGGCGCGATACGGTGTGGGACGAAAAAGATCGCGACGCCCAGCTGGTCCATCGCGGTCTTTATGCGGAATACAACCTGGTCTACGACCGGGGAACCAAGTTCGGGCTGGAAACCGGGCATGATGCGAACGCGGTGCTGATGTCGCTGCCGCCATTGGCCAAGTGGATCTGATCAGTCGACCGACTTGAAAACGACCCCGCCGGAATTCAGCGCTCCGCCACTGAAAGTGCGCGATGTGCCCTTGCGCGCATTGCCATTGTTCAGGATCGGTTCGCTGGGGGGCGATTGGTCTTGGTCGTCATTGACGTCAGACAGGGCATGTTGGCGGGCGCGTTCCAGTTTTTCGGCCTCGCGCCGGGCGCGTTCTTCGGCGCGGTCCTTGCGCGCGTTGTGTTCGATTCCCAGTTTGGGTGACCGCGCTTGTGGCGGAAAATACTTGCCCAGAACTGGTAGGGCAGGATTGGTCGCCATGGCCATTTCGATCGCTGTGTTGTCTTCGGGGATGGTCGGCGCGCGCAGCCAATAGAACGATGGCCGAACAGCGACTTCGGCAATATAGGTGTCCGGTTCGTCTTTGCGCCCAGGTTGCGTCTTTACGTCGTCTTTGATTGCCAGGTTGTAAAGCACGCAGGTGCCATAGGTATCGCGGATCTTTTCGCAGGTGAGTTTCGCCGCTTGCAACAGGTCAGCGCGGGCCGTGGCACGCGCTTCTGGTGTGTTTTCAACCGTCAACGCTGTTTGCTGGTGGCCGTGGCCACGCAAGGCTTCGATCGCCCACCCCGCCTTGTCCGAGGTATTGCCGGGAAGGATGGCCGGTAGAAAGGCCAGTTCCGCTTCGATGCGCCACATCGGGGCCGTGTGAACATCTTGCGAAGGCTTGTGGAACGTCTCACCGTGGGCGGAAACATGGACACGCTCGGTATTGGCGCCAATCAATGCGCAGCCGCGAACCAGATCGCCGATATAGACGTCGGCGCATTCACGCATCACCAGATCGCCCGCGCGCGCTTCGACCATGATCTGTTCAAGCTCTTGCGGTGGGGCGGATTCGCCGTCGCGCAGGACATCGTCGAGCGAAACGATCATTTGGAAAGTCAGCGTGCGATCCGCATTATAGAGATCAGGGTTCATGAGGGCTTTGACTTCTTGGGCTGCGCTGCGCGTGCCCAAGTTCAGCATGCCGTTCATCTTTTCGCCGACCCAGCCGACCTTGCCGGGAAGGCCCTTGGCTTCACTGATCGAGCCGGATTCAAACACGGCCTGTTCGCCGGACAGGGCCCTGGTGACCTGGCTGATCTGGCCGAAAAGGCCAAGTTGAAAGACCAGATAGCCGCCGATGAAAATCGCGCCGAACGCCAGGCGAATTGCGGTGACGGGGTTCATTGGGCGGTCTCCATCAATTGCGACGGGGTGTGGTCGACCTGCGCGCTCAGGGTTTCTTGCGGTAACAAGGGCGCAGGCGCCGCCTCGGGCACGTTGGGTGGAATCAGGCGGTTGATATCGCCATCAAGGAACTGCGCGACCAGATCGACCTGCATGGCCTGCACGGCGCGGGCGACCTCGTCATCGTGACCAGCCAAGATCACCTCGTCGTCCGAGACATAGACAACAGACTGGCTGAGGGGGCGGTGAGCAAAGCGCGGCTCTTCGCCCTGCGGCATGTGCCCCACCAGCATATGATAGCCGGTCGCGCCGCCGATCACGTTTTTCTTGGGATCTTGCCCGTAGAAATCGCGGAACCAGCCGGAATAGGCGAAATACCGTTTGTAATGCTGCCTGACGCTCTTTTCGCTCATCTGCTCGCGACCCGTCAGCGCGCCCCAGGTTTGTTCGGGTTCCTGCACGGGTTGCCAGTGACAGTTGGACTTCTTCACGTTGATGATTTCCATACTGTCCACCCCGTCCGGCAAGGCCACCGCAGCCGGACCATTGGACAACACCTGTACATGGGCGATCTCCGCATCGGGGGCAGCCATGATATTGAACAGCGTGCGCGGTGATCCGGCCTGCAGCAGGACGTAAGCAGGCTTTTCGGTGCGCCCGACATAGACCGAAACAGTTTCCAGCGGCGCCCAGGCGACCCCGCCATGGCTGCTGCGTTCGGTGCGCAGGCGCGATCGAACGTTGGCGTAAGCCGGGTCGCGGCGGGACCGGGCGGTGCGCATCCATTTCAGCGCGTAGTCTGTCAACCGATCCATCGAAATGACGTGCAAACCGGAGGTGCGATGACCGGGCGGGGTGTAGACAAAGACATTTGCCAGATATTCGCCCGCCCCGATGGCGCGCGGGGCGCAGTGATCCGGATTCGGCAAAATGTGATAATCCGCCGGGACCGGGTATTTTTCTTTCAGGTAGGGGTAGGTTTCGGGCGTAACGGCGTCCTTGATGAAATGCACGGTGCGGTTCGCGGCCATCAACGCATGTTCGCCCGCGCTGAAGCCAAATTCACCGTCGTAGCCCAAAAGGTTGGGATCGCTGGGCAGTTCCGTTTCGCCTGCCAGATTCACATGTGGGCCTGGCAGGTTGTCGGCGACGGTCATCGCGCCTTTCGCCCCGTAGCTTTCGGGGCGACTGGCGTCTTCCTTCATGCCAAGGACGAACCAGAAGGCGACGGCCAGCCCGGCCAGCGCCATGAGAATGTTTTTCGGTGACATGCCTGTCCCCCTGCCTCCCGCTACGGTTTCGCAGGTACCAAAGACGGACAGTGGTGGCGGAATTTAGGCGCAAACGGGCCAATTTGGGGGGTATTGGCCCGGCGTGCGCGACAATCAACCCCGAATGGCTTCCAGCATGATGTGCACATTGTCTGGGTCGGCATCGGGCGTGATGCCATGGCCAAGGTTGAAAATATGCGGCCCATTGGCGAAGGCGCGCACGATGTGCTGCGTTGCTTCGCGCAGCGCAGCGCCGCCCGTGACCATGTGCTTTGGATCAAGGTTGCCTTGCACGCAGCCGTCCACCTGAACCTTCTGCGCGGCCCATTCGGGGCTGACGGAATTGTCGATGGCAACACAGGTCGCACCGGTCGCAGCGTGAAACCCTATGTAGCCGTCATTGGCCTGACGTGGAAAGGCGATGGTCGGCAGATCGGGATGGCGCGCGCGCAATTCGGAAATGATACGTTTGGTCGGCGCGATGGCGTATTTGGCAAAATCCGCGCTGTTTAGCGACCCGGCCCAACTGTCGAAAATCTTGACCACCTCGGCCCCGGCCTGCACCTGCATGTCCAGGTATTCGATCGTCGCCTCGGTGATCCGGTCCAGCAATGCTTCAAAAAGCGCGCGGTTGCCGTCTTTGAGCGCATGGGCCGGGCCCTGATCAGGCGTGCCGCGCCCGGCAATCATATAGGTCGCAACGGTCCAGGGCGCCCCGGCAAAACCGATCAAGGTGGTGTCGGACGGAAGGTCGCGCGACAAGATGCGCACGGTTTCGTAAATCGGGTTGAGCGTCTCGTGGATGTCGTGCTTGCCTTTCAGGCGGTCGAAATCACGTTGCTCGGTGATCGTCGACAGGCGCGGGCCTTCTCCGGTCACGAACCACAGATCGGCGCCCAGTGCCTGGGGGACCAGAAGGATGTCGGCAAACAGGATCGCCGCATCAAACCCATAGCGGCGGATCGGTTGCAAGGTGACCTCAGCCGCCAGGTCCGGGTTGTAACAGAGCGACAGGAAATCGCCGGCCTGCGCCCGTGTCGCGCGATATTCGGGCAGGTACCGCCCGGCCTGTCGCATCATCCATACCGGCGGGGTCGGCAGCGTTTCACCCGCCAGGGCCCGAAGGATCGTTTTCTGGGTCATGATGCTCTTCCCCCTTTGGTTGCGGCCTTGGTCGGGTGCGCGCGATGGATTGTCAAGCGTATCCCCCTTGTCGGGCCGTCGTGTCGCGGGTAAGCGGGGGGCATGACGCTGACACTGCCCACCCCCGCCTCGCCGCTGAAAATCGGCACCCGTGGATCGCTACTCGCCTTGGCCCAGGCCAACGAAACGCGCGACCGCCTGGCCACTGCTTTTGACCTGCCGTTCGAAGCGTTCCAGATCGTCGTGATTCGCACGACCGGGGATCGGGTCATCGACCGCCCGCTCAAAGAGATCGGCGGCAAAGGCCTGTTCACGAAAGAGATCGAAGACGCAATGATGGGCGGCGAGATCGACATTGCCGTCCATTCGATGAAAGACATGCCGGTGGAACAGCCCGGCGGTTTGGTGCTGGACTGTTACCTGCCGCGCGAAAACCCGCGCGATGCGTTCATTTCGCTCGATGGTGGCCTGCTGGCTGATCTGGCCGAGGGCGCGGTGGTCGGCACGTCGTCGCTGCGGCGCAAGGCGCAACTTCTGAACCGCCGCCCGGATCTGCAGGTTGTGGAATTTCGCGGCAACGTTCAGACGCGGCTGAAAAAGCTGGCGGACGGGGTGGCGCAGGCGACGTTCCTTGCCATGGCCGGGATCACGCGGTTGGACATGCTGGGCGAGGTGCCCCACAGCCCGATCGACCCGGATGACATGCTGCCTGCCGTCGCGCAGGGTGCCATCGGGATCGAACGGCGCGGCGATGACAGTGTCGCAGGCGAAATGCTGGCTGCGATTCACGACATCCAAACCGGTGAAAGGCTGGCGGCCGAACGCGCGTTTCTGGCAGCACTCGATGGATCGTGCGAGACCCCGATTGCCGGTCTGGCCGAACGAGACGCAGGCAACCTGCGCTTGCGCGGGGAAATCCTGCGCACCGACGGGTCCGAAGCCCTGGCGGATGAAATCAGCGGCCCGATCGCAGATGGCGCGCGCATGGGCCGCGAACTTGCGCATACATTGCTGGCGCGCGCCGGTGACGGGTTCTTTGACTGGAAATAATCAGCCGGACAGCAGATCGGCGTAGGCCGTCCGCAGCGCGGCCTTTTGAACTTTTCCCATCGTATTGCGGGGCAGTTCGGGCCGAACGACGATGGCCTTGGGCAGCTTGAACTTTGCCAGCTGCGCCGCCGCCGCGTCCATGATCCTGGCTTCATCCAGCGTCGCTCCGGGCTGGGCCACAAGCACGGCGACCACGCCTTCGCCGAAGTCCGGGTGGGGTGCGCCGATCACCGCGCTTTCCAAGACGCCGGGCTGGGCATCCAGAACCTCTTCGATTTCCTTGGGATAGATGTTGAACCCCCCAGAGATGATCAGATCCTTGGCGCGCCCTACGATGGTGATATAGTCATCTTCGCCCTGCACAGCCATGTCGCCGGTTATGAAAAACCCATTCTTGCGCAGTTCTTCGCGGGTTTTTTCGGGCATCTGCCAATACCCTTGGAACACGTTGTCGCCGCGAACTTCCAGGATACCAATGTCACCGCGTGGCACTTCGTTGCCTTGGGGATCGCACACTTTCACTTCGGTGCCAGGCAGGGGAAGACCAACAGTGCCGGCGCGCCGCTCACCCTCGTAGGGGTTCGAGGTGTTCATATTGGTTTCCGTCATCCCGTAGCGTTCCAGGATACGGTGCCCGGTGCGGGCTTCGAAAGCCTCGTGGGTTTCGGCCAGCAAAGGGGCGCTGCCCGAGATGAAAAGACGGAAATGGCCAACCAAGTCCTTGTTGAACCGATCATCGCCCAGAAGGCGGGTGTAAAATGTGGGCACACCCATCATCGTGGTGGCATGGGGCAGGGCATCAATCACGGTGTCCAGATCGAACTTGGGCAGAAAGATCATGGCAGCCCCTGTCAAAAGGCAGATGTTGGTGCCCACGAACAGCCCGTGCGTGTGATAGATCGGCAAGACGTGCAGCAGGACATCGTCGCCAGTGAAACGCCAGTAATCGCGCAAGACCTGCGCGTTCGACAACAGGTTGCGATGGCTCAGCATTGCGCCCTTTGACCGGCCCGTTGTGCCCGATGTGTACAAGAACGCGGCCAGATCATCGTCGTCGCGATCGACCGGATCAAATCGTGTGGGTTGAGTTGCGGCCAGATCAGCAAAACTGCCATCCCCCGATGCGCCGAGGGTCATCAAAAGCGCGCCGCAATCTGCCGCGATCGGGGCCAGTGCGGCCTCTTTCGACGGGTCGCACAAGACCAGCCCCGCGCCCGAGTTTTCCACGAAATACGCGACCTCGGACGGGGTATAGGCCGTGTTCAGGGGCAGGAAAATCACCCCTGCCTGCACGCAAGCGGCATAGATGGCCAGCGCTTCGGGCGACTTTTCGATCTGCACGGCAAGGCGGTCGCCAACGGTCAATCCGGCGGCGCGCAGTGCATGGGCCATTGCAGCGGCCATCCCGATGAATTCCGCGTGGCTCAGGCTTGTGCCGTTGGTCAGATGCAAGAACGGCGTGTGGCTGCTTTCATGTGGGGCAAAAAGGGCATCGTAAAGCGGGTTGGGCATGGTGGTCTCCTCTTGCCCATCCTTTAGCGCGCAAGCCGCAGCGTGACCAGTGTGCGCGGCCCGCCTTTTTCGGCGCAAAACCCCGGTAGGTGCCCACAGCTGGCGCGCAGGCAGAGCGCCCTAAACTGCGATTGAATGAGAGCCTTCGTTCATTTGGTAGGCATCGAAATGACGCGCAATCATGCGGGTCAGGGGCTTGCCGATATCCAGGATCGCGATTCGCTCAGAATCGGTCGCCACCATGTCCGGAAAGGCAGCCGCCACGCCTTGACCAAATTCCAGAAACGCATCGCGCGACAGATCGAACCGGGCATTCAGGTCGTCAAACCTCACTTCGAAATCGCACATAAGGGCTTCGATGATCCGCCCGCGCAGGGCATCGTCATGGCAAAAAACATGTGCCTTGGATGTCGCCAACTTCCCCGATCGCACCGCCTCTTGATAGGCCGATGTGGCCGGCGCGTTCTGCGCGTAGCCCTGCCGATACCGCGAGATCGCCGAAGCCCCCAACCCGATCAATGTGTCGCACCGGTCGTCAGTATAGCCTTGAAAGTTCCTGCGTAGGCGGCCCGCTTTCTGAGCGACGGCAAGACTGTCATTCGGGCGGGCAAAATGGTCGATGCCGATTTCATCATAGCCGTCCGAGACAAACAGCGCGCGCGCATCATCGAACAGCGCCAGGCGCTCTTGCGGGGTGGGCAAGGCGTCGGTCGGGATCATGCTCTGGCGCCGGGCCATCCACGGCACATGGGCGTAGCCGAACAACGCCACACGATCGGGATTAAGTGACAAAAGTTGCTGCACCGACGTGGCAATTTTTTCAGGCGTTTGATGGGGCAGGCCATACAGGATGTCCGCGTTCAGGGAATTGATCCCGCGTGCGCGCAGCCCATCAACGGCCGCTTTGGTCACGTCGTAGCTTTGCACGCGCCCGATCGTTTCCTGGATTGCGGGGTCAAAATCCTGCACCCCGATCGAAGCGCGGTTCATCCCGGCTGCGGCCAGCGCATCCAGACGCGAATCGTCCAGTTCGTTCGGGTCGATTTCGACCGAAAATTCGCCGTCCGGCGCCATCGGGGCGATGTCGAAGATCGCCGCGGCCAAATCGGCCATCATGTCCGGTTCCAGCAGGGTTGGCGTGCCCCCGCCCCAATGCAAGTTGCCCAATACCACCCCATCGGGCAGCAAAGTCCCAAGGTGGACGATCTCTTTTTTCAGCGTGTCCAGATAGGCTGCGACCGGCGACAGGGTGCTGGTGCCTTGCGTGCGGCATGCGCAAAACCAGCATAACCTGCGACAAAACGGTATGTGCAGATAGAGCGAGATTTCTTCGCCCGGCTTCAGCGCCGCGATCCAGCTGGCGGTTTGCGCACTGAACGCACCCGTCTTGAAATGCGGGGCCGTTGGATAGGACGTGTAGCGGGGCACACGGGCGTCAAACAGCCCCAATGCTTTGAGTTGCGCATATGCTTCCATCCGGCTACTTTTGATTGGATAAAGAAACCCGGTCCTTGACGCAGATCAAGTCGGTGGGAGCGCACATTCATGAACGATCTGACTTTTGACAGCCGCGATTGCGGAACTTGCCCCATTCGGCATCGTGCGGTCTGCGCCAGATGCGACGAGTCCGAGTTGGAGATGCTCGACAGCGTAAAGTATTACCGGAGTTACGAAGCGGGTCAGCCGATCATTTGGTCGGGCGATCACATGGATTTCGTGGCCTCGGTCGTGACGGGTGTTGCCACGCTCAGCCAAACCATGGAGGACGGGCGCACACAGATGGTGGGCTTGCTGTTGCCGTCCGATTTCATCGGTCGACCGGGGCGCGAAGCGGCTGCATATGATGTGACGGCCGTATCGAACATCACCCTGTGTTGTTTCCGCCGGAAAGGCTTTGAAGACGTGATGCACCGCGCTCCGCACATCACTGAACGTTTGCTGGAAATGACCTTGGATGAACTGGACGCCGCGCGCGAGTGGTTGCTGATCCTGGGGCGCAAGACAGCCCGCGAAAAAATCGCGTCGCTTCTGACGATCATCGCGCGGCGCGAGGCGTCGCTGAACATGGTCAAACTGGGCTCGGGCGCGGTTTTCGATCTGCCACTGACGCGCGAGGCGATGGCCGATTATCTTGGGCTGACGCTGGAAACCGTGTCGCGGCAGGTTTCGGCGCTCAAACGCGAAGGTGTCATTGAACTGGAAGGCAAACGGCGCGTGGTCATTCCCGATATCGACGCTTTGATCGTCGAATCCGGGGACGATGCCGACGGGGGCTTTTTCTAAACCGTCAGAACGCACGATGTGCGGTTTTCCCGCCCACAGGCCCAAGAGCCCGGGGGCGGGGCAGGATCAATGTGTCATCAGAACCGGAACCGGCGCCGCGGTCAGCATGTCACGCGTTGCACCGCCCAGAATGGATTCGCGGAACCGCGAATGACCATACGCGCCCATGACGACGATATCGGCGTTTTTGTCGGCGACATGACGCATCAGCGTATCTGAGGTTCGCGGCATCGTCTTGGCCAGCACCGAGACTTCGCAGTTCACGCCGTGTCGCGCCAGTTTCTGGCTGAGCGCGCCGCCCGGATCGCTGCGGTCAGGTCCGTGGGTCGGCGGGTCGATGATCACGATATCCACCAGATCGGCGGCCTTCAGCAGCGGCATGGCTGCGCGAACGGCCCGCAGGGCTTCGCTGCTCTCGTTCCAGCCGATCACGATCCGTTTGGGGGACGGCGGCAGTTTGGCGTCGTCTGGAACCACAACTACCGGGGCGTGGGCATTGAACAAGGTGGATTCAAGGATCTCTTCATGCTCGTTCGAGCGCCCCTCGCCATAGGGCCGCGGCAGGACAACCAAGTCAGAAAACCGTGTCTGATGGGCCAGGAAAGGGGTCAGCCCCACCATCTGGGTGGCCATCGGTTCTGTCGCCCATGTAACGTCCGAGGCGCGCAGATAGTCCGTGACAGCGGATTCGATTTCCTGTGCGTCTGCCTTGGCTTGCTCCAGGTTCGACTGCACGATCATCGCGTTCGTACCTGCATAATAAAAGCCGGGCTGGGTCCGGTCGAGACCCAAGCAAATGATGTCCAAATGTCCTTCGTGCGCCCGTGCAAGATCTTCGGCAGCAACGAGCGCACCCTTGTCGGCGCCGAAATCGGTGACGACCGTTGTGATCGATTTATAGGCCATGGCCGCATCTCCCTAGGCGGTTCAAATCTGATGACATCGTGCCGCAGTCCCGCACGACGCACATTGATCCGGATCAAAAAGGATGCGCCATTGCGATGCATCTGTTTTTATTGATGCAGATCAAGGCCGGTTTGAAGCAATCGGGTCAGATACAATTCTGTCGAACCGGGTCAACGCGGGGATATCTGTTTGCCCGTGGACGATAGAGCGAAGGGACGCAAATATGTGGAATTATCTGAAACTGGTGGTGCTGGGGGTCATTGCGATCCTGGCTGCGATTGCCGCCAACTATGGCCGTGACCTGGCATATCAGGTGCACGCCATCATCATCCTTGCTGTGGCCGGCGGGATGTTTATCTGGACGTTGCGAAATACGGACGAGCCGCGAAAACCAGTCGTGGACACCGGTTATTTGGACGGTGTCGTGCGCTACGGTGTTGTCGCGACGGTCATGTGGGGGCTCGTGGGCTTTTTGGTCGGCACCCTCATCGCCTTTCAGCTGGCCTTTCCGGCGCTGAATTTCGAGTTCCTTCAAGGGTATGGAAATTTCGGCCGCCTGCGCCCGCTGCACACATCAGCGGTGATTTTCGCATTCGGCGGAAACGCGTTGATCGCCACATCCTTTTATGTCGTCCAACGCACCAGCGCGGCGCGCCTATGGGGCGGAAACCTGGGCTGGTTCGTGTTCTGGGGCTATAACCTGTTCATCGTTCTGGCAGCGACCGGTTACCTGCTGGGCGCAACCCAGTCGAAAGAATACGCCGAGCCGGAATGGTACGTCGATCTGTGGCTGACGATCGTTTGGGTCGCCTACCTGGTCGCTTTCCTTGGCACGATCATGACGCGCAAGGAAAAGCACATTTATGTGGCGAACTGGTTCTACCTGAGCTTCATCGTTACCATCGCGATGCTGCATATCGTCAACAACCTGTCGATCCCGGTGTCGATCTTCGGGTCGAAATCTGTCCAGGTCTTCTCCGGGGTGCAGGATGCCATGACGCAGTGGTGGTACGGCCACAACGCGGTGGGCTTTTTCCTGACGGCGGGCTTCCTGGGCATGATGTATTATTTCGTGCCCAAGCAGGCTGAACGCCCGATCTATTCATACAAGCTGTCGATCATCCACTTCTGGGCGCTGATCTTCATCTATATCTGGGCCGGTCCGCACCACCTGCATTACACCGCGTTGCCGGACTGGGCATCGACCCTTGGCATGGTGTTTTCGATCGTTTTGTGGATGCCCAGCTGGGGTGGCATGATCAACGGTCTGATGACGCTGTCGGGCGCTTGGGACAAGCTGCGCACCGATCCGGTCATCCGCATGATGGTCATTTCGATCGGCTTTTACGGCATGTCCACCTTTGAAGGTCCGATGATGTCGATCAAGGCGGTGAATTCTCTGAGCCATTACACCGACTGGACCATTGGTCACGTGCACTCGGGTGCTCTGGGTTGGAACGGCATGATCACCTTTGGCGCGCTCTACTTCCTGGTGCCCAGACTTTGGAACCGCGAACGGCTGTATAGCCTGGCGATGGTCAGCTGGCACTTCTGGCTCGCTACGATCGGCATCGTTCTGTACGCCGCGTCGATGTGGGTGACGGGGATCATGGAAGGCCTGATGTGGCGCGAAGTAGATGCCAACGGGTTCCTCGTGAACACCTTTGCAGACACCGTGTCGGCCAAGTTCCCGATGTATGTGGTGCGCGGTCTGGGCGGGGTCATGTATCTCACCGGTGCGCTCATCATGGCTTACAACCTCTGGATGACCGTGCGTCGTTCGCCTGTGAAAGCAGCCGAACCCGCCATGGTCCCGGCTGAATAAGGAGGCCCGGACAAATGGGGATTCTTGATAAGCATAAGTTCCTGGAAACCAACGCGACCGCGCTTTTGGTCGGCTCGCTTCTGGTGGTCAGTATCGGCGGCATCGTGGAAATCGCGCCACTTTTCTGGATCGAAAACACGATTGAGGATGTCGAAGGCGTGCGGCCCTATTCGCCGCTGGAATTGACCGGTCGTGACATCTACGTGCGCGAAGGCTGCTATGTCTGCCACAGCCAGATGATCCGCCCGATGCGCGACGAGGTAGAGCGTTACGGGCATTACAGCCTTGCGGCTGAAAGCCAGTACGACCACCCGTTCCAGTGGGGGTCAAAACGCACGGGGCCTGACCTCGCGCGGGTCGGGGGGCGCTATTCGGACGAATGGCACGTAGATCACCTGACTGACCCCCAGTCGGTGGTGCCGGAATCGGTGATGCCCAAATACGGGTATCTGGCAACCCGCATGATCGAGCCGACCTACATCACTGACCTGATGAACACGCACAGGTTTGTGGGTGTGCCCTACGACGATGAGATGATCGAAGCGGCCCGGCAGGATTTTCTGGCGCAAGCCGACCCTGACAGCGATTATGACGGGCTGCTGGAACGGTATCCGGGTGCACAGGTACGCAACTTTGATGGCGCTCCGGGGATTTCCGAAATGGATGCGATCATCGCTTATATGCAGATGCTGGGCACGTTGGTCGATTTCTCGACCTTCGAGCCGGATCCGGCGCGCTAGGGGAGGGAACCGATGAATTATCACATTCTTCGCGAAATCGCCGACAGCTGGGTTCTGCTGGCCATGTTCGCCTTTTTCCTGGGTGTCGTCATCTGGGCTTTCCGCCCCGGTAGCCGGGCGACCCATCGCGATACGGCAGGCATTCCCTTCCGGCATGAAGACAAACCCGCCGATGAACAGGAGGCGCGGCCATGACACGCAACGACAAAGAGTCTCAAGTTGAAACGACCGGCCATAGCTGGGACGGGATCGAAGAATACAACAACCCGCTGCCGCGGTGGTGGCTGTGGACGTTCTACGCCACGATCATCTGGGGGATCGGTTACACGATCGCCTATCCGGCCTGGCCAGGGATCAAGGGTGCCACGCAGGGGCTGCTGGGCTATTCGACCCGCGAAGAGGTGGCCAAGGACATCCAGACCTTTTCCGACGCCAATGCGAAAATCGAAACGCAGCTGGCCTCTGCCGACCTGACGACCGTTACCCCCGGAACGCCGCTCTATGATTTCGCGCGCAATGCCGGCGCAGCCGTGTTCCGTACCAATTGCTCGCAGTGTCATGGCTCGGGCGCGGCCGGTGCGGTGGGGTATCCCAACCTGCTGGATGATGACTGGCTCTGGGGCGGCGCGCTCGAAGATATCCGCTATACGATTGCCCACGGCATTCGCAACGAAGACGACTTTGACGCGCATTATTCGGAAATGCCCAGATTTGGCGCTGATGAGTTGTTGGAACCCCAACAGATCGAAGAGGTGGTGCAGCATGTTCTGGCCCTGTCCGGCCAAGACCACGATGCATCGCTGGCCAGTGCCGGCGCGGTCGTCTTCGAAGAAAACTGTGCCGTATGCCACATGGAAGACGGCGCGGGTGATCCCAGCCAAGGGGCCCCAAACCTGACGGATGCCATCTGGCTTTATGGCGGCTCGCAAGAAGCCATCACTGATAGCGTGGTCAATGCGCGGTTCGGCGTGATGCCCGCTTGGGGCCTTCGTCTGGACGATGCCGATGTGAACGCGGTGGCGCTCTACGTCCACCAGTTGGGCGGCGGCGAATAAGCAGACACCGGGGTGACCCGGTCAGGCACCGACCCTTGATCCTGTTCGCGCGTTTCTGACAGGGTCGGTGCCGCTAAACCGATATGGGCGCAACGCAAACGTTGCGCCCATGCGCTTTTCAGCAGATCGCTTGATTGACGCCGGACCGATAGGGCGGACGGTGTCAAACCCCATCAGATGGGGCGGATAGTGGCGCAACCCCTGTCTGGGCGTGCGGTGTCGCGGACAGAAGACGCGAAACATCCGGCGACCGGTCAAACGTGCGCTGCGATAAACCGGCCGTCACAGGGATTGGCGGATTTTGCACGCCAGCAAAGTTCCGGTACTGCAATCTGAACGTTCATATGGATTGGTAATCTCTTCCCCGCGCTCTCAGCGCGCTGACCCCCGGTGGGCGCCCCGCAATGCGGCTTTGCTCGCTGGATGCGACCCGAAATCACGGCCGCGTGAGTGCGGCGGAATTTGTTGATGCATGTCAAAGTGCAAATGCGCCCGACTTGCCATAAGGTATTCGCGAACAGAAACAGGAAAGATGCTCCAGTGAGCTCAACCCAATCCCCAGAACAGCTTTATGCTGCCCGCGAACCGGTGTTTCCACGCCGGGTCAAAGGCAAATTCCGCAATCTCAAATGGATCATCATGATCCTGACGCTGGGGGTTTACTACCTCACGCCATGGATCCGGTGGGACCGGGGCCCCGAATTGCCCGACCAAGCGGTGTTGGTCGATATGGCCGGCCGCCGGTTCTTTTTCTTCTGGATCGAGATCTGGCCGCACGAGTTTTATTTTGTGGCGGGCCTGTTGATCATGGCCGGTTTGGGGCTGTTCCTGTTCACCTCGGCCCTGGGCCGGGTCTGGTGTGGCTATGCCTGCCCGCAAACCGTCTGGACCGATTTGTTCATTCTGGTCGAGCGTTGGATCGAAGGCGACCGCAACGCGCGCCTTCGTCTGTGGCGACAAAAAAAATGGGATCTGCGCAAGCTGCGCCTGCGTATCACAAAGTACATCGCCTGGGCACTGATCGCCGTGGCGACGGGTGGCGCGTGGGTGTTCTATTTTACCGATGCGCCAACGCTTCTTGGCGACCTTTTGACCGGCCAGGCCCATCCGGTAGCCTATACGACTGTGCTGGTGTTGACGCTGACCACGATGCTGTTCGGGGGGTTCGCGCGCGAACAGGTGTGCGTCTACATGTGCCCGTGGCCGCGCATTCAGGCCGCCATGATGGACGAAGACACAATGACCGTGGGCTACCGCGAATGGCGGGGTGAGCCACGCGGCAAATTGCGCAAGGGTCAGCTTGACCCGAACCAGGGCGATTGCATCGACTGCATGGCCTGCGTGAATGTCTGCCCGATGGGAATCGACATCCGCAACGGCCAGCAGATGGAATGCATCACTTGCGCGCTTTGCATCGACGCCTGTGACGACGTGATGGATAAAATCGGCAAACCGCGCGGCCTGATCGACTATATGGCCCTGACGGACGAAATCCGCGAGCGCGAAGGTCACGAACCGCGCCCCATCTGGCAACACATCTTCCGTGTCCGCACGCTGGTCTATACGGCGCTGTGGTCGATCGTGGGGCTGGGGCTGCTGTTCGCGCTGTTCATCCGCTCGGACATTGAAGTGTCGGTCGCGCCGGTGCGCAACCCGGTCTATGTGACCATGTCTGACGGGTCGATTCGCAACACATATGACATGCGCATCCGCAACAAGCACGGCGAGGCCCGGCCTTTCCTTGTATCGCTCACCGGGGATCCGGCGCTGGAGCTGCGGTTGGAAGGATCCCTTGACGAAAGCGTGACCGTTCCGGCAGATAGCATGGCCATTCAGCGTGTCTATGTGATCGCGGCGCCGGGCTCGGTGCCCGCGCAGGACGAACGCAGCGAGTTCCGCTTCTGGATCGAGGATCTGACAAATGGCGACCGGGCCCACACCGACACCGTCTTCAACGGAAAGGGACAGTAAAATGGCGCAAGAGTTTCGCCTGACAGGGTGGCACGTACTGGCGGGGTTCGTCGCGGCCTTCGGGATCATCATCACGGTGAACGTGGTCATGGCAGTCAACGCGGTGCGCACTTTTCCGGGGCTTGAGGTCAAGAACTCCTATGTTGCCTCGCAGACATTCGATGCGGACCGCGCCGCGCAAGAGGCCTTGGGCTGGAACGTGACCCTGAAGACCGACGGCGACCTGCTGCGCTTGTCGATCCGGGACGATTTGGGCCATCCGGTCCAAGTGGCCGGACTGGGCGGTATTCTGGGCCGGGCGACAAATGTCAGCCAGGATCAAACCCCGGTCTGGACGTTCGATGGGCAGGACTATGTGGCCAACACCGGTGTGCTTGGACAGGGCTACTGGAACCTGCGCCTGCAGGCCGAGGCGCAGGATGGCACGACCTTCAAGCAGCGCTTGCAGATTTACGTGAAGTGACATGGCAGGATCGGTGCAGATATCGGCCTGCCCGGCCTGTGTAGCGGCGCCGTCGGCCGAAGATGTGGCCAATGCCCGCGAAGTGCGCGACGCACGGCTGTTGATTTCGCTACCCGCTATCCATTGTGCGGCGTGTATTTCAGGTGTCGAAGGGCTGTTGAACCGTCAGCCAGGCGTGCACGCGGCGCGGGTGAACCTGACACTGAAACGGGCCGCCGTGGACGCGGACGAAGACGTGAGCGCCGATGCGCTGGTCGAGGTTTTGAACAAGGCCGGCTTTGAGGCCTATGAACTGGACGCAGGGGCGATTGCCGCCAGCGGCCCAGATCGGCGGGGGCGCGCGTTACTGACCCGCTTGGGCGTCGCCGGTTTCGCCATGATGAATGTCATGCTGCTGTCCATCGCTGTATGGTCGGGGGCCAGCGATGCGACACGTGACCTGTTTCACTGGATTTCCGCGATGATTGCCCTGCCGACCATCGCCTTTTCCGGCCAACCGTTCTTTTCGTCGGCGTTGACGGCGCTCAGGGCTCGGCGCCTGAACATGGACGTGCCCATTTCGCTGGCGATCATACTGGCTGCGGGAATGTCAGTTTATGAAACCACACAATCGGGCCATCACGCCTATTTCGATGCAGCGCTGTCGCTGACGTTTTTCCTGTTGGCCGGCCGGTATCTGGATTACCGAACGCGGTCTGTCGCGCGTTCGGCGGCGCAGGAATTGACCGCGCTGGAAGTGCCAAGGGCGACCCTGACCAACGGCCAGGTCGTCAGCGTCGCTGACCTGGAGGTTGGACAAGAAGTGCGCGTCGTGCCCGGTGCACGCGTGCCGGTGGACGGGATCGTGATTGACGGCGCGTCAGAGATTGATCGCTCGCGCCTGACTGGGGAAACGCTGCCGGTCGCGGCGGAACCGGGCGATGCGCTGGCCGCAGGCGAGGTCAACCTGACCGGTCCGCTGACGCTGCGCGTCAGTTCGGCCGGTACAGATACGTCGTTGCATCGGTTGGCTGATTTGGTGGCGATGGCCGAAAGTTCGCGCAACCGCTACACGTCTTTGGCCGACAAGGCCGCAGCGATCTATGCGCCCGCCGTGCACCTGTTGGCGCTCTTTGCCTTTATCGGCTGGGTCTGGGCTTCGGGCGATTTGCGCCTGTCAATGAACATCGCGGTTGCAGTCTTAATCATCACCTGCCCTTGCGCGCTCGGTCTGGCCGTACCTGCCGTGACGACGGCGGCGTCGGGCCGCCTTTTTCGGGCGGGGATGCTGATCAAGTCGGCCACGGCGCTGGAACGAATGGCCGAAGTGGACACGGTTGTGTTCGACAAGACAGGCACGCTGACCGAGGGCGCGCCGCAGCTGTCGGGCGTTTATGATCCGCGCGACCTTGCCGTCGCCAAGGCGCTGGCGCAGGGGTCAGCCCACCCGTTAAGCATCGCGCTGACCGCCGCCGCTGACGTCGAGGCTGCGCCCGTGACCGATATCACCGAAGTGCCGGGCTATGGGGTGCAGGGATCCCTGAACGGCGCGCGCGTCCGGCTGGGCCGTGCGGCGTGGGTTGGCGCCGAGGCCGAAAGCACGACGGCCACCTATTTGCGGATCGCAGATGGCACGCCGGTTGCGTTCACCTTTACCGACCACCTGCGCGAAGGCGCAGAGGACGCTGTCACCGCACTGCGCGCGCAGGGCCTTGATGTGATTTTGCTCTCGGGCGATGCGCCTGCCCCCGTGGCCGAATTGGCGGCGCGCATCGGGATTGACGCCTGGGAGGCCGAAGCCCTGCCCGAGGCCAAGGCGATGCGCGTGGGCGAATTGGCCCGCAGCGGGCGCAAGGTGCTGATGGTCGGCGATGGTTTGAACGATACCGCCGCGCTGGCTGCAGCTCATGTGTCGATCTCGCCGGCCTCGGCGTTAGAGGCGACGCGCGTGGTGTCGGATATCGTGTTGATCGGCAAATCACTGGCGCCGCTGGGCGAAGCGATGGACGTATCGCGCAAGTCGGTGCGCCGCATACGCGAAAACTTCACCGTCGCAGCGATGTACAATGCCATTGCCATTCCCATCGCGCTGGCCGGTTTCGCAACGCCCTTGGCCGCGGCCTTGGCCATGTCGGGCAGCTCGATTATGGTGTCGCTGAACGCACTTCGCCTGAGAGGCCGCGGATGACCATTCTTGCCGTTCTGATTCCGATTTCCCTGCTGCTTGGTGCTGCCGGGCTGGCCGCGTTTTTCTGGACGCTGAAGAGCCACCAATACGACGATCCCGAAGGGGATGCCCGCCGCATTTTGTCAGACGACTACGACGATCATCCGCGCGATTGAGCGCGGGCAATCAACTGTAAAACCTTCGGGCCGATTTCTTCCACGATCAGCGCGACACCTGCGGCGTTGGGATGGATGCCGTCGCCTTGCATGTAGGTGTCCATCACTTGTTCGATGGGCGCTTGTGCAGCCAGCGGGCCCAAGAAGTCGTCGACCAGGAGCGTGTCGTATTTTTCGGCCAGCGCAGGGTATATGGCTTCGAAATCCGCTTTGTAATCGGGGCCATAGTTGCCAGGGACACCGATCCCGATCAACAGCACCGGTCGCGGTGCGGCCTTTTGCAGGATCGTTTCAAGATTGGCGCGCGCTGCTTCGGGGGATTGGCCGCGCAGCACGTCGTTGCCGCCCAACGCCACGATCAATGCGTCAGGCTCGTCTGCCAGGCTCCAGTCAATCCGCGCGGCCCCGCCCGCCGTGGTATCGCCCGACACGCCCGCATTCACGACCGTCACATCCGCCCCTTGGTCACGCAGCCAAGCTTGCAACTGGGGAACGAACCCGTCGCCCTGTGCAAGGCCGTAACCATGGGTCAGGGAATCGCCGAATGCAGTGATGATCGTGGGCTCGGCTGTCGCTGCAGACCCGGCGATAACCAATCCGGTCGCAGCGGCCTTGCTCAGCCCCCAAAAACCCCCATATCGTAACTTCAACCTGGACAAAGTGAATTTCATGACAGACCCGATCATCTCTCTCGTCAACGCGAAGCTCAGTTTGATGGGGAACGCTGGAACTGTCGATATTTTGCGTGGTATTTCACTGGATATAGCACGCGGGGAAACGATCGGGTTGGTCGGGCCATCGGGTTCGGGCAAGTCATCTCTCCTCATGTTGCTCGGTGGGCTTGAGCAGGCGTCCTCGGGCAGCGTGTCGGTTCTTGGCCACGACTTTACCACCATGTCCGAGGACGCATTGGCCCGGTTTCGTCGTCAACATATGGGGGTGGTGTTCCAGTCCTTCCACCTGATCCCCACGATGACGGCGCTGGAAAATGTGGCAACGCCTTTGGAATTGGCTGGTGCGCGCGACGCGTTCGAAAGAGCCGAAACGGAATTGGCGGCGGTGGGGTTAGCCTCGCGTGCCGGACATTTTCCGGCGCAAATGTCGGGCGGGGAACAGCAGCGGGTCGCGCTGGCGCGCGCCGCCGTCACGCGCCCTGACATCCTGCTGGCAGATGAACCAACAGGCAATCTGGACGGGCCCAACGGGGATATGGTCATGAATATCCTATTTGACCTGCGCGACCGACATGGCGCCACGCTGGTGATGGTCACCCACGCGCCAGAGATTGCGGCGCGATGCGACAGAACCATACGTCTGATCGATGGACAGCTGGCCCAGGCGACGACCGAATGACCATGCCTGTATCAATGCGCATTGCCCTGCGCGAAATGCGCGGCGGGCTGCGTGGCTTTCGCGTTTTGCTGGTTTGTCTGGTTCTTGGCGTTGCCGCTATTGCGGGTATCGGGTCCGTGCGGGCGGTCATCGAAGCCGGACTGTCCGAACAGGGCGCTGTGTTGCTCGGTGGCGACGCCGAGGTCGAACTGACCTATCGCTTTGCCGATGCCGCCGAACGCGATTTCCTGAACCAGACCTTCCCGGAGGTTTCAGAAACAGCCGAGCTCCGCTCGATGCTGGTTGCAGGCGAGGGCGCGGCGCAGGACCGCGCGCTGACCCAGGTCAAAGCCGTAGATGACGCCTATCCGCTTTATGGCAAGGTCGGTCTTTCGCCGGACATGTCATTAGCCGAAGCGCTGCGCGGTGCCGACGGCCGACCCGGCGCTGTTATTGCGCCGGCTCTTGCGGAACGGTTGGCCTTGGCGCCGGGCGATACGGTGACGCTCGCCGGGCAGCAGTTTCGCATCGCGGCGATCCTGACGGACGAACCTGACAACGCAGGGGCCGGGTTTATGCTCGGGCCGCGCACTCTTGTCGCGATAGATGCACTGCAGGGCACAGGGCTTTTTGCGCCTGGCACCCTTTTTGAAAGCGCCTACCGCGTGCGTTTGCCCCAGGGTATGACTTTGGATGCGGCGCAGGCTCTGACGCTGGAACAAATTGGGGAAGGTCATCATTGGCGCGACGCGCGCAACGGTGCACCAGGAATAGCGCAATTCGTGGAACGGCTGGGCGGGTTTCTGATTCTGGTCGGTTTGGCCGGCTTGGCCGTCGGAGGCGTGGGCGTGGCATCGGCCGTGCGCAATTATCTGGATGGCAAAACCGAAACCATCGCGACGCTTAAGACACTGGGCGCGGATCGCTCAATGATTTTCTCTATTTATCTTATCCAGATTTCCGTGATTTCCGCGCTTGCGATCATTATTGGTCTGGCAATCGGCATTGCGATTCCGTTCGTGATTGTGCCCCTTTTGGGCGATCGGTTTCCATTCGATCTGAGTGTAAACGTCCATGTCCGTGCCATCATTGAACCTGCAATTTATGGGGCTTTAACGGCCGCGGTATTTTCGCTGTGGCCGTTGGCGCGCGCTCAGGACCTTCGCGGCGCAGCGCTCTATCGCGGCGATGTGGCTCAGGCAGGTTGGCCGCGCTGGCCATATCTGGTGGCTATCGCCTTGCTCGTTGCGGGGCTGTGTGGGGCTGCTGTCGGTTTTTCGACGGCGCCGCTCTTGGCATCGGCCACCCTGGGCGGCGTTGCAACGTTTCTGTTGGTTCTTGCCGTGCTTGGGATTGCGGCGCGCAAACTGGCCGCGCGATTGGCCCGCAACAGAACGCTTCGGGGACGCCCTGTCTTGCGCTTGGCCCTTGGTGCAGTCGGCGGACCAGGCCGCGAAACTGTGGTGACAATGTTGGCCTTGGGCTTGGGGTTGACGGTTCTGGCGACCGTCGGCCAGATCGACAGGAATTTGCGACGCGAGATCGCGACCGAATTGCCCAAGGATGCACCTTCGTATTTCGTGGTGGATATCCAGAGCGCACAATTGGCAGGTTTCCTGGCTGATTCCGCGGCGGCCGAGGGTGTGGAACGTGTTGAAACCGCGCCTATGCTGCGCGGCGTGATCACACGTATCAACGGGCGGCCTGCTCAAGAGGTCGCCGGGGATCACTGGGTCATACAGGGCGATCGTGGGCTGACCTACTCGCGCGATTTGCCCGGTGATACCTCGCTCGTGGCTGGAACTTGGTGGGGGGACGACTATGACGGGCCGCCGTTGATCAGTTTTTCGGCCGAGGAAGCAGAAGAAATCGGGCTGGAGATCGGCGACAGTCTGACTGTCAATATATTGGGACGGCCAGTCACCGGCACGATTGCGTCTTTCCGTGAGGTGGATTTTTCAAGTGCGGGGATCGGATTTGTCATGTCGATGAACCCGTCTGCGCTTGCGTCAGCCCCTCAAAGCCACATCGCCACGATCTACGCAACGGACGAGGCGAGCGGGCCTCTTGTGCGAGGGCTCTCGCGGGATTACCCGAACATCACAATGATCCGCGTACGCGATGCCGTAGATCGAGTGATTGAACTGGTGTCATCCATCGCGGCGGCAACATCGTTGGGCGCGTCAGCTACCCTTGTGATCGGTTTCGTCGTGTTGGTCAGCGCCATAGCATCTGGCGAAGGCGCGCGTCGCTACGAGGCTGCAATTCTCAAATCCATCGGTGCCCAACGTGCACAGATCATGTCCACCTTTGCGCTGCGGTTTCTCTTGATTGGCGCAATCGCAGGCGCTGCCGCATTGGCGCTCGGTTCAATTTCAGCCTGGTTGATCCTGACTTTTGTGATGAATGCCGACTACCAGTTCGATCTTGGATCGGGTCTCACCATCGTCCTGATTGGCTTGGTGCTGACCATTGGCACCAGTTCGTGGTTTACCGCGCGATCCTTGCAGGTCCGCGCGGCGCAGGTTTTGCGATCGCCTGAGTAAAGACTGACTGGCGGACTAGAAGTCTTCCCAGCCATCCTCGTTCAGCGTGTTGTCGGCGACTGGGCTTTCATTCACGGCTTTGCGCTCTTCCAACGGATTGGCGGGCGAGATCGTCGGTGACGTGTCAAAATCGGGCGTGACGACATTGCTTGTGTCCTTTTGCCCGCGTCCGGTATTAAAGCTGCCGGTGATGGCTTTCAACGTTTCGACTTCACGGCCGAGCGCATGGCTTGCTGCGGTTGTCTCTTCGAACATCGCAGCGTTTTGCTGGGTCACTTGGTCAAGCTGATTAACCGACACGTTGATTTCACCCAGACCGACAGACTGTTGCTCAGCCGATGTTGCGATTTCGTCCACATGGGTGGCGATTTCTGTCACCGAGGCGACAATCCCACGCAATGCTTCGCCTGCCTGTCCGACCAGTTCGACCCCGCGTTTGACTTGAGCGCCGCTTGAGGAAATGAGGCCGTTGATTTCGCGTGCAGCGTCAGATGACCTTTGCGCCAGCGCCCGCACCTCGGACGCAACTACGGCAAATCCGCGCCCCGCTCCGCCTGCTCGGGCGGCTTCGACTCCCGCATTCAGGGCCAGAAGATTGGTTTGGAAGGCAATGTCATCGATCAAGCTGGTAATTTTCGAAATCTGCTCGGACGATGCTTCGATCTCGCCCATGGCATTGACGGCTTCGCCGACAATTCGACCGCTGTTTTCGGCATTCGCTTTGGCATCGCTAACCATACGGCTGGCGCGACTTGCGCCATTGGCGGCCGATTTGACCGAAGACGTAAGTTGATCCAGTGCGGTCGCAGTTTCCTCAAGCGTAGATGCCTGACGCTCGGTTCTAGCGGCGAGATCGTCGGCAGCGTTCGAGATTTCCGAAGATTCGCTGTTAATCAGGTCTGTATTTTCTACAACGCGGTCAATGGCTTCGCGCAAACGTTCCATCGCATTGTTAAAGTCCAGGCGCAGCCCTTCGTATTCGCTGTCGAACGTTTCGTCGATTTGAATGGTGAGATCACCATTCGACAGGCTTTCGAGACCGCCACGCAGCGCTTCCACCACTTTTGCAAGAGCAGCTTCGATCCGGGCGCGTTCGGCCGCCGACTGTTCCAGTTTCGTGACATTATCTGTGACGTCGTTTGCGATTAGCACCATACGTACGGGCTCGCCGCCGACATCGCGCACAATGGACAAGCTGCCGTCGACAGTTTTTTCGTTTCCGTCAGTGTCGCACAGCTTGAACTGGCCGGTTTGTGGGTGACCGGTTTCAGCCAGCAACTTGACTGCATCCGCCAGGTCAGACGACACGGCGCCGCATTCGGTTTCCAACGGTTCCCCGTCAGTTTTTCCAAGCAGCCTTGCAAAATTGTCATTCATTTCCAACAGGGTGCCAGACATAGATATCTGTGCGGTGATCTGACCGTCGCGAATTGCATCCAAAATACCACGGGTCAAGAAGGTCTCAGTGGCATCTTCCCATTCCAGAACGTAGCCGATCGTATTGCCGTCGGCGTCAGCCACTGGGCCAAAGATGATCGTAAATCGCTTATCGCCGAGCGCGAGTACCGAAGACCCGCCACTTTCCTCGGCACGGACCCGTTCGACAAAGCCCTCACCATCGGGATGTACGCTGGCCAGATTGGTTTCGACCAAAGCCGTGGGATCGAACGTGGCCGCATTCGGGAAGTGCGTGTGATTGGAGTGCAAGAGGCTTGCGACCGACGGGTTCGCTGCAATCACGTTGAAACTTTCGTCAACCATCATCAACGCAGCCGAACTTGCTTCGAACGCGGCACTCTTGAACGAACTTTCTCTGGCGAGGGCGGCGCCTGCCGCGAGCTTTTCGCGGAAACCATCCAGGGACGCTGCAACAACACCAATTTCGTCCTTGCGGTGCTTGCCGGGTATCTCGCTGCTGTAATCGCCTTTCGCGACCAGATCGACCGAGGTGTTGACCCGGTGTAGCGGGCTTATCGTCATTCGATGAACCACAAGCGCCAGTCCGCCCACACCGAACAGGAACACGATACCAGCTACGCCGAGAGTCAAAATGTTCCGCTGGACGATCGTTTCTACCATGTTGGTATCCGTCAGTTCCATGACGATGGCGCCAATAGGCTCCGCGTTGGGGGCCGTCTTAACGGGCCAGGCTACGGCGAACCCATTGCGAGCGCTCGCCATTTCGCCCTGTTCGATTGCGCTCTTTGCCAAGTCGTCGATACCTTCGATCAACTCGCCATATACCGACAAGAAATTGCCATCAGCAGTGACAGCAGCAGCACCATGGAAGCTAGCGCCCAACGACTCGCCCAGGCGCGTAAAGTCGCCGACCAGGGTCTCGCCAAGGTTGAACGTGAATGAATCAGTGCTCTGGGCCGCAACGAATTCGCTCAAAGCCTGGGTTTGCTGCGTGATGCCCATGTTCGTGACCGTCTTCGTGGTCGCCGCGTTCATGATTACAAGGGGCAATACGACCGCAGCGCCTACGACGCAGAGCATCGCAATCGTTTTCACTAGGATGGAATGCAGGCCAAGCCCGCCTTTTTGTTTCAATTTCCTTACCACTTGCCTGGCCTCATTCTATTGCGATTAGTTTCAACAGGGTTGCTGCGTCGAACGCGTCAGTCACAATCCCGAAGGAATTTCCGACCGATACGTGCCCGACAACTGTTTGGGGCGCTTCATCAAACTCGACGTTGTCGATAAAGGTCATGCCCGGCCCTGCTTTGTCGTGGTCGACATGTCTGCTTGCGCGGCGTTTTCCGTGTGCGGGGCGCCGGACGAAAACACGGGCGCGCGCCAGGTGTTGCCTGACGCATCAACATGCCCAGCGCTGATAGACACGGTGCGTGCAGCCTGTGCCTGGATCGGTTTGGCGACACCGTCGCGTTGCGCCCAGCTGGGCGTTTGCGTGTCTAGGCAAGCGTACAACTTGGGTTCAAACGCATTTGCCTGCGCCGTAGTGGTGCCGAGAGAAATTGCCACAGCAAAAAACAGATACCGTTGCATGCGATCTTTCCTTGGGTTGACGTGCACTGCCTGCGCATCAAGCGCATGCCTTGGCTGGCAACCTTAGCCACCATTTCTTTCACAACAATTAAGCGGCGGCGGCACGCGCAAGGCGCGGGCCATTAGCAGAGCCAATGCCCGATTTTCGCCTGTTTGCGCTGAGAAAAGGCGCGGGTGCGCGCGCCGTCAGACCGAGACGGCCTGCATCACGTCGGCTTTGCCAAGTTCTGCCTTTGTGCCCGCCAAAGCGACTTCGCCCCGCTTGAGCACGTAGAACGAATCGGCCAGATCGTAGGCGAATTTGAAGTATTGCTCGACCAGCACGATGGCCATGTCACCCCGGTCGCGCAGAAACTCGATCACACGGCCGATCTGCTGGATGATGTTGGGCTGGATGCCCTCGGTCGGTTCGTCCAGAAGCAGCAGTTTGGGCTTGGTGATCATCGCGCGGGCGATGGCCAATTGCTGTTGTTGGCCGCCCGACAGGTCGCCCCCGCGTCTGCCAAGAAAATCCCTGAGGATTGGGAAGAGTTCGTAGATCTCTTCGGGGATGTAGTGTTCAGACCGCGGCAGGCATGCATAAGCGGTTTCCATGTTTTCCTTGACCGTCAGCAGCGGGAAAATCATGCGCCCCTGTGGGACATAGCCAATCCCTTTTTTGGCCAGCGCTTGCGCCGGAAGCTTTCCCAGGTCTTCGCCATCCAGCATCAGTTGGCCACCTGATCTGGGATGCGTCCCGGAAATCGCCTTGAGGAGCGAAGTTTTTCCAACCCCGTTCGTCCCCATGACGCAAGTCACTTCCCCTTGGCGGGCCTCCATCGTGATGCCGTTCAAAATCCGACTGCCGCCGTAGTGCAGGGTGAGGTCTTGGGTCTTGAGCATGTTCAGCGTCCCAGATAAACGTCGATGACGTCTTGGTTTTTCGTCACGTGATCCAAATTGCCTTCGGCCAGAACCGAACCTTCGTGCAAAACGGTCACCTTGCAATCCAGTCGCCGCACAAATTCCATATCATGCTCGACCACCACGACTGCGCGCGTTTTTGCGGCCTCGACCAAGATGTCGGTGGTGTGTTCGCGTTCAGCCAGCGTCATGCCCGCAGCAGGTTCATCCACCAACAAAAGGCGTGGCTCCTGGGCTAGCAGCATGCCGATTTCCAGCCACTGTTTTTGCCCATGCGACAGTTCACCTGACTTGCGCTGCAATTCATCCGTCAGGCCGATTTCCGCCGCCAGCTCGTGCACACGTTCAACATCTGGCTTGGCAGGTTTATAGAACAGGACGGGCAGGGGCGCGCGATCCTTCTTGATCGCCATCAGCAGGTTGTCGAAGACTGACTGATCCTCAAACACGGTGGGGCGCTGGAACTTTCTTCCGATGCCAGCCTGAGCGATTTTCGCTTCGGACATTTTCAGCAGGTTTACCGATTTCTCGCCCCAGATCACACGCCCTTCGTCCGGACGCGTCTTGCCGGTGACGATGTCCATGAACGTGGTCTTGCCGGCGCCATTCGGCCCGATGATGGCGCGCATCTCAGCGCTTCCGATCTGGAACGACAGATTATTGATCGCCCTGAAACCGTCAAAAGTCACGGACACGCCGGATACTTCCAGAAGGGTGCTCATTTGGTGGCCTCCTCTTCCTGAAGGCTGCCCTGATCGGGGCCCAGATCGGCTCCGTGCCGGTCCGGTGCCAGGCTGCCGGTAATCAGATCGACCAGCCCGCCGATGCCCTTGGGCGCCAAAAGCGTGACCAGGACAAAGGACAGGCCAAGCAGCACCTGCCACCAGTCGACCCAGTCAATGGTGAAAAACCCGAGCGGAATGGATGGCACCTGCCCACCGGTAAACCATGTGGACAGCAATGACACCGCCGCAGCGCCAATCACGGCGCCATAGAGCCGCCCACGCCCGCCAATAGCGACCCAAACGGCCAAATAGATCGACGCAATGGGGGCAACTTCGCCCGGGTTGATGATCCCGGCCTGCGGGTAATACAGCGCGCCCGCGATGCCGGCCATCACGGCCGTCAAGGTGAAGATGAATAGTTTGTAGGCTTCGACCGAATAGCCCAGAAAGCGGACCCGCGCTTCGTCATCGCGGATGCCGCGTATGACGCTGCCGAACTTGCCCGACACAACCCAGGCCGAAAGAATATACGCCAGCGCCAGCGCCAGCGCCGACGCCCAAAAGAACCAGACCGAAATATAGTCCTGACTGATACCATCGGCGCCGGGCAGGTTTTGCAGGCCGGAAAGGCCGTTGTTGCCGCGCAGGCCGCTTTCGTTCTGGAACAGATAGAGCGAGAGGGCCAGTGTCATCGCTTGGGTCAGGATTGACAGGTACACGCCGGTGACGCGCGAGCGAAAGGCGAGCCAACCGAAGACCAGGGCCAGCAAGCCGGGCACCGCCACGACAAGGATCAGCTGCAGCACCAAACTGTCTGCGAAGCTCCAGATCAGGGGGAATTCCGAACTGCCCACGACACCGAAGATCTGCGTGCCAATGCCGTCTATGATCTCTTGTGGGGTTGGCGGAATGGTGGCGTTGGCCATGCTTTCGGCAACGATGATTTCGGTGCGCGCATACATCAGCCACATGCCGATCATATAGCCGCCCAGCCCGAAGAAGGCGAAATGACCCAAGGAAAGGATGCCGCAATATCCCCAGACAAGGTCCATCGCGATGGCGACCAGGCAAAGGCACAACGTTTTGCCCAAGGTCTTCACGAATGACGTCGAAATCACACCGGGCCCGTAGGCTTCGGACAGGACTGACACCAGCACGGTGAACAGGCCCAGCAAGGCGAGGAACACCAGCACGGACGGGTTCTTGGCAAAGAAGCTGCGGTTCATTGGATCTGCCTCGCGCGGTTCGGATGGTCGCGGCCAGGGGCCAGCCCCTGACGCTCACCGGGATATTTCTGAAAAGAAGTCATGGATCAGTCTCCTGCGGCGCGGCCCTTGAGGGCGATGATGCCGCGGGGGCGGAACTGGATGAAGATGATGATGAAGATGATCATGTAGGTTTGCGCCGCCAGCGTGTTGGACGGGTTGAACCATTCAATCACCTTCTGCAGCGAGCCGATCATCGTGGCACCCAGCAGTGTGCCCCAGATATTGCCGACCCCGCCAACAACCACGGTCATGAAGCTCTGAACGATATAGTCGCTGCCCAGTTCCGAGGTGACTTTTGCATAAAGCCCGATGGCCACGCCCGCGATGCCTGCAATTCCGGACCCAAGGCCAAAGGTCAGCATGTTCACCCGGTCGGGGTTGATGCCCATCGATGCCGCCATTTTCGGGTTCTGTGTGACCGCGCGGGTTTCCAGCCCCAAGCGGGTGCGCTTCATGATGAACAGGAAAACGCCAAGAAAGATCAGGGCCAGCACGAAGATGGCGATGCGGATATAACTGATCGACACCACGTCGTTCAGCACCCACGCGCCGTCCAGCCAGCCAGGCGACGTCAGTGGCCGGGCCTGTGTGCCGAAGATGTTCTTGGCGATTTGCTGCAGCGCGATGGAAATCCCGAAAGTGGCCAGCAGTGTTTCCAGCGGCCGTGAATAAAGCCACCGGATCACCAGCCGTTCCATCGCGACGCCAGCGGCGAACGTGACCATGAACGCTGCCGGGATCGCCACAAGGATCGACACGGTGTAATCGGGAATGATCTGCTGGATCACATAGCCGGTGTATGCGCCCATCATGATGAATTCGCCGTGCGCCATATTGATGACCCCCATCACGCCGAACGTGATGGCAAGGCCGATGGCGGCAAGGAAATAGATCGACGCCAGCGACAGCGCGTCGAGCGCGAGATCGAGGAACTGGTTGAAACCGACTTTGGTGCGGATCGTTTCCAGTGCATCTTCGGCGGCGGCCGTCACATCGGGATCAGACTCGGCATAAAGCTCGTAGAATGTGGTGTCCTCAAGAGCTGCGTCGATTTCGGCGTCGGTGGTGGCTGCGGGCACGGCGCCCACAGATGCCAGCGCCGCATAGGCGCGATCGCGCATCTCTTGGCTGGACAATTGGTTCACGCGAATTCCGCCAACTTCGCCATTTTCGATGTTGGCTTCCAGCGCGGCACGTTGTTCAGCGCGGGTGATGGTGGCTGGCAGGATACCGGCCTGCATCAGCAAGGCGATAGCCTCGGCGCGCGGCAGCGCGTCGCTTCCGGGTTTTAGGGTGCGGGCGACATTGCCGTCTGGGGCGTCGGTCGCGGCGACACGCCGGGTCGCGACCAGCGGGTTCAGCGCGGCGCGCACGTCCAGACCCAGATCGCCGCGCAACTTGTCGATCGCCGCGATGCGGGCTGCAGGATCGTCGTCAAAGCGAATGGTCAATAGGGTCGCAAGACGCTCTTTTTGCGCCTTGAGCGTTGGGGAGGTTTCCCCGTCGATCGATGCGCGCAGCGGCGCGCGGTGGCTTTCGTCGGGGTCGCGAGCGATGGCTTCAAGTGCGATACGGCGTTGGTCCGGATCGGGGTCGTTGAGCTGAAATTGCACCAGCGCTGAGCCGATCATACTGCGGATACCCGAATTGGGTTTCAGTTGCTTGAAGGCGTCATCGGGGGCTTCGCCCAAGTCGTCCCCGGCAAAGCTGTGAATGTGGAGCGTGTCGCGGTCGATCTCTTCGGCCCAGACAAATTCGCCATCGCTTTCACGCATCCACATCTCTTTGTTCTGCCACTTTTCCAGAACCGACTTGGCTTCAGGAAGGCCGCTGCTCGCAAGCGCGGTGATGGCCGGGCCGATGGACTTGCGCGAGGACTTGGCGATCACGTCGCCATATTCCTGCAAGATGTCCTGAATGGATTGTGCGTGGGCAGGGGCAATCAGCGCTGAAAGTGACAGCCAGATCGCTAGCAGAATGCGCGTCATTTGAATGGTCTTTTTTGTTGGGCAAGGGGGGCGCAGCGGCCCCCCTTGCCGTGGAAGGTCAGATCAATAGTTCGACTTGATCTGCACGCAGGTCTCGGTTTCGGTGTTGTACATACCGCAGTCCAGCTCGGCCCAGTCAGACTTCAGGACAGCCGATTCCGGCAAGAAATCTGTCCAGGCGTCGCCCGGCACTTCCTCGGTCTGGCTGATAATGTCGAATTGACCGTCTTCCTGAATTTCGCCGATCAGGACCGGCTTGGTCAGGTGATGGTTCGGAAGCATTTCGGCTGTGCCGCCGGTCAGGTTCGGAACCTGAATGCCGTACATGGCTTCGCGCACGGCGTCGACATCGGTGGTGCCGGCTTTTTCAACCGCCTGAACCCACATGTTGAAGCCGATCACATGTGCTTCCATCGGGTCATTCGTGACGCGATCTTCGCCCATCTTGGCTTTCCATTTGGCGACGAATTCGTCGTTCAGATCGCTTTCAGCCGACTGAAAGTAGTTCCACGCGGCCAGATGGCCGACCAGATTGGTGGCGTCCAATCCCGACAGTTCTTCTTCCCCGACCGAAAAGGCCACGACGGGAATGTCGTCGGCGGAAATACCGGCAGCGGCCAGCTCTTTGTAAAAGCCGATGTTGGCGTCGCCGTTGATGGTGCTGATCACGCCGACTTTCTTGCCGTCGGCGCCCAGGGCCACAACGTCAGCCACGATCTTGGACCAGTCGGAATGGCCAAAGGGTGTGTAGTTCACGAAGATGTCTTCTTCGGAAATGCCTTTGCCCTTCAGATAGCTTTCCAGGATGTTGTTGGTGGTGCGGGGGTAGACATAGTCGGTGCCAAGCAGCGCGAATTTCTCAACGCCAAGCTCTTCAAGGAAGTAATCCGTGGCGGGGATCGCTTGCTGATTGGGGGCGGCGCCGGTGTAAAAGACGTTCTTCGAGCTTTCTTCACCTTCGTACTGGACGGGGTAGAACATCAGGCCGTTCAGCTCTTCGATGACCGGCAGAACCGACTTGCGCGACACCGACGTCCAGCAGCCGAACATCACGTCGACGTCTTCGACGGTCAACAGCTCGCGTGCCTTTTCGGCGAACAGCGGCCAGTCGGACGCGGGATCCACGACCACGGGCACGATTTCTTCGCCCAGCAGACCACCTTTGGCGTTCTGCTCTTCGATCAGCATCAGCATCGTGTCTTTCAACGTGGTTTCGGAAATCGCCATCGTGCCCGACAGTGAATGCAAGACCCCAACCTTGATTTCGGCATGTGCGGCAGTCGCCGCCATGACGACCGACAAGCTGGCGGTAGTGAGAAGGTGTTTCAGCATGATTGATGTCCCAGTGATTTCAGTTTCGCTCCCTGCAGCGGATTGCACCGCTGAACGGGGGTGACGTTGGAGGAGGTTGGCCGTTGCTGTCTGCTGCAAAAAATGATCTGTAGTGATGCAGTATTCGCAACACTTGCGCGGGGGGCGCATGCGGCACCTTGAGATTTACCGCTATATTCAAGCTATCGTCGAAAGCGGATCTATCCGTAAGGCATCGGAAAGGTTCACAATTTCTCCGTCTGCGCTGAACCGCAAGCTGCTGGCGTTCGAATCCGAGTTGGGCGAGCCGCTCTTTGAGCGTCTCGGGGTCGGGGTTCGGCTCTCGGCTGCCGGAGAAATGTACTATCGCCTAATTATTGATCATCTTGCCGCGATTGAGGGCGCAAATGAATCCCTCTCCGCGCTCAAGGGACTGCGCATCGGGCATTGCGCGGTGGCGGTCAGCCCAGAGCTGACCCAATTTCTGGGACGCACGACGGCGCGATTCCGTGAACGTCATCCCGGTGTTTCGATGACCTTTTGCCAGACCGCGCATGACGGGTTTTCCGACGCGCTGCTTGGGCGCTCGGCCGACCTTGCTTTGATCGCACAACCGGTGTTTCGCCCTGGCATCGAAACCGTTGCCACCGCCATAAGCAATTTGGTCGCGGTCACGGCGCAGGATGGCCCGCCAATCGCCTTAGGGCACTTGGCCGAATACGACATGATCTTTCCGCCCGAAGGCACTGGCCTGCGCGAGTTGATCGACGTGACCTTTCGACGCCAGAATTTTTCGCAACGCCCTGCCATGGTCTGCGGCGCGCTGTTGACCCCGCAGACCTGCCCGCGCCCAAGTCTGCAATTCTGGCCTGCGGCCGATTTGCCAGAACCCGCCCGCCCATTGGCCCGACCTGTCGTGGCCAAGCTGGTCCTGGCGCGGGCCGAGGGGCGCGCATTGCCGCCTGCGGCGGAAAAACTGTCGCTATGGTTGGCGGACGCGTTGCAGGCGTTGTAGCGTTCAGGGGCGGGCCAGCGCCAAACCTTGTGCATCGAAGAAATGGGTGTGTTCGGGCGCGAAAGTCAGCCCGACCCGATCCCCATCGCGCAGACCGGTGTTGCCCACCACGCGCACGGTGATCCGGCCAAGTTCGGCCCCGTCAATGATCAAGAACGTGTCCGAGCCGTGGTATTCGGCCACGTCGACCACCCCGTCGGCCTGGCCGTCGCCCGGCGTGCCCAGCGTGATATGTTCCGGGCGAATTCCAAGCTTTACCGCACCGTTCGGCCCCGTGCCGCCGCGCCCGCCCCAAAGGGTGTATTGCCCGCCCGATGCGCTGCACGACATGATATTCATTGCGGGGCTACCAATGAACTGGGCAACGAACAAGTTGGCCGGGCTTTCATAGAGTTCGCGCGGGGTGCCGACCTGCGCAATGGTCCCGAATTCCAGAACGACAATGCGGTCGGCCAGTGTCATGGCTTCGACCTGGTCGTGGGTCACGTAGATCATTGTCCGACCAAGCGACTGATGCAACTTTGCGATTTCGTAGCGCATCTCGACCCGCAAGGCAGCATCGAGGTTCGACAGCGGCTCGTCGAACAGAAAGGCCGTGGGATCGCGCACAATCGATCGACCGATGGCTACACGCTGTCGTTGCCCGCCCGACAGATCGCGCGGGCGGCGGTCCAGGTAGTCTTCCAGCTTCAAGACCCGCGCGGCCTCGGACACCTTGGCGGTGATTTCGGACTGTGGGGCGCCGGCGGTCTTTAGTGAAAAGCCCATGTTATCGGCCACCGACATATGGGGGTAGAGCGCGTAGCTCTGGAACACCATCGACAGGCCGCGCTTGGAGGGGGGCTGATCGGTGACATCGGTGCCGTTGATCGCCAGACTTCCGCGCGAGATTTCTTCAAGTCCGCCGATCATGCGCAACAGGGTCGACTTGCCACAGCCGGATGGGCCGACGAATATGACAAATTCGCCCTCGTCGATGGCCAGGTCGATGCCCTTGATCACCTGCACCTCGCCGTACCATTTTTCGACAGCGCTCAGTTCGATCGATCCCATTGTGTCCTCCTTCAGCTCGGCTAGAGCCGCCCTTTGGCCGACGGCGATGCCCAGGTCAGCCAAATCGCGGCTGTCCAGGTAAAGGCGTCGCCGCCTGCCGGTGCCCCGTCATGGGGACAGAAATATTCATAGAACCCGTGTTCGGCGATCAGCTTGCGCGTATCCCGGCGAATGCGTTCGGCAAATTCGATGTGGCCCGCTTCGGCCAATCCCAGCCCGATCAGCGTGTTGATGATCCCCCAGACTGGACCACGCCAGTATCGCAGGCTGTTGAACGCGGCGCTCTCGGGGTCGCACGAGGGCACGGCGAAGCTCACATTGTCGAGGATACGCTTGAGATGCGGCAGCATCCGGTCGTCGCGCATGCCTGCGTACCAGCACAGGAAGGATGCCGACGAAAGGGACCCGGCGTGTTCGCCCGTCCTCAGATCAATGGAATCGTAAAAACCACCGTTCTCGTTCCAATGCCGCGACACGCCTTGTTCCAAGGTATGGATCCATCCCCGGATTTCTTGCGTGATGTGGTCCAGCTCGGCCGCGATGGCCAGCAGGTCCCGGCACGATCGCAACAGGATGAATGTCATGCCAACATCGGCCACTCGAAAGGGCCCGTTCCTGGCGATTTCGGCTTCGTCATACCCGCTGTCGCGGCTGAATTGGACCATGGCCAGGTAGCGGTCATAGTCTTCCTTTTTGGGGCGCATTTCGGGATTCACGTGATGGGTGTCCGCACGTTCGTACGGGCCCACGTTCGACCCGTCGACATTGGCCATCGCCCCGTCCCAGTCGACCGCATTGTCACGCCCGCTTTCCCAAGGATGCGTAATGGCAACCATGCCATCGGTAACCCGATGTTTCATGAACCAGCGGTGCCAGCTGACCAGGCGGCCATAGAGCAGTTCCATGTGCACACGGCCATATTCCTTGTCCGCCTCATAGATGGACCGCGCGAAAGTGGTCACCACGGGGGGCTGTGTGATGCCCGATGTATGGGGGATGCGCGGCGTGCCCCAGACATCGGGGCCGGGAAAATACCCGTCGGCGCGTTTGTGAAAGATGATGTGGGGGACCATCCCGTTGTCCCATTGCCCGTGAAACAGGGTCTGGATTTCGAACCAGGCCCGTTTGACGTCGAAGGCGGCAAAGCCCCAGGCCGCAAAGCCGCTGTCCCAGTTCCATTGATACGGGTACAGCCGTCTGGTCGGCACCGTATAGCCGCCACGATCATTCTCGCGCAGAATTTTGCGCGCCTGTTTGTCCAGTTTCTTGTGGTTCATATGTCTCTTACTCTGACCTAGCCTTTGACCGCGCCTGCAGTCAGTCCGCGCGTCATGAATTTCTCTAGTCCAAGGAAAAGCACCATGATCGGGACAGTTGCAATGACTGCGCCGGCCATAAGGTGCTGCCGTGGTATTTCTGATGAATTAAGCATCGCTACACCGCGTGTAAGCGTGAATTTCGATGGATCGTCCAGCAACATGAATGCCAAAAGGAATTCGTTCCACGCGATCATGAAGACATAGAGCGAAACCGACGCAAGCGCAGGCAAAGCAAGGGGGAGCGTGATTTTCCAGATCACCTGCAGGCGCGACAGGCCATCCATCAGTCCGGCCTCTTCGACTTCGGCGGGCAGTCCGCGGAAATAGCCCTGCAACATGTAGAGCGCGACCGGGATTGTCGTGACCGGATAGATCAACACGATGCCCAGAATGGAATTGCGCAGGCCAGCGCTAGAGAAGGCGATGTAGATCGGCAGCGCCAGTACGATCATGGGCACCATGTAGATGAGTAGGATCGACCGGCTCATCATCGCCGCGCCGCGAAACCTCAGCCGGGCGACCGCGTAAGCGCCGGGGATTGAAAACGCCAGCGTGATCGCAACCGTGATGACCGAGATCAGGAAAGAGGTCCACAAGTAGCGCCCGAAACCAAAGTCGCGAAACAGCTCGACGTAGCTGCGAAACAGGCCCATCCCCTGTGACAGATCAAGGGAAAAATCCAACGGGTTCTGCAACAGCGCCTGCTGAGATTTCAGCGAAGTCATGACCATCACGTAAAACGGGATCAGCACGATAGCGGTGAAAAAGATATACCCGAACCCGGTCAGAAACCGGATCACCGCCGCCTCGAACACGTGGCGGGTCAACGCGCCCTTGTCCACATCAGCCAGAATGCGCCACAGCCCGACAGCGGACGCCGCTGCGATGATCGCTCCGGTCACTATGCGCAGACCTGCCCCTGTGTCGGCCGCGAACAGCACCGGCGCTGGCAAAGTGATATGTGCAACCGCGACCACGATGCTCAGACACACCAACACCCAAGGTCCCCGCACCCGTTCAATGGCGCCAAACCCCAGGACGGCGCCGTAGACAACGCTCCACAGGGCCGACGGACGCAGCGCGTCACCTGTGGCAAAGCTGAGGGCGATGGCCACACTGGTCGCGATCACCAGCGTCCAAAGGGCGCCCAGCACAGGTCCAGTCAAATAACCGTACCTCAACATCCGCATCGACTGGCCCTCTTCGTCTGAAAAATATCCCGGGTGGTGCCCGACCGGCTGCGGGGGCAGAGCCCGCACGCGGGTGCAGTCAAGCGCCCGGTCATAGTCCTTCCTCGCGGCTCATGAAGCGAAAGAAGAATACCGAAAACAGCAACAAGCAGCCAAAGACCACAACCGCCACCGCTGCCCCTGCGCCGATGTTGGAAATCGCAAAGGCCTGCTCGTAGACGTTCACCGTCAGCGTCCGCGTTCCGGCATTCCCACCCGTCAGCAAGAAGATGTCGTCGAATTTGTTGAAAGTCCAGATGAAGCGCAGCAGGAACAGCACCGACAGGATGCCCAAGAGTTGTGGCAGGCTCAGGTACCAGAATTTCTGAAATGGGCTGGCGCCGTCCATGTCGGCCGCTTCGTACATATCGGTGTCGATGCTTTGCATCCGGGCCAGGATGAACAAGAAGGACAGGGGGAAATAGCGCCAGACCTCGAACACCGTCACCATGATCAACGCCAATGGCTTTTCGCCAAAAAAGCTGATCGGCGTCTGGGTCAGCCCCATTTGCAAGAGCAGCGCATTGGCCGAGCCGGAAAATGGATCGAATAGCGTCACCCAGGTAAAGGCCACCGCGATCACCGGGGCAACATAGGGAAACAGATAGAGCCCCCGCAAAATGCCTTGGCCCTTGAACGAATGGTTTAGCAGCATGGCGGCAAAAAGCCCGAAAACCAGCGCGCCGATGGTCCCGAACACCGTGTAAAACAGGGTGACCCCAAGCACGCCAAGGAATTCGTCGCCGCTGAAGATGCGGGCGAAATTGTCCAACGTAAACTCATCGTTGGTGAGCACGCTCTGGCCCTTGCCAGTCAGCAGCGGATCGCTGGCTTCCACGTCGCCCGTGGCCAGATAGCTGGCCCCCACCGTGACCGGAATTTCCAACCGCTCGCGCGCGCCGCCCTGAAGTGTGCCGAAATCGCAAAACAGTTGCTGCCCGTCCAGACTGCAGCGGTCGTCTGGCAGGGCTGTGACGGTCAACCCTTGTGGGATCACATCGCTGAAAGTCACGCCCAGCACCGGTCCGTCGGGTGACGAATTGCGCAGCCGGTAGCGGATGGTCGCGTCATCGCCTGGCGCGGTGGGTTTGCCGCGCAGATCCTCACGAAGAACCGGTTCGGGCGCGCGCAGGTCGGACAATTGGACCGGCTTCACGGAAATCCAGAAGATCGCCAGAAGCGGCAAGATCACCACCAGCGCAACGGCCACAAGCGTTGGCGCCAGCAGCCCCCAAGCCAGGCGCGCCTCGCGTTTGGCCAGCGGTCCGCGTCCTTTGGGCGGCTGTGCGGTGCGGGTGGTCATCATGCAGCTCCGGATGGGGCGGCCCCGCAAGGGCGCGCCCCGATTGACTTATTCGATGGCGGACAATTCGTCGTTCATCATCTGGATGGTGGCTGCAGCGTCGCGTTCGCCGTCGATGAATTCACGAACGAGGCGGTTGATCGCCTGGCTGTTGATCATCTTCGACGCCAGCGCCAGCTGTCCGTCCTTGACGCCCCAGCGTTGCGCCACGTCCAGACCGCCCACGATCTCGTCGATCATGCTTTTGTCATAGAGGTCGGCCAAGGGCGCCTTGCGATCCACGCCAACCGGCAGGCTGGCCCATTCCACGGCAAATTTCTCTGGGTCGGCCAGATCGCCGCGCCGCACCGGAAACTTGCCTTCGGGCGCGATTGACAGAGTTTGAGTGTAGCCATCCGACATCGAAAACTTGACGAACTCTTCAGCCGCGTCGGCATTGGCATCCGACGTGACGCCGAAAGACCGGATGTCGCCCCAGGCTGCTCCATCGGGGTTTGATGGCCCGCTGAAGTTGGTCACGATTCCCGTCAGCGACGCCAGTTCGGCGCTGGTCGGATCGTCGTTGATGGTGGGCGGCGCGCTGTCGCGCAGGCCCGCCAGTTCATCCAGGATGAAGGGCGACCAGATGATCATCGCCGCCTGTCCTGCGAAGTAAAGTTCGCGCGATTGCTTCCAATATAGATCCCCCGGCGGCGAGGCTTCGACGATCGCCTTGTAGAAATCCAGCACTTCTGTCGTGGCGGCCTCATCAAGCGGTTGGAACCCCTCTGGGCCGACTGGCGAAACGCCGTTGGCAAGGAAAACATGCTCCAGAACCTGGCTCATGAAATTCTCATCCACCTTGGTCGCGGCGACAAAGCCGTACATTTCTGGCGGGTTGTGCAATTTTTCCAGCGCGGCCCGAACATTCGCAAAACTGGTGGGCGCCTCCAGGCCGGCGTCCTCGAACAGATCCTTGCGATAGACGATCATTTGCGTCCATCCGTCGACCGGCACCGAGGCATAGCCGTCTTCGGTCGCGGTCATTGCCAGCGCGCCGGGCGCAAAAGTCTCTGCGCCCAGTTCCTCGACCAGATCGGTGGCCGCGTCGGTGTCCAGAATGCCGGCTTCGGCCCAAGGAAGGGCATATTGCAGCGTGTGATAGATCACGTCCGGCAGATCGCCCGCGGCGAACGCGGCGGTGGCGCGCGTGCCCTGATCGCTTTCGGTGACGGGGATGACCTCGACCTCGATGCCAGAGGCTTCTTCGAATTGCGCGGCCATTTCCTGTTGTTTGGCAAGCCGCTCGGGCTGTTCTTCGATCGTCCAGAAACGGATGGATTCCGCTTGAACGCCGGTCGCTGCCAGGGCCAGCGCCATCGCGGCGCTTCCTGTTAGTGACTTGAAACGAAGTTGTTTCGTCATGTCTTGACCTCCCAGTCTTTAAAATGAGTGTTTTGATTGAAGCTCGGGGCAGGGCCAACGCTGGCACCTGGCATCCACGCAGCGCATGCCGTGCGCCGCAAGGATTCAGGTGCGTCCCCCCGGCAATGCCTGATCAGCAGGCCTGCCAGTTCCTGTCCCACCAGTTTGTTGTCGACGGCGAAACTGGCCAGCGGTGGGGTCAAACGGCGCCCTTCGGGCTGTCCGTCATAGCCGACGATAGACAGGTCGCGCCCGATGACGACGCCGCGCGATGCCGCTGCCGCATAGGCCCCAAAGGCGGCAAGGTCGGTCGCAAAGATGATCGCAGTCGGCGGGTCCGGCAGATCGAGCAGCCGGTCCGTCGCAGCGCGGCCCTGTGCTTCACTTGAGGCATTGGCAACGATCAGGCGGTCATCCAGCGGTAAACCTGCATCACGAAGCCCGGCAAGGTACCCCGCTTTGCGCAGGCGCACGAACATATAGCGGTCGTCGCCGTGCACAAAGCCAATACGCCGGTGGCCCAGCTTGGTCAGTCGGCTGACCGCTTCGCCGATGGCGGTTTCGCTGGCAATGTCGAACCAGCCGCAGCCTTCGCGATCCTCGACACGACCATAGAGGATAAAGGGCACGCCGCGGCCGCGCAGGTAGCTTACGCGGGGGTCATCAGCCATGGTCCGGGGCAAGATGAACCCGTCGGCTTTTCGTTCGGTGATCAATTGATCCAGCGTCGGGATCAGCGCCGCGCGATCCGGCGCCGTGGCCAGTGTCAGTGTCCAGTTCTCTTCTGACGCAACCTGACTGATACCTTGCAGGAAATCGGCCAGAAACGGGCGCTGTCCGTCATGGTCATACGTTTGCAGAACCAGCCCGATTGCCCGGACACGACCTGTTCGAATGGCCTGAGCCTGCGCCAAGGGGCGATAACCCAGATCGCGGGTGGCTTGTTCAACCTTTCGCCGCGTCGATTTGGAAATATCAGGGTAGCCATTCAGCGCACGCGACACGGTACCCTTGGTCACGCCAAGGTAATCGGCCACATCCGCAATCGTCACACGCTTTGGCGTTTTTTGGTTGAACGAATCCCCCATGAGCACAAGTAAGTGTTCCCGAAACCGGTTTCGGCAAGGAAAAAAGTTATCTGCGCTGCACTATTCACCGTTTTCAGGCGTGCAGAGCAGCGCGTGTGGCGCTGGCGATGACGCTCTCTTCATCCGTTGGGATCACAAGGATCGGGGTGTCACCGAGGGCGACGTTCGTGGCATTTTCTGCGTTTGCTTCAGCGTCGATCCTGAGGCCAAGAAAGTCCATATCGGCGATTACCTGGGCGCGTATTGGGGCGGCGTTTTCCCCCACCCCACCGCAGAACACCAGTGCGTCCAACCCGCCCAGAACCGCGGCCATTGCGCCAATTTCGCGCCGAATGCGGAAGCAGTAGTAATCGATTGCCTGAGCTGCCTCTGGTGCGTCGCTGGCCAACAGGGTGCGCATGTCGTGCGAGATCCCGGACAACCCTTTCAGGCCGCTTTCCTTGTAGAGCATCGTTGAGATGTCTGCTGCGTCCATGCCCTTGGCGTCCATAAGATAGAGCAGGACGCCCGGGTCGATCTGGCCACACCGGGTGCCCATTGGCAGCCCGTCCAACGCCGAAAACCCCATGGTTGACCCCACCGATTGGCCGCCCCGCGTGGCGCACATGGACGCACCATTTCCCAGATGGGCGATGATCACCCGATTGTGGGCCAGTTCAGGATAATGACTGGCCAGATGGCGCGTGATATAGTCGTAGCTGAGACCGTGAAATCCGTAGCGCCGCACGCCTTCGTCATAGAACGCGCGGGGGATGGCGAAGGTATCGTTTACCCAAGGGTGGCCGCGATGAAAGGCCGTGTCGAAGCACGCGACGTGCACCGCGTGCGGGAAAGCCTTGCCGGCGGCGTTCACCGCCGCCAGATTATGGGGTTGATGCAGGGGCGCCAGCGGGATGTATTTCTCTAACTGGGCGATGACCTGCGGTGTCAGCGTGACCGGCGCAGCAAAATCCGGCCCGCCATGCACCACCCTGTGCCCGATCCCGTCCAGCGGCGTCTGAAGATGCGGCGCCACAGCCGATAGAATCGCCTGAACGCCGTTGGCATGGTCTGTGGGGCCCAGCGCCGTGCGGTCATCGCCGATCCGCAAGGTCGCATCGGGGCCGATCCGGTCAACCTGGCCCGAAAGGGTGCGCGCTTCATCCTCCCACACCGAAAACTTGATCGATGAGGATCCGGCGTTCAGCGTCAGAATGCTCATACTTTTGCGCCCCGTTCTGCATAAAGCGCTGCAATCGCGCAGGACGCCAGCCGCGCGTCGTCATCATCGGCGCGGCTGGTCAGGATGATCGGGCAGCGCGCGCCGATCACGATGCCGCCCGCTTCGGCATGCGCCAGAAAGGTCAGTTCCTTGGCGACCATATTGCCTGCTTCCATGTTCGGTGCGACCAAAATTTCGGCCCGCCCCGCCACCAGGCTTTTCAATCCCTTCGTGCGCGCCGCTGACAAGTTCACGGCGTTGTCCATCGCCAAGGGGCCATCGACCACGCCCCCCTTGATTTGGCCCCGCTCTGACATTTTTGACAGCACGGCAGCGTCGATGGTCGACGGGATTTTGGGCGTCACCGTTTCGACGGCGCTCAGGATACCCACTTTGGGCTGGTCGATCCCAAGTGCCAATGCCAGATCAATCGCGTTCTGGGTGATGTCGACCTTGGTTTCTAGGTCGGGCGCGATATTGATCGCCGCGTCGGTCACCATGATCAGGTGGTCGACGCCTGGCACGTCCATTACGAAAATATGGCTCAGTCGGCGCCCGGTGCGCAGCCCGGTGTCGCGCGCCAGCACCGGGCGCAGCAATTCGTCTGTATGAAGATACCCCTTCATCAGCGCCCTGGCACGCCCTTCGTTCACCAGCGCCACGGCGCGAGCGGCTGCGGCGCCATGGTCTGGCACATCAATCAGTTCGTAGGCGGTGATGTCTTTGCCCAACTCGGCCGCGGCGGCTTCTATCTTGGCGCGGTTGCCGATCAGGATTGGCGTGATCAACGTCTGCTCTGCCCCAAGGATCGCGCCGCCCAATGAATTGGTTTCTTCGGGTGCGACGACGGCGGTGGGGATGGGGGGCAAAGGGGCCGCGCGTTCGGTCAGCGCATCGAAGTTGTGGTGCGACTGAACGGTCAGGCCGGGAATGTCGCCTGCTTCGAAGCTCACCTTGTTGGCGGGGGCCTCGACCTCGGCCTCGCCCTCACAAATCCGCCGCTTGCCCACGTCGACCCATACTGCGAACCGCGCAAGACGGTCTGGCCCAAGCGATGTCACCTGCGCACCGATGGTCAAGGTGTCTCCTGCTTGCGCGTGGCCAAGAAACCGGACGTTCAGCCCGCGATAGAGCGTACCCGGCCCCGGCAGCTGATTGCCCAGGACGGATGACACCAGAGAAGCGACCCAGGACGACGGGGCAAGCGCCTCGGGCTCGCCATCGCCGTCGCCGTCCTCAAGCGGGATGTGCATCGGATTGCGATTGCCCGACGCATGGGCGAACACGTAAAGGTCGTCGGCCACGCACAAGCGTTCGGTCGTGGCCTTCATGCCGATTTCAAGCGCATCGAACGGGGTGTTGTGATAGATTTTCATCGTGTCCGTCTCCTGAACGGCGTCGTTGTGCCCACGCTGCGTGACGGGGCAGCGACGCGCTTTACCGGTCTTCAATTACGCGTTGGCGCTGCTGGCCCAATCCGTCGATACCCAATTCCACGACATCCCCCGGCCCGAGGAATCGCGGCGGCGTCATGCCCATGCCGACCCCGGGCGGCGTGCCGGTGCAGATCACGTCGCCTGGGTGCAGCGTGAACAACTGGCTAAGGTAGCTGATCAGAAACGCCACGCCAAAGATCATGGTGGCGGTGTTTCCGGTCTGCATGCGCTGCCCGTTTACGTCCAGCCACATGCCCAATCCCTGCGGATCGCCAACTTCGCCCGGGGTGACCAGCCACGGTCCGAGCGGGCCGAAGTTGTCACAGGATTTGCCTTTGACCCACTGACCCGAGCGCTCGATCTGAAATGCCCGTTCGCTCACGTCATTGGCCAGCGCATAGCCGGCAACATACTGCAACGCCTCTGCCTCACTGACGTATTTCGCCTGGCGCCCGATCACCACAGCCAGTTCAACTTCCCAGTCCAGCTTGGTTGACCCACGCGGCTGGATGATCGGATCGTACGGGCCGCAAATGGCAGAATTGAACTTTGCGAACAGGATCGGCTCAGGTGGTACAGTCATGCCCGCTTCGGCCGCATGATCGGAATAATTCAGCCCGACACACATGAATTTGCCGATATCGCCCACGCAGGCCCCGATCCGCGGATCGCCCGTAACCACGGGCAGGCTGTCTGGCGCAGGCAGGTCGTCTAAGCGCCCCAGGACCGCGCCCGAGAGATCTTCGATTTCCCCGGATAGATCGCGCAACACGCCGTCCGTATCCAGCACCCCCGGTTTTTCACTGCCGCGCTCGCCATAGCGCAAAAATCTCATCGCGCCGGTTCCTTCTGCTTAACAATACCCCGGCCCGAGGCGTGCGCCGGCGCCAGTTGCGCCAAGACTGCCCGTTTGCTCCGGTGGCCGCAAGCCGAGACGACGCACCCCCACCCAAGAAGGCAGGGGGCGCGCGTTTTGCGCCAGATATTCAATCGGCGCAAAAGGCAGGCACAAAAAACCGGCGGGCAAGACAAGGGTCAGGATGAGCAGGGTCGGCGGCGCAGACAGCCGCCCTTGGATCAGAAGGTTCTGCGCGGTTGTGCCCATGTACTTGCGTCGCATGAGCAATCAACAAATCCGTGTCCGTGCGCGGTTTGGCGCACGGACTTTTCGCGCGTGGGCGTTGAGCGTTACTGATTTCCGCAGGTCGCGAATTCGGTCGCCAGGTTGCGCATTACGCGGACATAGGTGTCCGGGCCATCCTCTAGGGTCGCGCCCAACGGATCCAATTCAGCCACGCCGGCGCCAATCTTGGCCGCCAGACGATTGCCCAGTATGTCCGGCCGTCCCGGTTCAGAGAAAACGCAAGCAATCGGCGTGTCGGCGGCGGTTTCGGTCAGTTCGGCGATCCGTTTGGCACTGGGCGGCGAGGCTTCGCTGTCGGCCAAGCTGCCGATGATGTCTATGCCGTAGGCATCAGCGAAATACCCGAAAGCGTCGTGATAGGTGACGAAATGGTGTCCGGCGACGGGGGCTAACAGCTGAGAAATTTCGGCGTCCAGCGCGTCGATCTTGGCTGTGGCCGCCTTCAAGTTGGCAGCGTAGGTCGCCGCGTTTGCGGGATCACGGGTGGATAAATCAGATGCAATTGCCGCCAGCCAGACCCGCGCATTCGCCGGGTTAAGGAAGGCATGGGGGTCGACTGAATGACTCGCGTGGGTATCATCGTCGTGATCGTCGTGATCGTCGTGATCGTCGTGATCGTCGTGATCGTCGTGATCGTCGTGATCGTCGTGCGCATGCCCGCTTTCGCGCAGGACGGTTCCGGGGACCTCCAACAATTCCAACGATGCAGACGCATGTTCTTCCAGCACGTCATGTAGCCACGGCGTCATCGCCGTACCCACCCAGACCACCACATCGGCATTTGCGATGGCCAAAACCTGCGACGGGCGCATTTGAACATGGTGCGGATCATCGTCCGCGCGCACCAGCGCCTGCGGATCGCCCAATTCGCCCACGATCTGCGCAGTAAGATCACGAATGAGCGGCAGGTCCGTCACAATATCCGGGCCTTGCGCGCTGGCCGCATTGGGAAGCGCATGGATCATCAGAGCCGCGGCAAGGGTCGAAAGCGAAAGGCGCACGCGCATTGGGATTGTTCCTGTCATCTAAGTGATATATTATCACATGTGATATTATAACAATATGGGGCGCGCAACCCATGTCGCATCGTAGTCTTGCCGCGTTTCACGACCATGACCATGCTGATTGCACGGATGCCGGGTTGGACCGGGCGGACGCCTTGGCGCAGTCCAGGGGGTTACGCCTGACGCCTGTGCGCCGGGCCACGCTTGAAATCCTGTTATCCCGGCACAAAGCGTTCGGCGCATATGAGATTCTGGATGAACTGAAACAGGCCGGGTTTGGCAGCCAACCGCCAGTGGCCTACCGTGCGCTGGATTTCCTGGTCGAGCAGGGCTTGGCGCACCGTGTGCGTCGCCTTAATGCGTTCATGGCGTGCACCCACCCCGGCACGGATCATGCGCCAGCCTTTTTCATCTGTACCGAATGCGCCGCAGTTGCTGAATTACCAGAAGAGTCGCTGCGCGCTGCGGTCAGCGACGCGGCCACGTCGATCGGGTTCGAGGTGCAGCGTCTCAGCGTCGAGGCCGAAGGGCTGTGCCCGAATTGCAAGGCGGACGAATGAATCTTATCGAAGCGAAGGACATGACGTTACGCTACAGCGGCGCACCGGTTCTCGAACATGTCGATTTCTCTATAGCCCCGGGCGAGATCGTGACCGTCATCGGCCCGAACGGGTCGGGTAAGTCGACCTTGCTGAAAGCGCTTTTGGGGGTGATGGCGCCCACCGGGGGCACCATTACGCGCCAGCCGAACCTGCGGATCGGCTATGTCCCGCAAGAATTGTTCATCGACAAGCGCATGCCACTGACCGTCGCGCGGTTCTTGTCGATGCCACATCGCCACACAGATGACGCAAAGGCCCGTGCGTTGCAGCGGGTTGGGGCCGAAGGGCTGGAGTCGCGCCAGATGACGGGGCTGTCCGGCGGGCAGTTCCAGCGTGTTCTGCTGGCCCGGGCGCTGCTGTCCGCACCGGATATTTTGGTCATGGACGAACCGACCAAGGGGCTTGATCAACCCGGCATCGCCGCCTTTTACCAGCTGATCGAGGACTTGCGACGCGAGATTGGCTGTGCGGTCCTGCTGGTCAGCCATGACCTGCACGTCGTGATGAGCGCGTCTGACCGGGTGATTTGCCTGAACGGCCACATTTGCTGCCAAGGCGCTCCGCAGGTCGTATCGAACGCACCGGAATACCGGGCGCTGTTCGGGACGGGCACAGGCGGCACGCTTGCGCTTTATCAACACGAACATGGTCACAGTCACGATCCTGCCGACGGTTGCGACCATGGGCATTGAGATCCTGATCCTGCCCGCGATGGCCGGGCTGGGGCTGGCGTTGGCCGCCGGGCCGCTGGGGTCCTTCGTGGTCTGGCGCCGCATGGCGTATTTTTCTGACGCGACCGCGCACGCCGCTGTGCTTGGGGTCGCGCTGGCGCTGGCGCTGCATATCAACGTGTTGATCGGCGTGGTCGTTGTGGCATTGGTCATGGCATTGCTCTTGACGCGCTTGTCGCGGGGGCACGCTGGTGACGACACGAACCTGGGGGTCATGGCGCATTCGGCATTGGCGCTCGGGCTGGTGGCAATCGCCTTTGTGCCGGGCGCGCGCGGCGACATGACCGGCTTTTTGTTTGGTGAAATTCTAGCGGTCGGCGCACGCGAGCTGATGGTGATCTGGGGTGGGGCAATGCTGATTGTTGCGATCGTTTTGTGGCAGTGGCACGCGCTGTTGCTGGCGACAGTCAGCGAAGAGCTTGCGACATCCGAAGGGTTGAACCCGCAGCGTCTTCGCCTTGTCCTGACGCTGGTGTTGGCGCTGGTGGTCGCGGTGGGGCTGAAATCGGTCGGCGCGCTGTTGATCGGGGCCATGCTTGTGATTCCGGCGGCGACGGCGCGGGCATTTGCCCGCTCGCCGGAACAAATGGCGTTTGGCGCATCTGTCGTCGGCGCGGTTTCGGTTCTGGCAGGGCTTCTTGTATCGCTCTATGTCGATACGCCAGCAGGCCCTTCGATCGTCGTTGCCGCAGCGGGAATGTTTGCCCTGTCGCGTGCGCTGAAACCTGCGTGACTTCACTATCTGGCACTGGGCGCTGAGCCCTGCTAGCTTTCGCTCGATTCAAACGACGGAGGACCCGATGCGCGCCCAATATGACGCTTTGCCGCGAAATACCGCGAACCACGTTCCGCTTACGCCGATATCGTTCTTGAACCGCACTGCAGCGGTCTATCCGGATCGCCCGGCCGTGGTGCATGGGGATCATCGCTGGACCTATTCCCAGTTCGCCGCGCGCTGTCGGCGGCTGGCCTCGGCGCTGGTGCGGCGCGGAATTGAACGCGGCGATACCGTAGCAATCATGGCCCCCAACATTCCCGCCTTTGTCGAAGCGTCCTTTGGGGTGCCGATGGCGGGCGCTGTTCTGAATTCGATCAACACGCGGCTGGACCCGGAAGCCGTGGCTTTTATTCTTGGACACGGAGAAGCGCGGATCATACTGGTCGATCGCGAACTTTCGGCCGTTGTGGCCCAGGCGGTTGACCAGATGGATACCCCGCCCGAGGTGTTCACCATCGACGACCCGCTCGCCGAGCATGGGGATATGCTGGGCGGTGACTATGAGGCGCTGCTGGCCGAAGGCGACCCGGACTTTGCGGGTGTGATGCCCCAAGATGAATGGGACGCAATCGCCCTGAACTACACCAGCGGTACGACCGGCGATCCCAAGGGCGTCGTCTATCACCATCGGGGCGCCTATCTGAACGCGATGGGCAATGCGATGACCTGGGCGATGCCCCATTTCCCAGTCTATCTTTGGACCCTGCCGATGTTCCATTGCAACGGGTGGTGTTTCCCTTGGACGATTACCGCGCTGGCCGGCACCCATGTCTGTCTGCGCGCGGTAGAAGGGCCCGCAATCCTGGACAGCATCGCGGCCAATGGGGTTACGCATCTGTGCGGCGCGCCCATTGTCATGAGTATGATGGCGCAGGTCCCCGCCGACCAGCGCCCGTCCTGGGACACCCAGGTCAAGATGATGACAGCCGGGGCCGCACCGCCCGCAGCCGTGATTGCCGGAATGGACGATCTGGACATCGAAGTGACCCATGTCTACGGACTGACCGAAGTATACGGCCCCTGCGTGGTTTGCGCCTGGCACCCCGAATGGTCCGACAAGCCCCCAGCAGAGCAGGCCAAAATCAAGGCGCGTCAGGGCGTAGCCTATCAGGTGCAAGAAGGCGTCATGGTCGCCGATCCCGATACTTTGGCGCCTGTGCCCTGGGACGGCGAGACGATGGGCGAGATCATGATGCGCGGCAACGTTGTCATGAAGGGCTATTTGAAAAATCCCGAAACGACCCAAGCGTCTTTCACGGGCGGCTGGTACCACACCGGCGATCTGGCCGTGCAGCACCCCGACGGCTATGTCGAGATCAAGGACCGTTCGAAGGACATCATCATTTCGGGCGGCGAAAACATCTCGTCGATCGAGATCGAAGACGTGCTCTACACCTTCCCCGGCGTGGCCGTAGCCGCAGTTGTCGCGAAGCCGGATACAAAGTGGGGTGAAACGCCCTGTGCCTTTATCGAAATGAAGCCCGGCCATTCCGCAACGCCAGACGAGGTGATTGCCTATTGTCGCGAACACCTGGCCCATTTCAAATGTCCCCGCCACGTGCTGTTTGAAGAGATCCCCAAGACGTCGACCGGCAAGATTCAGAAGTTCACATTGCGACAGCGCGCCGCCAGTTAGGGCCCGTACAGCAACCGGCCATTTCGCCTTTCCGCTTGCCCGCCGTGATATGCAGTCCTAGACAAGCCCTGCAGGCGGCGGGAGGCGCAGGTGATGGACAAGCAATTGGCAACATTGGCCGAAGCGGTGGCCGATATTCCTGACGGCGCCACGATCATGATCGGGGGCTTTGGCGGGTCGGGCGGGCCGGTCGAACTGGTGCACGCGCTGATAGACCAGGGGGCTAGGGACCTAACCATCATCAACAACAATGCCGGGGCCGGGGCAGTCGGCATCGCCGCGCTTCTGGACCAGGGGCAGGTGCGCAAAGTGATCTGTTCCTACCCGCGCACATCGGACCCGCGCGCGTTCAACGCCCGTTACCGCACGGGCGAGGTCGAATTGGACATTGTCCCCCAAGGCACGCTTGCCGAACGCATTCGCGCCGGGGGGGCTGGAGTTCCGGCGTTCTACACGCCGACGTCCGTTGGCACCGAGCTTGCCGAAGGCAAACCGACAGCAACATTTGACGGGCGCGACTACGTGCAGGAACGTTGGCTAAAAGCCGACTACGCCCTGCTAAAGGCGCGCGAAGCCGACAATCACGGCAACCTGACCTACAATCTTGCAGCAAGGAATTTTTCGCCCGTCATGGCGACAGCGGCCAACGTGACCATTGTGCAGGCCGAATCCGTCGTGCCGCTGGGCGGTATCCACCCCGAACAGGTTGTCACACCCGGAATTTACGTTGATCGGGTTGTCCATGTACCCGACGCCGCGCAAGAAGAAGTGCTGGTCCAGCAGGGCGCGCGTTACCCATGACCAAGCTGACGAATGCACAAATCGCCTGGCGCGTGGCGCAGGACATTCCCGACGGGGCCTATGCCAACCTTGGCATCGGCTTCCCCGAAATGGTTGTCCAGTACAAGCCCAAGGGGCGCACGGTGATTTATCATTCGGAAAACGGCATCCTCGATTTCGGCGAACGCCCGGCCCAAGGCCAAGAGAACTGGGATCTGATCAACGCAGGCAAGAAGCCCGTGACGCTGAACCCCGGGGCGGCGATTTTTCATCAGGCGGACAGTTTCGCCATCGTGCGCGGCGGGCACCTCGATGTGGCGGTGCTTGGCGCGTTCCAGGTGTCTGCCCGGGGTGATATCGCCAACTGGAAGCGTGACCCGAACGATATTCCCGCCGTCGGCGGCGCGATGGATCTTGTGCACGGTGCAGGCGAGGTGTTCGTGATTGCCGAGCACGTGACCAAGCAGGGCGAACCCAAGTTGGTGGAACAATGCAGTTTTCCGCTGACCGGGGTGGGCTGCGTGACGCGTGTGTATACCTCGCTCGCGGTGATTCATATTTTCGCGCAGGGGTTCGTCCTGCGTGAAAAACTGCCATCGATCAGTTTTGACGATCTTCAATCGGTCACCGGCGCGCCGTTGCACGTCGAAGGCGACGTGGCCGACCTGATCGTGCCAGACCTCTAAACCAACTATCGGAGACCTCAATGACCGAAGCTTTCATTTGCGACTACATTCGGACCCCCATCGGCCGTTTCGGGGGGGCACTGTCTGCCGTCCGGGCCGACGATCTGGCCGCCGTTCCGCTTGCCGCGTTGATGGACCGGAACGCGGGCGTCGATTGGGACGCGATCGACGATGTGGTCTATGGCTGCGTCAACCAGGCCGGCGAAGACAACCGCAACGTCGCGCGCATGGCCCTGCTCTTGGCCGGGCTCCCCGAGACTGTCTCGGGGTCAACCGTCAATCGTCTTTGCGGTTCGGGCATGGATGCGCTGATTTCGGCGGCGCGTGCCATCAAGGCCGGCGAGGCCGACATTATCATCACCGGCGGGGTGGAATCGATGTCTCGCTCGCCCTTTGTGATGCCCAAGGCGACAGCCGCCTTTTCCCGCAACGCCGAGATTCACGACACGACCATCGGTTGGCGGTTCGTGAACCCGCTCATGGAAAAGATGTACGGCACCCATTCCATGCCCGAGACGGCCGAGAATGTCGCCGAAGAATTTAGTGTATCGCGCGAAGATCAGGACAAGTTCGCCGCGGCGTCTCAGGCCCGTGCCGTGGCCGCGCAAGACAATGGGCGTCTGGGCGAAGAAATCGTGCCAGTCACCATACCCCAGCGCAAAGGCGACCCGGTCGTGGTGGACAAGGACGAGCATCCGCGCGCCGGAACCACAGCGGAAAAGCTGGCCAAGCTGCCGACACCGTTCCGCAAGGGGGGCACTGTCACTGCGGGCAATGCTTCGGGTGTGAATGACGGTGCGGCAGCGCTGATCGTGGCCTCCGAGGCTGGAATGAAACGGCACGGGCTGACCCCGATTGCGCGGATCGTCGGCGGGGCCGCTGCGGGCGTTCCACCCCGGATCATGGGGATCGGTCCGGTGCCGGCCACCCAAAAACTCTGCGCGCGACTGGGACTCACCCCAAGCGATTTCGACGTGATCGAATTGAATGAGGCATTTGCTGCGCAGGGTCTGGCTGTGTTGCGCGAATTGGGCATTGCCGACGACGCGGCCCATGTGAACCCCAACGGGGGGGCGATCGCACTTGGTCACCCGCTGGGCATGTCGGGCGCGCGGATTGCCGGGACGGCGGCGCTCGAGCTGGGCAAACGCGGCGGCAAGATGGCCCTGGCCACCATGTGCATCGGGGTGGGCCAAGGCATCGCGGTTGCGCTGGAACGGGCCTGACAGAGGGCAGGCGGTCAGGACGCTTCGGCCAAACCGCCTGCTTGATCTTCGTTCGACGGGGCAGCGCCAGCTGTGGACGAATTCGTAAACCGGCCCACGATGTCCTGCAGGACCGAGGCTTCGTGGGTCAGTGATTGGCTGGCGGCATTGGTCTGTTCGAACATCGCTGCGTTTTGCTGGGTCGTTTGGTCCAGCTGGTAGACCGAAGAATTGATCTCTGAGATCCCGGTCGATTGTTCCTTGGCCGACGTTGCGATGGTCGAAACCAGGCCCGAAATTTTCGAGACTTCGTGCACGATTGTCTCAAGCGCATCGCCGGCCTCGTCGACCAGACTGACACCCTCAGCCACATGCTGACCGCTTTCCGAGATCAGGATGCTGATCTCGTGTGCGGCGTCGGACGAACGCTGGGCCAGCGCCCGGACTTCCGATGCGACCACGGCAAAACCGCTCCCCGCTTCGCCGGCTCGGGCAGCTTCGACCCCGGCATTGAGCGCCAGCAGGTTGGTCTGGAACGCGATGTCATCGATCAGACTGATGATCGTAGATATCTTCTGCGAGCTTTGTTCGATCTGGCCCATCGCGTCCACGGCCTGGCGCACAACGACAGATGACTTTTCTGCATTGGACCGGGTCGTCGCGACCACCTTGTCCGCTTGTTCCGCGCCTTCTGCAGCGGATTGAACCGAGCTGGTCAACTGCGTCAGTGCAGCGGCGGTTTCCCCAAGCGCGCTCGCGGCCTGCTCGGTCCGACGCGACATGTCGCCGGCAGCCTGCGTAATCTCGCCGGAATTGGAAAAAACGGTTTCAGAGCTGTCGGTGATGCGTGCAATGACATCATCCAGGGTTTCGACCGCTTCGTTGAAATCCAGTCGAAGCTGTTCGTACCCCTCGCCGAACTCTTCGGTGATCCGGGTCCGCAGGTCGCCCGCAGCCAACCGTTTGAGCGCGCCGGCCAGGGTTGAGACGATCTGCGCCTGCGCGGCCATGTGCGCCTGACGCTCTTCGTCGGCTTCGCGGCGCATGCGATCACGTTCAGCCAGTTCGGCCGCGACACGGGCGCGTTCCTGCGCTTCGCGCGCGGCGTCTTCTGCGCGCAGTTCGTCTTCGCGTTGGCGTTCTTTTTCGGCAGCCAGGCGTTCGGCCTCATGACGCGCCTTTTCGGTGGCCTTTGCGTTGGCGTCCAACTGCTCTTTCTCGATCAGGTTCGTGCGGAAAACGCGCAGGGCCGATGCCATGCGGCCAATCTCACCCTTTGCGCGGTCCAGCCCGGTGATTTCAGACTTGTCGCCCTGTGCAAGACGTTCGGTTGTTCGGGTGACGCGGCCCAGGGGACGGGCGATCATGACATAGGTGATGATCGGGGCCAAGACGAACAGAACCAGGGCTGCAATCCCGATCATTTGCATCATGGACCTGGCTTCGCTCACCATGGTTTCGATTCCGTAGGCGGCCTGCGTGATGTCCGAAATGGCGGCGTGTTCCATGTTGCCACTGAAATCGGACATGCTCTGCATCGTTGAAACGGCGGATGCAGCAAGCGCGATGGCACGCTTGTGCGCTTCAATTTGATCCGTCCGGTCTGCGGCGATTCCGACGCCTGGATCAGACGCGGCCAGCAACGCGGTGACCTTGGCCTGCAGGTCGGGCAAGAGGGTCGTGGCCCCTTCGAGGACCTGCGATCTTATGTCGAGCAGGTGCTCTTGCTTTTCAGAGACATCCTTGATCGACGGGGCCGCCGCGATTTCCAGGGCGGCAGACAGGAAATCTTTCACCGAAGCATCCAACAGCGCAAGGTCGCGCAGAGCTTGGACCTGTTCATCCAGAAGCGATTGGATGGACGACGCATTTCGCGCCTTGGCGTCTTCGCTATGCTGCACGAGAGCGTCTTCCAAAGCCGCTGTCATCGGGTCCAGAATAGCTGCGGCCTGATCACGTACGTCCATGAAATCAAAGGCGCTGACCGATGTGATGTCGCCGCCAAGGGCGACGGCCAACGTGTCGCGCAATTCACGTACCGCGTCGATCTGTTCGCCCGCCATGTCATTGAGGGCCATGTAGGGGATCGCTTCGCTCAGACGCACAAGTGACGCGTTTCCAAGATCTATCAGTGTATTGCGCAAGGCCCGGGGTTCGCTGTCGACAATGGCGATGCCGATGCCGGAGAGGAAATTGATTTCGGAGCGGATGGCCAATGCTGTCTTGAGGGCACCGAAGTCTTCTTCGACAAGGTTTGTCAGGGTTTCCTCTACTTCGACCATGGTGGCGTTGCCGCCGATCATCATGTCGAAATACGCATCGTTCGCCGCGTCTTCGACTGCAGTGCTGACCTCGCCCGCCATCGTAATCAACTGTTCGACGCTGGATGCAATGGCCGCACTGCGGCTGAGCTCTTCGGTCCGCGCGGCGCCCAGATCCCGTAATTGGATGGCAGTCTTGTCAATAAGGGCCCGCAATGTCTGGCCCTCGGTGCCCGAAAGCTCTTGCGCGGTTTCGTGTGCGCTGGTCAGTGCGGTGGTCGCTTTTTCGACCTCTCTGGAAAGGCCCTCTGGTTCGTCCATGGACAACATGGCCGACAGGCTGTCTTTCACGATGCCCGAATTGCGTTCAATCTCGTAGTTGAACACCACCATTGGCAACGCATCCTTGCTGAAGGCGTCCACTTCATCAGAGATGTTGCCAAGCATGACATTGCTGAGCAGAACAGCCGCGGCCGTGGTTGACGACATGGCCAGAAGAATAAGCGATATTTTCGCAGAAACGCTGTGCAGCCATTGGTTTAGCAAGTTGCGCATCTTGACCCCATATGTCCTTTGAAACCCGCGACCACATGGCCGAACAGACTTCTGAAAAGAACGAATGGATCCTTAGATTTGATGAATGCGCGCCGGTTTCTTGCGCAATTGCAGTGTTTTGCTCAGCGCTGACGTAACGTTTCGGCCAAGTGCCGCAGGGCCGCGCTGTATCCGGCTGTTCCCAGCCCCGCGATGACGCCATCGGCGCGTAGCGACACATAAGAATGTTGCCGAAAGCTTTCGCGCTTGTGCACATTTGAAATGTGCACTTCGATCACCGGGCCGTCAAAAGCGCTGAGTGCGTCCAGAATGGCGACGGACGTGTGGGTGTAGGCTGCAGGGTTGATGATGATCCCGGCGGCCTTGTCGCGGGCTTCGTGGATCATCTCGACAATCTCGCCCTCGTGGTTCGATTGGCGGAAATCGATGGCCAGGCCCAGATCCTTTGCCTGCGCGGCGCAGGCTGCCTGAACGTCGTGCAATGTCTCGTGGCCATAAATTTCGGGCTGGCGTTGTCCCAGCAGGTTCAGGTTCGGCCCGTTCAGGATGAATATCGTCTGGGTCATCGGTGTCTCGCTGCATCGTTTGCGCCTGCTTAATGTACCGAGGCGATGAAACAAAGACCCGTAGGGTCGCCCGCGACCATTTGCAAATGTGTGTTGCCGGCGGGGCGCGCGGGGCGTGTCATGAAAAATTCACAAGTGGATGCGTTGAAAATCCATTCATTTCCAATATTCATGAATTATGGAAGATATGATTCTGAGCCGATTGACCATTCTGGGCCATCCCCAACGCATGGCGGTGCTAAGGTTGCTCATGCGCCGCTATCCAGACCAGTTGCCGGCAGGCGAAATTGCCACCGTGTTGCGGCTCAAGGCGAACACGCTGTCAATATACCTGTCGGCTCTGCGCGAAGCGGGCCTGATCTCGCAGCAGCGGCGGGGCAAATCGGTGCTTTGCCAGGCCAATGTCATGGGGGTGCAACAGATCGTCGATTACCTGTTCATCGACTGCTGCCGCGGGCGAGCCGACCTGTGTTTGCCCGAGGCCCAAACCAGGATGTCAAAATTGTCGGACGGACGCTACAACGTGCTCTTCATCTGTGTCGGAAACTCGGCGCGGTCGATCTTTGCCGAAGCACTGCTGCGCAAGATCGGCGGTGACCGGTTCAACGCCTATTCCGCAGGGACCAAACCGAATTCTCAGTTGAACCCGACCGCGCTAGAGATGTTGGGTGACAAAGGGCACGACCTGACGCGGCTTCGCGCAAAGACCGTCGCAGAATTCCAGGGCCCGGATGCCATCGCGATGGATTTCGTGTTCACGGTTTGCGATCAGGCCGCAAATGAGGACTGTCCGCCATGGCCGGGCCAGCCCATTAGCGCCCATTGGGGCATGCCAGATCCGGTCAAGGCAACCGGCTCGGATGCGGAAAAGACCCTGGCGTTTCAACAGGCCTACGGCGCACTCAAACACCGGATCGAAGCGTTCACGGCCTTGCGGCCTGACCAGTTGAACCGTCAGTCGCTGCAGGACGCTGTCGACCAGATCGGCCAACACACCAACACAATGGAAATTGAATGACTGTATATGCGATCAACGGCCTCGGCCGAATGGGAAAACTCGCCCTTAAACCGCTGTTGGAACAGGGCGCGAAGGTGGCGTGGATCAACGATGTGGTGGGCGATCCAGCGATGCACGCGCATCTTTTGGAATTTGACACGGTGCATGGCCGCTGGGACGCGGCGTTTTCGCATGACCAAAACAGCATCACTATAGACGGTACGCGCATCCCGGTGTTCACAACGCGGTCACTCGATGATTTGCCCCTGGACGGGGTTGATGTGGTGATCGACTGCACCGGCTATTTCAAGACCGAAGCCCGCATTGCCCCCTATTTTGAGGCAGGAGTGAAAAAGGTCGTCGTGTCTGCCCCGGTCAAGGACGGCGGCGCGGTCAACATCGTGATGGGCGTCAATCACGAAACCTATGATCCCGCGCGCCACCACATCGTCACGGCGGCAAGCTGCACGACCAACTGCCTTGCCCCCGTGGTCAAGGTCATCCACGACGCGCTGGGTATCAAGCATGGCTCGATCACCACGATCCACGACGTCACCAACACCCAGACCATCGTGGACCGCCCGGCCAAGGACCTGCGGCGCGCGCGTTCAGCGCTGAATTCCCTGATCCCCACGACGACCGGCAGCGCCACGGCCATCACGCTGATTTATCCCGAACTGACGGGCAAGCTGAACGGCCACGCGGTGCGTGTGCCGCTGCTCAACGCGTCGCTGACCGATTGCGTGTTCGAGGTGGACCGGGCCACCACGTCCCAGGAAGTGAATGCGCTGTTCGAAGCTGCCGCGAACGGGCCGCTGAAGGGGATTTTGGGCTACGAAACCCGCCCGCTGGTATCGACCGACTATGTGAATGATGCGCGCTCTTCGATCGTGGATGCGCTGTCGACTATGGTCATCAACGGCACACAGGTGAAAATCTATGCGTGGTACGACAACGAATGGGGCTATGCGCATCGGCTGGTCGATGTGGCGCTGATGGTGGGAGCAGCGCTGTGAGCATGACGGACGAAAAATCTGACGGGTTGGCTGCCTATATCACGGTAACGGCTGCCTATTGGGCGTTCATGCTATGCGATGGTGCGCTACGGATGTTGGTGCTGTTGCACTTTCATACGCTGGGATTTTCTCCGGTTCAGCTGGCCTACCTGTTCGTGCTGTACGAACTGGCCGGGATTGTCACCAATCTCAGCGCGGGTTGGATTGCGGCGCGGTTCGGGCTGACATCGACGCTCTATGCGGGGCTGGGGTTGCAGGTTTTGGCCCTGGTGGCCTTGTCGGCGTTGGATCCTGCGTGGTCGGTCACAGCGTCTGTGGCTTTCGTGATGGCAGTGCAGGGCGCGTCCGGTGTGGCCAAAGACCTTTCGAAAATGAGCGCCAAGTCCGCCGTCAAGCTGCTGGCGCCCACCGAAGGGGGCGGGCTGTTTCGATGGGTGGCGCTGCTGACAGGATCGAAGAACGCCGTCAAAGGGCTGGGTTTTTTCGTCGGCGCGGTAATGCTGGGCGCGATCGGCTTCCAGGGATCGCTGTGGATCATGGCAGCGCTCTTGGCGGTGATCCTGCTAGGTGTCGTGCTGAAAATGCCTATTGGGTTGCCACAGGGCCGCAAGGACGCAGAATTCCGCGAGGTGTTTTCTGACAACGCCAACGTCAACTGGCTGAGCGCGGCGCGGGTGTTTCTGTTCGGCGCGCGCGACGTGTGGTTCGTGGTCGGCATTCCGATCTATTTCTACGCCGTGCTGTCGGACGGCTCCGAAGCGGGCAACCGCGCTGCGTTTTTCACGATCGGAATGTTCATGGCGCTTTGGGTGATCCTTTACGGCGGGGTGCAGGCGGTCGCGCCACGGGTTTTGCGCGCGACCAGTCGCACGCAGGCCGAAATCGTCGCCGCGGCCCGTCATTGGGTGGCCGCTTTGATCGCCGTTCCACTGGTGTTGGCCGGGCTGGTCGCTTGGGCGGGCGCGCCGGCACCATTGCTGACCGGGGCGCTGATCGTGGGGCTTCTGATCTTCGGGGCACTGTTCGCGGTAAATTCATCGCTGCATTCCTACCTGATTCTGGCCTTCACGCGGGACGAACGCGTCACAATGGACGTGGGCTTCTACTATATGGCCAATGCCACCGGGCGGCTGATCGGCACGGTTCTGTCAGGGCTGAGCTACCAGCTGGGCGGGGTCGCGGCATGTCTGGCCACGGCGGGCGTGATGCTTGCGTTTAGCTGGCTGGCGGTGCGCAAGCTGCGCGGCTGATCAACACAACATCTGGATCGGGTTTTCTTGGTGCTGCGAAGGCGGGCCCATTTTTGTGGCTGAGTTTTTCAGTCAGGAATTGACAATTCCGAGTAATTTAATCAGATAAGAAAGGCAGACGGAATCACGCCAGCGCATTTGCAAGCCTTTCGAATTATTTGGAGACGGGTATGACGCGACAAATCCGCAAGAGCGAACTTTGTCATCCACGAGGGGCCGCACCTGTGGGGGTCTTGGCTGATCTGGGCAGCATCGAGGCGGCCGCCGTGACGCTGCTACGTCGTTGGTGCGATCGCGAGCGTGAAGAGATCCTGACCGAATTCGAAGCCTCATTGGGTGCAGAAGGCGCCAAGGCTGTCGCGGCCTTTCAGGAAATCCTGTCATTGTGCAGTCAGCATGGCCGTCGTCCGTTGATGAGGCACGATGCTACTTGCGCCTGCGTTGGCTCGGACGAAGCGTGGTTTGCCAATTTTATCGGGGCCGCAAGCGAAGGGGCCCGTGAAGAAGCTCTGTTGATCGCAACCGTCATCGTGCGCGCCGACATGGCACCGTTGCTGGCCGCCTATGCCGAGCACGTTGGACTGTCCTTGCGGCGCATGGCGCTGCTTCGGGACCGCCCCGCGAACCAAATGAAATATCACTAAAGGGACAGACCCGAATGAAACGTACACTTACCCTTCTGGCCATGACTTGCGGCGCGCCTGCATTTGCCGGCCCGGCTGACGTCTTGGTCACCTATGCCAATATTGCACATGCAGGTTACGAAGACAGCCTTCACACCGCCCAAGGCCTGCGCGACGCTATCGACGCGCTGTTGGCGAAACCGTCAGACGCGACTTTGCAAGCGGCCCGCGCTGCGTGGATACAGGCCCGCGTGCCCTATCAGCAGACCGAAGTGTTCCGCTTTGGCAATGCGATCGTGGATGACTGGGAAGGCAAGGTGAACGCGTGGCCGCTGGACGAGGGCCTGATTGACTATGTGGATGCGTCCTATGGCGGGGCGAGCGATGAAAACGAATACGCCGCGCTGAACGTGATAGCCAACCCCAGCTTTACCCTTTCAGGCGAAACCATCGACGCAAGCCAGATTACACCCGAACTGATCGAAGGCACCCTGCAAGAGGCCGACGCAGTCGAAGCAAACGTGGCTTCGGGCTATCACGCGATTGAATTCCTGCTCTGGGGGCAGGATCTGAATGGCACCGACCACGGCGCGGGCGACCGGCCCTACACTGATTACGCCGCGGGCGATGACTGTACCAATGGCAACTGTGACCGCCGCGGGCAGTACTTGCGCGCTTCGACCGATCTTCTGATCAGCGATCTGGAATGGATGACCGCGCAATGGGCCGACGGCGGCGCCGCGCGTCAAGCGGTGACGGGCGACGAGCAGGCCGGGCTTGTGGCCATCCTGACTGGAATGGGCAGCCTGTCATACGGTGAACAGGCCGGCGAACGGATGAAGCTGGGCGTCATGTTGAACGACCCCGAAGAGGAACATGACTGTTTTTCGGACAACACCCATAACAGTCATTTTTACGACGGGCTGGGCATTCGGAACGTCTATTTCGGGGAATACGTCCGCGCGGATGGCACGATCGTGACGGCCGAAAGCCTGTCTTCGCTGGTGGCCGCGGCGGATGCCGATGTCGATGCCGCGCTGCGCGCGTCGCTGAATGCGACGATGGTCGAGCTGGGCCAGATCAAGGCCGCAGCCGAGGCCGGGTTCTCGTATGACCAGATGCTTGAACAGGGCAACGCAGACGGCGAGGCGCTGATCATGTCGGCGGTCGACGCACTTGTTGCCCAGACCCGTGATATCGAACGCGCTGTGACCGCACTCAACCTCGATCAGATCGGATTTGAAGGCTCGGACAGTCTTGATGATCCGAACGCAGTGTTCCAATAAGGCCGAAAAGGACATTCGTTGTTTCACGCAGATCGGGAAAGTGAGTTTACCGCAAAAAGCCTGTTTTGGCCGACCTGCAGGGCTATGGAAGGTTGGGGTGTTGGCAACATCCCAGCCAATTCACGGGTGGAAAGCGCCGAAGGTTTCGCGCCAAACCGTCAAGCTGACTGGACGGAACATTTGTCGGGACGGTCAATCAGGTTCGCAAAAGCGAGATCCGATGTTGATCAGGGAAACTGGTGTGAAACGCTGCATGCAGATCTGGCGGCCGGGCGCTCTGCGCGCGACCGCTATGTCATAGCGCGCAGCGGCAACGAAAAAGGCGGGCGCGCCGCTGCCCCGTTTACTCTGGTCCAGAAGCGGGGCGCTTATGAAAGGGGCCGCAATATCGCCCTGGAAGCAACGACAAGTTGATGGCGCACCGGGCAGGCAAGACGGAATGAACGACAGACCCCGGGCCAAAGGGCCGGGGCTTTGAAATGAAAGGCGCAAGATGCGCACCATGATGTTTGTGGCGGCCCTTTTGTTGGCCGGGACTGCCTTGGCTGGCGACAGGCCAGTTCTGAACGATCTTCATCTGAACATAGTCCCGCGTACAAGTGATGAGATTGCGCGCATCGCCAAAGCGACCCGCCAGACCAAAGATTTCACCGCGCCCGAACCGTTCGAAAACAACCCGGCCGGTGCGGCAACGGTGCGGGCACGCACAGGGACAGATGCCTTTTCCCATCCGTCAGAAAACATCAGCTTTGCGCGGGAACTGGATTTCAAGCTGGGCAACGGGTTGTTCAAAAAGCTGTGGGTGACTTCGCCATCCTCGACTTTGGCGTCCGACGGGCTGGGTCCTGTTTATAACGCGCGATCTTGCCAGCGCTGCCACCTCAAGGATGGGCGGGGGCACACGCCCGAGGGCCCGGACGACAGCGCTGTGTCGATGTTCCTGCGCCTGTCGGTTCCTGCCCCGCAAGATGATCCGCTAACGCAGTTAGAGGCCTATCTGACCAAGCTGGGCGATGATGTGGATCGCACCCGGCCTGAACCGGCCTATGGCGGGCAGTTGCAGGATTTCGCCGTCGCGGGGCACGCCGCCGAAGGCCAGATGCGGATTGCCTATACGCAGCGCGAGGTGCCGCTGTCGGGCGACGAGGTGGCAACGCTGCGTGTGCCGTCTTATAGCATCGACAATCTTGGCTACGGGCCTTTGGCGCCGGATGTGCAGATCAGCCCGCGCGTGGCCCCTCCGATGATCGGGCTGGGCCTTCTCGAAGCGATCCCGGCGGCGGACATTTTGGCACATGCCGATCCCGACGACGAAGATGGCGACGGTATTTCCGGCAAGCCCCAGATCGTCTGGTCGGCGGTCCACAACCAGCCCATGCTGGGACGCTTTGGCTGGAAGGCAGGCAATGTTTCCGTGCTGGAACAGAGCGCCAGTGCTTTTCTGGGCGACATCGGAATTTCGAACCCGGTGTTCGATGGTGCCGCCGGCGATTGTACCATTGCGCAAGAGGTGTGCTTGCGCGGTCCGCATGGTGACAACGACGCGCGCGGCACAGAAGTGGACGCCGAGGGGCTGGAACTGGTGGCCTTTTATTCGCGCAACCTTGGCGTGCCTGCGCGGCGCGACATGGACGCGCCAGGCGTACTGCATGGCAAACAGGTGTTTTATGACACCGGCTGCGTGTCTTGCCACACGCCCAAACACGTCACTCACCGGCTGGTCGATCAACCCGAACAGAGCTTTCAGTTGATCTGGCCCTATACCGACCTGCTGCTGCACGACATGGGCGAAGGGCTGGCTGACAACCGCCCTGAGGGCCGGGCGAGCGGCCGTGAATGGCGCACGCCTCCGCTTTGGGGTATCGGGATGACCCAAAACGTGAACGGACACACCCAGTTTTTGCATGATGGGCGCGCGCGCTCGCTTCTGGAAGCCATCTTGTGGCATGGTGGAGAAGCCGAGCCGCAGCGCGATGCCGTGGTAGCAATGGACCCCGCAGACCGCGCTGCCCTGATCGAATTTCTGGAGTCGCTATGATGCGCAAATTCCTGTTGGTAGCGCTGCTGGCCGCAACCCCCGCGACCGCAGATGTGCCTGAGGTCGTGACGGATCATATCCTGCCCGGCGTTGCACGGTTTGCACAAGCCGCCGAGACGCTATCGATCACCGCCGCGCGCGATTGCACCGCCGATTCTGTGATTCCCGCCTATCACGCCGCGTTCGATGCGTGGTTGGGGATCAGCCACCTGACGTTCGGTCCGTTGGAAACGGATGGGCGCGGCCTGACCATTGCCTTTTGGCCCGACACGCGCGGCGTTGTGGGCCGGACCGTGGCCGGGTTGATCGCCGCGCAGGATCCAGTGGTCGAAAACCCTCAAGCCTTCCAAGAGGTGTCGATCGCCGGACGGGGATTGTTCGCGCTAGAGCGGGTGCTGTTTGGCGAATCCTATGGCCCGGACCACTACGCGTGCCGTCTTGTGCAGGCGCAAGCGGGCGATCTCGGCAGGATGGCGCAAGCGATTGACGCGGATTGGGCTGACTACGCGCAGGTCATGCTGAGCGCGGGCGACCCGGGCAACAACATTTATCTGAGCGCAGGCGAAGCGGGGCAGGCGCTCTATACCGCGCTGATGACGGGGTTGGAATTCAACAAGGATCAGCGCATTGGCCGCCCTTTGGGCACATTCGAGCGCCCGCGCCCACGCCGGGCCGAGGCCTATCGTTCCGGGCGCTCGCTGCGCAATGTGGCCCTGTCGCTTGTGGCGCTGCAGGACATGGTGCAGGCGCTGTCCGATACGGCCACTCCCGCAACCGATGATGCGTTCCAGACCGCGTTCGATCAGATCGAGTCGCTCGACGATCCGGTCTTTGCCGGCGTGTCTGACCCTGTTGGCCGCCTCAAGGTTGAAATCCTTGGGCAAAAGATCGCTTTCGTGCAAGATGCTGTTACGACAGAAGTCGGTGTGCCCATGGGGCTGTCCCAGGGGTTCAATTCGGCGGATGGGGACTAGCGATGAAACGACGTCATTTCCTGGCGGGCATGGCGGCAGCCGCCGCAGCGCCGGGGTTGAGCTGGGCCGATGCGGGCTCGCCGATCCTTTTGGCTGCAGCGCGCGAGGCTGCGGGCGGCTATGCACTGTTTGGAATTGCAGCAGACGGATCGGATGCGTTCCGCGTCCCGCTTCCTGATCGCGGTCATGCCGCTGCCGCCCATCCCACGCACCCCGAAGCCGTGGCATTCGCCCGCCGCCCGGGTCGTTTTGCGCTGGTGATCGATTGCGTCAGCGGCAAGGTCCTGCGCGAGATTGAGGCCCCAGAGGGGCGCCATTTCTATGGCCACGGCGCTTTCATTGAAGATGGCGAAATCCTGTGCACGACCGAAAACGATTTCAGCACAGGCGAAGGGCGGATCGGCTTTTGGGCCCGCTCAGAAAACTGGACCCGGATCGGCGATATCAAGACCCACGGCATCGGCCCGCATGACGTCAAGCGGATGGCCAATGACGTCCTGGTCGTGGCCAATGGCGGCATTCGCACCCATCCTGACAAGGGACGCGACAAGCTGAACCTGATGACAATGGAACCCAGCCTGACTTATCTGACACCGCAGGGAGAAATGCTGGAGCAGGTGGTGCTGCCGTATGAACTGCACCACAATTCCATCCGTCATCTTGCGCTGGGACCGGACGGGTTGGTGGCCTTTGCCATGCAATGGCAAGGCGATCCATCAGCGGTGGTGCCTTTGTTGGGATTACATCGGCGTGGGCAAGCGGCCGCGCTGGCCAAGGTGCCCCCACACGAAGGCGCCGGGATGAAGGGCTATGCCGGATCAGTTGCGATCGACCGCACCGGACGACAGGTGGCGATCACATCGCCGCGCGGGGGCAAGGTTCAGGTTTTTGACGCGCGCGGGCGGTTTTCGCATTCTGTTGCGCGCGGGGATGTCTGTGGGATCGCGCCCGCACCTGATGGTTTTTTTCTGTCGGATGGGGCCGGCGCGCTGACCTGCGTGACCGACCACATCATCCCCCTACGCGTGGCTGAAGCGCGCGCTTGGGACAACCACCTGATCGAAGTCGGCGCCTGAACGCGGTCACGCCATAGCCGGGGACTGCGCGCCCGCAGCGGCACCCATGTGATCTGCGACCAATCAGCACCATGGGGGACCGCACGGTCGAAAAGCGCACCAGCGGGGTAACGATGTGGGGCCGCGCGTGCACCGATTTCATTAATGCTGGATCCGAAAAAGGCACGAAACCTCCTGCATCGGGGCAAATTTTCGCCGCAGTTGATCGGCAACCTGAGCGGGACTTGAGATCTCGGATAGGAGGGTGGAATGGACTATGTGCTTGCTACTCTTGCGGTCCCGAAAGGCGTCGACGACGTGGTGTTGCTGTTCATTGCAGGCAGTACGTTGGCACTATGTGGCGGCGCAGTTGCGCTGAAAGTGTTGCATGGGCGCGGTAAGGCCCGCAAACCTGCGCCCAAGGAAAAACTACCCAAAGTGGCGCTGCCACTGGCCGGTAGCGAGGACAGGCCCGGTGGCCGGTTTGCACGCAAGGGGCGCAACGAAGATCCCTTTATCACCCGTCTAAATCGGTTGACCTGACCATCCTTTGAGTACGAGCGCACGATGCTGAAAACGGTAATCTACGCGATCGGGGTGACCCTTTCGACATTGGCATTCCTCTATTTCGGCGGCTACGACCGCCAGAAGGAAGTCACCGCGACCAATCAAAATGCGTTTCAGGACGCTGGATTGATCGCGCAGCACAAAGGCCTGTCGGACGAAGCTATGGGCCGGGGCGGAATGGCCAACGGTTGGTTTGGAGCGATTGCCGGGCTCGGCGACGGGCCCAAGAAAATCAAGGTCGAGGGGGTGGCACCCGCCGAGGGTGCCTTGCCCAAGTACACCATTTTGCCGCGCCAAGGGGTATTGCCCGAAAGCCGCCAGATGATCGCAAAATTGTCGGTCGAAGTTGCGGACGAGGGTGCCGCGCCGTCAGAAATCGACTGACACACCCGGCAGGTTCAATTCCTTCATCATCTCGCGCAGTTCTTGACGTGCGGCGACGTTTGAAATGTTCATCTGGCCTTTCACACCGATGTCCCGCAGGTCGAGCAAGGTCAGGCCACGGGGGAACAGTTCACGGAAGATGACACGTTCTGAGAAGCCGGGGGCGACGCGGAAGCCGATGCGGCGCGAGAGATCTTGGAGCGCATCGCCAATTTTCTTTTTGTTGTGCATCTGTTGCGCGCCAAGACGGTTGCGCAGAACGATCCAGTCGATCGGTTGCAGGCCAGCCTGCGCGCGAAGCTGGCGCGCGTTCCAGACCATTTCGGAATAGACCGAAGGGCCCTTGATTTTGTTCGTTTCGGCGTCGATACGGGCCAGCAAATCGAAATCAATGAAACTGTCGTTCATCGGCGTGACCAGCGTGTCTGCCAAGGAGTGGGCCACCTGACTCAGGCGCGTATGACTGCCCGGACAGTCGATGAGTATGAATTCTGCTTCGGATTCCAGCCCGGCGACGGCGGCTGACAGGCGTCGGTCGTAGATATTTTCGCCTTCGCGCAGCGCGGATTTATCGATTTCCGGCAGTTCGCGATACTCGGGCGTGGGCAAGCTCAGCCCGTTCTTTTCGCAAAAGGCCAGACGATTTTCCACGAAGCGCCCAAAGGTTTTTTGCCGCAGGTCCAGATCGAGCACGCCAACGGAATGCCCCATGCGCGAAAGCGCGGTCGCGATATGCATCGACATCGTCGATTTTCCGGCGCCTCCCTTTTCGTTTCCCACTACGATGATATGCGCCATGCTCTTCGCCCGTTGTCTACTAGGAACGCCCGGTGTCGGGGTTGGACCTACTCTATGTTGTGTTGCCGAATATGGGAAGCGTCACGCAATGGTAAACCTTGCGGGCTGGAACAAAAAAACGCCGCCCCGGTAAGGGCGGCGTTCGGCAAGCTCTGCGCGGCGGGATCAGAAACCCAGGCCGGCGTACTTGTTTTTGAACTTCGACACGCGGCCACCGGTATCCATCAGGCGCGAGCTGCCACCCGTCCAAGCCGGGTGCGAGCTGGGGTCGATGTCCAGTGCCAACTGGTCGCCTTCGGCGCCCCACGTCGATTTCATCTGCACCACAGTGCCGTCGGTCAGTTTGACGTCGATCAGGTGGTAATCGGGATGGGTGTCTTTTTTCATCGCGCCGATCCTTATGCGTCTGCGCCGCTTTTCAGCGGCTTGTAGTTGGTGACTTCTGCGATCCGGGCCGACTTGCCCCGACGCGAGCGGAGATAATACAGCTTGGCGCGGCGGACGCGGCCACGGCGCACAACGGTGATGCTGTCGATGTTGGTCGAATAAAGCGGGAACACGCGTTCGACGCCTTCGCCAAAGGAAATCTTGCGCACGGTGAACGAACCGGCGACGCCCTTGCCGTTCTTGCGGCTGATACAGACGCCTTCGTAGTTCTGAACACGGGTGCGGGTGCCTTCGGTCACCTTGTAACCGACGCGGATGGTGTCACCGGCCTTGAAATCCGGGATGTCTTTGGAAAGCTCGGCAATCTGCTCGGCTTCCAGCTGTGCGATCAGGTCCATCGCAATTCTCCATTTCTGCTCACGGTTTTTCCCGTGAAGGTGTGCCGCCTCAGAGCTCCGTGTCTTCTGCCGAGTCCGAAATTCCCTTGGTCTTTCAAGGGAGTCGCCCGCCGGAGAGTTCAGGTCGTCTTTGCTTTGCCATTCGGGGAGGCCTGAGTGCCGCTGAAGAAAGCAGGCGGGCCAATACCCAAACGTTCCGCGGGCCGATTCCGGCCCCGGACGGGCGGTGTATAGGCGGCGATGGCGCATCTGGCAAGGGTATTAGCGCAGCACCATGTCAAAGCCGGGGATGTCTTCGAACCGGGCTTCGGTACGTCCCAGCCAAGCCAGCGCCTCCGCCGGAATTTGAAAAGCCGCACATCGTGTCTTGCCGGGGGTGATGTCGCACAAGGTCGCGAACATCCGACACATTCCGAACACGCTTTCCTGGGGGGCAAACAATGCGATCTGCTTCTTTCCGGCAATGTCCAGTGTTGCTTCGTTGGCGATACGTGCAAGTCGGCCCATGTCTTTGAAATCGAGATTATCCGAGGTCACACCAGACAAATCGCAAATTTCAGGCAGATCGGGGCGATATTCGGGCAAGGCTTTCATCTGGGCCAGTCCGATCTGCGCATCGACCAAAGTTTGCCTGCCGGTGAAAGAGATAAAGACCAGACGATTGTGATCAATCAAACGCGTGTGGACCTGCATGCCTGCCCCCAACTTGTGTTCCTTTAGCATGTGCAGTGCCATGGCGCGAGGCAAGCATTTTTGTTGCAAAGGAACGGGGGGATGATCATTCCAGCGATTTTATGGCGGGCGTCGCCGTCGGCTCGTTCACTTCGAAAATTCCCAGTGTGTCAAAGCCGCCCAACACAGCGTCGACCGCGATAGTGGCAAGGATGATCCCCATTACGCGCGACACCACTGAGGCCCCAGTGTCACCGATCAGGCGGTGAATTCCATTTGCCGCGATCAGCAGGGCCAGCGTCAGCAATAGCACGAACATTAGTAGCCCCGTCGTGATGGCCTGTTCGACCAGCGTGTTCGAGCTGTTTTCGGTCAGGATCACGATGGCCAGCATCGCGCCCGGCGAGGCGATCGATGGTATGGCCAATGGAAAGACCGAGCCAGACAAATGTTCGCCATCATCGACGCGCTCGGCTTCGGCGATTTCAAGTGCCGCCTTTGTTTCACCAAAGATCATGGTCATCGCGAAAAGGAACAGGACGATCCCGCCGGCAATCTGGAACGACCCCAGACGCAACCCCAAGGTTTCTATGACAACTTGCCCACCGATAAGGAAAAGCAGCAGAATCAGCGCCGAGATGAGCACCGCGCGCACAGCGAAGCGCCTGTGCAACCGCCTCGGGATGCCTGACACCGCATAGAGGTATACAGGGATCGTTCCGATTGGGTCGATCACCACGAGAAGCGTGACAAATTCACGGATCAGAGATGCCGAGTCCAAATTCATGTTCCTGTTTCTGCCGGGATAAAGGTCATGACAACCCCCTAGCACAGCCTGCTAGGCGCAGACAGGTTCACGACACAAAAAATTGCGTGATGACACATATTTGCGCGCTTTGCTGCAACGGTTCAGTCGCGCTTGTTCTTGTATTCTTCCCACAGGTCGGGGCGGCGGTCGCGGGTGATCTGTTCAGCTTGCTCGCGGCGCCAATCCGCGACCTTTCCGTGGTGGCCGGACATCAGCACATCGGGGATGGTGTGGCCGCGCCAATCGGCAGGGCGGGTATACTGGGGGTGTTCCAGCAATCCGTGGGAATGGCTTTCTTCGTCCGTGCTGGCCTCGTTCCCCAACACGCCGGGGATCAGGCGCACGGCGGCGTCGATCATGGCCTGGGCGGCGATCTCGCCCCCGGTCAGGACAAAATCGCCCAGACTGATCTCTTCGATCCGATAGTGGTCAATTATGCGCTGATCGAGCCCTTCGAACCGGCCGCAGATCAGGGTAACCCCCTGCGCCCGGCTCCAGGACTGGGCGGTGGCTTGGTCAAAGCGTCGCCCGCGGGGCGACAGGTAGACCAGTGGCCACTTGGCGCGATCGGTCGGTACGCCGCGCTGCGCGAAGTCGATCGCCTTGCCCATCACGTCGGGGCGCAGCACCATGCCCGCGCCACCGCCGGCGGGCGTGTCATCGACATTGCGGTGCTTGCCGTCGCCGAAGATGCGCAGGTCGATCGGGTCGAGTTGCCACAACCCGTCCTTCAGTGCTTTGCCGGTCAGGCTTTCGCCCAGCACGCCGGGAAAAGCGTCGGGAAACAGGGTGATGATCTTGGCGCGCCATGCGCGCGCCAGCTCAGGCGTGTCGCGCACCAGTTCGCGTGGCCGGAGCGTTGGACGCACGGCAATGCGACCGTGAGACTTGGGGCGGGACTGGGGCGGTTTGCTCATGGGCTGGGTTTAAGCCGGGCAGGGGATGCGATCAATGCCCCCTGCGGGGTGCGCAGGTCGCGGATCAATCGAACAGGCCGTCCGGCGGGTCGGCCACGATGCGTCCCGCAGCCAGATCGACCGTGGGCACAGCGGTGCGGGTAAAAGGCAACAGGACCGTCTGGCTGGCACCGGGGACACGGATTTCCAACAGGTCCGCGGCGCCGTGATTCATGACGGCCTTTACTTCACCCAACTTGGCGCCGCCGGTGTCGTGGACGGTCAATCCGACCAAATCGGCATAGTAGTATTCGTCATCCGGCAGGTCGGGCATGGCGGCGCGGTCGGCCCAAAGGGTCACGCCGCGCAATGCGTCGCCCTGTTCCTTGGTATCCACCCCGGCCAGACGCGCGGCGAAACCCTTGGAAATTGCACCATTCAGGGTAATGGTAAAGCTGCGTGTGCCGTCTTCGGTCCAGAGCGGGCCATAGGCGGCCAGCGCTTCAGGCTGGGCGCAGAAGGACTTCACGCGCACTTCGCCGTGCACGCCAAATGCGCCCGCGATGGCGCCGACACAGATGCGCTCTGTCATTTTGTCCCCATGGCGGTTGCAACGCAATTGTCTGGTGACAGGTGGGACACGGCGATCAGCCCGCTACCGCCAAAGGCACAGAGGCCGCCCGCCTGGGGGCCCCCGGCCGTTGCTTTGTGGATCACGTGGATCCAGACGTTCGCATTCATCGTTCCACCCCGAGGCAGAGTTGGCGGGTGTCATCATATACACCACCCGCCCGCTCGCAACGCCCCGGTGCCAGCGCCCGGTCGAGTTTCATCCCGACCGTTGCGCCCGCTCCGAGGGCCACGACGATGAGCAGCCGAAGCATAGTTTATTCAGCGCTTTCTTCGGCGGCAGCTTCTTCTGCGGGTGCGGCAGAAGCTTCGGCGGCTTTGGCGGCTTTTTCTTCAGCGCGCTCTTGGGCTTTCTTGCCAGGCGTCGCCTTGTTGGGGTTGTTACGCTCTTTCTTTTCCAGAACGCCGGCTGCTTCAAGGAAGCGGCTGACACGGTCAGAAGGTTGTGCGCCTTCCCCAAGCCAGTACTGCACGCGCTCGATATTCATCTTCACGCGCTCTTCACTATCCTTGGCCAGCAGCGGGTTGTAAGTGCCCAGCTTTTCAATGAAGCGGCCATCGCGCGGCATGCGGCTGTCGGCAGCAACGATCGAATAGAAGGGGCGCTTTTTCGAGCCGCCACGGGCGAGACGGATTTTCATAGCCATTGGGTGTTCTCCTTTAAGATTGGCTTGGTCCGGCGAAGCCGGTCATTCCTGATGTTGTTCGTGGTGTTTGATGACTTCCTGAATGATGAACTTCAGGAATTTCTTGGCGAATTCCGGGTCGAGGTCGGCGCGGGTGGCCAAATCCTCAAGCCGGGCGATCTGCATGTCTTCCCGGGCAGGATCAGAGGGGGGAAGGTTGTGCTGGGATTTGAGCTTGCCGACAGCCTGGGTGTGCTTGAAGCGTTCGCCCAGAGTGTAAACGAGAATCGCGTCGAGACGGTCAATGCTCTCGCGGTGCTCTTGCAGAATTTCGGCGGCGCGGGCGGTGTGGTCGGTCATGCGTAAGCCTCCATCCCGCCGTCGGCGTCCAGCCAAAGCGCGGGGTCGTGTCGATAAACCAGATCGCCGGGGTTCTTGCGCGGGGCCGCATCATCGCGGCGCGCGCCCAGTTTCTCGGCCAAAGCAATCGAGCGGCTGTTGGCGGGGTCGATGTAGCTGACGGCAGTGTCCCAGCCAAGCACGCAGAAGGCGTGGGTGAGCGTGGCGCGCGCAGCTTCCTCGGCGTAGCCTGCGCCTTCGTGGCCGGGATAGAGGATCCAGCCGATTTCCTTTTCGGGCCAGTCGGCCGGGTACCACGGTCCGACCAGTCCGATGGGCGTGTCTTCGTCGCCCGCAAGGCAGACGGTGAACATGCCCCAATGACGGATGGTCCAGTGGCCTGCTTCGATGGCAAAGGCGCGCCAGGCGGCGGTTTCGGACATGCGTTCAATGTAGCTTGCGCGCTCGGACGTGAAGAAATCGATGTAGGCTTGGGTATCGCGCCCGTCGGGGCGGCGCAGGACAAGACGCTGCGTGGTGAGGCGGTCGGTCATAGCGCACCTCTGATCACACGAGGTGTTTCGCTTGCTGGCGCTAGCGACCGGGCGACGGGCCGACCCCCCGCGCTTTCGCGGATATTTATGACAAGAAGCATGGCGGTCACTTCTTTTTGCCAAAGCCCGACAAGCCGGGGGGAAGGGCTGCGCCGCCGCCAAGACCCGGCAAGCCGCCGGGTAGGTTGCCGCCCAGTTGCCTTGCGGCCTCTTCCATGGCCTTTGGATCGTTCATGTCGGGCATGCCGCCGGGCATCCCGCCCTTGCCGAACATGCCTTTCATGGCCTGTTTCAGCATGCCGCCTTTGCCCATTTTGCCCATCTTTTTCATCATGTCGGCCATCTGCCGATGCATCTTCAGAAGCTGGTTGAGTTCGCTGACTTCCAGCCCCGCGCCCTTGGCGATGCGTTTCTTGCGGCTGGCCTGAAGGATCTGCGGGTTGGCGCGTTCCTTTTTGGTCATGGAATTGATCAGCGCGATCTGGCGTTTGAAAATCGAGTCATCCAGCCCGCTTTCTTCGATCTGTTTGGCGGCCTTTTTCATGCCCGGCATCATCCCCATGATGCCTTCCATGCCGCCCATCTTGCCCATCTGTTCAAGCTGCATTTTCAGATCGTTCATGTTGAAGCGGCCCTTCTGGAAGCGCTTCATCATCTTTTCCGCCTGTTCGGCTTCGATGGTTTCCTGGGCTTTTTCGACAAGGGACACGATGTCGCCCATGCCCAGAATCCGGCCCGCGACGCGTTCGGGGTGGAATTCCTCGAGCGCGTCCATCTTTTCGCCGAGGCCGACGAATTTGATCGGCTTGCCGGTGACCGCGCGCATCGAAAGCGCCGCGCCGCCGCGCCCGTCGCCGTCCATACGCGTCAGCACGACGCCCGAAATGCCGATGCGGCTGTCGAAGTTTTCGGCGGTATTCACTGCGTCCTGGCCGGTCAGCCCGTCGACGACCAGCAGAGTTTCGCGTGGGTTTGTGACATCGCGGACGGCTTCGACTTCGGCCATCATCTGGTCGTCGATCGACAAACGGCCGGCGGTATCGAGCATGTACACATCATACCCGCCCATGGTCGCCTGTTGCTTGGCGCGCTTGGCGATATCGGTGGGCGTCTGGCCGGACACGATGGGCAGGGTGTCGACGCCGATCTGGGTGCCGAGCACTTCAAGCTGGTGTTGTGCCGCGGGGCGGTAGACGTCGAGCGAGGCCATTAGCACGCGCTTGCCTTGCTTTTCCTTGAGCCGTTTTGCCAGTTTGGCGGTGGTTGTCGTCTTGCCGCCACCCTGCAGACCGACCATCAGGATCGGGGCGGGGGGGCTGTCGACCTTGAGCGCACCGATGTCGCCAGCGTCGCCCTGAAGCACGTGGACCAGTTCGTCATGGACGATCTTGACCACCTGTTGGCCCGGGGTAATGGATTTCGTAACCGCTTGACCGGTGGCCTTTTCCTGCACCGCCTTGACGAAGTCGCGCGCCACGGGCAGCGAAACGTCGGCCTCAAGCAGGGCGACGCGCACTTCGCGCAGGGCGGTCTTGACGTCATCGTCGGACAGGGCGCCCTGTTTTGTCAGCCGGTCAAAGACGCCAGAGAGGCGGTCGGACAGGTTTTCGAACATCACATGCCTCCTTCGGCGGTTTGGTTGTGCCCCATATGGGGCGGCGCAGGTCCAACCCCAAGCCGGAATGCGAATGTGCCCCCGTGGGCGAAACTCGCTGACGGGGGGCGATCCTGGCACGCGGCCTGAGGACCGGAAGGCACGGGGGCTTTCCGGAGTTGTTGCGCGGCAGATACGCGCGCGGGGCGAATGAGTCAACCCTGCGCGCCTGTCCTGCGCGCCTGTGCGTAGGGCTGCAATAGCCCCGTGATGGCAGGGCGCTGATCTGGGGGCAGTGCAAGTTGTGCCCGTGTCGACGCTGATGAACAGGATGGTTTCGGCAAACGGATCATCTACATCTTCGCCGGCTCTGACCGTTCGATCGACGCCAAACGCGCGCCTGGCCCGTCCCGATCCGGGCCAAAGCGACGACCGTCCCCTTTATAATCACCGTGGCGGATCGGATCGGTGATATTGCTGGGGGCCTAGTTTATCGCGCGGGCGCGCGCAGCAACGGCTACGCCCAGAAAATAGGAATGCCATGTGAAAAGGTGTCCTGGGTCTACTCATTCAGTTAAAAGGAATGCGGAATTGATGCCTGCCCCGTGACATTGGGTCGGTTTGGGGCCGGCGAACTGGGAAGAATGGCAGGACATGACCAACCGGTACGATGGCGCGGGCAGCCGGGGTGTAATCTATGTTGCGACGGGGGCCGACTATGTCGATCTTGCGGTGCGTTCGGCGCACTCGTTACGGGTGGTCGAACCGCATTTGCCCATCGTGTTGTTTTCCGACGGTCCGGTGGATGGGCCGTTCGATCAGGTCTTGCCAGTGCCGCGGGCCCATGCGCGGGCCAAGTTAGAGGCGATGGCCGCCACGCCGTTCCAGCGGACGTTGTTTCTGGATGCAGATACACGGGTGTTGGCGCCGCTGGACGATCTGTTCGATGTGCTGGACAGGTTCGATCTGGCGCTGGCCCATGACGTGCGCCGCGCCAGCGCGCTTATTCAAGAGGGAACAGTAAAGACACCCTATGCCTTTGGGCAGATGAATTCGGGGGTGATGCTCTATCGCAGATCGCCTGAAATGCTGGCGTTCCTGGACGAATGGGCGCGGCGCTACCATGCCGACGGTCATGTGCGTGACCAGGTGCCGCTAAAGGACTTGCTGTGGGAAAGCGATCTGCGGTTTTACGTGCTGCCCGAAGAATTCAATCTGCGCCGGGTCACGATGCTGGACGCCTGGGAGCCGCTGGATGCACGCCCGACAATCCTGCACTCGCATCGGTTGATGGACCACATGCGCGGCAAAGGCGAACGATACGACGACATGGGCGCGCTGGTGGCGGCCGAGCGCGCGATGCTGGCATGGGAATGGTCGCAAGTGCAGGCCGGCGACGACCCGATTCTGCGCTTTGCCCAGGCGCAGGGCGACCCCACGCCCGATTAGACCCTTGCAAACACGCACCAACGCTGCATATTTGCCAAAAAAATGTTTACAGGTGCACAGCGATGAGTTTGGACAATTGGGATGAAATCCGCACGGCCTATCATGTGGCGCGGCGCGGCACGGTATCGGGCGCGGCCGAAGTTCTGGGCGTGCACCACGCGACAGTGATCCGCCATATCGATTCGCTGGAAGCGCGCCTGGGGGTCAAATTGTTTCAACGCCACGCGCGCGGTTACACCGCGACCGAGGCCGGATCGGACCTGTTGTCAGTGGCGCAGGCAACGGACGATCAGTTTTCGCAACTGGCAAGTCGGATCCGCGGGCGGGGCGAAGCCGTCTCGGGCGAACTGACGGTGACGGCGGTGCCGGGCATGTCGGGGCTGCTGCTACCCGCCTTGGCGGGGTTTCAGCGCACCCATCCTGACGTGCGCATCAAATACCTGTCGGACCCGCGGGTGTTGCGGCTGGAATATGGCGAGGCACATGTAGCCATCCGTGCCGGTGCAATTCCGCAAGAACCGGACAACGTGGTTCAACCGTTCTACAAACAGGACATCGCGCTCTATGCCAATGCCGATTACGTGGCGACGCACGGCATTCCCAAGACTGAAGATGAACTGCTGACGCACTTGTTCATCGGCACGGCCTATACGGCATCGCGTGCGCCGTTTCATCGCTGGCTGAACGCGAACGTGTCCGAGGATAACATCGTGTTCCGGACCTCGGGGCTGGATGCGGGCTATCATGCGATCATGCAAGGAATGGGCATCGGGTTCATGCCGGTGTGGGTGGCGCGCGGGCGCGAGGACCTGATCGAAGTGGCCCCGCCGCGCGATGAATGGGCCAGCCAGAGCTGGCTGGTGACCCACGTGGATCTGCACCGCTCGCCCAAAGTGCAAACCTTTCTGAGCTATCTGAAGGATAACGCCAAAAGCTGGCCCCGTGCCGCTGACTGACCGCGAGGCCCTGCGCGGGCATCTGGCCATGCTGGCGTTTTCGGTCCTGGTGTCGGTGTCCTTTTCGCTGGGCGGCATGGTGGCGGGCGATATCGCCCCGGCGGCACTGAACGCCGTGCGTTTTGCCATCGCCGCCACCGTGACAGGGATCATCGCGGCGGCGCTGGGGCAGTTGCGTCGGGCCACCTTTGACGCACCGTGGCGCTATGTCATCATCGGTGCCTTCTATGGCGCCTATTTCGTATTGATGTTCGAGGGGCTGAAAACTGCGCCGCCGGTGTCGATTTCGGCCATTTTCACGCTGAGCCCGCTGCTTAGTGGCGTGTTGGCTTGGGCGCTGTTGCGACAAGCGAGCACCCCGCGCATGACCCTGGCGCTGGGGATCGGCGCGGCGGGCGCACTGTTGGTGATCTTTCGCGGCGACCCCGGCGCGATGCTGCGATTTGAAATCGGGCGGGGCGAGGCGACGTTTCTTGGCGGCTGCGTATCCTATGCGCTGTTCGCGGTGGGATCGCGCAGGTTGAACCGCGGAGAGGCGACCTTTGCCTTTTCCTTCGCGGTGATCGCAGCGGCGACAGGTCTGCTGTTCGTCTATGGCTGGGCCGATATCCGGGGCACAGATTGGGCGGCGCTGCGCCCGATGGTTTGGGTGACGATCCTTTATACCGCTCTGGCGGCCGGAGTGGTTACGACCGCGTTGCAGCTTTTCGCGGTGATGCGCCTGCCCGCGGCCAAGGTGATGGCCTATTCCTATCTGGCGCCAACATGGGTCGCGCTGTGGGAGGCAATGCTGGGCCACAGCATTCCCTCGCCTTCTACGCTAGCAGGCGTCGGGTTGACCGTACTGGCGCTGATCCTGCTGCTGCGCGATGGGCGGGTTGATCCAGGGCCATAACGCGCGCGTCGCTGCGTGTTTTGGCCAAGGGGGCAGCCTGACCCCTGAACAAATATTCGGCTCCGATCCGCGAATACTGAATGATCGACCGGGGCGCAGCCCCACAGCGCGGGTTTTCAGCCGTTCTGGCCAAAACCGTTCTGGCCTACAAAATTGGATAAGGTAGCCGACGAATTGCCATCGTTGTTCGCGACGGCGATCACTGGCGCGCTGGCGCTGGCGAACCGGTACGGGTGTTGCCGTTCGCGCTGTATCGCGCACCAAAGTCGCGCGTGTCGCTATTCAAGCCGTCTTGGGCGAAAACCAGTGCGCGGTCGCGAGTCCGCCTGACTTTCAACATCTGAATCCCGCTGCGGGGGACAACGGCGCCGACATGCGCGCCACAGCCAGAGGCGCCATCGCAGTCCTGCAAGGTGGCGCTGCGAACGCGCGCCGCATCGGCGTACGATCGTGTAAATCTGGCGGCACCGCCTGCGAACGCGTCGCCGCATGCCGCCGTAAGGCTGACGGTGCCAAGTGACATGGTGAACGTGGTGTACATGGCTGATCCTTCCAGTCCGCAAAAACGCGCTTTGAGGTATCGTTAACCATTTGGCGACATTGTGGCGGCAAGGGGGCTCTTTGGGGCACGCGAAACCATGCGGCGAGGGTTTAGGCGCTGTCTTGCGGTAATTCTGCCGCGAGAAACCGTTCAAAGGCGTCAAGGTCAAGCGCGTCGAACTGGCCGAACCCTTTCATCCAGGCCGAGGCGGCGCGCATGGCCTCTGGCTCGAGCTTGCACCATTTCACCCGTCCCCGCTTTTCTTGCGCGACCAACCCGGCCCGGGTCAGGATTGACAGGTGCTTTGATATTGCGGCCAACGACATGTCGAATGGTTCGGCCACGTCGGTAACGGCCATGTCGTCTTCCAACAGCATGGTCAGAATCGCGCGCCGGGTCGGGTCTGCAAGGGCGGCGAAAATGGGGTCGAGATCGGATGCCATGGGCGGCATTGGGCGCGGCTACGGGGAAAAGTCAACCGATCAGTTGAATAACGCGCCGGGGCCACGCCGGGGGATCTGGCCCAGAGGCAATTTGAAATATCTTTATAAAACATCGGCTTGGGGTGCGTTTCGCCCCATTGACTCGGATCGTCCCGCTATCTAGGTTCCGCCCAACCGTTGATGGGGGCTTATTGAGGTGTCCGAACCGACCGACAAAGACCGTCTGGCCGCGTTGGAGGGGAAGATCGCCTTGGCCAAAGGCACGCCTGAGGCCAAGCACCACAACGAGGAGCACTATTCCATGGCGAATATCGCTTGGCGGATGGTGATCGAACTGGTCGCGGGTCTCGGGATCGGTTTTGGTATGGGGTACGGGCTGGACCGCCTGTTCGGCACATTGCCGATCTTCCTCGTGCTGTTCACATTCCTCGGTCTGGCGGCCGGCGTTCGCGTGATGATGCGGACCGCGCAAGAGATCGAAGCAAATAATACGGGCCCCGCGCCCGGCGATGAAACGAACGGGCAGGCAGGTGCCGCCCAGGATAAGGACGGATAGAATGCGCAAGCTGGTGCTTCTGGTGGTTGTCGCCCTGGTGTTGATTTCGGCGGTGGCGTTGCAGCCCGAAACCCCGCATCTGGCCATCCACCCGATGGATCAGTTCGTGGTCAAACCGCTGTTCGGTGGTGACACTGTTCACTGGTACACGATCACGAACGCCACGCTGTGGCTGGGCCTTGCGATCCTGTGTGTCATTGGTCTGCTGGTGATTGGCACACGCGGGCGTGCCATCATCCCGTCGCGCATCCAGTCTGTGGCAGAATTGGCCTATGGGTTTGTCTACAAGATGGTTGAAGACGTGACCGGCAAGGACGCCGTGCGCTTTTTCCCATATATCATGACGCTGTTTATTTTCATCGTCTTCGCCAACTTTCTTGGCCTGATCCCGATGAGCTTTACCACCACGTCGCACATCGCCGTCACAGCGGTGCTGGCCGCGCTGGTGTTCGTGACCGTCACAGTTCTGGGTTTTGTCCTGAATGGCACTAAGTTCCTGGGCCTGTTCTGGGTATCGTCGGCGCCATTGGCGCTGCGCCCGGTCCTGGCCATCATCGAGCTGATTTCCTACTTCGTGCGTCCCGTAAGCCACTCTATTCGTCTGGCAGGCAACGTCATGGCGGGCCACGCGGTGATCAAGGTGTTCGCAGGCTTTGCCGCGGCGCTGGGCGTGTTCAGCTTTCTTCCCGTGGTCGCCATCTCGGCGGTCTACGCTCTCGAAGTTCTCGTGGCCTTTATCCAGGCTTACGTGTTCACCATTCTGACCTGCGTCTATCTGAAAGACGCGCTGCACCCGTCGCACTAAGGGTCAGGTAACTCATCACCACATTCCATCGTAAGGAGAACGGATATGGAAGGCGATATCGCACAAATGGGTCAATTCATCGGCGCCGGCCTGGCTGCCATCGGTTCGGGCGCCGCCGCTATCGGTGTGGGCCACGTTGCCGGCAACTTCCTGTCGGGTGCCCTGCGCAACCCGTCGGCGGCTGCAGGTCAGACCGCGACCCTGTTCATCGGCATCGCGTTTGCAGAAGCCCTGGGGATCTTCGCGTTCCTCGTTGCGCTTTTGCTGATGTTCGCCGTCTAAGACAGCTTCCATCCTTACGGCCGGGTGGGAGCAAATGCGCCCACCCGGTGTAACTTGGGATATTGGAGGACGTCATGGCGACCGAAACGCATACCGCAGCTGACGCCGCCCACGGGGCAGCTGATGCCGCAGGTCACGGAACCGAAGCCGCGGGCATGCCGCAGCTCGACTTTGCGACCTTTCCGAACCAGATCTTCTGGCTCGCCGTCACGCTGGTCGTGATTTACTTGATCCTGAGCAGAGTGGCCCTGCCGCGCATCGCGTCGGTTCTGGCTGAACGCTCGGGAACGATTACGAATGATCTGGCTGCAGCCGAAGACCTGAAGGTCAAGGCCGCCGAAGCCGACGCCGCCTATGAAAAGGCGCTGGCAGAAGCACGTGCCGAAGCGCAGGCAATCGCTGCCGATGCCCGTGCCGAAATTCAGGTCGAGCTGGACGCCGCAATCGCCAAGGCCGACGCTGAGATCGCAGCCAAGGCCGCCGAATCTGAAAAAGCCATAGCGGAAATTCGCGCCGGTGCAGAGGATGCGGTGAAAGATGTGGCCAAGGATGTGGCCAAGGAACTGGTCGCTGCCATGGGCGTGAAAGCCGATGCGCGCACGATCACCTCGGCTGTCACGGCAAGGATCAAGGGGTAAGGACATGAAAAAGCTCGCACTCATGCTCGCTGTCGCGGCCAGCCCTGCCGCCGCCGCTAGCGGCCCGTTCCTGTCACTGGAGAACACGAACTACGTCGTTCTTCTGTCGTTCCTGCTGTTTCTTGCGATCCTGGTCTATTTTGGGGTGCCGGGGATGCTGACCAGCCAGCTGGACAAGCGGGCTGAAGGGATCAAGGCCGAACTGGATGAGGCGCGCGCCCTGCGCGAAGAAGCCCAGACGCTGCTGGCCTCGTACGAACGCAAGCAGGCCGAAGTGCAAGGTCAGGCGGACCGCATCGTGGCCCATGCCCGCGACGAGGCGAAGATCGCAGCGGAAGAAGCCAAGAAAGATCTGGCTGCCAGCATCGAGCGCCGTCTTGCCGCTGCCGAAGGGCAAATCGCATCGGCCGAAGATGCTGCCGTTCGCGAAGTGCGCGATACCGCTGCGAAAGTGGCTGTGGAAGCTGCCCGCGAGGTTGTGGCCAAAAAACTGACGGCCACAGACGGCAACAAGCTGATCGACGAAGCGATTGTAGAAGTTGGCGCCAAGCTGCACTGATCCGAACGGAAAATTACTAAAAAGGCCCCGGTGCTCAGCGCCGGGGCCTTTTTCTTTTACGCAATCATATAGCGTGGGCATTGGGGGGTCAGGTGCGGGCTTTTTCCTGCTCAAGCCGCAGGCGCGAAAATTCTTCGAACCGTTCGTGTTCTTGATGCGCTTTCAACGACGCTTCAACGTAAGACAAGTGGTGTTCGACAGCGCTCCGGGCCGCAGCAGGGTCGCGCGCCTGAATGGCCTCGTGGATGGCCCGGTGCTGGGCCAAAAGAGCATCGCGCGTGGTGCGCTGTTCAAACATGATGGCCCGGTTGTAGAACACGCCCTCACGCAGCATTTCGAACATGGCGCGCATCATGTGCAGTAGCATCACGTTGTGGCTGGCTTCGACGATGGCCATGTGGAATTCGGCGTCCAGCTGCGCTTCGTCAGTGCCCGAACGCTTTGCATGGGCGCGCTCCATCTTCCTGAACACCTCAGAGATCGTTTCCAGATCGGTATCCGAAGCAAGGCGCGCGGCGCGCTCAGCGGCCAGGCCTTCCAGATCCCGGCGGAATTCAAGATAATCAAAGATTGCCTCGGGGTGGCGGGAAAACAGGGAAATCAGGGCCGGAGAAAACCCGCTGCCGTGAATATCGGCCACGAAGACACCCGCGCCGGGACGGGTGACCAGTAAACCGCTCTGTGACAAATCGGCGATGGCTTCACGCAGCGAAGGGCGTGAGACGCCCAGACGCTCGGCCAAGTCGCGTTCCGCGGGCAAGCGTTCGCCGGGGTGCAGGATACCACGCAAAATCAGGCTTTCGATCTGATGAACGACCGATTGGCTGAGTTTCTCGACTGAGATTTGGCGGAAGGGCATGGCATCTCCGGCGCGGAATTGGTCAAACCATAAGACCAAACCGCGCCGTTCACAAATGTCAGGCCGTCGGGCGGATGACGATTTCCACCCGGCGGTTTTGCTGCCGACCCTCGGGCGTCAGATTCGAGGCAATCGGGGCGTCTTCGCCGCGACCATAAGCGCGGACGCGGCCCGGCTGCACCCCGTTGTTGGTCAGGATGGACGCGACGGCGGTGGCCCGACGGGCAGAGAGTTCCTGGTTGTAACCTGCGTCGCCTACATTGTCGGTATGGCCGATCACATCGACGGTGCTGTCGGGGTACTGCTGAAGGTTCTGTGCCAGTGCGGCCAGATCGCCGTAAAGACCGGCGGACACGGTGGAACTATCTGTGGCGAACAGGATGTCCTGAGGCATCGTCACGATCAATTCGCTGCCAGTATTCACAATGTCCACGTCGTCATTGCCCATGCTGTCGCGCAGATCGCCTGCCTGGCGGTCCAGTGCGTTGCCGATGGCGCCGCCAGCGGCCGCCCCGATCGCGGCGCCGACCGCGCCCTTGAGCACCTTGTTGTCGCCGTCGCGGGTCAACCCGTAGAGCCCGCCGACGATGGCACCGGTGGCAGCGCCCGCTTCGGTACGCTGCCCGCCGTTGAACGTATCAGTACAACCCGCCAGCGCCAGTGCGGAAACGGTCGTCAGGATAAGGGGGGTCTTGAACTGCATGAAAAGCCTCGTTTGCGAAATTATTTGGCGGATTAATAACGCGAAATTGTCGGCGATGGTTCCCAAATCGATACACATCTGCGTGTGCGCGGGTTTTTGCTCAGCCTGCGTCGCGGCGGGCTGCCTCGTAGGCCAGCATCGCACGCTTGACGCCAAGGCCCCAGTGATAGCCGCCCAGTCCCCCGGACTTGCGCAATGCGCGGTGGCAGGGGATCAGCCAGGACACCGGGTTGCGCCCAACAGCGGTGCCGACGGCCCGCACGGCGCGCGGATTGCCGATGGCCTGGGCGATGTCGCCGTAGGTGGTGACTTGGCCAGAGGGGATCGACAACAGGGCCTCCCACACCTTGATCTGAAAGGGCGCGCCGATCAGGTGCAGGTGCGCGTTGCCCCCTTCAAAGGCTGCGTGCACCCATGGCGCGATGCGCTCGGGGCTTTCGGTGAACTGTGCGGCGGGCCAGCGCGCGCGCAGATCGTCAAAAGTTGCCAGGTCGCCCGCTTCGTCGGAAAAACCGAGCCCGCAAAGACCGCGGTCGGTCCCCATCGCAAGCGCCCGTCCAAAGGGCGTGTCGAACCAGCCGTGGGCGATGAGCAGCCCCCCGCCGCCCTTGGCATAGTCGCCGGGTCGCATCGCCTCCCACCGCACGAAAAGATCCTGCAAGCGGCTGGTTGAACTGAGCCCGGTTTCATGCGTCGCCTCTAGCGTGGTGGCGTTCTGGTCCAGCAGCGCCTTGGCATGGCCCAGCGTCAGGTACTGATGCAGACGCTTGGGCGACACGCCCGCCCAGCGGGTAAAGACACGCTGGAAATGCGCCGGGCTCAGGCCCAATTCGGCGGCAAGCGCGTCCAGCGGCAGAGGGCCGCCGGGATGGGCGTCGATCCGGTCGATCGCGCGTTTGATCACGCCGTAGTGGTAGGCTTGGTCGATTGTGTCTGGTGCGGACTGTGTCATGGCGCTGAGGTTAGCCGCCTGTCCCCGGCGCGGCGAGCCGGAAATTGCGCTTTCGCAACAGGCCGCGCGGCGATTCCGGTGCGCGAAAGGAATAGCATTGCATCGGCGCGGGGCAGGCGCAGGCAGCTGATCTGGCAATAGCCCGACGCGGTGCGGCTGGAGCGAATGATCGAAATGGTTCTTTAATACGGCCCCCTCTGGCGCTGTCCGCCAGTTTCCCCGTCGCGAACCAATGGCAATTTAGGCGCCCCGCGTTAAGCGCTCTAGGGGAAGACCTGTTGGATTTCGCGAAATGCGCCGCTTGCCCCTGCGGGCGCGACAAGCTAGCCATCTGCCATGGCCAAGCAGCTGAGTTATCACACGATCCACGAGATCTTTTCGCGCTTCCGCGACGCCGAGCCCGAACCCAAGGGCGAGCTCGAGCATGTCAATGCCTATACGCTGGTGGTGGCTGTCGCTTTGTCGGCGCAGGCCACAGATGCGGGCGTGAACAAGGCGACGCGCGCGCTCTTCAAGATTGCCGACACGCCGCAAAAAATGTTGGACCTGGGCGAAGAGGCGTTGATCGAGCACATAAAGACCATCGGGCTTTTTCGCCAGAAGGCCAAGAACGTCATCAAGCTGAGCCGCATTCTGGTCGAAGAGTATGGCGGCGAAGTGCCGTCATCGCGCGCGGCGCTGCAATCGCTGCCGGGCGTCGGGCGCAAGACCGCCAACGTGGTGCTGAACATGTGGTGGGGCCAGCCCACGCAGGCGGTCGACACCCATATTTTCCGCGTTGGCAACCGCACCGGGATCGCACCGGGCAAGGATGTCGCGGCAGTCGAACGGGCGATCGAGGATAACGTACCGGCCGAATTTCAACACCACGCCCACCACTGGCTGATTTTGCACGGACGCTATACCTGCAAGGCCCGTAAACCGCTGTGCAACACCTGTCTGATACGAGATCTCTGCCAATACGAGGAGAAGAACCTGTGAGCCAAACCTTTCAAGTCGTCGGGATCGGCAATGCGATCGTTGATGTAATCACCCAATGTGACGACAGCTTTCTGGAACTCATGGGGATTGAAAAAGGCATCATGCAACTGGTCGAGCGAAAGCGCGGTGAGATGCTCTATGCCGCTATGCGTGAACGCACGCAGGTGGCTGGCGGCTCGGTTGCCAACACCGTCGCCGGGCTGGGCGCGCTGGGGCTGAAAACGGGCTTCATCGGGCGTGTGCATGACGACGTGCTGGGGCAATTCTATGCAAAAAGTTTCGCGCAAAACGGATCGGCCTTTGTGAACGACCCGGTTGAGGGGGGCGAACTGCCAACGTCACGGTCCATGATCTTTGTGACGCCGGATGGCGAACGGTCGATGAACACCTATCTGGGGATTTCGTCCGAGTTGGGGCCGTTCGATGTGCCGGACGACGTGGCCGGGGGCACGGATATCCTGTTTCTCGAAGGGTATCTGTACGACAAGGACAAGGGCAAGGAAGCTTTTGAAACCGCCGCGCGGCTCTGCCGGCAGGGGGGCGGAAAGGCGGGGATTGCACTCAGCGATCCGTTTTGCGTCGACCGGCATCGCAACGATTTCCGCCGTCTGGTCAAGGATCTGGATTATGTGATCGGGAACGAGCACGAGTGGGAAAGCCTGTACCAAACCGACCTGTCGACAGCGTTAGAGCAGGCCGCGCAGGACAGCGGCATGGTCGTGTGCACACGTTCGGGGCACGATGTGGTGCTGGTGCGCGGCGAGGAAGAAACAGTCGTGCCGGTCACCAAGGTGGCGCCGGTAGATGCCACCGGAGCCGGGGACCAATTCGCGGCCGGGTTCCTATATGGCTATGCAACGGGTCAGCCTTTGGCGGTGTGCGGGCGCATGGGTTGCATCGCCGCGGCCGAGGTGATCAGCCACTATGGCGCGCGCCCCGAAACGGATGTGAAAGCACTATTCGCCAAGGCCGGTCTGGTCTGAGGGAAAAGGCGCACGCGGCGGGTGATCGATGCCTCAATCGCCCAGTTTCGCGTGCACTTCGTCCAGGTCAATTTCACCCACCGGCATCTTGTTTGACGGGTCTTCAAAGTCATATTTGAAGACTTCGAAATCGCGCTTGTACATTTCGTAAACCAGATGCATCGACAGGTCGTCGAAATAATCTTCGACCGGATGCGCACGTTTTGGCCCGTGCCCTTCGCTTTCGTTGAAACGCGGTACCTTGGCCAGATCGATCTGGACTGGCGTATCAATCGCGTCCAGCACGCTTTGCATCCCTTCGTTGAACTTCTCGGTAAAAAAGATGTTGTCGTATCGCCCACCGTTTACGATGAAGGTGCTGACATGACCTGACATGGCCGACCAGTGAATGTCAGGATCCATCGGTTTGCGCCAGCGAATGGTGTCCCGCGCGAACAGAAGGAACCGGCGGAACGACTGGACTTGGTCGAATTGGAAATCATCCTCGGGGCTGCCAACCTCAATCCCGTATTTCTGGATAAGCAGGGGTACCAGATTGCCGCGATAGCGTTTGCCGTTTCGCTGGATGCCGCAGATTTTATCGAAGAATGACGACAGGATCCGGGTGTAGGGATTACGCACGCAGGTAAAGGCGTAAGAGCTGTGGTTCTTGACGTTCGCTTCGATCAAGGGCTGGCTGTTTTCTTGTGCCCATTTGTGCAACCGGTCCTTGCTGTCATGGATGTCGCCGTCGAAGAATTCACCATGATCGGAATAGAACATGACCTGACCGATCGTCGAGCAGGCGCACTTCGGCACCACGCGGTAAACCACGCTTTCACTTTCGGTCATCCATGTACCAGGAAAACCCATTTGCTCGCCTCCAGCTTGTCCGAGTTCATGCTCGGTCAATGGTTTGGCATCAAAAAGCAAATAATCTCTGTATATTCAACGGTTTTTCAAGCTATCCATGCGAACAACCATGCAGTTGCAGGGGTAAGTGTTTCGAAAATGGCCCAAATCGCCTTTATTCTTCTGTGTCACAAGGACCCGGATGCGATCATCCAGCAGGCCGAGCGTTTGACCGCGGTGGGTGATTTTATGGCGATCCATTTCGATGCCCGCGCAAACCGGGCCGATTACGAACGTATTCGCACAGCGCTGCAGGGCAATCCGAACGTGACGTTCGCAAAGAAACGCATCAAGTGCGGCTGGGGTGAATGGAGCCTGGTTCAAGCGACACTTTATGCGGTAGAGGCGGCCGAAGAGGCGTTTCCACGGGCCACTCATTTTTACATGCTGTCGGGCGATTGCATGTCAATCAAGACCGCCGAGTTTGCCCATGAATTCCTGGACAATCGCGATGTTGATTATATCGAGAGTTTTGATTTTTTCGAAAGCGACTGGATCAAGACCGGCATCAAGGAAGAAAGGCTGATCTATCGCCATTTTTTCAATGAACGCCTGCACAAGTCGCTGTTTTATGCATCGATGAACCTGCAAAAACGGTTCGGGCTGGCGCGCGAAATTCCGGCTGATCTGCAGATCATGATCGGTAGCCAATGGTGGTGCCTGCGCCGCCGGACCGTCGAATTCATCATAGAGTTCGCCCGCAAACGGCGCGATGTGATGCGGTTCTTCGCCACCACCTGGATCCCGGACGAAACGTTTTTCCAGACCCTGGTGCGCCATCTTGTGCCCGAGTCCGAAATCGAAACGCGCACCCTGACCTTCCTGATGTTCACCGACTATGGAATGCCGGTGACGTTCTACAATGACAGTTACGACCTTTTGCTCAGTCAGGATTTCCTGTTCGCGCGCAAGATCAGCCCCGAGGCGAAAGAGCTCAAGCGGCGGCTCGGGGCGCTCTATGCCGCCGAAGGGGTGGATTTCCAAATCTCGAACGAAGGGCGCAGCCTGTTCAAGTTCATTTCGGGGCGTGGGCGTGTGGGGCGGCGGTTTGCCCCACGGTTCTGGGAGACGGAATCGACACTTGGACGCGAACGCGAGCTGATGATCGTGACCTGCAAGAAGTGGCACGTCGGAAAGCGTCTGTTGCAGGCGATAAAGCGGCATACAAATTTGCCCGGCATCGAATACATGTTCGATGAAGAAGGCACGCCCCTGCCGGACCTCGGGGGGATTCAGAAAACCTTGGGCAAGCGGACCCGGCACAGACGCGCATTGATGCGCATGTTGTTTGATTTCTACAACACTGACCGGCTGGTCATCTGCATTGATCCAAAGAACATGGACCTGATGCAGGATTTCAATTCGGATCGGTCGCGGACCAAGCTGCTCGAGGTCGAATGCACTTTTTCCGACGACTACCTGCTGGGCCACGCCAAACGGATCGGGCTGGCGGGCGAACGCACCCCAGCCGAGACCATCGACCGGTTGCTGCCGACGATCCGGGGTGATGTTTTGTCGGAAAGCGACCGCATTCGCGACGCCGAGTTTGAGCATTTTTTCCGGATCCGGCAGGGCGACCCGGCAGATATGAATGCCAATGCGCTGTCGCAGTTTCTGGACATTCCCGAAAAAACCGCCTTTTCTATCGCTGAGACACAGCACCTGTTTTCCGACTGAGGACCAAAATGCCCTACAACTATGACGACGAGAATATTTTTGCGAAAATCCTGCGCGGTGAAATACCGAACAAGACGGTGGTTGAAACCGAACACACGCTAGCCTTTGAGGACATTCAACCGCAGGCGCCGACCCATGTGCTGGTGATCCCAAAGGGCCGCTACGTGTGTTTCGATCATTTTTACGGTGAAGCGTCAGACGCGGAAATCTTGGATTTCCACAGGGTGGCCGCGCAAATCTGTGGCGATCTGGGCGTGGCTCCGGGCGGGGGCGGCGCGGGATACCGCACCATCACGAACGCGGGCCAGGACGGGGTGCAGGAAGTGCCGCACTACCACCTGCACATCCTCGCCGGTCGGCCCTTGGGTCGAATGTTGCCGCCGGTCAGCTAGGGCGCGCGCCCTACATTGATGCCTGTCGGCTTGGCAGGCGGTTGGGCCAGTCCGGGGCGCAGCTCCGGATCCCAAGATGATCTGTATCCGACAATCTGCCGGAAACCTCTAAATGCCCCCAATCGGCGTCTTCTTCAGCAAATACCCATCAGGTATCAGGCAAGAAGGGCCGAAGGGGGCAGATAGCCACCTGCGGCCAGCTATCCGTGCGCCCCAGACGTCAGCGCCATGAACACGTCTTCCAGATCCGGTTCCTCTGACGCGACATCCAGAATGGAAATGCCCGCTTCATGGATGGCGGACAGCACTGCGTTTGCGCTTGTCTGTCCAGTTCTGTAGCTCAGGGCGATGCCGCCGCCGCGCCGGTGTTCCAGTGTTACACCAGGTGGCAGAGCGATATGGTCTGGCACCGTGCCTTCGGGGTGTATGACCAGCGTTTTGGCATCCATCTGGCCAATCAGGGCGGCCGTACTGTCGCGCGCAATCACTGCGCCATGATTGATGATGGCGATCTCGTCGCACATTTCTTCCGCTTCTTCGAGGTAGTGCGTGGTCAAGATGATTGTGGTGCCATTCTCTTCATTCAGCTTGCGCACGTTCGACCACAGCATCTGGCGCAGTTCGATGTCCACACCTGCGGTCGGTTCATCAAGGACCAGAATCGGTGGCCTGTGCACAAACGCCTTGCCCAAGAGCAACCGCCGCCGCATGCCGCCTGAGAGCGTTCGTGAATACACGTCAGCTTTGTCGGTCAGGCCAATCATGGCCAGGATTTCGTCGGTCCGGCGCTGCGCCTTGGGAACCGCGTACAGCCCCGCCTGCACGTCCAGCGCCTGGCGCGCCGTGAAAAATGGATCCAGGTTCAGCTCTTGCGGCATGACGCCGATGGCTGCGCGTGACTGGCGCGGGTTCACGTCTTGATCAAAGCCCCAGATGCTGACCTGCCCGGCGGACTTGACGACCAGACCGGCCAGAATGTTGATCAGGGTCGATTTGCCTGCGCCGTTTGGGCCGAGCAGACCAAAGATCGACCCCTTGGGAATCGCCATGTCCACGCCTTTCAGCGCTTCTTTCGGTGGCTGGCTGCCGGATCCGCCGTAGGTCTTTTGTAGACCTACGATTTCGATAGCATTTTCGCCCACCTGTCCCCCTTGCCGCTATGCGCGGTTTCAGTATCATGCGCTGCAAACCTAGGGCGGTCCCAAGCCAACGGCAAGACAGCCCCTTTCGAAGGATGCCAGCATGACCATACCCGCCCCCGAAACTGAAATCGTAACGCAATGGCGTGTCGCCTGTGACGGTGGCGAGGGTGCGTTGGGCCATCCGCGTGTCTGGCTGAGCATTCCGCACGACACCGGTTGGGTTGAATGCGGCTATTGCGACAAGAAGTTCGTTCACGAAAGTGCCAAGCTGGAAGCAGAGCCCGCCGCCGGCGCTTGAATTCAGCAAGACGGTCCGTGCTGCCTGTTGCGCGGGGGCATTTCGCACCGACAGCGCTAGGCCATATTTCTGACCAACCGTTTGGCGCCGTCAGGGAATTTGTCGATGTAACCATTGTAAATGCCGCGCTTCCTTCGACGTCACCGATCTGGGTGCGACGGAAAGCCAAATCGAATGGGCGGCGGCAGGGTACACCTTGATCTTTCCTCTGGCCTGTGGCGTCACGCGCGGCAGGGCGGCGGGTCGGGCCGACTAGCTTGTGGCCTTCCCCGATCCTGCGCGCTAGGTTGCGCTTGCGCGTAAGACGGGGGATCGCACCATGGGTTTCGGCAAGGGTTGCCATCTGCATCTGATTGATGGATCGGCCTATATTTTCCGCGCTTATCACGCGCTGCCGCCGCTCACGCGGAAATCCGATGGACTGCCGATCGGGGCGGTGGCGGGCTTTTGCAACATGCTGTGGAAACAAGTCGAAGATAACGCTGGCCCAGATGCCCCAACCCATGTGGCGGTGGTGTTCGACAAGGGCAGCCACACCTTCCGCAATGACCTCTACGATCAGTACAAGGCCAACCGCGACGCCATGCCCGAAGATCTGCGCCCGCAGATCCCCCTGACCCGCGAGGCAACGCGCGCCTTCAACATCGCCTGTCTCGAACAAGAGGGGTACGAGGCCGACGACATCATCGCGACGCTGGCCAACCAAGCGCGCGACGCGGGCGGGCGGGTGACGATCCTGAGCTCGGACAAGGATCTGATGCAGCTGGTGGGCGACGGGGTCGAAATGCTCGATCCGATGAAGAACAAGCGCATCGACCGCGAGGGCGTATTTGAGAAATTCGGCGTCTACCCCGAACGGGTGATCGACGTGCAGGCGCTGGCGGGCGACAGCGTGGACAACGTCCCCGGCGCGCCTGGCATCGGGATCAAGACCGCCGCTCTGCTGATCAACGAATATGGCGATCTGGACAGCCTGCTGGAACGTGCGGGTGAAATCAAACAGCCCAAGCGGCGCGAGACCCTGATCGAAAACGCCGATCAAATCCGGCTGAGCCGCGATCTGGTGGCACTGAACGGGACAATGGCACTGGAATACGGGCTGGATACGCTAGAGCTGCGCGAACCAGACCCCGATACGTTGCTGCCGTTCTTGGCCGAGATGGAATTTCGCACCATCACCAAGCGCGTAGCTGACAAGCTGGGCGTCGAGGCGCCGGCCATCGTCGAACCTACGGCAGCCATTGCTGACGATGCGCTGACCCCGGGCGAAGGCGCGGCCAAGCTGCCCTTTGACCACGATAAATACGAATGCGTGCGCGACATGGATACGCTGGCCCGCTGGATCGATGCGATCAACGAACGCGGCTATGTGGCGGTGGATACCGAAACCAATTCGCTGGATGATATGGTGGCCGAACTGGCCGGCATCTGCCTGAGCGTCGAAGCGGGCGCGGCCTGCTACATCCCTGTCGGCCACAAGACAGGCAAGGGCGATCTGTTCGGAGGCAGCGATCTGGCCGAAGGGCAGTTGCCACTGAACGATGTGCTGGACGCATTGCGCCCGGTTTTGCAGGACCCATCGGTTTTGAAAATCGGTCAGAACATGAAATACGACGCCAAGGTATTGGCCCGCTATGGCATCGACGTGTCCCCCTATGACGACACCATGCTCATGAGCTATGCGCTGCATGCAGGAATGCACAATCACGGGATGGACGCGCTTTCGACGCGGTATCTGGCCCACGAGCCGATCCCGATCAAAGACCTTTTGGGCACCGGCAAGTCGGCCATCACCTTTGATCAGGTCGCCATCGACAAGGCGGCCACCTACGCCGCTGAGGATGCTGATGTCACCCTGCGCCTGTGGAAGCTGTTCAAGCCCAAGCTTCACCGAAGCCGTGTCACGACGGTCTACGAGACGCTTGAACGGCCCCTGTCGCAGGTCTTGGCGCGGATGGAACGGGCAGGCGTTCTGGTCGATCGCGACACGCTCAGCCGGATGTCGAACGCCTTTGCCCAGAAAATGGCCGCGCTCGAGGCAGAAATCCATGAGTTGGCGGGGCAGGAATTCAATGTCGGCTCGCCCGCGCAATTGGGCGAAATCCTGTTCGAGAAAATGGGCTTCGAGGGCGGCAAGAAAGGCAAGAGCGGCAAGTATTCCACACCGGCGGACGTTTTAGAGGATTTGGCAACCGAACATGATCTGCCGCGCCGCGTTCTGGACTGGCGCCAACTGTCCAAGCTGAAATCCACCTATACCGATGCGTTGCAAGGTTACATCAACCCCGAAACGGGCCGGGTGCACACATCTTACGTGCAGACGGGCGCGGTAACGGGGCGCTTGGCGTCGGCCGAACCAAACCTGCAGAACATTCCCGTACGCTCTGAGGAAGGGCGCCGCATCCGCGAAGCCTTTATCGCGCCCAAGGGCAAAAAACTGGTTAGTCTCGACTATAGTCAGATCGAATTGCGCATCTTGGCCCATGTCGCCGGGATCAACGCGTTGAAGCAGGCGTTTCGTGACGGCCAGGACATTCACGCGATGACCGCCAGCGAAATGTTTGATGTGCCAATAGACGGGATGGACCCAAGCATTCGGCGACAAGCCAAGGCAATCAATTTCGGGGTAATTTACGGGATTTCCGGCTATGGTCTGGCGCGGAACCTGCGTATTCCGCGGTCCGAAGCTCAGGGCTTCATCGACCGGTATTTCCAGCGCTTCCCCGGTATCCGCACCTATATGGACGACACTGTCGCCTTCGCCAAGGAACACGGCCATGTCGCCACACTGTTCGGGCGCAGGATCCACACCCCCGAAATCAATGCCAAGGGGCCGGGCGCGGGCCTTGCCAAGCGCGCCGCGATCAACGCGCCGATCCAGGGAACCGCGGCTGACATCATCCGCCGCGCCATGATCCGGATGGAGAACGCCATCGCCGACCTGCCCGCCACCATGCTGTTGCAGGTGCATGACGAACTGATTTTCGAAGTGGACGAAGCTGCGAGCGAAGACCTGATTGGCGTGGTCACGGAGGTGATGGAAAAAGCAGCCTTGCCCGCCGTGACACTGGACGTGCCGATCGAAGTAGACGCGGGCATTGGCGATAACTGGGCCGAGGCGCACTAGCCGCCATGCCCCACGAGCACGCCCATCACCATCACGCGATCGACCCGAATGCCGGCGACGCCAAGGTCTTGGCAGCGGTGGGCGTGAACGTGGCTTTGACGGTGGTGCAGATGGTTGCGGGCGTCCTGTCGGGGTCGTTGGCGCTGATTGCCGATGCAGTGCACAACCTGTCGGATGCCGCGTCGCTGGGGATTGCGTTTTTTGCCCGCAAGATCGCCCGCCGCCCGCGGGACGAGGCGATGTCCTTCGGCTATGGGCGGGCGGAACTGGTGGCCGCGCTGATCAATTTTGTCACGCTGATCGTGGTGGCGTTGTGGCTGGCGGTGGAAGGGGTCGCGCGGCTGATCGACCCGCCCGCGGTCGAGGGCTGGATCGTTGTGATCGTTGCAGGAATCGCCCTGGTCATTGACCTGATCACGGCCGGGCTGACATGGCGCCTGGCCAAGCAAAGCCTGAACATTCGCGCGGCCTTCTTGCACAATCTGGCCGATGCGCTGACGTCGGTGGCGGTAATCGTGGGCGGCACACTGATCCTGCTGTTCGGCTGGCGCATGGTCGATCCGATCATCACCATCGGGATTTCCGCCTATATTTTACGTCACGCCTTGCGCGACATTCGCCCCGTGATCCGAATTCTCATGAACGGCACACCGCCGGATGTCGGGCTGAGTGCGGTCAAGGCGGGGATCGAAGCGGTCGATGGCGTTGAAAATGCCCACCATATCCACCTGTGGCAGATGGACGAAAACCGGATCAGCCTTGAGGCGCATCTGATTATTGCAGAGCGGCATGACAGCGGGCGTGTGCTGGCCGACGTCAAGACGCTGCTGGCCGAAACCTTTGGGATCGCCCATTCCACGCTGGAAGCCGAAGCGCCGGGTGCAGGCTGCGCTGATCAGCGCAGCGAAAGTGGGCACGCCTAGCCACCGCGCGACGCCGCAATCGCAGTCTGTATGATTGATGGCCCCGCCAAAGCGGCGGGTGTGACGGCCCCGCGCCAGCCGATCCGCTGGACGTATCGCGCAGGACTTGGGCATGACGCTTTCGATCTTGAGCAGCGTTTGTTGCGCGCCCAACCGCGATGGCAGTGGCGTCCAAGCCGCGCGGGATGTACGCGCCGGCCGCCAGCAAAGCGATTTCAGGCATGAGATCCGGGTGGGGTGGTGTGGACGGAAATTGCTTCCCACGGCGCCGCGCCGCGATGACGGCGATGCCGCAGACCGCTGGCACCAGCATCCAGTCAGACGGGTTTGTCACAGATTTGTCACCTGAGTGTCGCCTCGGGTTTGTAGACGCCGCCTATGTGGTTTTCCGATGCGCGGGGCCTGGCCGTTGCGCATATCCAGCCACCTGCCAGATGAGAGGAATTCCCATGGACATCAAAGAAACGGTCGACCTGAGTTGGGACGATTTCGACGAATTGCGCGATCCGCGCGCTGACACCAACGATTTCGACGCCGTGGTCGAACGCGCGATTTCGCGCCGCGGGTTTCTGGGCGGGGCGCTGGCCTTTGGCTCGGGCGCGGCGGTGTTCGGTTCGGGGCTGCTTTCAGCCACGTCCGCGCATGCGCAGGCGGCAGGCTTTGGGTTCCAACCCGTTGGCATTGCGACCGACCATGACATCCACGTGCCGGACGGGTTCGACTGGGATGTGTTGGTGCGTTGGGGCGATCCGCTGTTTTCCGATGCCGCAGGGGCGTATTCGCCAGACCAGGGTGTCAGCGTTGAAAATTCGGACAAGGTGTTTGGTGAAAACACTGACGGAATGGAAATCTTTACCCACAATGGCCGCGTGCTGCTGGCCATCAATTCGGAATACGTGAACCCCAAGATCAACCTGCCAGCCGCGTCCGAAGGCGTGCCCCAGAACGCCGACCAAGTGCGCTTGTTGAAAAACATGCAAGGCGTGACGGTGATGGAAGTCGCCGATCAGGGCACTGGCTGGGAGGTGGTTCTGGACAGCCCCTACAACCGCCGTATCACGCATGAAACGCAGACGGCGATGGACGGGCCGGCGGCCGGGACGGATCTGCTGAAGACCAACGCTGATCCATCGGGAAAGTCGCCCAAAGGCACAATGAACAACTGCGGCTCAGGCAAGACTCTCTGGGGCACCTACCTGACCTGCGAAGAAAACTTCAACGGCTATTTCGGCGCAACCGGCGCCTTTGAGGAAACAGAAGGGCTGCGCCGGTATGGCATCGGGGGCGAGGGCCGCTATGCCTATGAAAAGTTCGATCCGCGCTTTGATCTGAGCGCCGAACCGAACGAGCCGAACCGTCACGGCTGGATCACCGAGATCGACCCGACCGATCCAAACAGCACGCCGATCAAGCACACGGCACTAGGCCGTTTCAAGCACGAGAACGCGGAAATGGTGCAGGCTGCTGACGGGCGCGTCGTGGTCTACATGGGTGACGATGAACGCGGCGAGTTCATCTATCGCTATGTGTCCAACAGCACATGGGCCGAAGGCCAGCCGAGCGATGGACTGTTGTCGGACGGCACATTGTTTGTCGCCAAATTCAACGCCGATCAGAGCGGCGAGTGGCTGGCCCTGACGCCGGAAAGCACGGGCATGTCGCTTGCGGAAATCCTGATCTTCGCGCGCATTGCCGGATCGAAAGTTGGCGCTACCACGATGGACCGTCCTGAATGGGTAGCCTGCAACCCGCTCCGCGCCGAAGCCTATTGCGCGCTGACCAACAATAAGAACCGTGGCGTCAAACCGAACGCGGGGGGCGACGCCACGCCGGTTGGCGGCGCGAACCCGCGCGAGACGAACAAATACGGCCAAATCGTGCGTTGGCGTCCCGACGGGGGCGATCATGGTTCGGACGGGTTCACCTGGGATCTCTATGTGATGGCAGGCAACCCCGAAGTTTACGACAATGCCTATGGCGGGTCGGACAACGTCACGCCCGGCAACATGTTCAACTCGCCCGACGGGATGGCGTTTTCCAGCGACGGGTTGCTTTGGATTCAGACCGATGGCGATGACAGCAACGAAGGCGACTTTGCCGGGCAAGGCAACAACCAGATGCTGGTCGGCAATCCGGAAACCGGCGACATCGCCCGCTTTCTGACCGCGCCGAACGGCGCCGAGGTAACCGGACTCACCTGGTCGCCTGATGGCAAGACCGCCTTTGTCGGCATCCAGCACCCCGGCGGATCGTGGCCCGATGGCGTTGGCAAGCCGCGCAGTTCGGTGATCGCAATTTGGCGCACGGATGGCGCGGTGTTCGGCTGAGCCGGTTGGAAACTGAATACGTGGGGCGCCGGAAAACCGGTGCCCCCGCCCTAGCACTTCGATCCATTCGAACCCGGTGGGCTTTGTCAGACCGTCCAGGAAGCGGGCATTCTTGCATGAACGAAGGTCAGGTATGTATCAGCCCAGTTCCGAGGCCGGGATGATGGGAAAAAACACACCCTGCGAAGTGACGCCGAACCAGTCGATCCCTTCATGCGTGCGTGTTTCACCGATGTCGACCAGGCGGTAAAAGCTCTTGCGATCGATCAGCGCTTCGAGGTTTCGGCGAATGGTCACGTAGGGCGCAGGTTCACCCGTGTCGGGATCACGGACCACGCGAATCGGGTGATCGGGGCCGGCGGTGGCGCTATCGCCCAGATTGGTGTGAAAGGTCAGCGCGTCGCCGTCCTTTGTGAAATCCACAGCCACGAAGGGGGCGTCCTCGACCTGGATCCCGACCTTTTCGACGGGGGTCACCAGGAAATACTTGTCGCCTTCACGCTTCAGAATGGTTGAGAACAGCCGCACCAGTGCAGGCCGGCCGATGGGGGTGCCCAGATAAAACCACGTCCCGTCGCGGGCGATGCGCATGTCCAGATCGCCGCAGAATTCGGGATCCCATTTGTCTACAGGGGGAAGCTGGCCATGTTTGGCGGCTTGGCGGGCGGCGGCGGCGATATTGTCGGCGGATAAGGTCACAATCTTTTGTCCTGTTTAGCCTTTTGTCATTTGAGATCGGATCGTTCCTCGTCTCTAATAGCCTATATAGGGCGATCAAGGAGGCGATGCCATGTCCGAGACCGAACAGCTTGTAGCCGAGATCGAGGCTTTGGGCGCCAAACTGGCCGAGGCCAAGGAATCGATCACCAAGCGATTCATCGGTCAGGAAAAGGTCGTGAACCTTGTCCTGTCCTCGATGCTGTGCGGCGGGCATGCGCTGTTGATCGGTCTGCCCGGGCTGGGAAAGACGCGTTTGGTTGATACGTTAAGCACGGTGATGGGGCTGGACGGGTCGCGCGTACAATTCACGCCCGATCTGATGCCGGCTGACATTCTGGGCTCGGAAGTTCTGGAAAAAGCCAAGGACGGAACCCGGAATTTTCGGTTCATCGAAGGGCCGATCTTTTGCCAGCTCTTGATGGCTGATGAAATTAACCGTGCCAGCCCACGCACCCAGTCTGCGCTGTTGCAGGCGATGCAAGAGAAATCCGTCACCGTCGGCGGGCAGGCGCATGCGCTGGCCGCGCCGTTTCACGTGTTGGCCACGCAAAACCCGATCGAACAAGAGGGCACCTACCCGTTGCCCGAGGCGCAGCTTGACCGGTTCCTTGTTCAGATCGACGTGGAATATCCAGATAGAGAAACCGAGCGCGATATCCTTCTGGCTACCACTGGCATCGACGAAGAAGAGGCCCATGCCGTCTTTACGGCGGGCGAATTGATCGCGGCGCAACGCCTGTTGCGGCGGATGCCGGTTGGCGAAAGCGTGATTGATGTCATCTTGGATATCGTGCGGGCTTTCCGTCCCGGCGAAGCCGAAGCCTCTGAACAGGTGCGCAACTCGGTCAGTTGGGGGCCCGGGCCGCGGGCGGCGCAGGCGCTCATGCTGCTGGTGCGCGCACGGGCGCTGTTGGACGGACGGCTGGCGCCGGGTGTCGATGACGTGGTTGCCATGGCCCGCCCGGCGCTGACCCACCGCATGGCGCTGACCTTCGCGGCGCGCGCGCGGGGGGAAAGCCTGGGGCAGTTGATCGACGACACCATAACGACCCTGATCCGGGCCGAGGCCGCCGCGTGAGTCAGCCCCCCCCCAACGTCGCTTATGCTAGGCTGCGCGCCGAAGCGCAGTTGTTGGGTGCCCCGCTGCCGCCGCTTTTGGCTGATGCAGAACATCTGGCCCAGACGGTCCTGCTGGGCGCGCATGGGCGGCGACGTGCAGGCATGGGCGACGAATTCTGGCAATATCGTTCGGCCGAAGTCGGCGACAGCGCCAGAATGATCGACTGGCGCCGGTCGGCCCGGTCAGACGAAAACTACGTGCGGGAAAAGGAATGGCAGGGCGCGCAATCTGTGCTGATGTGGGTGGACCGGTCGGCATCGATGCGGTTCAGCTCGCTCAAGTCGGGGGTGAGCAAGGCTGATCGCACGGCCCTATTGGCAATGGCCATGGCGGTTCTGCTCATGCGGGCGGGCGAACGTGTGGCGCTGGCCTCGCTGGGGACACCGCCGCGAATTGGCAACCTGCAACTCTTGCGGATCAGCCAAGGTCTGACCGACCCGGCGGACGAAGATTATGGCGTGCCGGAAATCCGCGGGATGTTGCCCCATTCGCGCGCGCTCTTCGTGTCGGATTTCATGGGGGATATCGATGCACTGGCCGGGCAACTGACCAAGGCTGCGGACCGCGGCGTCAAGGGCGCCATCCTGCAGGTGCTGGATCCGGCCGAAGAGGCGTTTCCCTATGACGGTCGCACCGTCTTTGAAAGCATGGGCGGAACGGTGCGTCATGAAACGCTCAAGGCGGCCGATTTGCGGGGCCGCTACATCGAGCGGTTGGCCGAGCGAAAGGACCGCTTGTCGGGCTTGGCGCGCAGCACCGGCTGGCGGTTCGAAACGCATCATACAGACGCATCGGCGCAATCGGCGCTGCTTTGGCTCTATGGCGCGCTCGAGCAGGTACGCTGATGTGGGTTCTTGGTCCCATAGGGTTCACGTCGCCCTGGCTTTTGCTGGGGCTGATCGTGCTGCCCGTCCTTTGGTTGATCCTGCGCGCCGTGCCGCCCGCCCCGATCCGGCGCCGGTTTCCCGGTGTGGCGCTCTTGGTGGGGCTGAGCGACGATGAAACGCAAACCGACAAGACGCCATGGTGGCTGCTCTTGCTGCGTATGCTTGCGGTGGCGTCGATCATCCTTGCCTTTGCCGGTCCGGTGCTGAATCCCGACACCTCGCCAGGCGTTGACGACGGCCCGCTTCTGATCCTGACCGACGGATCATGGGCCGATGCACGCGATTGGCGCGCACGGACGGAACGCATGTCCGGTGCCCTGTCAGAGGCCGGGCGCGCAGGCCGCCCCGTGGCTGTGGTTGCCCTGACCGACTTGCCGGTGGGCGCGGTGGGAAACGTGCCGTTTCTGGCTGCCAATGCTTGGGCCGCGCGGTTGCCGTCGATCCAGCCCGCGCCCTATGATCCCGATCCCGCCCAGGTTGCGCAGTGGGGGGCGGCCCTGGAAGGGGACTTCGATACGTTCTGGGTGTCGTCGGGGCTGGATGCGCCTTGGCGGGCGGACTTGTTGGCGTCGCTGGAAGCGCGCGGCAAAGTGCGGGTTTTTGAAAGCCCGCGCGCACTTCGCGCCCTGCGTTCGCCCAGCTACAGTGACGGGGTGTTGCAAGTCACTGCACTGCGCGCGCAAACCGATGGGCCGGGCCAGGCCGTGGTCCGTGCCGTTGGGCCGGACCCTGCGGGGGTCGAACGGGAACTGGCGCGCGCAACTGCCGAATTTGCGGCGGGCGAAGGCACAGCCACCGTTGCCTTGTCGCTGCCGCCGGAACTGCGCAACCGGGTGTCTCGCTTTGAGATCGAAGGCGCGCGGAGCGCCGGGGCCGTGGCGCTGACCGACGACGCGCTTCAACGGCGCGAGGTCGCGTTGATTTCGGGCGGGAACACGCGCGAGGGTCTCGAACTGCTCGACCAAATGCACTATTTGCGCCAAGCGCTCGAGCCGACAGCAGACCTGATCGAAGGCGCGCTGTCCGACATCATCTTGGCCAATCCCGACGTGATCGTTTTTGCAGATGTTGCCCGGCTGCCAGAGGTCACTGAAACTGCCCTGCTGGAGTGGATAAACAAAGGCGGGCTACTGGTGCGGTTCGCGGGCCCCCGTCTTGCAGCGTCGGATGTCAGCCGCGAAATGGACGATCCGTTGATGCCGGTGCGCCTGCGGGCGGGCGGGCGCAGTGTCGGTGGCGCAATGAGCTGGGGCGAGCCCAAGCAATTGCAGGCGTTTGCCGAGAGTTCGCCGTTTTATGGGCTGGCAATCCCGCCTGACGTGACCGTGAACGCGCAGGTCATGGCCCAGCCGGGGCCAGATCTTTCAGAGCGGGTGATTGCCAGCTTGTCCGACGGCACCCCTTTGGTCACGCGCAAGTCGCAAGGCGAAGGGCAGATCGTACTTTTCCATGTTGCGGCGAATGTTGAATGGTCCAGCCTGCCGCTGTCTGGGCTTTTTGTGCAGATGCTTGAACGGTTGGCCGTGTCGTCCTTTCCGGCGGCGCAGGATCCCGCCGATCTGGCCGGGCAGACTTTCACCCCATCACAGGTGCTGGACGGGTTCGGCACTTTGCGCGATGCGGGCGATATGCCTGGGGTGCCGGGGGAAGAGCTTGCGACGGGCGCCCGGCCCGGGCCGGGCCTGCCGCCGGGTCTTTACGCCGGAGACGAGAGGCGCCTTGCCCTGAACGTGATCGGCCCCGATCGCGAGATTTCAGCAACCCGCTGGCCTGCACGGATCACCGTCGAAGGGTTGGGGATTGCGCGCGAAGCGGCGCTCAAGCCGTGGCTGATCCTTTTGGCGATGGCGCTTTTGGCGGTTGATATGGTCAGCTCGCTTGTGGTGAGCGGTCGGCTGTCCAGGGCGCGGGCCACCGTGATGGCCGCCGTGCTGGGCGCGACCATGTCGCTGGCGCCGCATCAGGCCCCGGCACAAGACGACAGCGCTGCCATCGCCGCCACGTCCGAGGTCGTGTTGGCCCATGTCGTGACGGGCGATGCGCAGTTGGATACCTTGGCCCGGCAAGGGCTTTTCGGCTTGTCGCGAACCTTGTTCCAACGCACCACGATTGAGCCGGCAGCGCCCATTGCGGTCAATCTGGAAACTGACGAACTGGCGTTTTTTCCGTTTCTTTACTGGCCGGTGTCCGAAACCCAGCCGCTGCCGTCGGACGCAGCCTATGTCAAGCTGAACCGCTACCTGCGGTCCGGCGGGATGATCTTGTTCGACACGCGCGATTCGAACACAGCCTATTCGGGCACCTCGCCGGCCGGGCGGCGGCTGCAACAGTTGGCCCTGCCGCTGGATATTCCGCCGCTGGAACCGATTCCGGACGATCACGTGCTGACGCGCACGTTCTACCTGCTGCAGGATTTCCCAGGGCGTTACACCGCGCGCCAGGTCTGGGTTGAAGCTGCGCCGGCGGATGCCAAGCAAGTCGATGGCATGCCGTTCCGCAATCTCAACGACAACGTGACACCGGTGGTTATCGGCGGCAACGATTGGGCCGGGGCTTGGGCGCAGACCGATCAGGGTCTGCCGGTTCTGCCCGTCGGGCGCGGGTTCGCAGGCGAGCGTCAGCGTGAACTGGCCTACCGGTTCGGGGTCAACCTGATCATGCATGTGCTGACCGGCAACTATAAATCCGACCAGGTGCATGTGCCTGCGCTTCTGGACAGGTTGGGCCAATGAACGGCGTTGTGTTCGATCCGTATTTCGTATGGCCGGTGATTGGCGCGGTCGCCGCGTTTGCGGCAGTGGTTGTGGGTGTGGCCATGTGGCGCGGGCTGCCCGGGTGGTGGCTGCGCGCTCTGTCGGCCATAGTTTTGATCGCGGCGCTGGCCAACCCGTCGGTGCAGAACGAAGAGCGCGCGGCGCTCAGCGATATCGTGGTGCTGGTTGTGGATGAAAGCGCATCGCAAGCCCTTTCGGACCGCCCGGATCAGATCGCCCAGAGCATTGCACGCATCGAAACAGAAATCGCCCAATTGCCGAACACAGAATTGGCAACGGTCACCTTGGGTGACGGCGAAGACAACGCGGGATCTCTGGTCATGGGCGCCTTGGCACAAGCCATGGCCGAGCAGCCCCGCGCCCGTCTGGCCGGCGCGATCCTGCTGACTGACGGTCAGGTGCATGACATCAAGGCTGCGCCCGACCTGCCCGCGCCGCTACACGTGCTGCTCACCGGACGACAGGGCGATTGGGATCGGCGGCTGATCGTCAAGAACGCGCCAGCCTACGCCATTCTGGACGAAGAGGTCACGTTGGTCCTGCGACTGGAAGATCAGGGCGACGTTCCAGCCAGCCAAACCGGCACTGCGCAGCTGAGCATTGCCATCGATGGCGGCGCGCCGGGCACTTACACCGTGCCGGTGGGCCGCGCTGTCGAGGTGCCAATCACCGTCCCTCATGGCGGGATGAACGTGCTGCAGTTTTCAACCCCGATGATCGAGGGCGAGCTGACCGACCGCAACAATAGCGCCGTTGTGCAGATCAACGGGGTGCGCGACCGGTTGCGCGTACTCTTGGTTTCCGGCGAGCCGCACCCGGGCGAGCGCACATGGCGCAACTTGCTGAAATCCGACAGCTCGGTTGATCTTGTCCATTTCACCATCCTGCGCCCGCCGGACAAACAAGATGGCGTGCCAGTGTCCGAGCTGAGCCTTATTGCGTTTCCCACCCGCGAGTTGTTCATGGACAAGATCGACGAATTCGATCTGATTATTTTTGATCGCTACAAGCGACGCGGAATTTTGCCATCGCTGTACCTGGACAACGTGCGCCAGTATGTCGAAGCGGGTGGGGCGGTATTGGTCGCAGCGGGGCCGGACTTTGCCACGGCAGACAGCCTCTATCGCTCGCCCTTGGGGCCAATTCTGCCGGGCGCCCCGACCAGCCGCGTGCTGGAAAGTGGCTTTCGCCCGCAGATCACCGATTTGGGCGCGCGCCACCCGGTCACCGCCGGGCTGGACAGTTTCGCCGCGCAGGCCACCCCCGACGCCGAAGGGCCCGCATGGGGGCGCTGGTTCCGCCTGATCGGCGTCACGGAAACGGCGGGACAGACCGTGATGAGCGGCGATGATCGCCCACTATTGTTGCTCGACCGGGTAGGCCAGGGGCGGATCGCACTTCTGGCCTCGGATCATGCATGGCTGTGGTCGCGCGGTTTCGAAGGGGGCGGCCCGCAGCTTGAACTGCTACGGCGGCTGGCCCATTGGATGATGAAAGAGCCCGAGTTGGAAGAAGAAGCGCTGGTTGCAACCGCCACGGGGCAGTCTATGACGATCACCCGGCGCAGCCTGTCCGCGGCCGTAGGCGATGTGCAAATTACCGGCCCCGACGGCACCGAAACGACCTTGTCGATGCAACAGGTTGCGCCGGGACGTTTCGAAACGACATTCGAAGCCCCCGAAATAGGCCTTTACCGACTGTCGAATGGTGACAAGGACGCGGTGATCGCCCTTGGACCGTCCGCGCCCAAGGAATTTGACCAGACAGTCGCGTCGAGCGCAGTGCTAGAGCCTTTGGTTGATCTCACCAATGGCGGAATTCGCGCGGTCGAGGACGGTGTGCCAGATGTGCGGACAGTGCGCGCAGGGCGCCCCGCAGCAGGGCGTGGCTGGATCGGGATCACCCCGCGCGATGCCTACACGATCGAAGAAATCCGCATTTTCCCGCTGTTGCCCGCGTGGCTTTGGGTGTCTGTTGCGGCGCTCTTGGCAGTTGGCGCTTGGCTGCGCGAAGGGCGGAACTAGCGCGGCAGGTGGATGGGCGCACCAGCCGCGCGCCACCCATGGATCAAGCTGCGCGCGCAACCCAGCACCCGGGAAACACCATCTGGAATGGTTGGATTGCCGTGCCGCCGGGTCAAGGCCCCCGCGTTCAAGGGCAGTTGGGCCAAGACCGGTTCCAATACGGGGACATCGCCATGGATAGCAGAGCGGCCAAGCCTACAGGAAACAAGACCGCGACTTGATCACTTTTCCTTTCTCAACAGCGCATCACGCGATGTTGATCGGAATTCGCGCCGCCATAGCACCCAGCAGGTCACGCCCGTGGCCAGTATCAGCGCAGGCGCGCCAAGAAGCCAAGCCAACGATCCGAGGGCGAAGTAGATCGCGCGCAGTCCCCGGTTGAACGCGCGGGCGGCATTGATGTTGATCGTTGCTGCCTGCTCGGCCCGGTGCATGGCGGTCGGATCTTGGGGGTCATTCGGAACCGCTGCCATAAGCACGGCGCAATAGCCAAACAGCCGATGTGACCAGATGAACTTCAGCAGCGCATTGGTCAGGAACAGGATGACCACGATGATCTTCAGCTCGTAGATCACGATCGGGGTATTCGACAGGGTCAGATCCTCGGCCACGCCCATCAGGCGTTCGGCGTTTCCGATCAGCGCCAGACCGCCGCCAATGGCAATCAGGCAGGTCGAAGCAAAAAACGTGATCCCCTGACGCAGGGTGTTCAGGATGGCGCCATCCAGGATGCGCGGTTGCCGCGAAACCATCGTGCGCATCCATTCGCGCCTGTAGTTTGCCATGATGCGTGACACCGATGGCTCTTTGGCCGAAGGGTGTTCTATGCGCCATCCTATGACCAGATAACTGAGCATCAGCAAACCGACGGCCATCCCATCGAGGGTTGAAAAAGCGGTCAGGCGGTGAAGCATATCCATGCCGATACTGATAACAATGCGCAGCGACCCTTGCCAGATCATATTATTGGTTATATTTCCTGACCAATCCGGAGATTTCAATGGAAATGCCTGTTCCTAACCCGTCGATCCTCTCGCGCAAGGATCAAATTGTGCTGCGTCTGCGCGCGGCTTTGTCGGACGACGCCGTGATCTGGGATCACCGAGAGACACGCGCCTACGAATGTGACGCGCTTACTGCTTATCGGTGTCCGCCCTTGGCCGTGTGCCTGCCCGCCAGCACCGACGAGGTCGCCTCTGTGATGCGCATTTGCCATGACGAAGGTGTGCCGGTTGTGCCGCGCGGCGCTGGCACGTCTTTGGCCGGTGGATCGCTGCCGACGGCAGATGCCGTGGTTATCGGGGTGGCGCGGATGACCCGGACCCTGGACATAAGCTATCGTGATCGCATCATGCGCGTTCAGACCGGACGCACCAATCTGTCGGTAACGGGCGAGATCGAGACCCAGGGTTTTTTCTATGCGCCCGATCCGTCGTCGCAGCTGGCTTGCGCGATAGCGGGGAACATCGCGATGAATTCCGGTGGGGCGCATTGCTTGAAATACGGTGTAACCACAAACAACCTGTTGGGCGTGACCATGGTAATGGCCGATGGCGAAGTGGTCGAAATCGGCGGCGAGACGCTGGAAAGTGCGGGGCTGGACCTGATCGGGCTGATCTGTGGCAGTGAAGGTCAGCTGGGCATCGTGACCGAGGCCGTGTTGCGAATTCTGCCCAAGCCCGAAGGCGCGCGGCCCGTATTGATTGGCTTTGACAGCAACGAAGTCGCCGGGGCTTGCGTGTCCGACATCATCAAGGCCGGAATTCTGCCTGTGGCGATCGAATTCATGGACCGGCCGTGCATTCGCGCGACCGAAGATTTCGCCAAGGCAGGATATCCCGATTGCGAGGCACTGCTGATCGTTGAGGTCGAAGGCTCCGAGGCCGAAATCAACGCGCAACTGGCCCGGATCGTCGCTATCGCGCAAACTCATCAGCCGGTCGAACTGCGCGAAAGCCGCAGCCCCGAAGAAAGCGCGCGTATCTGGCTGGGGCGCAAATCCGCCTTTGGCGCGATGGGCCAAATCAACGATTACATGTGTCTGGACGGAACGATACCGGTGTCCGAACTGCCGCGCGTGCTGCGCCGTATCGGCGAGTTGTCCGATGAATATGGGCTGAAAGTGGGGAATGTATTTCATGCCGGTGACGGAAATATGCACCCGCTGATCCTGTTTGATGCCAACAAGCCGGGCGATCTGGAAAAGTGCGAGGCGATGGGGGCCGATATCTTGCGGCTTTGCGTCGAGGTGGGGGGGTGCCTGACCGGCGAGCATGGCGTGGGCGTGGAAAAGCGCGACCTGATGGGGCATCAATATGCGGCTGCCGACCTGGAGGCACAGATGCAGGTCAAAGATGTGTTTGACCCGGATTGGCTGCTGAATCCGGCGAAAGTGTTTCCGCTGCAGGCCACAGCGGATCGGCGCGCATAGCGACTTTGCGCGCCGCCCTTGCACGCGCCATTGGGATGATCTGGAGAACATGCGTATGGTGATTGCACCTGACAGTGAAGCGGAGTTGGCCGAGGCGATTGCTGGGGCGAAGGCGCCTTTGTGGGTCATCGGCGGCGGGACACGCCTTGTGCCCGAGGGAGCGCCATTGTCTGTCGCGCGGCTGTCGGGGATCACACTATATGAGCCTGGCGCGTTGACGATGATCGCCCGGGCCGGCACGCCCCTGGGCGACATCGAAGCAGCGCTGGACGCCGAAGGGCAGATGCTGGCCTTTGAACCTTATGACGTGTCGGGGCTGACCGGATCCACGGGCCAAAGCACCATTGGCGGCGTGTTCGCGACAAACGCCAGCGGGCCACGCCGCGCGCAAGCGGGGGCAGCGCGCGATTTCCTTTTGGGCGTGCGGTTCGTGGATGGCGCTGGCCAGATCGTCAAGAATGGCGGGCGGGTCATGAAGAATGTAACCGGCTACGACCTGGTCAAACTGATGGCGGGGGCGCATGGCACACTGGGCGTACTGAGTGAGGTAAGCTTCAAGGTTCTTCCCAAGCCCGAAGTGGCGCAGAGCATCGCGATTAACGGACTTGACGATGGCACCGCGATTGATGCGATGGCCGCTGCCCTGGCATCGCCATACGACGTTAGCGGCGCTGCACATTGGAGCAAGGGGGCCGCAGGCCATCCTGTGACCCATATCCGTATCGAAGGGTTTGCCGACTCGGTTGCCTATCGCGCCGAGCGTCTGGTCGCTCTGCTGTCGCAATTTGGCGATGTCATGGCGACCGACGATCTTGCCCAAGTCAACGCGCGCTGGACCCAGACGCGCGATGCGGCCCCATTCACGGGTAGCGGGCGGGATGTCTGGCGCCTGTCGGTCCGGCCCAGTCAGGCCGCCAGTATCGTGGCACGCCTGCCGAGCGCGCTGTTCAACCAAGGCTGGCGCGAAGTGATCTATGACTGGGGCGGTGCGCGTGTCTGGCTGCAGGTAGAGCCAGGCACAGACTTGCGCGCGCATCTGGGCGAATTTACCGGCCACGCCACGCTGATCCGGGGTAGCGGCGCGCCCCGTTTTCCCCCGCAACAGCCGGCCATCGCGCGGATCAGCGCCGCGCTACGGGCCAAATTCGATCCGCGCAGCATATTGAACCGGGGGCTTATGGGCTGATGCAAACGAATTTCACAGAAGAGCAGTTGCAAGATCCGGGGCTGAATCGGGCGAACGAGATTCTGCGCGCCTGTGTGCACTGTGGCTTTTGCACCGCGACCTGCCCGACCTACCAGGTGCTCGGCGACGAATTGGACAGTCCGCGCGGCCGCATCTACCTGATCAAGGACATGCTGGAATCCGGACGTCCGGCGGATGAAAAAACGGTCAAACACGTGGACCGCTGCCTGTCGTGCCTGGCCTGCATGACCACCTGCCCCAGCGGCGTACATTACATGCACCTGGTTGATCACGCCCGGGTGCATATCGAACAAACCTACCGCCGCCCGTGGCGTGACCGGGCGTTGCGGTGGGTGTTGGCCAAAGTGCTGCCATATCCGGGCCGTTTCCGGTTGGCTTTGCTGTTGGCCAAGCTGGGCCGCCCTTTCAAGCGCTTTGTGCCTGATGCGCGGCTGCGCGCGATGCTGGACATGGCGCCGCGTGACATCCCGCCAGTCAGTCGCAATGACGATCCGCAAACATTTTGCGCGCACGGTCCGCGCAAGATGCGCGTGGCGCTGATGACTGGCTGCGCGCAGCGCGCGCTGAACACGGATATCAACGATGCCACGATCCGCTTGCTCACGCGGTTGGGCTGCGAAGTCGTGATCACAAAGGGGCAGGGATGTTGCGGTGCGCTGACCCATCACATGGGCCGCGAAGCAGATGCGCATGCCAGCGCGGCGGCCAACATGGATGCGTGGTTGGTCGAACACCGGCGCGACCCGCTGGATGCCATTGTCATCAATACGTCGGGCTGTGGCACGACTGTAAAGGACTATGGCCACATGTTCCGGACCACCGAACGCGCCAGTGACGCCGCAACTGTTGCCGACCTGGCTTGCGACGTATCCGAAGTTCTATCTCGGCTGGATTTGCCCGAAGGCCGGCAGAACCTGCGGGTCGCCTATCACGCGGCCTGTTCGCTGCAGCATGGGCAAAAGATCACCCATGCGCCCAAGGCCCTTTTGAAGCGCGCTGGATTCGAAATTGTAGAACCGGCCGACAGCCATCTGTGCTGCGGCAGCGCGGGGACGTATAACCTGATGCAGCCCGAGATCAGTGCGAAACTGAAACGCCGCAAGGTCGAGACATTAGAAGCCACGTCGCCTCAGGTGATCGCGGCGGGCAACATCGGCTGCATGATGCAGATTGGTATGGGCACCGAGGTGCCCGTCGTGCACACGGTTCAATTGCTCGACTGGGCGACCGGTGGGCCAAAGCCGCGCGTCCTTGGCGGCTGATGTGGCGGCGCCGTGCGTTGTAGGCCGTGTGCAATCACGGATCGCACCCACGCATTATCCCTAAATCAACCATAATCAGCCACATTCTTGCCCCAAGCCGTACGTATCGATTTGGGAATGATGCATGGGATGGGCTGGGCGGATGCCGGTAATACGACTTTTGATTTCGATGGTTCTGGTGGTCTTGGCGGGTACAGCGATGGCAGACCGCGCTTCGGGGCTGCAGGTCATGATGACCGGCGCTCAGGCCAAGGGCTGGGATGCGGTCGGTCGGATCAGTTTCGCAGGCAAAAGCTTTTGCACCGGTGCCCTGATCGCGCCCGATCTGGTTTTGACGGCAGCACACTGCTTGTATGACATCGACACAGGCAAGCAGGTGCCGGTGGAATCCATCCAATTTCAGGCGGCGTTTCGCAATGGGCGTGCCACGGCCGAACTGCCAGTGCGTACCGCAGTCATTCATCCTGAATTTCGCTTTACCCATGACGACCGCGTGCTGCGCGTGACGCGGGATCTGGCGCTGCTGCGTCTGACGCGGCCCGTTCGATCGGCTACGGTTCTTCCTTTCGGAATCGGGGACAGCCCTAAGCGGGGCGAAAAGGTCGACGTTGTTTCTTATGCTCAGGACCGCGCGACATCGCCGGCATTGCAGGAAAGTTGCCGTGTTGTGGCCCGGCAGTCCGGCGTGCTGGTCATGGACTGTGATGTCGACTTCGGGTCATCCGGGGCACCGGTCTTCATGATCCATCAGGGCCGCGCGCAGATCGTGTCGGTCGTCTCGGCCAAGGCAATGATGCGAGACAAACAGGTCGCGCTCGGCTCGACTCTGGCCGCCTCGATTTCCGAATTGCATGCCCTGCTGAGGTCTGCTGATGCACAGGTCTTCACCGACGTCCAACCGCTGGCCAACCGGATCGCCCCCACCGGCGCACCCGAAGCCGGCGCCAAGTTCGAAAGGCCCTGAGATGACACTGGCGCTGCGCATGTTTCGCAAGGTTATGGGAATGCTGGCGGCGGCCGCGATCGCCTTGGCCGCGTGCGTGGCGGCGGCAGCGATGGCATCCAATGCAGCCGCGGCCCAAGACGCGCCTTTGGTCAGTCTCGATAGTTGGGGGAAATCGCGCGGATGGGAAGCCGTGGGCGTGCTTGAACTTGAAGGCAATCGCCGGTGCACAGGCACCCTGATCGCGCCGGACCATGTCCTGACAGCCGCGCACTGTGTTCACGATCCGGCAACGGGCAAAAAGACACCGGCCAGCAGCATCGTTTTCAACGCGGGCTGGCGCGACGGGCGGTCGGTTGCCAAGCGCCGCGTCACCGCATGGGTGATCCCCGAAGGCTATGCAGATGCCGTGGCCCAAACTGCGCGGCAGATCTCTCTGGACTTGGCTTTGCTGCGTCTGGATGCACCGATCCCGGCGACGCATGCCGATCCCTACATAACAGATGGGGCCATACGCCCCGGCGAAACCGTCAGTGTGGTCAGCTACGGTGCGGGGCGATTTGACGCCCCATCGCGTCAACGCGCCTGTGATGTCACGCGAGCTTATGGTGCGGTCAAAGCGCTGACTTGTAAAGCGGTTCAGGGGTCGTCTGGATCGCCGGTGTTTGCCTTGCGCGGGCCGCGACCCCGGATCGTGGCGGTGGTGTCGGCCATTGCGCAAAGCGACCAGGGCCAGATCACCTATGCGATGGACGTGGAACATTTGGTGCCACGCTTGAAGGCGCGCTTGGCGGCAGGGCGATCCATGCCGGTGGCCAGCCGCAACGAAACCGCTGTACGCCGGATCACCGTTGGTGGGCCGAAAAGCGCATCGGGCGCGCGCTTCGTCAAACCCTGACTTTGGCCGGTCAGCACGGGCCTTGAACCGCGATTTATCACTTCCTACATCAGTTTCACCGGACGCCGATGAACGGGCCCGGTTACCCCATGGCCCTGCCGATCTGTGGAGGGCCGATACGTTATTGCTCAGATGGAGAATGACACATGCGTAACTTCGACATGACCCCCTTCTACCGCTCGACCGTCGGTTTCGACCAGATTGCCGACCTGATGGACCGCGTTCTTGCGGGCGAGCCGACGCAATCAAACTACCCCCCTTACAACATCGAAAAGCTCGGGGAAGACAGTTGGCGGATTTCGATCGCCGTGGCAGGGTTCGCGGACGAAGACCTGACGGTCGAAACCCGTGAAAACGCGCTGGTGATCACTGGTCGCAAGGCCGACGCCGACGCGGACCGGACCTATCTGCATCGCGGCATCGCGACGCGCGCTTTTGAGCGCCGCTTCCATATGGCTGAGCACGTGCATGTAACCGGCGCGGCCCATGAAAACGGCATGCTCCACATCGATCTGGTCCGCGAAGTGCCCGAGGCACTCAAGCCGCGCACCATCGCGATTACCGCATCAAAGCCGGCTGCCGTCGAAGCCAGCGTTGTAGAAAAAGCCGACGCCTGATCTGCGCGAACCAAAGCGAAAACGCCCCGGTTTTTGGCCGGGGCGTTCTGCAATTTAGAGCGTCCAATCAGACGGACAGGCAGATGTATTTCATTTCCAGGTAGTCTTCGATCCCGAACTTGCTGCCCTCGCGCCCAAGCCCGGACTGTTTGACCCCGCCAAACGGCGCAACCTCGGTAGAAATGAGTCCGGTATTCACACCGACGATCCCGTATTCCAGAGCCTCGGCCACCTTGTAAACGCGGCTCAGGTCGTTGGCATAAAAATAGCTGGCCAGTCCGAAAATGGTATCGTTGGCCATGGCGATCACGTCGTCTTCGTCCTTGAAACGGAAGAGCGGAGCCACCGGGCCGAAGGTTTCCTCGGACGCGACTTTCATGTCCTGGGTGACGCCGGTCACGATGGTCGGGCCAAAAAAGTTGCCTTCCATCTGGTGCGGTTCACCGCCAAGGATCACTTTGCCGCCCTTGGATTTGGCGTCGGCGATATGACCCTGGACCTTTTCGATGGCACCCCCATTGATTAGCGGACCAAGGTCCGTGCCGTCCTCCAGCCCGTCGCCAACCTTCATTTCGCGAACCCGCGTCTTCAGCTTTTCGGCAAATGTGTCATACACGCCGTCCTGGACATAGATGCGGTTGGCACAGACGCAGGTTTGCCCATTGTTACGAAACTTGCACGTGATGGCGCCTTCCACGGCGGCGTCCAGATCGGCATCGTCAAACACGATGAAGGGCGCATTTCCACCCAGTTCCATCGAACATTTCATGACCTGATCTGCGGCCTGTTTCAACAAGATGCGGCCCACATCGGTGCTGCCTGTGAAAGACAGTTTCCGTACTTTGGGGTTTTCGCAAAACTCTTTGCCAACGTCCGAACTGCGCGACGATGGCACGATCGACAACACGCCCTTGGGGATCCCCGCCCGTTCGGCCAGCACGCCGAGCGCCAGCGCCGACAGAGGCGTTTCCGAGGCCGGGCGCGCAACAAAAGCGCAGCCCACCGCCAGCGCAGGCCCGACCTTGCGGGTGATCATGGCGTTGGGAAAGTTCCAAGGGGTGATCGATGCGGCCACTCCGATGGGCTGGCGGATGACTTGAATGCGTTTGTCAGGCTGATGGCCCGGAATGGTTTCGCCATAGACGCGCTTGGCTTCTTCGGAAAACCATTCGATGAAGGATGCGCCATAGCCAATCTCGCCCTTGGCTTCGCCCAACGGTTTTCCCTGTTCAGCGGTCAGGATGATACCCAGATCGGTCTGATTGGCCATTATCAGATCGTACCATTTGCGCAGGATTGCCGCGCGTTCCTTGCCGGTCTTGGCGGCCCAGCCCTTTTGGGCATCATGCGCGGCGTCAATAGCGCGCGCGACTTCGGCGCGGCCCAGGTCGGCCACATTGGCGATCGTGTCGCCCCGCGCGGGGTTGACGACAGCAAAGGTCGCGCCGTCATCCGCATTTACCCAGTCGCCAGCGATGTACGCCTTGGTGACCAGCAGACTGGGATCCTTCAGCAGATCGGCAAGATTGGTTTCTGTGTCTTTCATTGGGGCCTCTCATTTTCAGCGATGTCTGCGCGGGTGCAGGCGCAAGGTCTGGCTTGGTATCAACACATGGCCGCGCATGCGGTTCCGTGGTCAAGTTGTTTACATTTCTTAACGCGTCGCACAAAGTGCCCCAGAGACAAGGGGATGAACCGTGCGGTGGTTTGCGATCATTTTGGCGTTGTTGTTCGCCGGCCCGATAGCGGCCCTGAACGTTACCGACGGGGACACGTTTTCGGATCAGGGCGTGACCTACAGGCTGGAAGGCATCGACGCACCGGAACTGGCGCAGGTCTGCGGGACAGCTCAGACGCGCCAGTGGAAATGCGGCGAGCAAGCCAAGGAATATCTGGCGCGCTTGATGCGTGCCGGAGAGGTCCGCTGCTCGCGCCATGGAACGGACGCCTACGGCCGGGTCATCGCGACCTGTTCCGCAGGCGGGGTCGATCTTGGCGCGCAGATGGTGGCCAGCGGGCATGCCTGGGCCTTTACCAAATATTCCACCCGCTACGTTGATGAAGAAAAGCAGGCGTTGTTTGCAAAGCTTGGGATTTGGTCAGCGCCATCGGTGCCCGCATGGGAATATCGCGAACGCGCGTGGACAGCGTCGGCCCAGCAGGCACCGGCGAATTGTCCGATCAAAGGGAACATTTCCAAGAACGGTCGGATCTATCACACGCCCTGGAGCCCTTGGTACGCCAAGACCCGGATTAACACGTCCAAGGGGGAGCGGTGGTTTTGTTCAGAGGCGGAAGCGTTAGCGGCCGGTTGGCGTTCGGCGCGATGGTAGGCGGTTGAGTCGCTGCTGGGGGGCTTTTGAGGCCCCGTCAGCCCTGCGTGGTGCAACCCCCTGACTGTCCAATATGCCTGCTTTCGGGGAAACTAGAGCGGTTCGCTTTTGCATGCCGTGCGCAGGGTAGCCACCCGCCGGTCAGTGGGCGGCTGCGCGGACCTCAAGCATGGGGTTTTGATGGTTGGCCGATACGGCATCGACACCTGTGAAATATAAAGCTCACATGCCGCCATCTTACGAAGCAGACTGATGTTTTGCGGCAATGGCGCATGCAATTCGGTCATTTGCCTGCCCTGTTGGCGCTCTGCGTGCCAGCCATCAGGGCGCCGAGGAAATTGCCGACGTCGCAAAGTACTTTGAACCGACCAAGGATCAATCAGCGAAACGCTCGGACCATGTTGGCAAGACGTCGCCCGGCGCGGGGCTTGCCAGGAAAATGGCCCGCGCAATGGCCCGCGCCAGGCAGAGCGACGCCGTGTGGCCAAGCAACAGCGCGTCGGGCGGTGCGGGGGTGCGGCCGGTGGCGGCGGCAAAGACCAAATCGCCATCGTGCGGCGTGTGGGCGGGCCAAATGGCCCGGGCCATCCCATCATGGGCCGCTATGGCCATACGGGTTGCCTCGGCCTGGGTCAGCGCGGCGTCGGTCGCGATCACCGCGATTGTGGTGGCCGCGCGCGCGGCAGATAGTTTGGTAACTGGAAGGGTCTGCGGGTCATGGGGTTTCTGGCCGAGCCCACCGAATTCATCGCCGAATTCACAATTGCCGGCATGGAAATTGGGGCCATCGCCCACAATGACGCTGCCTATCGGGTTGGCCGCGACAAGCGCGCCGACCATGTGACCGGATGGAAGACGTATCGATGCCGAGCCGAGCCCGCCCTTCAGCGTGGCAGTCGTGGCACCTGTGCCCGCGCCAACGCTGCCCAGGGAAAACTCTGGCCCGGCAGCAGCCAGAGCCGAGGCGCCCAAGGTCGGGTAGGGATTTTCGGCCCAATCCTTGTTCCCGCCGTTGATCAGATCAAACAGGATTGCGGCAGGAACAATCGGCACATTTTGCCCGCCAACGTCGAACCCGCGCCCTTGGGCGCGCAGGGCATCGGTCACGCCGGACGCGGCAGACAGACCCAGGGCCGATCCGCCGGAAAGCACAAGCGCGTCAACCTTTTGAACCGTTTTGTCCGGGGCAAGCAGGTCTGTCTCGCGCGTGCCGGGTGCCCCCCCCATAACGTGCACACCCGCGGTGAAGGGCGCATCCGCCATCAGCACGGTTACGCCAGACTTGATCTTGTCATCCTGGGCATTGCCAACAACCACACCGGTCACGTCGGTGATCAGGTTGCGTGGACCGGGGGCCAGATTGCTCATTGCCCAAAGTCCGCCAGCGCCTGGTAATCGATCGCCTCGAGCAGCGGCATCAGGGTGTCCGTGTCCGCCCCACTGGCCTGGACCAGCAGTCGCCCACCGATCAGCGCGGTCAGCTCGCCGTCTTGAGCAACGAACTTCTGCCGCCCCACGCGCACGATCTTCAATCCCATCAAGCCCGCATTCTGGACCATGCCGGCCATGGCGACCACCATCGGGTTGTCGGCCATCAGCGTCAGGGTCACGGTGTCGGTGCCGTTGGAATAGTCCGCTTCGGCCCCGATCCCGCCGCCCATCATTGAAAGCCCGGCGTTCATGTCGGTATTCACCTCCCGCGTCCATCCTTCGGGTTGAGGCAGGTAGGATACCAGATCGGCGGTCTTCAGCGATTTGAGCTGTTGTTGCGCGTAGGCCAGTTCCTCAAGCGCATACTGGATGTCACCCGACTGATAGGCTTCGATGGCCGAGGTCAGCGTGTCGGTGATTTCATCCGCGCTGGCCTGCAACGGCATCAGGGCAATCGCGGCTGCACAAAGGGCTTTCATCGGAACCTCCTTCAATAAATGTGGCAAGTCTACCGCGCCGTATGCGCCGGGCAATACAAAATGGTGGAAAACCTTTCCATGCGGCAGGTGATTTGCAAAGCTGCAAAAGGAATTCGATGTCAGAGGGATGTAAATTGTTTTTACATTTCCTATATTGGGTACAAGGTATTGATAACACGAGGACAGTATGGCCAGTCTTGATCAGAAAATTCGCGAAAGCCAGGATCAGGTCGCCAAGACCCAATCCGAAATTGCCGAAATCACATCCCGGATCGAGACAGCGCACGCCAAGTTGGAAGCTGGGCAGGATATTACGGTGGATATCGAAAACGCCTCGCTCGACGATGTTCATGCCCACACTGACGTGATGAATGCCAATATCGCCGATCTGATCATGGGGTTGGACGATGTTACGGCAGGCTTTTCCAAGGATTTCGAAGAGATGCGATCGAAAACCGCATGGGAGGGTTTTGTCGGCATCTTTGCCAAGGGAAAATCCGAATCGATGCGCCAAGAGCGCCTGCGCAGCGCGTCGATAGATGACAAGTTGCAGGACCTTATCAGCAAGTCCGATGTGATTGTCGCCCTTCTGGAAAGCCAATTGAACGTGCTGGAAGCCGAAAAGGCCAAGGTGAACGACAACCTTGTCGGCACGCTGGACGAACGAGAGGCTGTGGTGGCGGAACTGGAGGGGTTGCGCGCAGATCTCTTGGCGATGGACCCAAAGATCATCGATTTGGAAAACAAGATCAGCGTCGAACAGGACGCGGCCAAGCGCACCAAGCTTGAGAGTGAATTGGCCGAGATGAACACGAAATACAACGAGATGGTGCAGGACGAGCAGGTCAAATTGGCCAAGAGCCAGACACTGGAACGCTACATCGAAAAAGGAAAAACCTGGGTCGACAGCCTGCAGAACCAGGCCGCGACGCAGACTGTTCTGATCAACAAGCTGGAAACAGACACCAAGCAGCGCGTGGTTTTGTATGATGCGCTGACCAAGTCGTTGAAAACGGCGCAGCAACAGGACGTAGCACACCGCATCAACGAGATCGGCACAAAGACGGACCAAGAAGCGCAAACCGCCATGGCCGCGATCGGATCGGCAACCAATACGCGCATGGCCGAGATGATGGAGGCCCACGGCGACCAGATGGTCTTTGCCCGCAAGGTGCTGGAAGAAAAGGCGAAAGCCGACGAGCGGTTCGCGCGCCGCTTTGCCAAGATCGTCGAAGAACACGACAAGAATCTTTATGGGCAAGCCTGAGGTCATCGGCGGGTTGGTGTTGACGGCCGCAGGGCTGCTGGGCCTGTCGTTGGCGATATCGGGCCTGTTCGGCGCGAACGCACGTCTTGCGGGCGGGATCGTCGCCACGCTGGTGTTGCTGAGCGGTGTGGTGCGTCTGGTCAAAGGGGACGCGGATGGCTGACGTCAACAACCTGACGCACGATCACGTCGATCTATCCGATGCTTTCGCCGCGCGGCGGTATTTCCGCAAGTTCGAGGCGATCACAACCCACCTGGGCCGGGTTGCTGCCACGATGGAGGCCGAGGGCAGCCTGTCCAAGATCGACGTCGCGATCCTGTCCGATTATGTCGACCGGCTGGCTGGAACCTTCCGCGCGCTGAGCCTGAAATACTTGCTGACCGGGCGCGATACTGGGCAATTCTTTGGATCGTTGGCCTTTGACAATCACGAAAGCGGCTTTCCGGTCCATCGTGAATTGTTGATCATGGCCAATGACGCTCAGCAGGCGCACAGCCACCTGATGAATATGCCCCCCGTGGCCGAGTTGAAGAGCCGTATGGTTTCTGAAATCGTCGGCCAGTTGCGTGTGCCAGTGCGCCTGCAGTATTCGCTCAGCCAGCGGCTTTATTACGAAGAGCTGATCAAGGGCGCGCTGTTCTGGGCCTCGAACGATCCCGAACCGCTATGGCTGGGTAACCTCAGCGAAGATCGCCGCAATCCACGCCGCCGCTTCATGGTGCATTGGGCCAGCTATGACAGCCAAACCAACCTGCCGACGATCTACCTGATGGAGGTCGAGGATACCGGCAAGACGTCGCTGCCCAAGGATACCGAACGTTGGCCCGAGGTCCAACGGCACCTTATGGCGCAAGCGCTGGGCGGGCTCAAACTGCTGACAATCGCCAAGGGTTTTGACGAGGATTTCGACGATCTGCACCCCAAGCGACTGCGCCGCTTTCATGTGGGGCCGATGTATTCCAGCGCTTACACCCGTCAGTCTGGTCCACTGCAAAAGGTTCTGGAAGACGCGAACGCGCCGCAGGGACAGGATTGGGCGCTGGCCTGGACGGCCGAGGATCTGGTGTCCGAGCGGGTTGAGACCGAAAAGAAGGGCTGGTTCGGTAGCGTCGAGCGCGAAATTTTTGCGCTGGATCCGTTTTCGGGGCGCGGTGTGGATATGGGCGCGTCGCTGATGAGCCGCGCGATCATCCTGCCCGAACGGCCCTTTCAGGCGCTGGCCGAACAGAACCCTCCGGGTTTTCATGACGTGCGAAAATTCGTGGTGGGCGCCGGTGGCAAGGTCCTGAGCTATGCGTGAACATTGGCAGAAAATACGTGATCTGAGCAAGGCAGAGGCCGAAAAATGAGCATGCCCGCCGACCAGATGGAACTGCGCGAAGAAGACATCCGCGCGCATTACGATGCGGCGCTGTCGATGCTGGAAGGGATAGATCACACGCCCCGGATCGCAAAGCCGAAGGACACTGTTGAACCCGCAAAATCCACTGGTCTGGGCACACGGCGGCGGTTTCGCTCGACCACACCGGGGCTGGTGACACGCTCAACCGCGCGCCCCGAAGGTGTGCGCCTGATCGCGCGGATCGAAGGCGCGGATGGGGGCGATGCCCTGATCACGCCGGTACAAGCGTCGGTGCTGCAAGGGCTGCGCCGCGCTTTGGCTATCGCGCTGGCCGTGGGCGACAAATTTGCCGATATGACCGGGCTGGTCGAGTTGAAAAAGGCGAACCTGGAGGGCCGTCTGCCCGACAACCGTCGCGGGGAATTCACCGAACTGCTGGGCGCCGAGGCACTGGCGACGCTGTCGGTCTTTGCCAATGCAACCGGGTTCTTGCTGGGCGATCAGGCCAGCGAACGAACCGTCCAGATCGGCGCGGTCGAAGAAATTCTGACAGACAACGCGCCCTTGGCCTTGCAGGGCGCGCTATGGGAACTGGATCAGGAAATCGCGGTGTTCGTCGACAGTCACGACAAGCTGGCCCCCACCGTTCTGGCCTTTGCCGAACAGCTGTCAGAGAAGGTGGCGCTGCGTGCGCAGTCGGCCCCCCGCACCCAAGCGTTCGAGGCGGCGCGTTGGCGCGTCGAGGCCGATGATTTCACCATTCAGGGCGTCACCCCGTCACGCAAGGGGCGCGGGTCCACGCTGACGATGCAGTTCAAGAAGCCGAACGAAGTTGTGGGCAACCACATTGCCAAGTACCAGTCGATGAAATTGGCCAAGATGCTGATGGCCTATGATTTTACCCGCAAACTCAACCCTTTTGCAGAACTTGGCGGGTTCATCTTTACCTTCATGGGGGACGGTGCGCCAGGGACCGGCAAGACGACCCTGATCCAGATGATGGCTGGGCTGATCAACGACTATTGCGCAGATGTGGGATATCCGTTCCGCTATCAGAACTTCAGCATCGACCAGATCGACAGCTATCAGGGGAAATCGGGCCAGAACGCCAAGACCTTCGTTCAAAACGTGCTTGACCCGTCGGTGATTGGCTTTGGCACCATCGACGACATAGACCAGATCGCGGGCAAGCGGGGCGACCGGCAGTCGTCCTCGGGCCAGCAAGAAGTCACCGCCGTCTTCATGGAAGCTTTTGCCGGGGCGAACACTGTTGTGCGCGGCAACTGCACCTTTGGCATGTTCAGCAATTTCCCGGAAAATGTCGATGACGCCCTGCGCCAACGGGCTGGCGCACGGTTTCTGGTCGACGGGCCCCAAAGCCGTGACGATTATATCGACATCCTTGCCCTGCTATTGGGCAAGAACCATGACATTCCCTTGGGCGCCCATGACCTTTATGCCGCCCAGCAGATCAAGCGCGCGGTGGCGGCCAGTTTCGAAAAGCACGAGCGACCACAGGAAGAGGGGCTGCTTCGTGTTTGGTCGCAGACCGAAGCCAAGATCGGCAAGCTGGATACGATTGCCAAACTGGGCACCTACCTGAAGGGGATCCAGCAGGCCGATGAACGCTTTACGGGACGCGCGATCAAGAACATCACAGATGCGGTAAAGGTGCGCGCGATGGATTTCGAACTGCCCGACGAATGGATGGCGCAGCCCGACCTGTTCCTCTTCAAGTCCTACGACGAAAAAATGGCAATGCTGCGCGATATGATGCAGCCCATCACGGTCGACATGGTGATCCAGGAGATTAACCGCTACGCGGACAGTGAATTCCGCTATGCCGACAAGTCCGATGAGGTCGCCGTGGACAACATGGTGCGCGAGATGGAGCGGACGGCCGCGGCGCGCAAAAGGTTCGAGGGTGGCAAAAATTGAAAGAAGAATGCATGCTTTCCTTTCTGTCCGGGCTTGGGCGGCCGGGTGTCACGTTCTTGGCAAAGGGGCCTTGTGGCCGGGCGCATTGTTCTTTGCTAGGCTCGGATGCGGGAGGCAAGCGATGCACCGCCTGATCGCCAAAGGGCTGATGTTCGCCAATCTTGTCCACGTCGACAGCCCTGCTCTGGCCGAAAGGTACAACCGGGCGCTCAAGCACCTGAGCGGTCGGACCACCGGACTGACGGATTTTTATATCGATATCGCCGGATTTTCCCCCGAGGTGGCCGATGAACTGGGCGATCCGCTCTATCTCAATCCGAACGGCGTGAACCGGCAGTTCATCCTGCTGACCACGGCGCAGAAACACGCGCCCCTTTTGGACGCCGAGTTCTCGAGCAGCCGCGAGATTCTGATTCAGTTCATCGAGGCCAATGAAAGCGACCTGTTCGCGTTGACAGCCAAGGATGCGGTCGCCGGCGAGCTGGCCAACTCGGTTTTCGAAGCATCAACCCCCGCGCGGCTATTTGACATTCGCCGCATCACGGTCGAAGCAGACACCACTGGCAACCATATCGCCGATGCTCGCGCACTGACGGACAAGATCGATCAGTTCAAGTCGCACGATGACGCATGGTTTGACGATGCGCTGATTGGCGAAATGATCGCACTGGCCCGCCAGACCGGCGACGTGACGCGCAACCCGATTGCGCTGACGCCGATCAGCTACGACCAAAAGAACTTCTGGACGGCCCATTTCGGGGGCATTTACGCGTTCCGCGATGCTGAACACCCGGCGGCGATCACGGTGCAGCGCATGTCGGAAGATCTGCCGATCGCTCATACCTTCACGCTGGACGACCGCAATTCCATTGCCCATTTTTTCGAACTGAACCAGTTGGTGGAACCGATTGTGCGCAAGAAGGGCGGGCCGGGCGCCGAGATCATCGGGCAGAAGATGGACTTTGTTCTGATCGATGCGGCCGCCAGTATGGGGATTGATCTGGGCGGCGGCAGCAGCCGGGAATTGCGCGCCATGGCACGGCAGATCGGTGCGCGCCTGCCCGCTGAATTCCACGGGCTGGCGGCGCTGAAACGTTGGGCCGAGGCAGGGGGGCCATGGCCGCGCATCAGCTCGGACCATCCGGCATATTTCTACACCCTGCGCGCCCGGCGCGGCCCGGACATGGATCTGGTAAACCAGCTTCTCGCGGAATTGACCCCGTTGGATTTCCGTCAATTGTTCATCTGTCACAAGCAAGCGTTCTATAAACGCTATGCCGGGTTTAGCGATGCCAAGCGCGCCTATGTGGCGGATTTCCTTGAACGTGACTATATGATTGACAAGGAAGGCATGCGCGATGCGCTGTTCGGCGGGGCCAGCATGGTTGAGGTGCGCCACGACCAGGGGCCTTGGACGCGCAGCACCAAGCGCAAGCGCGATCTGGTCGATCTGGTTGGCCCGTGGGGATCAGTACTGAAGGGGCGGAAGTGATGGGTGCGTTGTGGATGCTGTTCTGGGCCTACCTTGTGATGGCGGTGGCTTACCTGCTGATTTCGGTCTATTCGCGCTCGGTACGCAAGGAAAAGCTGGAAGACGCGTGGGACGAAGGCGGGCAAATTGGCACGCGTGACGATCATGTCCAGCGAGGGCTTGAAGCCTATGACCAATCTTTCCGGCGCAAGGCGATTGCGCTGGTGTTTCTGATCCCCATCGTGTTGATCGCGGGGATCACCATTTTGACGAATATGAGGTAAGCGATGCGCTATGTGAAATGGGTGTTTTTGACGCTTCTGATCCTGCTGGTCGGCGGCTTTCTGCACTATACACTGCCGCAACACGACATCGTTCGCATTGTGAACACCTATGAAGAACGTCAGGATCTGGGTGACTGGACGCGGATTTTCTGGTCGGTGCCTGATACACAATCCACCAGCCTGGCCAATCGGGATGTTCAGTTCATCCAGACGGTCAAGGCGAACGGCAAGACCATGGTGTATCGCAATGAAGATACCGGGTGGGGATGGCCCCCCTATTTCAAGTTTGACACCGCCAACCTTTATACCGAAGCGAATGACGCAATATCCAACAAGGCCGAACCCGAATGGTATTCGATCACGCATTACGGTTGGCGAAACGAATGGCTTTCGATCTTTCCCAATGCTGTTGGATTAAAGCGGGTCGACGGGCCGGATGTGACGATTATTCCTTGGGTGAACATCATCATTCTGACCATGTTGCTGCTGATCGCAATCCTGATTGTGCGGATGTGGCGGCAGTTCCGCGAACGCACCATTGACCCATTGCTGGAGGACGTTGACGAGGGCTGGGACAACGTCTCGGAAGGTGCGCGCAAAAGGTCCAAGGGATTTCGCGCTTGGCTGGGGACATGGCGTGGCAAGCCGCGAAATTGACGCGGGACATGACTGTCGCGTCATGCGGACGCCATGAAATTCTAAATGGCCCGGCTCGAAATGGCCCGGCGCCCAAGGGCGCGCCGGTTATTCGCCGTAGGGCACCCAGACTGTCTTGATCTCGGTTGCTTGCGCCAGCCATTCGCGCGCGCCAATCCGGCGCTCTTGGCCGTTGTTCACCCATGTCCGTTTCAGGTTGCCTGCCGACAGACGTTCGATCTCGGCCGACACGTCGCTGGACGAAAAACTCCAAACCGCATCCACGTTCAGGTGGCTGGCCATGGTGGGCGCCAGCTCTGCGTGATCGCCAGTCAGGATATTGACCACGCCGCCGGGCAGGTCTGAGGTATCCAGCACCTGATAAAAATCCGTCGCCGCCAGCGGAAATGGGTTTGACGCAACCAGCACGCAGGTGTTGCCCATGGCAATGGCCGGGGCCATGACATCGACCAATCCGCCCAAGGGACGCGCATCGTCGCACAGCGCGCCAATGACGCCTACGGGTTCGTTGATGGCCAACGCCAGCCCCCGCATTGGCACGGGCTTGGCGGCGTGGTCATACTTGTCGGCCCATGCGGCATAGGTGAACAGGGTTTCGATCGCATCCTGTACTTCTTTTTTCGCCCTAGCGGCGTTGGCGCCTGTAAGATCGCGGATGCGGGATGCAAATTCGTCGGCCCGCGCCGAAAGGTTCTCGCCGATGTAATAAATCACCTGGGCGCGCAGATGGGCCGTCGCCGCGGCCCAGCCCTTGGCTGCGTGGGCGGCCTCGACGGCATTGCGCACATCTTTGCGATTGGCCAATGCCGTATGGCCCAGAAGCTTGCCCTTGGCCGACCAGACGGGGCGCGAATAGCCGCCATCAGGCCGCGCTTGTTTGCCCCCGACATAGAGTTTCGCAGTGCGGTCCAGCGGGCCCACTTCAACACCATCCGGTTGGGGGATAGCGGCTATGGACTTGATCGGTTTCGGCTTTCCGGTCGCCTTGGTATAGGCTTGAATGCCTTCCCATCCGCCTTCGCGTCCAAACCCACTCTCACGTACACCGCCGAATCCGGCTGCGGCGTCGAACATGTTGGTGCCGTTGATCCAGACGACCCCGGCCGCCAGTTTTGGCGCGATATCCAGCGCGACGTTCAGGTTTTCGCTCCATACCGTCGCGGCCAAACCGTATCGGGTGTTGTTGGCGATCTCGACCGCTTCGGCAGGTGTGCGGAAAGTGGTGGACACCAGCACCGGGCCGAAGATTTCCTCTTGCATCAGACGGGCCGACGGCTCTGTCCCGGTAATCAGCGTGGGGGGATAATAACAGCCCGGGGGCGCAGGGACGGGTTGGAACACCTCGCCCTGATCGTTTGCGCTGACCATGTCGGTGATGGTCTGCAACTGCACCGGATCGACCACAGCACCCACATCGATGGACTTGTCCAGCGGGTCGCCAATGCGCAGCTTTGTCATGCGCGTTTTAAGCCGTGCATAGAAATCATCCGCGATGCTTTCCTGTACCAACAGGCGCGAGCCGGCGCAGCAAACCTGGCCTTGATTGAACCAGATCGCATCGACCAGCCCTTCGATGGCGCTGTCTATGTCGGCGTCATCGAAAACGATGTACGGGCTTTTGCCGCCCAGTTCGAGCGTCAGGGACTTGCCGCTTCCTGCAGTGGCTTCGCGGATGCGGCGACCGACTTCGGTTGAGCCGGTGAAAGCGATCTTGTCGACGTCCGCGTTTACCAGCGCCGCGCCCGTCTCCCCGTCGCCGGTGACGATGTTCACGACGCCCTTGGGCAGGCCTGCCTCGACGCAGATCTGCGCAAAGAGCAGCGCCGAAAGCGATGTGTATTCCGCCGGTTTCAGCACGACCGTGTTGCCCGCCGCGATGGCCGGCGCAACCTTCCACGCCAGCATCAGAAGCGGAAAATTCCACGGAATGATTTGCCCGCAGACCCCCAGGGGGTCGCGCCCGGGCAGTTGCTCTTCGATCAGTTGGGCGATGCCCGCGTGGTAATAGAAATGACGCGCGACCAGCGGGATATCCACATCGCGGCTCTCGCGGATGGGTTTGCCGTTGTCCAGCGTTTCCACCACAGCCAGAAGGCGCGCGTGTTTTTGCACCAGCCGGGCAATGGCATAGAGATAGCGCGCGCGGGTGTGGCCAGGCTGTTTGGCCCATTTCGGCTGGGCGGTTCGCGCCGCCTTGACGGCTGCGTCGACGTCTTGCGCCGTTCCTTGCGAGATGCGCGCCAAGGCGTCGCCGGTCGCCGGGTTGCGGCTTTCAAAGCCGTCGGCTGGCTTGGTCATGGTCCCGTCAACAAAATGGCCGAACTTGCCGCCCTTCGCCGCGATCCAAGCCAGTGCCTCGGACGCATTTTCGGGGGCGGTGCCGTAGTCCATCGTTTCGAATATCTCTTTTACGTTCATTTTGACCTCGGAAACCTCAGCCCATGGGGTGGCGGTAAGCGGCGGAATAGGCGCCGGTGATATGGTGTTCCAACTGCCGTTCGATATCGCCCAGCAACGACGACGCCCCGAACCGGAACAGATGCGGGTCCAGCCATGGGTCCCCCAGCTCTTCCTTGACCAACGCAAGGTAGGTCAGCGCGTCCTTGGCCTTTGAAATGCCCCCTGCCGGCTTGTAGCCCACGCGGATGCCGGTGCGGGCATGATATTCACGGATTGCGCGCATCATCACCAGGCTGACGGGCAGGGTGGCATTGACGGGTTCCTTCCCGGTCGAAGTCTTGATGAAGTCTGCCCCGGCCATCATACACACAAGCGAGGCCCGGGCGACATTGCGCAGGGTTCCAAGCTCGCCCGTGGCCAAAATCGCCTTCACGTGTGCTTCGCCGCAGGCGGCGCGAAATTCGCACATTTCGTCGTAGAGCGCCTGCCAGTTGCCGGTCAACACATGCCGCCGGGAAATCACGATGTCGATTTCCTGCGCGCCGGCCATCACGCTTTCACCGATCTCGGCGACGCGCAAATGGAACGGGGACAGACCGGCGGGAAACCCGGTGCTGACGGCGGCGACGGGAATGCCCGTACCGCGCAGCGCGTCCACCGCCGTTTTGGCCATATCGTGATAAACGCACACGGCGCCGGTGGTGATGCCGGGCATCCCAAGCGCGTCCAGCAAATCGGTGCGGACGGGATGGGCGGCCTTCGCGCAAAGGCGCCGTACCCGGCCTGGCGTATCATCGCCCGACAGGGTGGTCAGGTCGATCATGGTGATGGCCTTCAAGAGCCAAGCGGCCTGATAATCCTTCTTGACCGAGCGCCGGGCGCCGATGGTGGCTGCGCGACGTTCAATGGCGGATTTGTTGGCCTGCGCGCGCCGCACCCACGCCATATCCAGCGGAATCGTTTCGTTGCGCGGCGCATGCACTTGGGGCAGACCGGCAGTGGTTGTCGAATTGGTCGCTAGCTTGGTGCTCACGGGCGCTCTCCCTCGGATTGCAGTGCGCAGGGTTGCACCGAATGCGCTGCCTGGCAAGGTTTTACCGAATGGTCAAATGGGTTGCACGATTCCTTTTTGATGCGACATCCGGAACTGACGGGGGGTGACGTTGAACTGCGCGCGAAACAGACGGTGGAAATGGCTCATGTTGGTGATGCCGCATTCTGCCGCGATCTCGGCCAGCGTGTCGCCGGTTCCGGCCAACTGCCGTGCCGCGTGGTCCATCCGGATGCGGTTGACATAGTCCGACGGGGTTTGCCCAAGGTATTTCTGCATCGTGCGGCTTACGTGAGCATGGGCCTTGCCACTCGCGCGCGCCAGACCGGCCGATCCATCGCGGAAAACGTCTGGGTCGCGGGCTGCTACGCAGGCGCGGACCAACCAGTCAGGAGCATCTTGCGGCAGCTGCGGGTCTTCAACATCCAGTTCGGCGAGCAGCGCCAACAAGAAGGCCTCTATATGTAAAGCAGTGCGAGGTGCCCGTTCCAGCGCGACGGCCCTGTGCGACAAGTCGGACAGGCGCCGGATGTCACGGTGTACACGGTGCGGGGCTTGTCCCCAGAAAAAGCGTTTCTGAAACCCGTGTGCCGCAATACGGTCAACAACACCGGCGCTCACGACGATATTCACCAGATGCGGCTCTTCCCCGACGCCCTGGACAGCATGGGCCACGCCTGGCGGGACAAACACAAGGTCGCCTTCCTGCAGCATCTCGCGCGTGTCGGCGTAATAATGCCTGGCCCGGCCGTTGTGCAGCCAAAACACTTCGTACAGGGTATGATGATGCAGGGCCTTGGGACGCGCCGTATCCAAGACCGCGCGGGTGAAATGAAATGCGGCATCCGGACCGACAATCGCGTCGCTATTGATTTCGACATATTTCATGTCATCACAATAGCACATATTGCTATCCGATATTGTGACAAAATGGCAAATACTGCACATTTCTAAGCCTTCACGCCAGTTACCCCGCCCCGACGTGACATTTGCCAAAAAAGGGGGCATCCATGGGACAAAGAAAAGGGAATCGCATGACCTTCGACCGCTCGCTGAAAATCGCTCCTTCGATCCTGTCCGCTGATTTTGCCAACTTTGGCGCCGAAATTCGCGCGATCGAGGATCAGGGGGCCGACTGGGTCCACGTCGATGTGATGGACGGTCACTTTGTCCCAAATCTGACCTTTGGCCCCCCCGCCGTCAAAGCGTTCCGTCCGCATGTAAAAACAGTGATGGACGTGCATCTGATGATCGCGCCGGTCGATCCTTATATCGACGCCTACGCCGCCGCCGGGGCCGATATCCTGACAGCGCATGTCGAAGCCGGCCCGCATATTCATCGCACGCTGCAGGCGATCCGTGGGGCCGGAATGAAGGCTGGGTTGGCGCTGAATCCCGGCACGCCTGCGCACGCGGCTGCGCCGTTGCTGGATATGGTCGACTTGGTCTGCGTGATGACGGTAAACCCCGGATTTGGCGGACAAAAATTCATCCATAGTTGCGTGGAAAAGGTGCGGGACCTGCGCGCCATGATTGGTGATCGCCCGGTCCATATCGAAATCGACGGTGGCGTCGACCCGACCACAGCACCGCTCGTGGTGGCCGCCGGTGCTGACGTGCTTGTCGCCGGATCGGCTGTCTTCAAAGGCGGCTCGGTTGACGCGCCGGACGTCTACGGCGCGAATATGAAGGCCATTCGCGAATCCGTCTGATCCGCGAACGGCCCTTTCGTTTTCCTGCGCTCAACGCCCTGCAGGACGCTTGGTTTTTTGCGCCATTTCGGGGGGCATCGGCTTTGCAGCGCAACAAATGGCGCACGGGTCAAACCGGTGCGCTTTTGGCCCGGTCGAACAACTTTGCCGTCCATGGGGCATGGTCGTGACAGTGCAAAAACGAATGTCATTCGCTGCACCTGACGCCGCCTGCCAAATCGCTACGCAAGCTTCGGTATTCGCGGTGTCTTTTGGCCGCGCCGCCCGTCCGGTATGTCCGGTATGGTGGATTTGTCCGTCACGCCATCGCGACGTTCTAAGACGAACGATCCAGCACGGCCATGGTCAGGCGCGAAACGCAAATCAAACGTCCAGAATCGTCGGTGATATCAATGTTCCATACCTGCGAGCGGCGCCCGATGTGCAAAGGGCGCGCGGTGCCCGTCACCGTGCCCTTGGATACACCACGCAAGTGGTTTGCATTGATTTCCTGCCCAACGCAGATATGACCCGGGGGCGCTGCCAGGTTGGCGGCAACCGATCCCACGGTTTCAGCCAGTAGGGCCGAGGCGCCACCGTGCAGCAGCCCCATGGGCTGATGGGTGCGCTTTTCTACGGGCATCGTTGCGGCAATGTAATCGTCGCCGAAATCGGTTACCCGGATGCCCAGCACGTCTTGTGCCAAACCTGTGCTTTCCGTGTTGATTTCGTCCACGGTGAACGGTTTCTTCCAAATTGTCATTGAGGTCCTTGTCGTGCCTGATGTGCTATTCAGATCAGTTTTTCGGCTAATGCGATACTGACGGCATGGGTGGTGTTACGGGCGTTCAGCTTTTCCTTTACGCGCGAGAGGCGGAGTTTCACCGTCGGTTCGGCTACACCCAGTTTGGCAGCCATTTTCTTTTGCGACAAGCCGTCAGCTGCCAGACTCAAGGTGGCTATTTCTTCGACTGACAGGGTGTTTTCAAATGTGCTGTCGGAAAGCTTCTGAAGCGTGTTCAGGCAGGTGTTCAACTCGTCGTCTGCAAATTCACGGTCCGTCCGTGCGATCGACAAAAGCGAACGTCGACCGTTCCCCTTGGCCGAAATGGTCGCGCCGTAATTCAAACCATGCGCCGCGGCCCGCTTGAAGATCGGACTGGCCCGGTTCAGGGGCACCTCGCTCCAGCGGCAAGTGCCGGTCTTGCTCATGCTCCAGTACAGCATCGGATCAATGAACATATAATTGCGTGCTTCGTATTCGTTCTGCCATGATGGCGGGTAGGTCGAATGAAAGTACTCGGGGCCGCGCACGGTCACGTTAAGGCCCAGCATATAGCCGGACGCCGAGAGATATTCGAGCAAGCCGAGTTGCTTGTCGAACCGATGCGGCAGTTCTTTGTAAATCTGGTTCGCCATGGCTCTATACTTTTAGATAGTTCTTTTCGGTAGGGAGTGCCAGTTTTTCTTCACGCCTAAGTTGTGGTGCGGCATGTTTCTTGAATGAAACGCTCTGACGATATTCAAGAATTTGAACTGACCGAAGATATGGTCCAATCGCTCTTCGTCTATTTTGACGAATTTGCCGAAGACGGGGTCCTGCGGGTCGAAAAGAACGAGATCGGGCTCTGGTTCGTTTCGTCGAAACGCCGCGCGTTTCTGGGTCTGGCGAGGTTGCCGGAAGTAAAACGTAGGTGGGTTGTATGAAAGATGGATCGGCGCTCGAAGATTGTCAGATCGAGATCGTCAGATATCCGGGAAATATGGATAAGTGGAACTTGGTGAAGGCTTTTCTGCGACTTCGGACAAATGTGTTCGTCGATCAGATGAGTTGGAACCTGCATGTCCACGATGGTTTGGAATTCGAGCAATACGACACGCTGGCGGCGGTCTATGTCATCGCCCACCAGCACGGCAAAGTTGTCGGCGGGGCGCGGTTGCTCCGGACCGACAACAAGAGCGGTATCTATGGATATATGATCCGCGACGCCTACCTGGGGCGACTGGAGGGTCTGCCGCGCGAGTTGTGCGAAGAAGAACCACCCTTTGATCGCGACACGTGGGAGTTGACCCGCTTTATTGCGACAACCGGCGCCGCGTGCAGCCGCGGGATTTTAATGCAGGCGAATGATTTCTTGCGCAGTCAAAATGCGAAGAAATGCCTGTTTCTCGGCCCCCCGGCATTCATGCGTATGGCCAAATTCATGCGTTTCGCGCCGCGGCCCCTAGGGCCAGTGTCAGCCAATCAAGACGGCCGTTTTCTCGCCTTTGAATGCGCCGTAATCTAGCGGCAAACGCGCATCCTGCCGGAAATCCGATCGCGGGTGCTACAATCGGCCGGCGTGGAAATCGCTCAACCCACTTGGGTCACGCCAGAGGGGCACTGGCAACTTTTCCCCGATGATCAACCCAAGGAAAGAAGCCTGAGAATTTGACCAGCGAAAATGCGGCGCGCTGGCGGATACGCAAGCGCCGGGTTTCGAGTGTCTTTCGTTCGATCCGTTCGCTTTTTTTTTGAATGGCATCGTCTTGGCCGTAGCGCACTTCAGAGGGTTCGGCGTTTCTCGCGCGCTTAAGGTGGCGACGTCGCACTGGCTCTAGGGCAGGGTGGTGAACTTGCCGCAAGATGTCTGGCGCGGGGGCGAGCCCTTATTGCCTGCAAAGCAGAATCGACCGGTTACATTGCGTTGCCGGCGCTGTAGATTGCCAAGGCTTCCAACGCCCAAGTGGCGCTATTCTGTGGTTTGCCCATCAAAATGTTCGTGGGATGCGTCGGCTTCGGCCTTTGTCTTGTGAATAGTGCCGTCGATGTGTTCGGGTGGCCCGTAGATCGTATAAAGGCGCAACGGTTCCGACCCTGTATTGATGACATTGTGTTTGGCCCCTGCAGGAACGATGACACCGTCATCGGCTTTCACTTGATCGGCGACATCGTCGATCCAGACCTCGCCGCTACCCGTTTCGAACCGAAAGAACTGATCGCGATCTTCGTGAACCTCTTCGCCGATCTCTTCGCCCGGTTTGAGTGACATGAGAACCAGTTGAATATTCTTGCCAGTGTAAAGAACCTGGCGGAAGTTGTCGTTTTCTTCGGTCAGTTTCTCGATGTCGTCTGCAAAACCCTTCATCTCGGCGATCTCCTGGTGGCGTTTTCCAAAGTGGCGCGAATCGAACTGCACCCGACTGAGATTGGTAGACCCTGGTCGCTCTAGGTCTTTGATCCGCATCAAAGCATTTAGAATTGTGAATGTGTTTCAGTGCCGGCGTACTGACCCAACCAGAAACAGGAGCCATCCATGGCGGACTTGGAAAGCGGTGAAGGAAAGACCCCGGTAATCGACATACCCGAGGCTGTGGGCGTCTTCGACACGTTCGAGGATTTGCAACAAGCGTTCTACGATCTACGGATGATCGGGATTCACCATTCCGATATCAGCCTTTTGGCAAATGAAAAAGTACTGAAAGAAAAACTCGGAAAGGCGTATTGGCGTGCGAGCGACCTGGAAGACGACCCGCGCGCGCCACGCGCGCACTTCGTGTCCGAAGAAGCAACCGGCGAGTTGGAGGGCGCCATAGCTGGTGGCTTTTTCTTCGTCGGATCTTACATTGCGATGGCGGCGATGCTTACGCCCGCAAGCACACTCGCGGCATCTATCGCCGCCATTGCGATCGGCGGCAGCCCGTCAGCGGTGATCGGGATTTTGCTGGCGCGCCGCGTGGGCAAGCACCACAAGGACTATTACACAAACCAGATTGAGCACGGCGGCATCCTCCTCTGGGTTCGCTTGCGTGACAAGGAACGCGAAGAAATGGCCGTCAAGATAATGGAAGGTCATTCCGGGCGTGATGTGCACGTTCATTCGTGGAGCAAATGAAGCTTCCAGCCGCAATCGATTGGTTGCAATTCAGTGCAAACAGGGTGGCCGCTTGGGGTACCTTGGCTGACATACGAAGACATCGCCACCCGCGTCCTGTCACGACGTGATTTGGCGACCGCGCGCAGAGTGCGGATGCTGCAGCGCCACCCGATGCCCTCAGGCGCAGCAGTTCTGCCTTTCGTCCGTCATCATCCCTGCTTTGTCGCCGGTGCGCGCGTGCGCTCCCAGATCCGGGTGCCGCAAACACGCTCGGCGGGCCGCACCAGCCCGTCGCGTTCCATCCGCCGCAAAAGTTGCAAGATCCCGCTGTTGCTCATTCCGAGGGCATCGCGTAGTTCCGCCTGCGTCCGCGGACGATCGAGGGCATCAAGAACATAGCGTCGCCGCGCTTCCGCCCTGCTGTTCCGGCGGCGCGCCGGATGACGAGTTTTGTTGCCTGGACAGGGCATTAGGCTGCCTCCTGATCAGTGGTGGCGGGCTCGCGCAGCAGCTCTAAGGCTTCATTGACCGTGGCCGCGTAATGGACCAGTGGGCGCTTCAGGTCGTGGGTCACGAAAATACGCTGGATGTTACGGGTCGCACCTGTCAGCCAGAGCATGACACCTTCCTTCTGCGCCTTGTGTGCAAGGCCTTCGATCATGTTGGCACCAGTCGAATCGAGGAAGGGCACGGATGAAAAGTCGACGATCAGCGCCTTGTGCGTGTCCTGAATGCGGTCGAGCACAGAGCCGATGGACGCGGCCGCGCCGAAGAACAGCGCACCGGTTATCCGATAGATGACCACGTCGGGGTTCGCGGCCTGCTCTTCATGGTATTCGCCGCGCGGGTGGGCGGTGTCGGCCTCGTCGCGGGCGACGAAGGCCCCGTCTGTCGCAACACCTGTTATCTGGCTCATGCGATGAATGAACAGGACCGCGCCGAGCGCAAAGCCAACCACGATGGCCTCTGTCAAATCGCGGAAGATGGTCAGGAAAAAGGTGGCGCCCAGCACTGTTGCTTCGCCCCAGCCTGATCGCACGAGGATGGCGATGGCTGGCTTTTCGATCATGTCCCAAGCCACAACCGCCAGAACACCAGCAAGTGCGGCCAGTGGGATGTAAGAGGCGAGCGGCGCAGCAACCAGCATGAACACGAGCAAGAATGCGGCATGTAGCATCCCCGCAATCGGGCCATGCGCCCCGGCGCGCACGTTGGTCGCCGTGCGCGCGATGGTGCCGGTGACGCAGAAGCCGCCAAAGAGAGAAGATCCAATGTTAGCCGCGCCCTGTGCCACAAGTTCGCAGTTTGAGCGGTGGCGGCGTCCGGTCATGCCATCGGCGACGACGGCCGATAAAAGCGACTCGATGGCACCCAGCAGCGTGAATGAAATAGCGGCCGGAAAGACCGCGAGAATGGCGTCCATCGAAAGTGACGGCAGGCTCGGCGCGGGAAGTGACGACGGAATGCCGCCGAACTTCGTGCCGATGGTCTGGACCGGAAGCGCAATAATCGCTGTGGCAGCGGAAGCCACGCCAACTGCGATCAACATCCCGGGCCAGTTGGGGCGCCAGCGGCGTGCGCACAAGATCACGGCCACGGTCGCTATGGAAACTCCAAGCGCGGAAGGTGACAAGCTCGACCGTGCCTCCCACAGGGCGGGGATCTTTTCCAACAACGCGCCGGGTTCGTTCACCAGCGTCAGGCCGAACAGTTCCTTAACTTGGCTGGCAAAGATGATGACGGCGATTCCGGCGGTGAACCCGACCGTGACCGGGAATGGAATGAACTTGATGAAGGACCCCAACCGAAGAAAACCGACTGCGGCCATCATCAGGCCCGACAGAAACGTCGCAAGGATCAGGCCGTCCATTCCATGTTGGGCCACGGTGGCTGCGACCAGCACGATGAAGGCCCCCGCCGGGCCACCGATCTGAAAGCGCGATCCGCCGAGTAGGGACACGAGGAAGCCGCCAATGATGGCAGTATAGAGCCCTTGCGCCGGCGTCGCGCCCGAGGCAATCGCAATGGCCATCGAAAGCGGCAGCGCGACGATCGCGACGGTTAGCCCGGCGATCGCGTCAACACGCAACTGCGGCAGGCCGTAGCCCTCGCGCAGGACAGTGACAAGTTTCGGTGTGAAGAGTTCAGCAAAGCTCGGTGCGTCACTCTTTCTTGTGGTCTGATCTTTCATTTTTAACCGCACTATTCAGGTGGCGGCGGGATTGTCGGCTTGGTGTCGGCGGTTTCCGTCGCGGTTGAGGGATCAGTGTTTTGGTAGCGGCACCTTTAATCGCACACCGCGTCCAAGTGCGGTGCTGGCGGTGCCTTCAGCGATGAGTTCGATGCCGGCAAGTTCAAGCGCCTCGACCACCTTGGTCAGGCTGTCCACGACGCCGCGGACATTGCCGCTACTGGCTTCCATGCGCTGGATCGTCGGCACGGAAAGCCCAGCCAGTTCGGCCAGAACCTTTTGGTCGATGCCAAGAAGGGCGCGCGCCGCGCGCATCTGAGGGCCAGTGATCATAATGCATATTCCAAATGTGATAAGAGCCTATTAAAACATATAAATTGATATGTCAAATATCAGAAGGGCGAGGCTCCAAACCGGTCAACGCTCAAGGGCAGATCCATACGTTCCAGCGTTTAGGATAGCGGTAACGGTTGCGCGGCGGACCGAAATGCCAACTTGAATCCTGGGGGGGTTCGCGCCGATCAACCTGCGCAAGGCGAGAGCCAAGAATGAACCCGATACAGACGATGAGTATCGCAAAACCCGTTGAGGTCGGCGCGTCGTGGGCGTTCACTGCGGTAGACAATAGGAACCGTGGTGCGCAACAAGCACCAGTTGTAGCGACGCTTTCACCTACTGACGAAGCGGCGCGACTTGGTCTATCGCCGCCTTCGACGTGACCGTGCACCTTTCACCAGGCTGTCTGACGTTCCAGCAGTGGTTTCTTTTGCAAACTGCGCGCCATTTAAAACCGATCCCTATGCATAAAATGCTGAACCGGTTAGCGCTAAAACGCGGACTTTCCCTCAAATCGGGCTGGGAATTGATCCAGGTCATGTAGCCGCCAGTTCCATTCGGATATGCGTGTATGCGCACAAGCAAGGGTGATCCGATGGTTCTTACCGTTTTGACGGCGCTGGCTGAACCGACACGGTTGGCTGCGATGCGGATCCTGTCCGATGGGCAGGAACACTGTGTCTGCGAGTTGATGGCGAGGCTTGACGTCACGCAAAGCCGAATGTCGCGGCACATGAAGGTTCTGGCGCAAGCCGGGCTCATCCGCGGTCGGCGCGATGCGCAATGGGTGCGTTACCAGCTGGACCCACAGCTGACGCCCGCGATTTCGGCCGTGCTTGAGGCCGTTATGACTGCAGATACTGAAACTGAAAAGAGGGTCGCATGACGGCCGAGACACATGACACGACCCCACGTCAGGCCCCAGACTGGCTATGGTATGGCGGGGTGCTCGTCGCGGGCGCGATTTGGTACGCCCTGTACACGCATCTGATTCCATTTTCGGAATGGGCGACTGCACTCTTCCCGGTGGCGCGCGACAGCCATACCGGCGAGGCGATCGCATTCTTCATATACGATGTACCGAAGGTGTTGCTGTTGCTCACCGCGATCGTCTTCGTGACGGGCGTGCTGCGCAGTTGGTTCAGCCCGGAGAAAACGCGTGCGATCCTGGCAGGCAAGCGCGAGATCTGGGGATACCCTCTGGCAGCGCTGCTAGGGGTGCTGACGCCGTTTTGTTCCTGCTCGTCGGTCCCGCTTTTCATCGGGTTCGTTTCGGCGGGCATTCCGCTCGGCGTGACTTTCTCTTTCCTGATCGCAGGACCGATGGTGGGTCCGGTCGGGCTCGGGCTACTCTACGGTCTTGTTGGCTGGCAGGTCGCCACGATCTACCTGGTTTTCGGCTTTACGATCGCCACGGTTGCCGGCTTCATCCTCGGCCGGATGAAGCTGGAGCGCTATCTGCAGGATTGGGTGCGCGAGCTCAACACCGGCGGCCCGGGGAGCGATCTGCCCGATGAGCAGCTGACTATGGTTGATCGGCTGAAGATCGGCGTGGAACAGGTGCGCGAAATCGTCGGCAAGGTCTGGATCTGGGTGCTGGTTGGCATCGGCATTGGCGCCGCCATTCACGGCTACGTCCCCGAAGCGATGATGCTGCGGATCATGGGCGGCGAGGCGTGGTGGTCCGTGCCGGCAGCCGTGATCGTGGGCGTGCCAATGTATACCAATGCGGCAGGTGTCATTCCCATTGTCGAAGCGCTGCTGGGCAAGGGGGCGGCGCTGGGGACCACACTCGCCTTTATGATGAGTGTCATTGCGCTTAGCCTGCCCGAGACGATCATCCTCAAACAGGTGCTGACCCTTCGCCTGATCGCGATTTTTCTGGCCGTGGTGGCGGCGGGCATCCTTGCCACCGGCTTTCTGTTCAACTTCTTTCTCTGAAAGGACGTGCAAATGAAAACCGTCAAGATTTATGGCCCCGGTTGCAAACGCTGCGAGGCGAGCGAAACCATGGTCAGGCAGGCAGCCGCCAAACTCGGCGTCGCGGTCGACATCGAAAAAGTTGCCGACGCGAAGTCCATCGCCATGGCAGGCGTCATGTCCACGCCGGGCATCGCGATTGACGGCAAGCTTGTCCATGCCGGCGGGCTGCCGGACGCGGCGAAACTGGAAAGCTGGCTCACCGCATAAGCCGAGTTCTCGTCACGGCCATCGCGACCGGGGTCTCTTCATGTTTTGTTATTGATGAGAAGAGGTTCGGCGTCGTTCAATTCCTTCGTGACCTTTCCCAACTCGCTGACTGAGCTACTAAAAGCCCCGCCAATCCCGTGTTTCGAGAGCTGTAATAGGCCCTTGAAACCGCCCTCACTGACTATGCCGATCTCTTCGAACAGACAGATCGGCAATTGCCTATTGTCCTTGAAACGGCGATCCGGACCGCCGTTTTTGTTCACGTAATTCCACGTCTGGCCTACGATCGTTGCGTCTGATGGGGCAGTGTCCATGATCATGCGCTGATCTCGAACCGCAATGCGGACGGTCTCATAACGCATCGCGCCAAATCGTTTATTCTCTTCCATCAGGATGCAGTCGGGGAAGAAGTAACAGTTCTTTCCGTCAATGGTGATTGTGGGCGGGGTGATATTCGAGGCGATGCCTTTTGGCAAAGCATAGGAGACGGAAGTCTCTTTGTTTTCTATCACGTAGGCCGCGACAAACAGAATGGCAAAAAGGCCGATGATGGCTGGGTTTTGCGATGAGAAGGAAAGGGCAAGACCGATCCCTGCGGCGATGCAGAGCATGAGTATTACGAAGGGCGCTCTCTCGCCTCATTCAGGCTTCTTAGGGCTTCTGAATGGCTCTCCGAAAAAGGAACATCTGCCTCGGCCGAAATGATGCGCCGCAATAGTACACCATCCTCAGTCATGTAGGCCGGCCGCTTTTCGCTAGGAGCAATCGGTTACCTGACAGGCTCAGGGCGATTGAGATGGGCGATGTTCATCATGCTGCTTAATTTACGCTGATCGCGTGGCGCGCGGGTTCGGAACGTGCAATTTTTCGAATTTTACGCCAGCGCGGCAGAAGCTCTGAAGCCAAAGAGTGAAACAGGTTTTTTGGCCTCAGATCCTAGTCTTGCCAGATCACGGTTCCAAGTTGGACCGGTTAGGTTCCAATTTCGACCGTACATCACAAACAGGATTTGGCTGGGGTGGTAGGATTCGAACCTACGGTACACTGTACCAAAAACAGCTGCCTTACCACTTGGCTACACCCCAACGGTGGGCGGGTATTTACGCCGTGGCCGCGCACTCTGCAAGACCCGAATCCTGGAAAATGCGGGTAAAACCGCGATTCATTCCTGGACGGCAGTTTCGCTGAGAAGATCTGTGGCGTCTGCGTCCAACCGTTCGGCGTCGACGATGGATTCGAGCGCGGTATCCTCTTCGCGCTCGACCTCTGTCATATTGGGGGGCACAGGACGCTGTGCGGACGGGGCTGGCGGTTCTGCTTGCGTGATGATGCGATAGGTGGGTTCAGGCGCGGCCATGTGCGCATTTTCAATGGCCAGTTTGACCATGCGCATGGCTTCGGACCGGGCAGAGGCAAAATCAGCGTCGGATTGGTCGATCCAGGCGGCGCAGGTCATCGTCACGGAAAAGTCGCCCATATCTTCGATCCACGCGGCAGGGGCAGGCGCGCGCAGCGTAAAGGGCAGATCCGTTAGGGTAGCCTTGGCGATGCGCCGCGCCTCGGCCAAGTCGGCCTGATAGGACAGCCCAACGGCAAAGGTAAATCGGCGTTCAGGGTTGCGCGTATAGTTCACGATCCGCGCCTTGAAGACTGTGCTGTTGGGGATGCGGATTTGGTTGCCGTCAAAGCTCATCAACACGGTGGCGCGGCTGGTCAGGCGCACAACTTTACCCGTGTCGCCTTCGATTTCCACAGTGTCGTTCGGCTGGAACGGCTGACGGATCGATAGCATGATCGATGCAATGAAGTTTTCGACTGTGTCCCTGACGGCAAAGGACAGCGCCAAACCGATGATCCCGGCCGCGCCAAGAAAAGTGGACAGCAAGGCCGTCGCCCCCAACAGATCAAGCGCTAACACGATACCGGTAATGACGCCGGTAATTCGGATCGCCACGCGAAAAATATCCGCAATAAAGGCATTCGGCGCCAAGTGGTTCCAAGGTAGTTGCAACCGCGCGAGCGCGAACCCCACGGCGGAAACCGCGACACCGATGGCCAATGAAATGGCCATCAACGGAAGAAACGCGATAGCTTTTTCGACCCGGTCAGATATCCGATCAACTGCGGGAACCAGTCGCTCGGTGACATCGGTGGTTTCGCTGAGTTCGTTCCTGACCGCGACGACGCCGTCGACCCGGGCAGCCAGATCTTCGATGCGCGTGGCAGAGGCTGCGTTGAGTGTTTCTCCGCGCAGGGTGACGATGCCGGAATTCACCGTCACGGTTACATCATCATAGCCAGTCAATTCGGATTTTATGTCGCGAATACGCGTTGCGATTGCAGCATCGTCCGAGGTGACGCTATCGGTCGTGATCGCGCCGTCCTGGGCCCAGAGCGGAACAGCCCAGAGCGGGACAGCAAGAGCAAGGACGATCAGGAGGGAGAACAGGCGACGCATAGGGAACCCTTACAGTTTTCCAAAGGATAGCCTGCGCGCCGCCGTGATCAATGTTCAGATGGTTTGGTCGTAGTCCCCGACCGAGGGTTCGATGCGGATCACGTCGTCGATTTCCTTGAAAATGGCGCGCATTTCAGCGTCGCTTTCGCCACTTTCGCAGACGACCACCAGGTTCGGGGTGTTCGACGAAGCGCGCACCAGCCCCCACGATCCGTTGTCCAAGATCACACGGGCGCCGTTCACGGTGACCACCTCGGCGATGTCGCGGCCCGCGAATTTTTCACCCGCCTCTTTCTTGGTTACCAATTTTTCGACCAGCCGTTCCAGCACCTCGTATTTCTCCTCGTCGGCGCAGTATGGCGACATGGTGGGGGTGGAATAAGTGGTGGGCAGAGCCTTGCGCAGGTCGGACATTTTCATGTCCGGGTTGCGATCCATCAACTTGCAGATTTCGACCGCGACGCGCATGCCGTCGTCATAGCCACGCCCAACGTCGCCTGCCAGAAAGTAGTGGCCAGACTTTTCAAATCCCGCAAGTGCACCCAGTTCGTGCACCCGGCGTTTCATGTGGCTGTGACCGGTTTTCCAGTAATCCGCTTTGGCGCCGAGTTTCTTCAACTCTGGGTCGCTGGCGAACAGGCCGGTCGATTTTACGTCGGCGACAAAGGTGCTGCCCGGGTAGAGTTTGGATAGGTCGCGCGCCATGATGACACCCACCTTGTCGGCGAAGATCTCTTCGGCTTCGTCGTCGACAACGCCGCAGCGGTCGCCATCGCCATCGAACCCCAGTGCAAAATCGGCGCCGCTGGCTCTGACGCTTTCTGCCATGTCATGGAGCATTTCCATGGCTTCTGGGTTGGGGTTGTAATTGGGGAAGGTGTAGTCGAGCGTATTGTGGCTTTCCACAACCTCAACGCCCAGACGTTCGAACAGCGCAGGGCCATAGGCAGCAGCGGTGCCATTGCCGGTTGCGCAGACCACCTTGAGCTTGCGTGTCATTTTGAAGTCGCCCACCAGATCGTCCAGGTAGGCGTCCCAGACGCCGTCTACGAATTCGTAAAAACCGCCTCCGCGGGGCTCGCCCCGGCCGTTCAGCACGATGTCCTTGAGTTCGGCCATTTCATCCGGACCGTGGGTCAGGGGCATGTCAAAGCCCATCTTGACGCCGGTCCAGCCGTTCGGGTTGTGTGAGGCGGTGACCATGGCAACGGCGGGCGTATCCAGGTGGAACGCGCTGAAATAGCACATTGGCGTAATGCAGGGGCCGATATCCTTGACGTGGACACCCGCTTGCATAAGGCCGATGATCAGCGCATTCTTGATGGTCAGCGAATAGTCGCGATAGTCGTTTCCAACGCACATCACCGGCTTCAAGCCGTGTTTGTGCATCTGGGTTCCGATCCCCAGACCAAGGGCGGTGATGCCCGGCAAGTTAACGTCATCGGGGTATTTCCACCGCGCGTCATATTCGCGAAATCCAGTGGGGGCGATCATAGGGTCGCGCAGGAATTCCCACGTGTTGGGAGTGGATTTCGGCGCGGGCGTCTTGATCGTCATGTTTCGTCCTTGAACAGTTTATATACGAATGGGGTCAGTCTTGGCCAATCGATCAAAGGCCATAAGAGTGTCGATAAGTTTCGCCATCTGATCCAGCGGGATCATGTTCGGACCATCAGACGGTGCGTTGTCGGGGTCTTCGTGGGTTTCGACAAAGACGCTGGCGATCCCCAGAGAAACAGCCGCACGCGCCATCACAGGTGCAAATTCGCGTTGGCCGCCCGAGCTGCCCCCCTGTCCGCCCGGTTGTTGCACCGAGTGGGTGGCATCCATGACGACCGGGTAGCCCGTCTTCATCATCTCGGGCAGGGATCGCATGTCGGCGACCAGCGTGTTGTATCCGAAACTGACGCCGCGCTCAGTCAGCAGGATGCGGGTATTGCCCGTGCTTTCGACCTTTTTGACCACATTGGCCATGTCCCACGGGGCCAGAAACTGTCCCTTTTTTATGTTCACGACCGCGCCGGTTTCGCCGGCGGCCAGCAGCAGATCGGTCTGGCGGCACAAAAACGCGGGAACTTGGATGATGTCGACGACCTGCGCGGCTGTCTGGCATTGCTCGATATTGTGAATATCGGTCAGTGTGGGCACGCCAAGCTGGTCTTTGACCGCCTGCATGACCTTTAGCCCTTCGTCGATACCAAGGCCGCGTTGTCCGTTCAAAGATGTTCGATTTGCCTTGTCGAAGGATCCTTTGAACACGAACTGCGCGCCGTGGGCTTCGCAGGCCTCTTTCAAGGTTCCTGCGATCATCAGGGCGTGGTCGGTGCTTTCCAATTGGCAGGGGCCAGCAAGAATTGTGAGCGGGCGGTCGTTGCCTGTGATCAGGTCGCCGATCGATACTGTTTTCATCATGCCGATACTTGTTCACGCAGGACCGACGCTGTCAACGACACCATCAAGTAGATTCCCGAAAAGATCAGGAAGGTCAGGACAGTGTTTTCGAACTTGCGCGGATATGTCGGTTCGTCCGGGGCAACGGGGCTTACGCCTTCGGACAGGTAGCGCACCTGGCGGTTGGCTTCGCTGCGGGCGGATTCCAGCTGCTGGAGCGCCTGCTGCATCATCATCTGGCGCGTCTGCAGATCAACTTCGGCGACGCGCAACTGACTGGTGGTCCTAGCCAATGAATTTCCCGTCCCTCCCTGAGTCAGTTGGCTGCGCAGGCTTTCGATCACGTTTTCCAGGCGCCCGATGTCCCCGCGAACACCATCGACGCGCGCTTGGTTGGGGCGCGCGTTGTCGAGCAGTTGGTCCAACTGCAGTTTCTTTTCCTGAAGCTGGGTTTCGAAGTTGCCGATCTGCGCCATCAGCGCGGTGCTTTCGGACACAGGATCAAGCACCCCGAGTTGTTCCTGAAGCTCCAATACGCGCTCTTGGGCGGCGATCATCTTGGCTTCGGCTTCATCGAAACTCTCGCGCGCGCCTTGCATCTGGTCTTCGCGCAATCTCTGGGTCAATTTATCCACGCGTTCTTCGGCATAGGTGATCAGCGCCCGATTGAACTGTGCGGATATTTCAGGGTCGGCGGCAACCACCTCCATCTTGATGATACCTTCGGTCGGATCATACCCAATGGTGACGTTGTCTTGGAAAAGCTTGTAGGCCGCTTCGTTCGAGGCATCTTCAGTCAACCGTTGGATCGGGTCGATGGATTTTGCGGAAAAATGCGCCTTGAAGCCATGGTCCTCGTTGAGACGCAACATGGCGTCGCGGCTCTCTAGATAGCTTTGTACCGCGATTGAATCCTGTGACGTGGCAAACCCGGTTCCGGAAAACAGCCCGCCCATTCCGCCTGCCGAGGCGGGCTCGGCCTGTTGAATCACGAATTCAGACTGCGTCGCGTACATCGGCGTCGCGACGAAATAGAAATAGTAACCGGCAAATAGTGTTGGCAGCAGGACGAACACGCCCAGGCGGGCGCCCAAAAATCCCATTTTGCGGCGTCGCCGCTTGACGATGTCGCGCTGGATGCGGCCGATTTCAGCTTCGCGCGTTGCAGGGTCATAGTTGACCGGGGTCGCCGGCAGTTTGGGTTTGGAAACGGTCTGCGGCAGGCCGGCTTGCCCGGACGGCGCTCCGCCAGCTGGCTGCACAAGTTCCAGCATGGTGGCGCGGCTGAACGGGTCGACCCCTTGTTTGCGCAGCAGGCGGACCGCGTCAAAGTCAGATGTTGGGGCAATGCCGTGTTTCTGGGCCACCCGCCGGGCCATGCGCAACTGGCGGCCGGTCAGCCCTTCTTTGCGAATGGCGTCGATTTCCTGATCGACGCTCATCCCCGACTCACGATCAACCTTCTCAACGGCGGGTTTCGTGGCGGCAGGGGCCATCGCGCCAAACCCGTCGTCGTCATTATCAAACAGCGTGTCGGCTTCGGGCATCCCGCGTGCGGGGCGCGCTGGTTTCGCAGGTCGCGAAGATGCCACATTGGGCACATCTTCAAATTGCGTATCCGCGTCTTGAACAGATCGACCGGCGTTTTCGACAAGCGGCGTGGTGCGCCGTATGCGAAACTTCTTAGCTTTGGGTTTCGTAGTCATACAGCACTTTCGCCTCTTCCAAAGTGTCGAACATGTGCAGCTTGCCGTCCCGCAAGACCGCCGCTGAACGGCAGAATTTTTCCAGCGTTGAGGCTTGGTGCGACACGATCACGATCGTTGCCCGTTCCAGCCGTTCGCGCAGGATCGTTCCCGCCTTTTTGTTGAATTCTACATCCGCAGTCGATGGCATGCCCTCGTCGATCAGGTAAATATCGAAATCCAGTGCCAATAGTAGTGAGAAATTCAGGCGTGCGCGCATCCCTGCCGAATAGGTGCCGACGGGCATGTCGAAATATTCGCCGATATTGACCAGCCAGCGACAGAAAGCCTCGACGTAATCGGGGTCGAGCGCATAGAGCCGTGCAATGTAGCGCACGTTTTCACGCGCTGTATGCTTGGAGACCAGCCCCCCCATGAACCCAAGCGGGAACGAAATCCGGCACCCGCGATGGATTTCCCCTTCGTCTGGCTTTTCCAGCCCGGCCATCATGTTGATGATCGTCGTCTTTCCGGTGCCGTTGGGGGCCAGGATACCGACCGAATTCCCCAGTTCCACGCGAAACGACGCCTGATCCAGGATGACCTTGCGCTGTGTGCCTGTCCAGAAGGACTTGGAGACTAAATCAAATTCGAGCATTTACCTGCTCCGGTGCCTGCCGTGTGTGCTCAGCGTTCTAGACGCATTTTGGTTAACGGGTGTTTTATACCCCTATTTTGGCGGCATTATGGCTTTTGCCATGGCCATATTACAACGAATCCCAAATTTGCGGTGGAAAATTGGGCGAAATCGGACAAATTCTGGCGCTTGAATGGCAACAGTATTGCGGATTCGGCCCCAGTTACGGGGGCTTTGTTTCAGAACACGCAACAGTTTGACCGGATTCCTACGCCCCCAACGGAATGGCTGGCGACCTACAGGGTCCCCAAGGCCAAGCGTTTGCGCGGACGCTCAGGTGATAGCTTGCCAAACAAGCCCCGAAGCCATGGCGCCAGCGATGGCAAAGCCCACATAGGCGGCAAAGACGCGGGGTTTGACCAGTGCCCAGACGGCAATGGCGGCGGGAATGCAGGTCATTCCGCCAGCGATCATGAAAGACATACCGGCGCCCGGCGCCATGCCCTGGTCGATCATGCCGGACACCAGCGGTACGGCAGCATAGCCGTTCAGATAGGCTGGCGCCCCGACCAGCGCGCCCAGCAGGACCGGTCCCAGACCGTCACCGCCCAGCAGCTGCCCGATCCATTCCGCGGGCACGTAGCGGATCATCAATGCCTCCAACGCATAGGCAAGAGCCAGCCATTTACCCAAGAAAAACACTTGTTCCCAAACCGTTGCCCGGAATGTTGCCGTTCGGTCTGCATCGGTCCAAAAGCGCCACTGCGGCGCCTTGCCGAACCGCGCGGTCGCGCAGGCCGACGGCGCGGCGCGTGGTTTCAGCGGGTCTGCGAAGGCGTTCTTGGCCAGACCAGACGTGATAAACCCGCCGGCAACCCCGATGGTCACGGCAGCGATCGTCTTGGCTATGGCAAAATCCAGCCCCAATCCCGAGGTCGTGATCAGGAACATGGCCGGATCCATCAAAGGCGAGGCCAGCCAGAACGCCATGACCGCCGACAGCGGCGCGCCCACCGCCAGAAGCGCCGCGATAAACGGGATCACCTGGCACGAGCAGAAGGGGGATATCCCCCCAATGACGGCTGCCAGAATGATCATTCGCACCTCGCGCCCTTCAAACGCACGGGCGAGCAGTGCTTCGGCGCCCGAAGCTTTGACGAACCCCACCGCGATCACAGCAACGCCGATGAACGGAGCGGTCGCGGCCAGGTTTGCCAGCATGTCGCGTACCGTTGGGCCAAAGGCGGGCAGGTCCAGGATCGCGACGGCCATCAAGATCAGAGCCAGCGACAAAATCGCTTTGTCCGTACCTTTCCACATACGCTGAAAACGGGGCGGGGAACGTGTGAGGTCAGTCATTGTCATATCCCTGTTGGGGCGCCGCGCAATCGGCGCAGCATTCGGAAAGCAAGAAGTCGACCAGACCTTGCATTTCCTCATAGGCTGCGGCTGCGCAGATGATGGAGCGGCCTTGGCGTTCCTGCCGTACCAGCCCCGCCGCTGACAAAAGTTTCATGTGGTGCGTCAAGGTCGATCCAGTGACACCGCTGCGCCGTCCGAGTTCGCCAATCGTCAGCCCACTCGGACCGGCCCGGACAAGAACGCGCAAGACATGCAGGCGCTGCTCGGATCCGAGGGCCGAAAAGGTCGACGCGGCCTGCGCCAGTGTTAGACAGTCATCGTGCTTCATGTTCATTATTCTATTGTTCTAGAAATAACGAAATAAAGCAAGGTGCCATTTTCGCCCCGTCCGCCTATATTGAACATCATGACCGCCCTGATCGATGACATTTCGGCCTGCCGCCTGTGCGCAACGCGGTTTGCCGCCACTGCTACGGGCCACACCCCACGCCCAGTTCCATGGTTCGATTCGCGTGCCAGGCTGCTGATCGTAGGGCAGGCGCCGGGGCTGCGGGTGCACGAAACAGGGGTGCCGTTCAACGACGCCTCGGGCGAGAGGTTGCGAAGCTGGATGGGTGTCGATCGCGCGGCGTTCTACGACCGTGCGCGCATTGCGATCGTACCGATGGCGTTCTGCTTTCCAGGCTACAACGCCAAGGGGTCCGATCTGCCGCCGCCGCCGATTTGCGCGGCAACCTGGCGCAGCCGCGTTCTCGAGAGCTTGCCGAATGTCCAAACCACGCTGTTGATTGGGGGGTATGCGCAAAAGTGGCATCTGGGCGCGGGTCGCGTCACCGACACTGTCGCTGCATGGCGCGACCATGCGCCGGCGCGCTTCCCCTTGCCACATCCGTCGTGGCGCAATACCGGATGGCTGAAGAAACACCCGTGGTTCGCGCAAGACCTTTTACCTGCGCTGCGCGCCCGAATTGCCGAGGTACTGTGACGTGACCCAAACACCGATTGACGCCGCCTATGCCGCGATGTGCGCCGCACCCGACGATGATGCCGCCCGGTTGCGGTTTCACGAACGTCTGGCAGATGCCGAACTTTTTTTATTGCTGGATTCTGCGCCCGTGGGCGACCAGATCAGCCCCCGGTTGTTTCAGGTCGAAGGTGGGGCCGTGGCACTGGCGTTTGACCGCGAAGAACGTTTGGCTGACTTCGCGGGCGAGGTTGCCTATGTCGCGATGTCGGGCCGGGCTTTGGCAGGTATGATGGCGGGGCAATCTGTGGGGCTGGGTCTGAATTTCAACGCGCCATCCGAAACGCTGATCCCCGCGGAAACTCTGGACTGGTTGACCCGCACCCTGGGCAACACCCCGGCCGAAATCGAAGCCAAGCCGCAGGAACTGCACCCGCCTGCGAACCTGCCCGAAGCGCTTTTGCCGTCTTTGGATGCGAAGCTGGCCATGGCGGGTGGCTTGGCGCGAATGGCCTACCTGTCCGGCGTAACCTATGAAGGCGGGCGGACAGGGCATCTGCTGGGGTTTGTCGATGTGGTGCCGGGGGCCGAAGACAGCCTTGCTGCGCTGGTGGGTGAAGCGCTGACCTTTTCGGCCATCGATGCGGGCGAGCTGGACGTGGGGTTCTTTGCGCCGTCGCATCCAATCTGCGCCCAACTGGCCAAGGTCGCACTGCGTTTCGATCTGCCCAAACCCCAAGTCCCTGACGGCCCCGCCGCGCCGGGGACCGACCCCGACAAACCGCCGCGTCTGCGTTAGTAACCAGCGCGACGGTCAACCAGGCCAAGCAAGGGCGCACCGGCTTCGGCGCGCCGGATATTTTCGGCGATGAAGGCTGACGCAGTTTCCGGCCGGGTTTCCGATGCGATATGGGGCGTGACCGTGATGCGCTGGTGGCGCCAGAACGGATGGTCGTGCGGCAAAGGTTCGATGCGGAACGTATCCAGCGTCGCATGCGCCACGTTGCGCTCGAGCGCGGCCAGCAACGCATCGTCGTCGATAAGCGCCCCGCGTCCCGGGTTAATGACAACCGCCCCATCCGGAAGAAGCGGAAATGTGTCGCAATTCAGCGTGATTTCCGTTTCGGCCGTGTGCGGTAGCAGCAATACAAGGATCTCGGAGCGTTCCAAAATTTGTCGCAAACCGTCCTGCCCATCGTAGCAGGCGATCCCGTTCAGGCTTTTGGCGGAACGCGCCCAGCCCGCAACGTCAAACCCCAGCCCGGCCAAAGCAATGGCGCATGTTTGGCCAAGTGCACCCAGCCCGAGTATTCCGACACGTCGCTGACGGGCCAGCGGCGGGGCCTGGGGGCGCCAAAGATGGTGCGGGTTCACAATCTGCGCGTCCATCCCCAGATGGTGACGCAGCACGTGCCCGCAAACCCAATCACGCATTCCCAACGCAAGCCCTTCGTCGACCATGCGGGCCAGAGGCTGGGTCAGGCTGTTGTTGTCGATGATCGTTTCAACCCCGGCCCAGAGGCTGAGGACCGCTTTCGTCTGGGTGAAAGGCGTAAAATCGGTCAGCCCGGATTTGGGCGAATAGACGATGTAATCAACCGTTTCGGGGGTGGCGTCGCGCAAGACCGCCGCGTCAAGCCCGGCCCCGGCAAGCGCAATCGGCAATTGGTCACGATACGTCTGCCAATTGTCATCGGTTCCAGCGAAAAGAACGGTTAACGTCATGACTTGGCACGCGGGCGGTGAACGTGCGCCGACTGCACAAGCCCAAAGCCGATCATCAGGATCAACATGGCTGATCCGCCCCAACTGACCAACGGCAGCGGCACACCGACAACAGGTGCCATGCCCATCACCATCGACATGTTCACGGCAAAGAACAAAAAGAACGTGGTCGAAATTCCGATCGTCAGCAGGCTGCCGAACCGATCGCGGTTCGAAATGGCCGATGCGATGCAAAATGCCAGGATCAGCGCGTACAGGACCAGCAGCGATATTCCACCGACGAACCCGAACTCTTCGGCCAGCGTGGTGAAAATGAAGTCTGTGTGTTTTTCGGGAAGGAAGTTCAGGCGGCTCTGGGTGCCTTGCATGAACCCACGCCCGGTCCAGCCTCCCGATCCCAGGGCAATCTTTGACTGAGTGATGTGATACCCCGCCCCGAGAGGGTCAGACGAAGGGTCAAGAAACGTGTCGATCCGGCGATACTGGTAGTCTTTCAAGAGCTGCCACGGCGTCCCGCGCGAGGCGAACACCGCCGTGACCACACCCACGCCCATCGCCATGACCGCACCGAAATACAGCCAGCTGACGCCGGCAAGGAACATCACGATGCCCCCGCCCGTGACCAGCAGGATCGCAGTGCCCAGATCGGGTTGACGCAAAACAAGAAGAGTTGGAATCGCGATGACGATGATCGGCAAGATAACCCAAAGCGGTCGTGACACCTTGTTGACATCCAGCCAGTCGTAATAGGCGGCCAGCATCATGACCAAGGTAATCTTCATCAGTTCGGACGGCTGAAGCTGCATGAACCCGATGTCGATCCAGCGCTGCGCGCCCATCCCCACTGTCCCGAAAAACTCTACCGCCAACAGCAAGACGACCGACACAAGGTACCCGAGCGCGGCCATGTTGCGCCAGAACCAGATCGGAATCATGGCGATGATGAACATCATCGCCACGCCGATGCCGAACCGTTTCATTTGTGGCTCGGCCCATCGATCCATGCTGCCGCCCGCGACCGAATATAGCATGATGAACCCAACTGCGGCGACAGCCGTGATCAGCACCAGCAGCGCCCAATTGAAATGCAGGATCTTGCGCGGGCCGCTGGGAATGGTCTGGACGTTATATTCAAGATAACTCATGCGCGGTCCTGCACTTTGCCCGCCTGATCGAAGTTGCGCAGGTTCAGGTCTTTTTGCCGCGCTTCGATGGTGCCGCGCTGGCTGGCAGGATAGGCCGACAATGGGGGCAGCCCATCGTAAAGCGCCTGCAGGACAATGTCCCGCGCCACGGGCGCAGCCGCAGACGAGCCGCCGCCGCCGTGCTCGATGACCACCGAGCAAGCGACGTCGGGGGTGTCAAATGGGGCGAAGGCCACGAAAAGCCCGTGATCGCGTTGCTCCCATGGCACTTCCTTGTTGTTGACAATGACCGAACGGACCTGGCTGGTGCCGGTCTTGCCGGCCATCCGAAACCGGTCTTCGGCGATATGTGATCTGTAGGCCGTGCCGCGCCTGTCATTGGACACGGCGTACATGGCCCGGCGAACGGCGCGCAGGTGGTTTTCGTCGATGTCCAGCGGCGGGGCCTCGGGAACCGGTTGTTCAACGCCATCAACCGAGCGGACCAAACGTGGAACGACAGCGGTCCCGCTGGCGAGACGCGCCGCCATGACCGCCAACTGCAACGGAGAGGCCAGCACAAACCCTTGTCCGATCGAGGCATTCAGGCTGTCGCCAATCAGCCAGTCCTGCCCACGCCGGACCTGCTTCCATTCCTTGGTCGGCGCCAGCCCCGAGGCTACAGCGGACATCGGGATATCGAATTTTTCGCCAAGTCCGAATTTGCGCGCCATGGCGCTGATGCGTTCGATTCCAACGCGCTGTGCCATTTCGTAGTAATACACATCGCAGCTGTGTTTCAGGCTTCCGTTCAGATCGACCCAGCCGTGGCCCGCCCGTTTCCAGCAGTGGAACCGGCGCCCAGCGACAGTCGTATGGCCGGGGCAGTACACAGTTTCGCCCGTAGAAACCACACCAGCATCCAGCGCGGCCAGGGCTGTGATCATCTTGAACGTCGATCCGGGGGGATATGTGCCCTGAACTGATTTGTTTGCCAGTGGCCGGTATTTGTTTTCGGTCAGCTCGGCATAATCGGCGACGGAAATCCCGCGCACGAACTTGTTGGGATCAAATGAGGGGGTCGATCCCATCGCAAGAAGATCGCCATTGCGTGGGTTCATCACAACAGCGGCCGCGCTTTCGTTGGCCATGCGCTGTTGGACAAAGTTCTGGAGCGACGCATCGATCGTCAACTGGATATCCGCACCGGATGTGCCCGGTATGCGATCCAGCTCGCGCATGACCCGGCCCACCGCGTTCACCTCGATCCGGCGCGATCCCGCCGCGCCGCGCAGATCGGCTTCCAGTTTGGCTTCGACACCGACCTTGCCGATCTGGAATTTGGGAATTTGCAGTAGCGGGTCGGGGTTTTCGATCTTGGATAGATCATAGTCCGACACCGGGCCGACGTAGCCGACGATGTGGGCGAAATCTTCTTCGAACGGGTAATGCCGGGACAAGCCGACCTCGGGCGTGACGCCGGGCAGGGCGGGCGCGTTGACCGCGATTTCGGCGACATCTTCCCAGCTGAGCCGATCGGCGATGGTCACAGGGACGAAAGATGGCAGATTGCGCAATTCGCGCAAGATGCGTTCGTTTTCATCGTCAGATATGGGGACCAGCTTGCGCACGGCGGCCAGTGTCGTTTCGAAATCGCCGGCATCCTCGCGCACCATCGTGATGCGATAGTTCTGCGCGTTGTCGCCAATGATACGCCCTTTGCGATCATAGATCAGTCCGCGCGCGGGTGGGATAAGACGTATGTTGACGCGGTTTTCTTCGGCCAAAAGACGGTACTGGTCGGCCTGATCGACCTGAAGGTAGCGCATGCGCAGTGCGAGCCCCCCCATGAACGCCAGCTGCGAGGCGCCCAAGAGCAACGCACGTCTTGAAATCTGGCGCGTCGATCGGTCGGTATCCTTGCTGTTGCGCTTCATACACGGTGCCCTGTCGAATCCAATTCACCCGGCGCGATCTTGCTGACACCCAAAAGGCTCTGCGAGATCAGAACGACCAAAGGATATGTGACGATTGTGCCGATCAGTTGCATGACAGACAAGCCCAGCGAGGCTTGGTTCACGACGAAAATAGCTTGAATCAGACGGTTGGCGACCAGCAAACCGGTCATCACAGCTGCCACCATTGCCCACTCTACGGGGAAGGGCAGGTCACGTTGAAAGGGCTCGCGCGAGCGTAGGAACTCCAACCCCATGACGGCCAGCGCCGCCCATAAACCCGGCGGGCGAAGGAACAGCATGTCGGTCATCAACATGATGGCCGCGAACAAAAACACAGGGACATAATCCGGGCGCCGCAGGACCCAGGCATAGCCAAAGGCCAGAACCAGGTCTGGTGCAGGCCATCCGCCCGTTCCCACGCTGATTGGCAAAAGGTGGACAAAAACGATGACCATCGAAATGAACACCAGCATCAGACGGTAAACCCAGCGACGTGGCAGCAGAAAATCATCCATCCGGCATCTCGGCGGTCGTGGCGGGTTGCGGCGGCACAACCAAGGTTCCGGGATCGGTGATTGACTCACCCGTGTGGCGGCGCAGCACACGCAGAAAGTTCAACCGTTCATAGTCAGCCGCAAGGCGCGTGCGCAATCGTCGATCCGGCCCGAGCGCAACCTGACCGACAAGCAACCCCGCCGGAAACAGCCCCCCGTCGCCAGAGCTGACGACGCGGTCGCCGGGGCGGACCAGTTCGGGATTTTCGATGAACTCCAAGGGCGGCGCGGCGCTGTTGTCGCCCGACAACATGGCCCGTTGACCCGAAGGCTGGATTTGCACCGGAATATGGCTGTTGCTGTCTGTCAGCAGGATGACGCGGCTGGTGTTTTGCCCGACACCCGAAATGCGCCCGACCAGGCCGATTCCGTCCATCGTCGCCCAGCCGTCCACGATTCCATCGCGCGAGCCTACGTTCAACAAGACCGATTGCCGAAAGGGCGACCCATTGTCGGCCAGAACCACGCCGGTGACATAGGTCAATTTCGGATCCAGCCGGACATTATTCAGATCGAGCAGTTTGGCGTTCTTCTGCTCCAGCTGCAACGCGGCCTCTTTCCAGGCCTGCATCTGGCGCAGTTCGCGCCGCAGCTCCTGGTTTTGTTCATAAAGTTGGGTATAGCTTTGAAAGCCCTGCACCATGACAGCCAGTTTCGTTACGGGCACCAGCGCCCATTCGAAACTGGGTACGAAACGATCGACAAGATTGGCGCGGAAACGCTCGACGCGCGGGCTGTCGATACGCCACAAAACGAACATGCCCAGCAGGAACAGGACCAACAAGCCGACCAGAATCCGTCTGATCGGGCGAACGAAATCGTCGCTGCTGTGCCGTTCTGCCATATATGCCTCCGGGCTGCGCCGCCCTTGGGCGGATCAGCTTTCGTAATCTATGACATGCCGGAGTTGCTTTTCATACTCCAGTGCTTTGCCAGTCCCAAGCGCCACACAATTGAGTGACTCGTCCGCGACCGAGATCGCAAGGCCGGTTTGTTCGCGAAGCGCCAGGTCCAGATCACCCAAAAGGGCCCCCCCACCGGTCAGCATCACGCCGCGGTCCACGATATCAGCGGCCAGATCCGGCGGAGTGGCTTCCAGTGCGGTCATGACAGCTTCGCAGATCTGCTGGACAGGTTCGGCCAGTGCTTCGGCAACCTGCGCCTGGTTGATCTCGATTTCCTTGGGCACGCCGTTCAACAGATCGCGCCCGCGGATCTGCATTGATGCCCCGCGCCCGTCATCGGGCATCCGCGATGTGCCGATCGAAGTCTTGATCCGTTCTGCGGTGCTTTCGCCGATCAGCAGGTTCTGTTGGCGTCGCAAGTAACTGATGATGGATTCGTCCATCCGGTCACCGCCAACCCGCACCGAACGCGCATATACAATGTCGCCAAGCGACAAGACGGCCACTTCGGTGGTGCCGCCGCCGATATCGACCACCATGTTGCCGGTGGGATCGGTAATCGGCATACCTGCGCCGATAGCTGCGGCAATGGGCTCGGCGATCAGACCGGCCCGGCGGGCGCCGGCCGACAGAACCGACTGACGGATCGCCCGTTTTTCAACCGGGGTCGCGCCGTGGGGCACGCAGACGATGATCTTGGGTTTCGAAAAGGTCGTGCGCTTATGCACTTTGCGGATGAAGTGCTTGATCATCTCTTCGGCAGTGTCGAAATCGGCGATCACCCCCTCGCGCATGGGGCGTATGGCTTCGATACTGCCGGGGGTCCGACCCAACATCAGCTTGGCGTCTTCGCCCACAGCCAGAACCTGTTTTTTGCCATCTTTGACGTGATAGGCAACCACCGAGGGTTCATTCAGGATAACACCCTTGCCCTTTACGTAGACCAGCGTGTTCGCCGTGCCCAAGTCGATTGCCATGTCTGACGAAAACAAACCGCCCAGCCCCGCCATGTGTTTCTCGCTTTCCTAGCTAACTTGTCGCACAGAATCTGTACTGCCCATTCGAGGCGCTTATAGGGCGATGCTGGGTTTTGGGGAAGGGGCCAGAAACGGGTGCCCCGGATTGGGGCGGCGCCGTTGCACGGCCGCAGCAACAGGGTGCGCTACCGAAATGTCGGAAAAGTGCAACGCGGGCGCGTCAAACCCTGTCAAAACTATTCATATTGGTGGGATTTGTGCAAAATCCGGGGTGATACGGTGCCTTCAGTGCACCGGCGTTAAGGGCCCGCCCCAAAGGGCGGACCCCCGCGCATTACTGCCCGGCGTCGCGATAGCTGACGGTTTTTACATCGTCACCCGGTGCCGATTTTTCGCGCCGCACCAACAGCCGGTTCAGTGCATTGACATAGGCATTGGCGCTGGCGACGACCGTGTCTGTATCGCTGCTCTGGCCGGTCGCGATGCGCCCGTCTTCTTCCAGCCTCACGGAGACGGTGGCCTGCGCATCGGTGCCTTCGGTTACCGCGTGCACCTGATAAAGCTGCAGGCGCGCCGTCGTCGGGAAAATCTCTTTGATCGCCTTGAATGTCGCGTCAACTGGACCGTCGCCGGTGGTCTCGACGCTCTTCTCTGTCCCATCGACCACCATGGTCAGCGTTGCCGTTTGCGGCCCTTCGGTGCCGCAGACCACGCGCAGGGATTTCACTTGAATGCGATCGTTCTGTTCGTCGCCCGCAGCATCACGCATCAACGCGATCAGGTCGTCCTCGTAGACTTCCTTCTTGCGGTCCGCCAGAGCCTTGAACCGCACGAACACGTCCTTCAGCTGGTTGTCTCCCAATTCGTAGCCCAATTGGTTCAGCTTGTCGCGCAGCGCGGCGCGGCCCGAATGCTTGCCCAGTACCAGAGATGTCTCAGCCAGCCCCACATCCTTGGGGCGCATGATCTCAAACGTTTCGGCGTTCTTGAGCATCCCATCCTGGTGGATGCCGCTTTCGTGAGCGAACGCGTTCTTGCCGACGATAGCCTTGTTGAACTGCACCGGGAACCCGGACACCTGGCTGACACGGCGCGAGATGCCCATGATTTTGGTGGTGTCGATGCGGGTGTCATAGGGCATGATGTCGTGACGCACCTTGAGCGCCATGACGACTTCTTCCAGCGCTGTGTTGCCGGCCCTTTCGCCCAAGCCGTTGATCGTGCATTCGATCTGGCGCGCACCCGCTTCTACCGCGGCCAAGCTGTTGGCCGTCGCCATGCCCAGATCGTTGTGGCAGTGGGTCGAAAACACCACGTCGTCCGCGCCGGGTACTTTTTCGATCAGCATGCGGATCAGGTCTGCGCTTTCACGTGGGGCGGTATAGCCCACCGTGTCAGGAATGTTGATCGTTGTGGCGCCCGCCTTGATCGCGATTTCCACAACACGGCACAGGTAATCATGCTCGGTCCGTGTCGCGTCCATCGGCGACCATTGCACATTGTCGCACAGGTTGCGGGCGTGGCTGACCGTTTCGTGAATGCGATTGGCCATTTCGTCCATGGTCAGATTCGGGATCGCACGGTGCAGCGGCGAGGTTCCAATGAACGTGTGAATGCGCGGCCGCTCAGCGTGTTTCACGGCCTCCCATGCGCGGTCGATATCGGGCAACTGCGCACGCGCCAGCCCGCAGATCACGGAACGTTTCGAGCGTTGGGCGATCTCGGACACGGCCTGAAAGTCGCCTTCAGACGCAATCGGAAACCCGGCCTCGATGATATCGACGCCCATGTCGTCGAGCAATTCGGCGATTTCCAGTTTTTCGCTGTGGCTCATCGTAGCGCCGGGTGATTGTTCGCCGTCGCGCAGGGTGGTGTCGAAAATCAGGACGCGGTCCTGTTTGGTAGTGTCGGTCATCGGAATATCTCTCTTATGCCTTAGCGTGTGGGTTCCGGGCGCTGGTCACCTCCGAGCGGTCGCGCCCGCGGGCACGCTCAGAGGCTGCTAAGGAGAAGGAGACCATGCAGGGCAGGGCTGCGCAAAATGCGCGTCCGAGCGATATGTGGCTGCGTGGTCATAAGGCAGGGTTATAACGTGGATTTTGCGCCATGAAACCCCTTTTTTCGCCCTGCCAGTGAACCTGTACCGCATCAGGCGCGTAGTCTGGGTATGGAAACAGCTTTGATCATCGGCGCGTCAGGTGGAATTGGATCGGCGCTTGCTGAGGCTCTTGCGGCGCGCGGCGTTGCGGTGACCGGTGTGTCGCGCAGCGCGGATGGGCTGGATTTGACCGATCCGGGGGCGGCCCAGCAGATCTTGGGCGCATTGGAAGGGCCCTTCGATCTGGTCGTGACGGCGACGGGTGCGCTTGAAATAGACGGTGCCCTGCCAGAAAAATCGCTGGATGCGATAGAAGCGCCGGCGCTGTTGAACCAGTTTGCCATCAACGCCATTGGCCCCGCGCTTGCATTGCGCCATGCCTTGCGGCTTCTGCCACGGGATCGCCCGGCGGTGTGGGCCACGCTGACGGCCCGTGTCGGCAGCATCGGCGACAATCGGCTGGGCGGATGGTACGGGTATCGTGCGGCCAAGGCTGCGGCGAACCAGATCGTGCGTACCGCATCTATCGAAATCGCCCGCACGCATCCGCAGGCCGCCGTGGTGGCGCTGCACCCCGGCACCGTGGCTACGACGTTCACCGAAAAATACCAGGGTCGGCATCCGGCGGTTTCCCCGGACGAGGCGGCAGAAAATCTATTGGCAGTCATCGGCCGGCTGAGCGCGTCGGATACCGGCAAGTTTTTTGACTGGGCGGGCAAAAACGTGCCCTGGTGACGCCGCCGATCCTGTGATCACCGAATTCCCCACGTTTCTACATTTCTCCAGGAGCGCCAGCAGGGCGCAAGCCCGCCCGAAAAGCCTGCCAAATTGGTAGTGTCTGCACTGTGATCGCGGGTGGTTCAATGCCAACCACCGGATGGGGCCGATCTATGGAAATCGGGTCTGGGCAGAGGCGGGCATGCGGAAAACCTTCACTGCCGACGCGTGCCGGTTTCTTGATCGGATGGCGCAGAGCATGACGGAATGGTGCGGTCGCCAACAGCTTCACGCCAATGTCGCCGGCAGAGCGACACGTAGCGCTCGTTGCCGCCGATTTCGACCTGCGCGCCTTCGGTCAAGACGTTCCCGTCTGCATCCTGGCGCACAACCATCGTCGCCTTCTTGCCGCAATGACAGATCGTTCTTGCTTCGCGCATTTCATCAGCCAGGGCCAAAAGAGCAGCCGATCCCGGGAACAGATTTCCCTGAAAATCCAACCGCAACCCATAACACATGACCGGTATCCCCAAATCATCCACGACGCGGGCCAATTGCCAGACCTGATCATGGCTCAGGAATTGGGCTTCGTCGAAAAATACGCATGCCACGGGTGCCTGATCCAACCGCGCGCTTATTTTCGCGAACAAATCCTCGTCCGGGGCAAACTTGTCGGCAGCCGCTGAAATACCAATGCGTGATGCGATCTGCCCCGGCCCCGCACGATCATCCAACTGCGCGGTGACCAGATAGGTCTGCATCCCGCGTTCGTTGTAATTGTGGGCCGCCTGCAAAAGCATTGTCGATTTGCCGGCGTTCATGGTCGAGTAATTGAAATATAGCTTGGCCATGATGGGATCTATCCCGCTGGGGCGTCCCAAATCAACCGGCGCGATGGCGCGGTCTGTGGCAGCGCGATTGGTAGGGGGGGCGTGACAGACCATTTGATGTGTTCAGCAGGGCGGGAACTGCCCTTGGGATGAAGCCGAACACCATTCTCAAGCGCCACAAAAGCCCGATTGATGCGGTTGGAGGCATCGCTCTCTTTTTAACAAGACCCCTACAAAATACCGACGCTGGGGACGTCGGACACTCGCTACGCCACGAAATCGCGTGGCACTTTATGAATGACAAACTTTCGCTTTACTATTAATGGGAAAGGACCGGGTATTTTCCCCGTCGAAGTTGACGGCGCGGAAAGAAAACAAGGGATGAGCGCTATTATGGCTGGTATTGGCAGCTATCTGAAAAAGCATACCGAAGCACTGGTCAAGGATGTGGGTCTGGAAGCTGCATGCGAGGTGACAGGCAAATCCAAGGCGACGCTTGGGCGGTATTATTCGGATTCGGATGATCATTCGGATCGCTTTATGCCGATCGACGCCGTGGCACTGCTGGAAAAGGTCGCCCGCTACCCGCACGTCACGGCTGCGTTGTCCGAATTGTCCGGCACCACGCTGTCCTATGACAAGACTCATAAGAATTCCACCGAAGGCGGTGTGAATTCGGATGTGGTCGCGCTGTCGCAGCGTTTTGCGATGCTGATGGCCGAATACAGCCAATCAATTGAAGACGGGATCATCACGATCAACGAGGCCAAGCGCCTTTTGCGCGAAACGTCCGAGCTTCAACAGGTGCTGATTTCAATGAAGCTGCACCTTGAAGAAGAGGCGACCTGAGCGCTTATAGGAACACGCGTTCCACGAACCACCACGCACCGACCACGGCAATCGCACCCGAAGCAGGGTTCGAAATATAGGTGCGATACCACGGTTTTCGTGCGGCCCAACCGACCAGCAACAGGGCGGCCAGAATCACGGCCAGTTGGCCCAGTTCAACCCCGATATTGAAGCCGATCAACCCGGTGACCAGGCTGCTGCTGTCCAGACCAATTTCGGTCAGGACGCTGGCAAAGCCCAGACCATGCAACAGTCCGAACGTGAACACGTTCGCGGTGCGCCACGGCGTCATCCGGGTGAACAAAATGTTTTCAACAGCGACAAAGACGATTGATGCGGCGATCAGCGGCTCGACGATTGCCGGGTTGACGCGGACGATCCCGGTGATCGCAAGTGCCAGCGTGGCGGTGTGCGCCAGGGTAAAGGCCGTGACCTGGTAAAGAAGCGGGCGCAGCCTGACGGCAAACAAAAACAGCCCCAACACAAACAGGATGTGATCCAGCCCTTTCGGGATGATATGTTCGAAACCTAGAACGACATAGCGGGCAAACACCTGGTGCCAGGGTTTTGCGGCGATCCCGTCACGCGGCATGGGCGCGCTTATGGCGCCGTTTGTCAGATACTCGGAATATTCCTGACTGCCGGAAACCTGCCGTACGATAAGCGGCCCGTTTTGTGCGTCCCAGCCAAATCGAACCGGGGTCCCGTCGTCCGGCAAATCTGCGCGCAAGGTTATTCGGCTGTCGCGCGGTACATCCTTATCGATGCCATCGGGAATGATGCTCGCGACCAGTTGTGGCGCCAGCTCAGTCTGGCCCGCCATCAGCGTCAGTGTGGATGCAATGCGCGGGAACTCTTGTACCAACGCATCGCGCAGCGCCTCAGGCGGTTGGGCGCGCAAGGCATCGTACCGCGCGGCCCCGTTCGCGGCATCGGTATTGACAACGCCCCGCAAATCAATGCCCGCGACCAGCGTTTCCAACGCCAGGTCCAGTTCGATCACAAGCTGATCTGCAGTGACGGATATATCGGCTACGGCCGGGCGTACCTCGTGGGCGCGCGCGCTGGGCGCCGCAATCAGGGCAAAGGCCAGCATACTTGACAGGACCAACACACGGGCCACATCTTTTATTGTTATAGCAGGACCCGCCATGCGCAAGTTGCCCCCCTTCACGCTCGTATTTTTGCTACTTAGCGCGCGGATCGTCGCTGCCCACGAATTCTGGATATCGCCTGAGCGGTATCTGATACCACAACACAAGATGATCGTGGCGGCGCTGCGCGTCGGCGAAGACTTCAAGGGCCCCAGTTTTGCCTATCTGCCGCCGCAAACCGCACGGTTCGATTTGGTCCAAGGGGATCGCGCCGTCCCGGTCACGTCCCGAATTGGGGACCGGCCCGCGTTGAATCAGGGCGTCGATAGACCGGGGCTGTGGATCGTGGTGCACGAAACCGCGGATCATCGTCTGCGCTACACTGATCCCCAAAAGTTCCGGAATTTTGCAAATCACAAGGGGTTCCCAGCGGTCTTGCAACAGCACAAGGACCGCGGCTTGCCCGACGACGGGTTTGTCGAACTTTACCGTCGTTACGCCAAGGCGTTGGTCGCGGTGGGTGACGGGGCAGGTGCCGACCGCCGTGTGGGCCTGCGCACCGAAATTGTTGCAGGGTTGAATCCCTATATCGACGATCTGACGAATGGCTTCCCCGTACAGGTGATCCTGGACAAAGCTGCGCGCGCCGACGCGCAAATCGAGGTGTTCGGACGCAGCGTCGGCAAGGTCACCGTCGAAACCTACCGCACAGATGCGAACGGGCGCGCCGTGATCACGGTCGCGCCCGATACAGAATATCTGGTCAATGCGGTCAAAATGCTGCCGCTTGAACCGCACGCGCCCGAAGACCCGGTCTGGATGAGCCTCTGGGCCTCGTTGACGTTTAAAACGCCTTAGGCTGCGGTCTTCGCGCGGCGAGGGCGGCGTTGCTTGCCACCGCCGGGTTTGCCTTGCGACTGGCCTTGCGGCTTGCGTTGACCGTTTGGTTTCCCGTGACCGCCGGACTTGGCGCCGTTGAACCGACGACGTCCACCGCCTTTGCGCGGGGCATCTGCGATTTCGGCCCCTTCTGGCGGGCGGCCTGAAGCCACGGTGATCTTGATGCCCATCACCTTTTCGATGGCTTTCAATTCGCCGTACTCGCTGGCGGCGCACAACGCTACGGCCTGGCCTTCGCGACCCGCGCGTGCCGTGCGACCGATCCGGTGCACGTAGTTTTCCGGTACGTTCGGCAGTTCATAGTTATAGACGAACTGCACGCCGGGAATGTCGATGCCCCGCGCAGCCACATCCGTGGCCACCAGGACGTTGATTTTCCCGTCGCGGAAGGCTTTGAGCGCGCGTTCGCGCTGGCCTTGCGACTTGTTGCCGTGGATCGCAGCGGCGTCAATTCCGGCGGCGACCAGGTTTTTGGTCAACCGATCGGCGCCGTGCTTGGTGCGGCAAAAGACAAGTGACATCTCTTGACGGTGGCCAGCGATATGTTCGACCAGCTTGTCGGTCTTGCCCGCTTGCGGCACGAAATGCACTTCTTGTGTCACCTTGTCGGCGGCCTTGCCCGGAGGGCTGACTTCGATACGCACCGGGTTGGTCAGGTAGGCCCCTGCGATTTCAGACATCTGTTTGTTCATCGTGGCCGAAAACAGCATCGTCTGGCGTTCATCGGCCAGCATCGGCACCAGTTGGCGCAGCGCATGGATAAAGCCCATGTCCAGCATCTGGTCGGCTTCGTCCAGAACCAGGAACGTCGTTTCGTCCAGGCTGACCGCGCGCCGTTCGATCAGGTCAATCAGGCGGCCGGGGGTGGCAACAAGGATATCAGCCCCGCGCTCAAGGCGTTTGACCTGCGCGTTGATAGACGCGCCGCCGACCACCTTGGTCACCTTCAGATGGGTGCCCTTGGTGAAGGGGTACAGGTTGTCGGCGATCTGGTTCACCAGTTCGCGCGTCGGGGCCAGCACCAATGCGCGAACCTTGCGCGGCTGTGGCTTTTCACCGGCGGCGATCGCCTGGTGCAAGAGCGGCAAGCCAAAGGCCAGCGTTTTGCCTGTTCCGGTCTGGGCCAGACCCATCACGTCATGGCCATTCATCACTTCGGGGATGGCGCGCGCCTGGATGGGGGTAGGGGCGTTGATGCCCAGCTCTTCAAGCGTAGTCAGGATGCGCGGCTTGAGGCCGAGCATGGAAAAATCAGTCATATTAATCCTTCGTGGGGTCGTCCCACGCGAATGAGCGCCCGGTGCGGGCGCTGCAGGTTGGTCGCGGAATAGGTCTCCGAACCGCGCCACATGCGCTGTCCGTCATTCCGCCGGACCCCTCGCGTGAAAATGGGAACCTCTGTGGGCATTGTCGCCCGATCATCGCCGCCGGGCGCGCTTCGGCGCGGCTGCTCACGCGGCAGCTCTGGGCGGTCGATGGGTGGCAAATGGGGTATCGCCGCCCATAAGTCAAGCAAAAGACGACGTCGGATAAACGCCGTTCTTTCAAGTGGCCTGGGAACAAGTGGGCTAGGACACGTCGCTCTGCAGGGCCATGACCTCTAATTCGCCTTCACTGCGCGATTTCATGGCCAGCGCTGCGGCATGGGCCGCGGCGGCCGTCGTGAAGTAGGGGATTTTGTCATAGAGCGCGACCGAGCGGATTTCACGGCTGTCTTCAACCGCTTGCGTGCCCTCGGTCGTGTTGAGAACCAGTGCGATGGCACCATCCTTGAGCATATCGACGATGTTCGGGCGGCCTTCGTAGACCTTGTTCACCACGGTGCTTTCAACGCCATTATCCGACAGGAACGCTCCGGTCCCCCGTGTGGTGATCAGCTTGAACCCCAGATCGGCCAAGGTGCGCGCAGTATCAACCATCTTGGCCGTCTTGTCGTAGTCCTTGATCGACATAAAGACCTTGCCCTTGCTGGGCAAAACCGTCCCTGCACCCAACTGGGCCTTCAGGAAGGCACGTTCAAAGGTCTTGTCCGCACCCATCACCTCGCCGGTAGAACGCATTTCCGGCCCCAATATCGTGTCGACACCGGGGAAACGGGCAAACGGCAGCACCGCTTCCTTGACCGCGAACGTGTCGATGTTCGGGTCGACCAGGTCAAATTCGGACAGCTTTTCGCCCGCCATGACCCGCGCCGCGATCGACGCGATCGGCGAGCGGACGGCCTTGGCCACAAAGGGCACGGTGCGCGAGGCGCGCGGGTTCACTTCGATCAAGTAGACCTCGTTATCCTTGACCGCGTATTGCACGTTCATCAATCCCACAACGTTCAGCGCCAGCGCCAGCGCACGGGTCTGTTCGCGCAGGGTGTCTATGATGTCGGCGTCCAGCGAATACGGCGGCAAAGAGCAGGCGCTGTCGCCTGAGTGCACGCCCGCCTCTTCGATGTGTTGCATGATGCCGGCCACATGAACGTCGGTTCCGTCGCTCAGGGCATCCACGTCGATTTCGATCGCACCAGACAGGTAACTGTCCAAAAGCACGGGGCTGTCGCCCGACACCACGACGGCATCGCGGATGTAGCGTTTCAACCCGTCCATGTCGCGCACGATTTCCATTGCGCGGCCACCCAGCACGTAGGACGGCCGGATCACCAGCGGAAAGCCAATATCCGCCGCGATTTCAATGGCCTCGGCGTCTGAATGGGCGATGCCGTTCTTGGGCTGCTTGAGGTCCAGGCGATTGACCAGATCCTGGAACCGCTCGCGGTCTTCGGCCAGGTCGATCGCGTCGGGCGTGGTGCCCAGGATCGGGATGCCTTCCGCTTCAAGCGCATTGGCAAGTTTCAGCGGCGTTTGCCCGCCGAACTGCACGATCACGCCATGCAGCGTACCGGCCTCTTGTTCAACGCGCAGGATTTCCATGACGTGTTCGAATGTCAGCGGTTCAAAATACAGCCGGTCCGAGGTGTCATAGTCTGTGCTGACAGTCTCGGGGTTGCAGTTGACCATGATCGTTTCATAGCCTTGTTCGGTCAGCGCGAAACAGGCGTGACAGCAACAATAGTCAAATTCGATCCCTTGCCCGATCCGGTTCGGCCCGCCGCCCAGAATGACCACCTTTTTGCGGTCGGACGGCCGCGCTTCGCATTCCACGTCGCCCATCGCGGGGGCCTCGTAGGTGGAATACATGTAAGGGGTCTGTGCTTCGAATTCGGCCGCACATGTGTCGATCCGCTTGAATACGGCATCGACGCCCAGATTGCGCCGCGCGCGGCGCACGTTCGCTTCGTCTCTGCCGGTCAGCTTGGCCAGCCGCGCATCGGTGAACCCCATCATCTTGAGCTTGCGCAGCCCGTCCTCGGACATCGGAAGGCCGTTCCTGCGCACAACGTCTTCCATCTCGACGATCTCGCGGATACGGGCCAGGAACCAGGGGTCGTACTTGGTGGCGTCAAAGATTTCGTCATCGCTCAGCCCATGGCGCATTGCCTGCGCGATGGTCCGCATCCGGTCCGGGGTGGCCTTTGACAGCGCCTTGATCACGGCCGACTTTTCTGGCGCGCCTTCTATTTCCACCTCATCGAACCCGGTCAGCCCGGTTTCCATCGACGTCAGAGCCTTCTGCACGCTTTCGTGGAACGTGCGGCCGATCGACATCGCCTCGCCCACGGATTTCATCGCCGTTGTCAGCTCGGGCTTTGACCCGGGGAATTTTTCAAAGGCAAAGCGCGGGATCTTGGTGACGACATAATCGATGGTCGGCTCGAAGGACGCAGGTGTGACCTTGGTGATGTCATTGTCCAGCTCGTCCAGCGTATAGCCGACGGCCAGTTTGGCCGCGATCTTGGCGATGGGAAACCCCGTGGCCTTCGACGCCAGCGCCGAGGACCGCGACACCCGTGGGTTCATCTCGATCACCACCATGCGCCCGTCCTCGGGGTTTACCGCCCACTGGACGTTCGACCCACCGGTTTCAACGCCGATCTCGCGCAGGACGTTGATGCTGTGGGTGCGCATCAACTGGTATTCCTTGTCCGTTAGCGTCAGGGCCGGGGCCACGGTGATACTGTCGCCCGTATGTACCCCCATAGGATCGACGTTTTCGATCGAACAGACGATGATCGCGTTGTCCGCCTTGTCGCGGACGACCTCCATTTCGAATTCTTTCCAGCCCAACAGGCTTTCGTCGATCAGGATCTGGCTGACGGGCGACGCTTCGAGCCCGCTGCGGCAGTAAAATTCGTAATCGTCCCGATTGTATGCCACGCCCCCGCCTGTACCACCAAGCGTGAAAGCGGGCCGGATGATCGCAGGCAGGCCGATCTCGTCCAGTGCCGCCAGCGCCTCGGACACACCGGCTTGAATATCGAAACTACCGTCTTCCCGCTTGGGGCTGGACACGATGGTGGCCTTGGGGTTTTCGATTCCCAGGCGGTCCATGGCCTCGCGGAACAGTTTGCGGTCTTCGGCCATCTCGATGGCTTCGCGCTTGGCGCCGATCAGTTCGATCCCGTGTTCGTCCAGCACACCCATATCGGCCAGGGCCAGCGCCGTGTTCAGAGCGGTCTGCCCGCCCATGGTTGGCAGCAGTGCGTCGGGCTTTTCCTTTGCGATGATCTTGGCCACGATCTCGGGCGTGATCGGCTCGATATATGTCGCATCCGCCATGCCCGGGTCGGTCATGATGGTGGCCGGGTTCGAATTGACCAGGATGACGCGATACCCTTCTTCGCGCAGCGCCTTGCATGCTTGCGCGCCGGAATAGTCGAACTCGCAGGCCTGGCCGATGATGATCGGGCCTGCCCCAATGATCATGATCGAAGAGATGTCTGTTCTTTTCGGCATGCCAGCGAGTCCCCATGTTGCGCAAATTGTCCGGGTTTATAGACATGCCGCGCCGGTGCGCAAGAGGGTCGGGGCAACTATTCCAAGCGCCGCCGCTTGCCCCCGCGTTCCACATTCTTTTTCTCAAAATTTTCCTGGCGAGCGCGAGGGGTAGCGCCCGTCGCCTAGACGCCGCCGATGGGCAGCGACATCACTCGGCAGCCAGCTTTCGGTCCTGCTCGACTGTCTGCGTGTACATATAGTCGCGCGTCAACGGCACCGCGTCCTGGCGCCGGGTTAACTGGAATTGGAATACGACTTGCCGGTTGTGCCGGAACGTCAGCTCTGATGCCAGAAGGTAATACCGCCACATCCGGGTAAAGCGCGCGTCATAAATCGCCTCGGCCCTGTCGATATTGGCCATGAACCGATCATACCACCGCGCCAGAGTTTCTGCATAATGCAGCCGCCAGACTTCAATATCCGTCGCGATCAGGCCCTCTTTTTCGACGGCTTGCATGGTTTCGGACATGGCCGGGCAATAGCCACCGGGGAAAATGTACTTGTTTATCCAAGGCGAGGTGACCCCCGGTGGGGACGCACGCCCGATCGTGTGAATCAGGGCCACGCCGTCTTCTGCCAGCATATCATGGACGTTGCGGAAGTATTGGCGATAGTGCGGCACGCCGACGTGCTCGAACATGCCGACCGAAACGATGCGGTCAAAGCGTTCCGTCAGGTTCCGGTAGTCGGTCAGGCGAAAGTCGACGCGATCATCCAGCCCGGCCTCTTTGGCGCGGCGCACGGCATAGGCGTGCTGTTCGCGCGACAATGTCACGCCAACCACTTCGGCGCCGTAGTCGCGCGCCAGTGTCAGGGCCATTCCGCCCCATCCGCAGCCGATATCCAGAACCCGCATACCCGGTTCGATCCGCAGCTTGCGCGCTATGTGTTGCTTTTTTGCGGCCTGCGCGTCTTCCAAGGTTAGATCCGGGCGCCTGAAGTAGGCGCAGGAATACTGGCGATCCTCGTCCAGAAAAAGATCATAGAGCTCTTCAGACAGGTCATAGTGGTGGGCGACGTTTTGTTGCGCCTTTCCGACTGGATTGTACTGCGCCAGAAACCGCGCGCCGTGGTGAAGGGCCTGCAAAGGGCGTTGAAACCAAGGCGTGGGCGCATCGGCAATGCTCTTGATCACCAGGCTCAGAAAACCGCGCAGATCATCGCCTTCGATCGTAAAGTCGCCGTTCATGTACCCTTCTCCGAGGGTCATGTCGGGGGCCAGGACCATACCGCGCAGCATGGACGGATCATGCATGGTTACGCTGATCGCCTCGCCCTGACCATCGCCGTAGCGGCGCTTGCGCCCACCGGGCGGGGTTACATCAAGGCTGCCGTGCCGGATCAGTGTTCGGCACATTCGATCGAAAAGCTCTTCCCACATTTTCACCCCCTGTTTCATCCCCCTGTCCGGACCTATGCCGGTCAAAATGATGACCCCGTGTGCTCAGACCAAACTGCGCGTATGGCCACCCTTTTTTTGCCGACCCACACAGCGTGATGCTGTGGAAATACTAGCTTCGTTAAACTTTCTGGCAATCCCTTTGGGAAAATCTGGCGCTGGGCTGGCGCCGATTTGCCCGCCAAATGAGCAGCGAGGCTGGATTTGTCCCCTGCCGGACTTGACTCCGCGCGCCCAAACCGTTGTATCGGCGCCTGATCTGACACGCGCCCGAAGGGACAGACCATGCACGCCTACCGCAGCCATACCTGCGCCGAACTCAACGCCTCGAACGTGGGCGAGACTGTCCGCTTGTCTGGCTGGGTGCACCGCATCCGTGACCACGGCGGCGTACTGTTCATCGATTTGCGTGACCACTACGGTATCACTCAGGTCTTGTGCGATCCCGACAGCCCGGTGTTTTCCGAGGTCGAAAAGGTTCGCAGCGAATGGTGCATTCGTATCGACGGCAACGTCAAAGCGCGCGATGAAAGCCTGATCAACGCCAAGATCCCGACTGGCGAAGTGGAAGTGTTCATCCGTGACATCGAAGTGTTGAGCCGCTCTGACGAACTGCCTCTGATCGTCTTCGGTGATCAGGAATATCCCGAGGAAACGCGCCTGCGCTATCGCTATCTTGATCTGCGGCGCGAGGCCATGCAAGATAACATGAAGCTGCGCAGCGATGTTGTGGCCTCGATGCGCCGTCGGATGTGGGATCGCGGCTTTCGCGAATACCAGACGCCGATCATCACCGCGTCCAGCCCCGAAGGCGCCCGCGACTTCTTGGTGCCTTCGCGCCTGCATCCGGGCAAGTTCTATGCTCTGCCTCAGGCCCCGCAGCTGTTCAAGCAGCTGATCATGGTGTCGGGATATGACAAATATTTTCAGATCGCGCCGTGTTTCCGCGACGAAGACCCGCGTGCCGACCGCTCGCCGACCGACTTCTACCAGTTGGACCTGGAAATGTCTTTTGTTGAACAGCAGGACGTGTTCGACACGATCCAACCCGTGCTGGCCGGCATTTTCGAAGAGTTCGGCGGCGGGGCCAAGGTCGATCAGGACTGGCCACAGATTTCCTACAAGGACGCGGCGCTTTGGTATGGCACGGACAAGCCCGACCTGCGCAACCCGATCAAGATGCAAGTCGTGTCCGAGCATTTCCGCGGTTCGGGCTTTGCGATCTTTGCCAAGCTTCTTGAACAAGAGGGGACCGAAATTCGTGCCATTCCCGCGCCCAAGGGTGGTAGCCGCAAGTTCTGCGACCGGATGAACAAGTTCGCGCAGCAAGAAGGTTTGCCCGGCATGGGCTACATCTTCTGGCGCGACCAGGGCGAGGGCATGGAAGCTGCCGGCCCGCTGGCCAAGAACATCGGACCCGAGCGCACCGAGGCGATCCGCCAGCAACTGGGCCTGGGCGTGGGCGATGCGGCTTTCTTCCTCGGCGGCAAACCCGAGGCGTTTCAAACCGTTGCCGGCAAGGCCCGTACGGTTATCGGCGACGAATTGGGTCTGACCGAACAGAACCGGTTTGCTTTTGCTTGGATTGTCGATTTCCCGATCTACGAGAAAGACGACGAAACCGGCGAGATCGACTTTGAACACAACCCGTTTTCCATGCCGCAAGGCGGGCTCGAGGCGCTGAACGGCGATCCTTTGGCCGTCAAGGGCTATCAGTACGACCTGGCATGCAACGGCTATGAACTGGTGTCGGGCGCCATCCGGAACCACCGCCCGGACATCATGCTGCGCGCTTTCGAGATCGCAGGTTATGGCGAGGATGAGGTCAAGAAGCGTTTCGGCGGGTTGTTCACCGCGTTTCAGTACGGCGCACCGCCGCACGGGGGTTGCGCAGCGGGTATCGACCGTATCGTGATGCTTCTGGCGGACGAAGCAAATATCCGCGAAGTCATCATGTTCCCAATGAACCAGCGTGCTGAAGACCTGATGATGGATGCGCCGAGCGAGCCAACAAATGAGCAGTTGCGTGAACTGAGACTGCGCGTGTTGCCGCCCGAAGATTGAGGCCACCCGACTGGTCACCGCCCCCCTGCCGCCACATGTGGTGATGGGTGGGCGATAAACCCGTTCCACGCCGAAGGTCCGTTTACGGACCATCGGGGTATGAGGGTACGTACGCCGAGCCATCCTTTTGCCGATGCCGCGGCTTTGCGCGATCAGATCGTGACGCAGCGCATAGCACACGACCAGATGCACCGGGCGGTGCGCGCATGGCGGACGGGCATCTGGGCGGGACGATGACGCGGATGGCTCCTCCCACAAGGTCGTTCAAATTAGACTATCTCGTGTTTGCCTCGCGCCTTCAGCGCATTCGCGATGCCAGCGAAGAATTCACTCTGTTGACCCGATGGGCATTTGAGGTTGGCTATTGGCGGTTCGAATGGGAATGCAGTGCGGCGAACCTGGCCTCGCGCCGGGCGGCCCAGCGGCTGTGGTTCAGCTGCGGAGGTGTTTTCCGCCAAGCCGCGCCCATCAAGGGACGCAATGGCGATATGTCGTGGTTCGCGGCGATTGATGGCGAATGACACCGGCCGCGTGCGGCTTGCGATACAGGGTTGGCGCCAAATGATTTCGCTGCGGATCACCCGCAACGGATAAGCATCAAGAGGCACGGCTCAGTGACCTGATCGCGCCCGTTTTGGCCGCAAAGGATCTGGCGCTTCAGTCCGCCAGGTGATCTTCCTTTTTCTTTTCGATCAGGCGCAGTTCGTTTTCCTTTTTGGTTGTGAACTGGGTGCCATAGCCTTGGATTTCGCTTTCGTCGACAACATCCCTGGCACGCGAAAATACCTCGTCGTCTTCTTCGTCCATGTGGTGGACCTAATCATGCTTGAGCGTCTTGAAACGCGTCATCCATCCGGGAGATGACATGTCCAATTCGTTCAATTATTGCGGGATTTCGTCGATTTCAGCGTGTCCTTGCACAGAATGACGCGCTGCGTCCTCACCCCAGGTCTTTGAAGCCAATTTGGAATAGAACGTTTGTTCTTCTGCCGCTGCGTGCGATTTGACGTGGCGGTAGCATTCGGTTCAGGCATCGCGGCGTTTCTGACTGTCGCCGGTGGTTTCGGCAATGGCGTCAAGCAGGGTCCGGTGGTGGACGTGGTCTCGCTTGATGGCTGAATAGATATCGGTCATTGCGCGTCTCCCCATGTGCTACAGGGCGAACGCGATCAAGCCTGCATGGTTCCGTTTTAACGCCTGAAAACACCTAAGGCCCCAGTCGGAAACAGGGGCCTTTTTCGTAGTCTTTAGGGAAAGATCAGCTACTTGCGTAGGTTTCGATCCGATCGTTCGTGCGGGTCGCCAGATCGGTCGTCGCGCCGCCGGCCGAAGCCATGATTGCGACCGCGAGACCGACGAGCCCGGCCGTGAGAACAATCCAGTCAATAGTTACCGAACCTTCTTCTTCGCTGGCAAAGCGTTGAAACAATTTTTCCAAAACCGGTCCCTCCAACCAGGATACGCAGCGGCAGTTGCGGCGTCGTTGGAGGCAAGATGGCGGCCAATTGGGGCAGGAATTGGGAACAGGCGCGCCGAAACATGGGTGGTTTCAGCGCAATTTGACGAGCATCGATCGCGTCAGATGGCTTGCCGCGCGCCCAGTCTATCCTGGACCAATCCGGCAATACGCGCGACGTCAGACTGATAGGGTGTGCCGGTCATGCGGCGCGTGGCCAAAGAAGACGCCGCTTTTTCAAGGGGTTCGTCGCCGGCACTGCGTGCAACGCCGGCCAGAAACTGGGCCACATAGTCCAGCGTATTGTCATCTGAACCCGCTGTCAGGATGTCTGCGACATGGGCCAGATCATCCATCAGGGCCAGCGGGTCGGGGTGGACAATGTCATCTGACAATTGGCGCAGGCCCACAGGCTGCGCATCTTCCGGCATGACGGACAGAATCAAGCTCTGGAATTCTGCCAGCGACCCAATCGGTTTATCAAGGAACCGGTCAGCGCCTGCCTTGAGCGCTGCTGCTTCGCCGTCTGGATCACCTGACATGCCAATGATGCCTTGGGCGCGCGGGTGGGCATTTGCCAACTCGTTGATCAGGTCCGCGCCCGATCCGTCCGGCAGGCCCAGATCGATGATCACCGCGCTGGGTCGGTACACTTTCAGATGGCGGCGCGCAGCGGTCAACGATGCTGCGCGGCGAATCCTTGCGCCCGATCGCAAGCAGAGCAGGCGCAGCGCTTCGCAGGCGAACCGACTGTCTTCGACGACCAGAACGGTCAGGCCCAACAGGGGACGTTCGGCTGTAGGGTGTTGCATCATCATGAACGGGTCTAGATCATCTGCCATCGTCTTTCTCCGGCTGTGTGAGTCGGATTAAACAGGCGTTTTGGTGAATCCCACGTTAATGCCCACCAACCTGCGCCAATGCGTCGCTTGGCAGCGGTGGGCGGCTCTGGCATTACACGCGCCAAACGCAGGAGGAATGAATATGATCGGACGTCTCAACCATGTGGCCATCGCAGTACCGGACCTGGAGGCGGCCAGCGCGCAGTATCGCGACACCTTGGGGGCCAAGGTGAACCCGCCGCAAGATGAACCCGATCATGGGGTCACCGTGGTTTTCATTGAATTGCCGAACACCAAGATCGAATTGCTCTACCCTCTGGGCGACGCGTCGCCCATCCAGGGGTTTCTGGACAAGAACCCGTCGGGCGGCATTCATCACATGTGCTACGAGGTCGCCGATATCATCGCCGCGCGCGACAAGCTGAAATCCGAAGGCGCGCGCGTATTGGGCAACGGCGAGCCAAAGATCGGCGCGCATGGCAAGCCGGTCCTGTTCCTGCACCCCAAGGACTTCAACGGCTGCCTGATCGAACTTGAGCAGGTCTGATGGCGGTTACATCCGCCCTCGTCCTGTTGGCCGTGACATGGTTCATGGTCATGTTCGTGACCCTGCCGTTCGGGCTGCGCACCCAAGGGGATGAAAAAAAACGCCTCAAAGGAACCCATGCCGGGGCGCCAGCGAACTTCCAGCTCAAACGAACTGTGAAAAAGGTGACGCTGATTGCCTTGGTAATCTGGGTGGTCGAGGTCACGGCGATATCGACCACCGACCTGACGTGGCACGATCTGGACTGGACAGAAAGCCTGCCGCCCGTAGGCGAAAAACGTTAGACCCGTGCGAGCCGGTGGAAGATATGGGTGAAGGTTGCCACGCCCAAAACCGGGACGAGCAGGTTGAGGACGGGTACGGTCAGCGGGATTGCCATGAGGGCCCCCGCGATCCAGATCTCCATCGCGTGGCGTCGGCGGGCGCTCTTGGCTCCGGCACGGCCCAGATGGCGCATGGCCACCATCTGGAAATACTCACGCCCCAAAAGAAACCCGTTCATCGCCCAGAATACCAGGGGGGCGGCGATATTGGTCAGCAGATAGATCAGAAGCGCCGCGATATTGGCGGCGACGATCACCCCCAGAAAAGACAGGCTGTCGACCAGCGTTTCGGTAAAGCTGATCGGGGTGGCCGCAGGAAGGGTGGGGTAGTGTCGATCTTCGACCGCGTCGGCCACGTCTTCCAGAAAAAACCCGGTGAACATTGACGCAACCGGCACCATCAGGAACACGGACGCCACCATCATCAGCAGGATCGATGCGCCGGACAGCAAATTGTCGACCCAGGTGATTTCCCCGATCCAGGGCAGGGTGAAACTGTCCGGGGTTATCCACCCGACAAACCAGAAAAATACCGCGTAGACCGCAAACAGCAACAGAATCGTCAGCCCGACGCCCAGCAACAGCACCCGCTGAAAGCGTCGATCCCCAAGTTGGCCGATCGCCTTCAGGAAATCCGAAAGAATAGAAACAATCATGCGCGCGACCAATCGGTGATCGCGTCCAGATCAGGGCGCGGGCGTTCCGGCGGCGTGTTGGTTTGCGAGCCGATATGGATCAGCCCGGCAACGGTTTCGCCTTCGCCCAGATTCAGCGCGTCGCGGCAAAAGTCGGGGTCATGGCTGGCCCATCCGGACAGCCAATTCGCGCCCCAGCCTGCCGCCAAGGCTGCGTTCAAAAGGGCAAGGCACACTGCGCCGGCGGAATAAAGTTGTTCGATCAAGGGAATTTTCGGGTTCTCCTTGGGCGCGGCCACGACAACTACCGCCAAATGCGCGTCGGCATATTGGCGTTGCGCCTTTTCAATTTTTTCGTCTTCGATCCCCAAGGCCGCGCCCCGCGCCGGGATTTTCGCGGCAATCTCCTGCAGCGCGCCGTGCCCCAACACGATGAAACGCCACGGTTCCAGTTTGCCATGATCGGGGGTGCGGGCCGCCGCAGTCAGGATCGGGATTAACTCATCGCGCGTCGGGACCGGCGTTGTCAGCGTCTTGGCCGGACGGGATCGGCGATTGAGCAGGAATTCGAGGGCCGCGGGGTTGGCGTGTGGCATCAACGTAAATCACCTTCTTTTCTTGATAATGCACATGTCGGCGTTTCCAATGCATGGATCAAGCCTTTACTATCGATTCATGGCGATGGCCTGCTGCGCAGGCGCCACGGTCAGGCAGGGGAGCAGCGTATGGCGGACATAGCCGATTTGAGTGATCTTGCGGTGTCTGGGGCCGAAATCGCTGTGCGGGTGACGCCCAAGGCATCGCGCAACCGGCTGACGCGGGACGGCGATGCGATCCGTGTCTATGTCACTGCGCTGCCGGCAGGCGGACAAGCCAATACCGCCGCAATCGCCCTGCTGTCCAAGGGGCTGGGCATTGCCAAAAGCCGCATTTCGCTAAAGCGCGGGGGACGCGCGCGCGACAAGGTCTTTGTGATCAATGCCTGAAAGTCAGCGCGATTTGGGGTCAACCAGACGATAAATGCCTTCGGGCAGGTCCAGCGCAGCACTGATGTCGCGCAGCTGGGCAAGCGACAGCGTGATTTTCTGAACCCGATCCGTGCGCGGGTCGACCTGTTCGATTGTCACGCAATCCTCAAAGGCTGAAATAATGATGTCTTCTTGAAGATGCGGGCTGCCTTCATCAACAAGGGTGATGACGGTCGCGTCGAAGTCGTGTTCGATGGTAAACATGGTGTCAGCCTAAGGCGCGCGCAAGAATTTGAAAAGCAGGCTTGTTGAGCAGACTGGACCTGTCAAGAACTGCGCGCTAACGTCCCGGTCGATAAAACAAAGGGAACCCCGATGAAAGCACCCTTGTGGCTGGCTGCTCTGGCGCTTTGTGCCTGTGTAACGACTGAACCATCTGCGGATGTCAGCGCACCAGTGGCCCGTGCCAACACCGGCAGTGGCACCATTGCCATGTTTCGCGATGTGGTGAGCCGGGTCGAACCCTTGGCCGAAAGCGTCTGCAAGGCCGAAGCGAAACCGGGTGCGAATTGCGATTTCAAAGTCGTCGTCGATTCGCGCGAAAACCAGCCCCCCAACGCGTATCAGTCGGTTGATAGCACAGGCCGCCCGGTTCTGACCTTTACGGAGCCGCTGATCCGCCAGGTGCAAAACGCGGATGAACTTGCCTTTGTCATGGGCCACGAAGCCGCGCACCACATCTCGGGCCACTTGGACAGGACGCAGCAGTCTGCCGTGCTGGGCGGGATCGCTGGGATCGTCTTGGGAATTGCCGTGGGCGGGGGGGCGGATCTTGTGGACATGACCACGGATATCGGCGCAAGCGTGGGCGCGCGGGCGTATTCCAAGAGCTATGAGCTTGAGGCGGACCAGTTGGGGACGGTCATTGCCTTTCGCGCGGGCTACAACCCGGAACGCGGCGCACAGTTCTTTACGCGCATCCCCGATCCGGGCGACCGTTTCCTTGGCACCCACCCGCCGAACGGTCAGCGGATCGAAACCGTGCGCCGGACGATGGCGTCGTTACGATAGTTGGCCCGCTGGCCGGCATGGCGCTGTTTCAATCATTGAACGGCGCGCAACGACAGGCTGCAAATCGACATTCCGATCCCGAAACCCTGCGCCGCAGCTGACGGCGGCGCAGACAGTTGTTGTCTGGCTGACGATGGCCATTCTGCCAGCCCCACGTGGATGGAAAAGTCGCAGCACGGCGCAGAGGGCGACGGCATCCAGCGTCAGCACGGCTCGGTTACTCGTGCAAAGCGTGACCTCCAAGCGGCCGGGCGAATCCTACCCGGAAATGTTGAACATCTGACCCAACCGCTGGCGCCTTTTTCAACCGATCAGGTCTTCCAAATGGCGCGCTAGTTTCCCTGGCGTAGGCGTAGCGACGCCTTACCTTGCATTCGTCCGGTTGATCCGGATCAAGGTCAAGTCCTGCGGCCGGTGCTTGATTGGTTCATGAAAGACACCAACGTATCAGCATGGAGTAGGACGATGATCGGTTTCGAACGGCTTGAAAAACACGAACGACTGGTCAACAAAATGGCCGATACCTTGGGCGTTGATCTGGTCGAAGAGGTCCAGCGCGGTAATCTTGCGCCCTCTGAATTGCGAAACCGTGTCTTTCGCTGCGTCGGATGTGACAGCGCGGATGCCTGTGCAGACTGGCTGCGCGCGCACCCTGACGGGACGGATGGCGCACCCGAATTTTGCCGGAACGGGAAAATGTTCGCGGATCTGGCCGCGCGCAAGGGGGTGTGAGATGACGGGTATGAAAGCACCCAAGCGAGATGCGCTGTTGTTGGATGGTATGGCCGACAAGTTGGACGCCGATCTTGTCTACGCCCGCGCTGACCGCACGTTGACACAGGCGGCGGCTACCGAAATGGCCGAACGCTGCAAACAGTGCACCAAACGCGACGACTGCATCATGTGGTTGGTGAATCATGACGGCGGGGCGGCCAAGGCACCGCCGTTCTGCCTGAATGCAGAAACGCTTGATTTCTTGGCCATGAACGGCTGACCACGCATCTGACCCGGCCCAATAAGCAAACGCCGACGGGACCAACCGCCGGCGTTTCGCGTTGTATCCCCTGCGCGTCATCCCTGCGCGCGTTGGAAAACAATAAGTAGGCGTTCGAGTAAGGTTAGGTAATCAAATACTAGGTAGTGTTTTTTTTTGGTCCACTCACGGATGCAACAACAGCTTGCAAACGCCTATAGCTTTGTTAGCACTTTTTTAACCTTCGCGTAAGGGCTTCGTTTGGGTTCAAACTTGGGAAATTACAAATATTTGTTTCCAAAACGGAAACCAGCTCACGCATAGGATGAAACACTGCCTTCTGCGATAGTGGTTCGCGCGAGCCGCGATTCGATCAAGCGGCCCGATTCCCTCTTGATCCGGTGCCACGATGGGCGCGGGCGTGTAGAATAAGCAGGTGTTGGCCCGCCATTTTGCCTGTGGTGTCTTCTGACATCTTCCAAGGGTAACCTTTGGCGTTTGCAGACATCACGTGCGCCACAAGAAGCTGCCGGCACGTCGCACCCGCGCCCGCCAGCCGCCGGACACGCAAACGCAAATGGCTCAATTCATTGCGTGCGTTCGCGTCATTGCCCTGTTTGGCAGGCAAGCGCGACCCAAATCGCTGTCTCTGAAAGAAGTTGTGCCGCCCCGAGCACATCGCCCGTCTGGCCGCCGATCTTGCGCCGCGCTTGGTAGCCCACCAGGGCGACCGCGACGATGCAGACAACAAGTGGGATCGGCCAGAAAAGAAGCGCCGCACCTACCATCAGCGCCAGAACACCGCGCGCCGCCCTTGATGGCCCTGCTGCCATCGTCGCCATGCCATCAGCCCGGGCCGGGGGCAAAATGTCCTGAACGGTCATCATACCTCCGCGACTAATCATTGCCGCCCCGACGAAGGCCATGGGGCCGGGGGCGACCGCCATGACCGAAGCGGCCCAAAGCCCGGACACAACGACAATCGCAAGCACACCGTAACTGCCGATGCGGCTGTCGCGCATGATTTCAAGAGCGTGGCTCTTGTCGCGTCCGCCACCGATGCCGTCGGCATAATCTGCCAGCCCGTCAAAATGCAGCGCGCCTGTCAAAAGGGCCAGCCACGCCAGCGCCAGCAAGGCGGCAACCCCAGAGGGCGCGCCCAACGCCAGTGCGCCGGCATGCGCGGCCCAAGTCAACAGACCGACCAGCGCGCCTGCAATCGGGAAGGCCCACCGGGCTTGGGCCAGCCCCGGCGCTGCACCATTGATGCGCCCGACCGGTAGCCTGGTCAGCAGCATCACCGCCACTTGCAGTTCAGACAGGCGACGACGCAGGTTCATCCGTCTGACACACCGGCTTCGTCGAAGGTCGCCATGCCGTTGTGACATTCGAGCGCGGCGCGCAGCAGGCCCAGTGCCAGCGCCGCGCCCGACCCTTCGCCAAGTGCCATGTCCAGCGACAATATTGGCTCTTGGTTCATCGCTTCCAGCAGCTTTCTATGGCCCGGTTCGCGGCTGGCATGGCCCACGACGCAATGACCAAGGAACCGCGGGTCGGCTACATACAAAGGCACCGTGGCGGCGGTGCAGATGAACCCGTCAAGTATGACCGGGATCCGCAACGCCCGCGCCTGCACGACGGCCCCACAGATCGCGGCCTGTTCGCGCCCGCCCAGAGCGGCAAGAATGCCCAACCCGACCGCGTCGCCATTGCGCGCGCAGGCCCGGGACACTGCGTCGACCTTCCGCGTCAGTCCAGCATCGTCAGATCCGGTGCCGCGTCCGACCCAATCCGCCGGCTCACCGCCAAACCCGGCCTGCGCCATCGCCGCGGCGATTGTTGAATTGCCGATCCCCATTTCCCCCAGGATCAACACGCTTGCGCCCGGATCGACTGCCTCGGCGCCGCGCCGCATCGCCGCCAGTGTTTCATCCTGGGACATCGCGACGCCTTGGGTGATGTCGCCGGTGGGTCGATCAAGATCCAGTGCGATCACAGACAGCGCGGCGCCATTTGCCCGGCAAAGCTGATTGATGGCCGCGCCGCCCTGTTCGAAATTGACGACCATCTGCGCCGTGACCTCTTGGGGAAACGGATTTACCCCCTGCGCACAGACCCCGTGATTTCCCGCGAATATCAATGCCTGCGCCCGTTCAACTGTCGGGCGGTCCGTGCCCTGCCAGCCGGCCATGAAAATCGCCAGCGCCTCGAGCCGGCCCAATGCGCCGGGGGGCTTGGTCAGCTTGTTCTGCCGGTCAGTGGCGGCGCGGGCTGCATCAGAATCGTGCGCAGGCAAACTGTCGACAAGCGCAGCAACGTCGTTCAGCGTCCTGAGGTCAGAAAAGATCGTCATTGGGTTTCACCTTCATCGGATAGCCTGCCACGGCAAGCCAGACTTCATCGCAGGCCCCAGCCACGGCCTGATTGACGTGACCGGCCGCGTCGCGAAACGCGCGGGCCAGCCTGTTTTCGGGGACGATGCCCAGACCGACCTCATTGGACACGAAGACAATCGGCGCGCTCTGTTCGGCCACCGTCTGGATCAGCGCATCGGTTTCGGCGTGCCAATCGGCATCATCGAGCATCAGATTGGTGAGCCACAGTGTCAGGCAATCCACCAGCCGCGGTACGTCTCCATCGGTCTTGCGCAGCGCCGCGACCAGATCGGTCGGGGCATCCACATCGTCCCAGGCATCCGGACTGCGCCGGGCCTTGTGCGCCGCGATGCGCGCGGCCATTTCGCTGTCCCCGTCATAAATCCGCGCCGTCGCGATATAGATGGCGCGCCCGCAGGGCTGCAGCGCCTTGCGTTCGGCCAATGTGGATTTGCCCGAACGGGCGCCGCCGGTGATCAGTATCGACTTTTGCATGGTCTTGTGGGAAAGCATTTTCCGACACGAAAAGAAAGCCGAAAGCCGACATCTTGGGCACCAAAATGAATTCCAGCGCGGAGTTGATCCTGATCCGTCACGCGCCGGTAGCGATCCCAGGCCGCCTGTTTGGACGGACCGATGTCATGGCGCGCATAGACCCCGCCGCCATCTCTGCGCTCAGGGCGCAGCTCAGCCCGGTTTCGCAGGTCATCAGCAGCCCCGCCCTGCGCTGTCAGCAGACCGCCGAAGCATTGTTTGACGGCCACACGTTGGATGCGCGCCTCTGGGAGCAGGACTTCGGCGACCACGATGGTCTGGCCTTTGACCAATTGCCAGACCTTGGGGTTCTGGCCAGCGAAGACCTTGCACAACATGCCGCGCCGGGCGGTGAAAGCTTTGCCGAACTGTGCGATCGCCTGGCCCCCGTGCTGACGGAATACGGGCGGAAAGCATGGGCCAGCGGCCCTGTGACCTTGGTGGTCCACGCCGGTGTGATCCGCGCCGCGCTGGCGCTGGTCAGTGGACATGTGCCGGGCGGATTGGCGTTTGAAGTTGCGAACCTGTCGGTGACCCGGCTGCGCTGCGGACCCGATGGCCCCTTGTCGGTGATCGAGGTCAACCGCACATGAATTGCGCGACTGTCACCGCGCATTTCGGGGAATGGGTGCAGGGGCGGCTTGGCCCAAATGGCCCGGTCGTGCTGGTGACGATGGTCTGTCCAAAGCTGCACGTATCCGCGCCTGGCGCAGTCGCCGCGCCTTTTACTGCGGACGTTCTGAACCGCTTTGCCGCGCAGTTGGGACTGGGCGCGTTGCCAGCGGGAATTACGCGCAACTTCCCGCTTGGGATCGGGGCAGGGGCCTCGACTGCGGCGCTGGTGGCAATGGCCAGGGCGGCAGGCTACGACGGCCCGCCCGAGCAATTGGCGCGGGCGTGTCTTTGTGCTGAAAAGGCCAGCGATCCGCTCATGTTCCCAAACCCGGATCGGCTTCTTTGGGCCTCGCGTCAGGGGCGGGTTGTGCGCGCCATGGCCGGACCGCCCCGCGCGGCCATCCTGGGCGGGCTATGGGGCAACCCCGTTCAGACGGACGCCGAGGACGAGGCGTTCGACGACGTGAGCGACCTTGTCGAAGATTGGGCGCAAGCCGCCGCGCACGGCGATCTGGCGCGACTGGGCGCGGTCGCCAGCGAATCCGCCCGCCGTTGCAGCGCGCGACGGGGGCCGCCGGACCCAATGGCGGACCTGGCGCAGGATCTGGGCGCGCTTGCGGTAGTGCGTGCTCATACCGGCTCGGCCAGGGGGTTGGTCTTTGCCCCCGGCGCGGTTCCGGTACGGGGCGCGGATGCGCTGCGCGAGGCCGGCCTGACGGATGTGCTGACCTTCGAGACGGGGGGCGCATGACTTTTGCTCTGATGATGCTGGGGGGTCTGGCGCTGGACCTGGCATTTGGCTGGCCGGGCAGGCTCTATGCGCTGGTGGGTCACCCTGTGACCTGGCTGGCGCGGGTGATCTCGGCTTGTGAAGGACGGCTGAACCGGGGGCCACGTCAGCGTAGGTTAAGCACCGGGGCGCTGACGGCATTTGTGGTCATAGCGCTTGCCGTGGGTCCGGCCTGGGCGGTCCAGGGGATGCTGCCCGGCGGGTGGATCGGCGTCGTGATCGGGTCAGTGCTGGCATGGCCACTGATCGCGATGCGTTCGATGCACGATCATGTTGTCGCCGTCGCGCGCCCCTTGGCTGGGGGCGATCTGACCGAAGCGCGCCGCGCGGTCAGCATGATCGTCGGGCGCAACCCGGACCGGATGGACAGCGCCGCAGTTGCGCGCGCCGCGACCGAAAGCCTGGCGGAAAACACATCAGACGGGATCGTCGCCCCGCTTTTCTGGGGCGCCCTTCTGGGGCTGCCGGGGATTTATGCCTACAAGGCGATCAACACGATGGATTCGATGATCGCTCACCGTAACGACCGTTACGAAGCCTTCGGCAAGACGGCAGCGCGGCTGGATGATCTGGTGAACTGGTTGCCCGCGCGACTGACGGGGCTTGCGTTCGCCTGCGTGTCCCGCCATCTTCGGCGCGCCCTTTTGGTCATGTTCCGGGACGCGCCCAAGCATCGGTCGCCCAATGCCGGCTGGCCCGAAAGCGCCATGGCTGGCGCGCTGGGCGTTCGCCTGTCAGGCCCGCGGATGTATGACGGTGACGTCGCGCACGAACCGTGGTTGAACGAAGGCGCCCCCGACCCGCAGCCGCACGACCTGCAGCGCGCGCTTTCGCTCTATCGCAGGGTCATGGGTCTTTGCGGGGTTGCGCTGGCCGGCCTGGCGCTGCTCTAAGACGCGCATGGATGAGATACGAGATCACGGCGGCAATCTTGATGCGGCGATGGCCCGTCTGGGCGGCGCGCCTGAAGACTGGCTGGACCTTTCTACCGGGATCAATCCGGCGCCATACCCGCTGCCCGCGATTGCCGCCGAGTCCTGGGCGGTGCTGCCGCGCAAAGCCGACATGGCCCGCCTGTGCCAGGCCGCGGCGCACGCCTATCGCACGTCGGCCCGAGTCATTGCGATGAACGGCGCGCAAGGCGCAATTCAGATCGTGCCATGGCTGCGTGCGCCGGGGCGCGCGCGCGTTCTGGCCCCAACCTATAACGAACATGCTGCGACATTGCGCGCCTGTGGCTGGCAAGTGGATGAGGTGGGCGAGTACACGGCGCTGGCCGGGGCGGATCTGGCGGTGGTGGTCAATCCCAACAACCCCGATGGTCGCCGGACCGCACCCGAGACCCTGCGCCAGCTTGCGGGCCAGGTCGGCGTGCTGATCATTGACGAAAGCTTTGCCGATCCTGAACCGGAATTGTCCTTTGCGCCGCAGCTTGTGGAAGACAACATCGTGGTGCTGCGCTCTTTCGGGAAATTCTATGGTCTGGCGGGGCTGCGGTTGGGATTTGCGCTTGCCAACGGCGGTCTGGCAGACCGTTTGGCTGAACACGCGGGTCCCTGGCCGGTTTCCGGCCCAGCGATCCAGATCGCCAGCCGCGCCCTGATGGACCGCGCCTGGAAGGACCGGACAATCGCGTTGCTGCAATCGGGGGCAAGCAGACTCGACACATTGGCCAGCCGTGCTGGATGGCGCTTGGTTGGCGGAACCACGCTGTTTCGCACCTATCAGACCGGCAACGCCGCAGCAGCGCAGCAAGCACTGGCCGCGCACCGGGTCTGGAGCCGGATCTTTCCCTATTCAGACAGCTGGATACGCTTGGGTCTGCCCGACGGGGATAGGCAATGGGACCAGCTGGCCAAGGCGATGGCGGCCGAAGGATGAAACTGACCCAAGCCCATCAGGACACCCTGCAGACGATCCTGGCATGGCGGCGCGACACACGCCATTTCCGCACCGATCCGCTTGCGCCCACAGTGCTGGATACCCTGCGCCAGGCGATGGACAGCGCGCCCTCGGTCGGCAATTCAAGGCCCTGGCGTGTTCTGCGCGTCGTGGACAAGACCCTGCGGGCCAAGGTCAGCGCAGATTTTGAGCGCAGCAATGCAGCGGCTGCCCAAGGCTATGAGGACGCTTCGCGCGAGGCCTACATGGCGCTGAAACTTGCCGGGCTGAACCAAGCCCCCGAGCATCTGGCCATTTTCACCGAAACCGCGCCGATCGAAGGCCGGGGTTTGGGGCGGCAAACCATGCCGCAAACATTAGAGCAATCGACGGCGATGGCGATCCACGCGCTCTGGCTCATGGCGCGGGCCTGCAATGTCGGCGTCGGCATGGTGTCGATCATCGACCCCGATCGTATCGCGGCATTGTTCGAGGTGCCCGAAACCTGGCGTTTTACGGCCTATCTTTGTATCGGTTACCCTGAGTTCGACGATGACACCCCGTTGTTGCATCGGGTGGGCTGGCAAGAGAACACGCCGACCCGCTGGCAAATACGCTAACGCTCATCGCCCAAGGGCCAGCAGCCCCGCAACATCCAGGTGTGTTTCCAGATGATCGGCCAGCGCATCCAGCGTTTGCTCCAGCGTCTCTTCATAGTTGACGCCGGACGGCGTGGCGCCCAACCGGCGCAGCCATGCGGCCCGAAAGGCATCATCGGCGAACATTCCATGCAGGTAACTGCCGGACACGCGCCCATCAGGCGCGACCGCGCCTTCGGGTTCGCCGTCCACATCGGCAAAGGGGCGCGCGCGATCGGGCCCTTCGGACTGCCCGATGTGGATTTCGTATCCGCGAAACGGCAAATCCGTGTCCGTATGGCGCGCGCAGACCTCGCGCAGGTTTTTGTCCCCGCCCATCCGGGTTCGGATGTCCAGCAGACCCAGTCCGCGCGTCGCGCCGGGCGGGCCTTCGATACCGTCCGGATCGGCCACCTCATGGCCCAGCATCTGGTATCCGCCGCAGATGCCCAGCACATGTCCGCCGCGCCGATAATGGGCGATCAGATCGATATCCCACCCCTGTGCCCGCAGAAAAGCCAGATCGCCGCGTGTTGATTTCGTGCCGGGCAGGATTACCAGATCCGCATCTGCGGGAATCGGCTGACCAGGGGGCAGCATTGTCATCCGCATGTCCGGTTCCTGCGTGAGCGGATCAATATCATCGAAATTGGCAATCCGGCTGAGGCGCAGACACGCGATGTGAAACCCGTTGGCCCGAACTGGCGCGCCGATGTCGAGCGCGTCTTCGGCCGGCAGTTTCCAGGCGTCGCTAAACCACGGGACCACACCAAACCCCCGCCAGCCGGTATGCTGTTCAATCATGGCATAGCCATCGTCGAACAGGCTTGGATCGCCGCGAAACTTGTTGACCAGAAACCCCTGGACGCGGCCCGCATCTTGGGGCGCCATCACCGCTTGTGTTCCGACGATTTGGGCAATGACGCCGCCACGGTCGATATCGCCGCACAGTACGACCGGCACCTCTGCCGCCTCGGCAAAACCCATGTTGGCGATGTCGCCCTTGCGCAGATTCACCTCGGCAGGGCTGCCTGCGCCTTCGACGATCACCAGATCATGGGCGGCGCGCAACCGGTGGAAGCTGTCCAGAACCGCATTCAAAAGCTGCGGTTTCAGCCGGGCATAATCGCGCGCGCGCGCCGTTGTCAGCCGCTTGCCCTGAACAATGACCTGGGCACCAGTGTCTGTTTCGGGCTTGAGAAGTACCGGGTTCATGTCCGTATGCGGGGCCAGCCCGCAGGCCCGCGCCTGCAGCGCCTGCGCCCGCCCGATTTCATGGCCCTCTTGCGCCACAGCGGCGTTGTTGGACATGTTCTGCGGCTTGAACGGCGCAACAGAAATACCGCGCCGCCGCGCCGCCCGGCACAGCCCAGCGACAAGCATGGACTTGCCCACATTGGACCCGGTGCCCTGGACCATCAACGCGCGCGCCATGACTCAGAACTCCACGCCCGCCTGTGCCTTTATCCCGTCGCGGAACGGATGTTTGATCAACGACATCTCGGTCACCAGATCTGCGGCTTCGATCAACTCGGGCTTGGCGTTGCGCCCTGTCAGGCAGACATGTGTCATGTCAGGTTTTTCATGCAGCAGGAAATCCACGACCTCGTCGATATCGAGATAATCATAGCGCAAAGCGATATTGATCTCGTCCAGCAGTACAAACCGGATTTGCGGATCCAGGATCTGTTCCTTGGCGATCTTCCAGCCGTTTTGTGCCGCTGCGATGTCGCGCTCGCGATCCTGCGTTTCCCAGGTAAAGCCTTCGCCGGATACGAAAAAACGGCATTCGTCCGCAAATCGTTCCCGCAGAAAGGTCTTTTCACCTGTGTCCCAGTTCGCCTTGATGAACTGAACGACAGCGGCGGGCATCCCGTGGGCGATGCAGCGCATGATCATGCCAAACCCAGCGGATGATTTCCCTTTGCCCGTTCCGGTATGGACGATGATCAGTCCTTTTTCCTCGGTCTTGGTTTCCATCATCTTGTCGCGCGCGGCCTTGATTTTGCGCATCTTCTCGGTGTGGCGGGCGTTTTCGTCTTTGCTCATTTTGACATCCTCTTTCTTGACAAGCCCCGGGGATTCGGACCATCTGGCGCGGTGTTGGTGCCTGTGTAAACAGGTGAATAGGGAATGTGCAGCCGCGATATTTGCGGTCAAGCACAGCCGCCCCCGCGACCGTGACCGGAGACGGCAGCTCAGAACCACTGGCAAAGGCCGGGAAGGATGAGCCGCCACTGGGCAATCGCCCGAGATCCGGAAGCCGGGAGACCTGCCAGCACGAACCGCTTGAAACCGGACGGGGTGTTTCGGTGACGGGATGCTGCCCGGTGTTCGGGTCTGTTCCGCCATCTTACCCGCGTCCCATGACCATGGGACCGAGGATATGGAAGCCAAGGCGAAAAGCCAGCCACAGACCGAATTGCTCGTTTGTGTCAAATGCCGGCGCGGGCAAGAAATCCCGTCAGATGCGCGTCGGCCGGGGCAGGCACTTTATGACGGGCTCACCGGGCTCGATCGCATCGAAGACCTGCGCATCACCCCTGTCGAATGCCTGCAGAACTGCGATCACGGTTGCACGGTTGCGCTGCGCGGCGGCGATGCGAAATGGACATATGTCTTTGCAAACGTCGATGAAATGTCGCATCCCGAAATGATACTTATGGGGGCGACCCAGTATCACGACAGCGCCGATGGTGTCATTCCCTGGCGCGAGCGCCCCGAACATTTCAAACGCAACTGCGTTGCGCGCATTCCCCCAGTCACCCAATCCCAGGAGTCCTGACATGACCAATCTTGCGAAACTGCCGGTCACGGTGATCACGGGCTTTCTCGGGTCGGGCAAGACCACGTTGATCTCGCATCTGATGCAAAACCCCGGTGGCAAACGGCTGGCCGTGGTGGTCAATGAATTCGGCGACGTGGGCGTTGACGGAGAGATCCTCAAGGGCTGCGCCATCCCCGATTGCCCGGCGGAAAACATCATGGAACTGGCCAATGGCTGCATCTGCTGCACCGTCGCGGACGAATTCATCCCTACGATCGAGGCGCTGATGGCGCTTGATCCGCGCCCGGACCACATCCTGATCGAAACATCTGGCCTTGCCCTGCCCAAGCCCCTGCTGAAGGCGTTCGATTGGCCCGATATCCGTTCGAAAATCACCGTGGACGGCGTGATCGCGCTGGCCGATGCCGAAGCGGTGGCGGCGGGCCGCTTTGCGCCCAACGTGGCGGCGGTGGATGCGCAGCGCGCCGCCGATGACAGCCTGGACCATGAAACGCCGCTCTCGGAAGTGTTCGAAGACCAGATATCCTGCGCCGATATCATTCTATTGACCAAACCCGATCTGGCCGGCCCCGACGGCGTGGCCAAGGCCAAAGAGATCATTGCCGCCGAGGCGCCCCGCCCGTTGCCCGTCGTGGAAGTGGCCGAAGGCGTGGTCGACCCCCGCGTGATCCTGGGGCTGGAAGCCGCAGCCGAGGATGACATGGACGCCCGCCCGTCACATCACGATGATCACGATGACCATGAACACGACGATTTCGAATCCATTGTCGTGGACATTCCCGAACTGACCGATCCGGCAGACCTGGTGCGGGCCATCGAGACCTTGGCCAAGGCGAACAACATTCTGCGCGTCAAGGGCTATGCAAGCGTGTCCGGCAAGCCGATGCGTCTTCTGGTGCAAGCCGTGGGCGCGCGGGTGCGCCATCAATATGATCGCCCATGGAAGGTAGAAGAGCCGCGCACCGGGCGGCTGGTGGTCATTGGCGAACATGACGACATCGACCGCGATGCCATCCTTGCGGTACTCAATCCCGCCGCGCAGGCCGCCGAGTAAGCGGAAACACCTGCCATGCATGTCGTGTTCCGCGAAAGCCACGGTCTGGAAGAGCTAGACACCCCGACCGACCTGGGCCAGGACCCGGCGGATCTGGTGGTTCTGTCCTTTTCCGACAGTGACCTTGGCGCGTTCGCGGAAGGGTGGCGGCGGGGTGGCGGGCCCGAGGGGCGGCTGCCGTCCTTGCGTCTGGCGAACCTGGCCGCGCTGCGCCATCCGCTGTCCGTCGATACCTATGTCGAAAATACACTGGTCGGGGCCAAGGGGATCCTGATCCGGCTGATCGGCGGGGTATCCTATTGGGAATACGGCGTGCAGCAGGTCCTTGCGCTGGCGCGGCGTAACGCGATTGCCGTGGCCGTGCTGCCCGCAGACGGGCGGGAAGACACGCGGCTTGACGCGTTTTCAACCTTGCCCGTGTCGACCCTGCGCCGCTTGGCAGATTTGTGTGATGCGGGCGGGGCGGTCGCAGCGCAGGCCGCGCTGGCGCAAATGGCGCTGGCGGCGGGGCTCTATGGCGCGCCGGTGCGCGGGGCCAAGTCTGTCCCGCCTGTTGGCGCCTGGACCCCGCACGATGGTGTGGCCTGCCCGCTGGCGGACATGCCCGTCAGTGACGATCCGCGCGTCCTGATCGTTTTTTACCGGTCCTATCTGGTGGCGGCAGATCTTGCGCCGGTCACAGCCTTGGTTGATGCCTTTCGTGCGCAGGGCTATCACGTGCGCGCGCTTTTCGTGCCGTCGCTGAAAGCCCCCGATGTCGGGGGGTGGCTGGCCCGGCAGGCGCGCGCCTATGCGCCCGATGCCATCGTGAACGCCACCGCCTTCAGCGGCAAGGGCGCGGCGGTGAACTCTCCGCTGGATGCGGGTGATGCGCCGGTGTTTCAGGTCGCGTTGGCCACCTCGACGCGCGCGGCCTGGCGCGAAGCGGAACGGGGCCTGTCGCCCGCTGATCTGGCGATGCATGTCGTCCTGCCCGAGGTTGACGGCCGGCTGATGGGCGGTGTCGTGTCCTTCAAAGAGCCAGGCCCACGCGACCCGGATCTGCAATTCTCGCGTTTCGCGCATATCGCCGATGCCGAGCGTATCAGCGCCGTGGTGGCCCGTGTGCGCGGCTGGCTGGATCTGGCGGCAAAACCGGCGCGTGAGCGGCGCGTGGCGCTGATGCTCTCGACCTATCCCGGCAAGGATTGGAATATGGGTCACGCGGTTGGGCTGGATGCCCCGGCGTCGGCCCGTGCGATCCTGTCGGATCTGGCGCAGGCCGGATATGATGTGGACCCGGCCGTGCCCGATCTTGAAACACGGCTGCTGGCGCGTGAGATGACCCTGCCTGTTGAAACATACCAGCGCTATCTGACCCAGCTGCCCGAACGTCTAATTGATGATTTGCACGCGGCGTGGGGCGCGCCGGAAGACGATGACAGTGTCACTGACGGTGCCTTTCACTTTGCTGCGCTGCGCCTTGCACGCACGATTGTGGCGCTTCAGCCCGAGCGCGGCACGCCAAAGCTGCGTGACGATGAATATCATGACCTGTCGCGCACCCCGCGCCACGCCTATGTGGCCTTCTACCTGTGGCTACAGCGTCAGGCGGACGCGCTGGTGCATATCGGCGCACATGGCACGTTGGAATGGCTGCCGGGCAAATCCGTGGCGCTGTCCGGCGATTGCTGGCCCGAAGTGCTGACCGGCGCATTGCCGGTGATCTATCCCTTTATCGTCAACGACCCGGGCGAAGCCGCACAGGCCAAACGCCGCATCGGCGCTGTGACCCTGGGGCATGTGCCCCCGCCGATGCGCCAGAGCCAGACGCCTGACAGGCTGTCCCGTCTTGAGGCGCTGCTCGACGAATTTTCGAACGCCGATGGGCTGGACCCAAAGCGCCGCGACCGGCTCCAGGCGGATATCCGAACCGAAGCGCAAGTGCTGGGGGTCGAGGATGACCTGGGGCTTGACCGCGCCGCGTCCACAGCTGAGGCGATCGCACGGATCGATCGCTTTGTTTGCGACATCAAGGAAAGCCAGTTCGGCGAAGGGCTGCATATCTGGGGCCGTGCCCCGCAAACGGTCGGGGCGTTTGATGCAACCGAGTCGGCCGGGGCCGAGCGCCGCGCCTTGCTGGCCGCGCTGGACGGGCGTCGCATTGCGGCTGGGCCCGCAGGTTCGCCCTATCGCGGGCGGCGCGACGTGCTTCCCACCGGGCGCAACCTGTTCACCACGGATCCGCGCGCCGTGCCCACCCGCGCCGCCTATGCCCAGGGGGTGAAGCTGGCCGAAGAACTGGTGCGCCGGCATCTGCAAGAAGAAGGCGACTGGCCGCGCGGGTTGATCGTTGATCTGTGGGGCTCTGCCACCATGCGCACCGCGGGCGAAGAATTTGCCATGGCGCTGCATCTGCTGGGGGTGCGCCCGGTTTGGGACAAGGGGTCTGAGCGGGTGTCGGGGGTAGAGGTGCTGCCGATCGCCGAACTGGACCGGCCCCGCATCGACGTGACGCTGCGGGTCTCGGGCTTGTTTCGCGATGTGTTCCCGGCACTTTCGTCGCTTTTTGCCCAGGCCATCCGCGCGCTGGCCATGCGCGATGAAGCCCCCGACTGGAACCCCTATGTCGGCCAGGCCCCGGCGGCGCGGGTCTATGGGCCGGCGCCGGGCCAGTTCGGCCTTGGCATGGGCGCCGCGTTGGACAGTTTCACCCCCGAGGCCCGCGCGCAGGCCGGGCAGGCCTGGCTGGATGCGTCGGCCTGGGCGCTGGACGGCGACAACGCGACCCATGACATGCGCGGGCTGCGCGCACGCGTGGCTCAGGCGGACAGCTTTGTGCATTTGCAGGATCTGCCCGAAACCGATCTGCTGCTGGCTTCGGACTATGCCGCGCATGAGGCGGGCTTTGCCGCGGCCCAGGCGATCACGGGCGGTCGCGCCACGCTGTATCATCTGGACGTGACGAACCCGGATACGCCCCGCGCCCGCCTGCTGCCCGAAGAGATCGCCCGGGTGGTGCAGGCGCGTGCGTCGAACCCGCGCTGGATTGCCGGCATGCGCGCGCATGGCTTTCGCGGCGCGGCAGAAATTGCCGCCACGCTCGATCACCTGGCCAGTTTTGCGCATCTTGCCGATGCGGTTGGCCCCCATTTGTTTGATGCCTATCACGAAGCCACACTGGGCGATCCAGAGACAGACGCCTTTCTGCAAGACGCCAACCCCGAGGCCCACGCCGCAATGCGCGATACGTTTCGCGCTTTGCATGAGTCCGGTCTGTGGCAGACGCGGCGCAATTCCATTCTGGCCGAACTTCAGGACAGGACACACACATGAGCAGCACTGCAGCGCCCCCCATCGTGCAAGGCTGGTGTCCCGGCGCGCATCGCCCGATGATGTCGGGCGACGGGCTGGTGGTGCGGGTGCGCCCATTTCGCGCGACGCTGTCGCCGGCCCAGGTGGGCGGGCTCTGCGATCTGGCGCGACGCTATGGAAATGGCACGCTGGATCTGACCTCGCGGGCAAATCTGCAGATCCGTGCTGTGGCCGAACCCGATTTTCCCGCTGTTCTGGCGGCGCTGGGGGCGTTGGGCCTGCTGGACGCTGATCCCGCTGTCGAAGGCCATCGCAACATCCTTATGGCCCCGGACTGGGTTGCGGGCGGGTTGACCGACAGGCTCTACGGGGCGCTGCAGGACACCTTGCCGACCTTGCCCGAGCTGCCAGAAAAGATGGGCTATGCGATCGACACCGGTGCCGCGCCGTGGCTGGCGGGCGGATCGGCAGATTTCCGCTTTGAACTGGATGCTGACGGCGGGCTGCTGCTGCGCGCTGATGGCGCGGTCACAGGCCTTCGCATCGACGAATCCTCTGCGATCGCGGCCTTGTCGGACATGGTGGCGTGGTTTGTCGCGACCGGCGGGCCAGCGGCCGGTCGGATGGCCCGGCATCTGCGCAACACCCCGCTTCCGCAGGCGTGGCAAGTCACCGCGCCGCGCACATGCGCACCGCCACCAACGCCCGGCCCGACGCATGACGGCGTAATTCTTGGCGCGCCTTTTGGCAGCCTTTCCGCCGAAGCTCTGGACCAAGCGATGCAGGCCCCCGGTGTCACTGAAATGCGGCTCATGCTGGGGCGGCTTTTCTGGCTGCGCGGCGCCCGCGCCGCGGATGTGCAAGGGTTCATCGCAACACCCGGATCGGCGCTGTTGACCGCCCATGCCTGCCCCGGCGCGCCGCTGTGCCCGCAAGCCACGGTGGAAACGCGCGCGCTGGCTGAGCGGCTGGCAGATCAGGTGCCCGGAACCCTGCATGTGTCGGGCTGTGCCAAGGGCTGCGCCTTGCCCCGGCGCGCAGATGTGACCCTGACGGGGCGAAACGGGCGCTTTGATCTTGTGACAAACGGCGCTCCGTGGGAAGAGCCTACAGCCACAGGGTTGGCCCCCCACGACCTTCATGACCTGAGCGGAATCGCCTGAATGCCATACCAATACGAAAAAGACGGCGCGGCCATCTATGCCGAAAGCTTTGCCACCATCCGCGCCGAAGCCAACCTGTCACGCTTCGATCCGGATGAAGAGCAGATCGCCGTGCGCATGATCCACGCCGCCGGGCTGGTAGGGCTAGAGGAGCACATCCGCTTTTCACCCGGCTTTGCCCGCGCGGCCCGGG